>CBDUJY010000004.1:0-218149 GCA_965367685.1 uncultured Planktotalea sp. | reverse complement strand
TTGCCCCCCCTTGGCCGCATGTCCATATAGGATACGAACAAACGGAGGCAACATGGCAGAGAACGAGTTTCCCGGCTGGCACGGCACCACCATCATTGGGGTGCGCAAAGGTGGAAAAGTGGTTGTGGCAGGTGACGGGCAGGTCAGCCTTGGCCAAACCGTGATCAAAGGAACCGCGCGCAAAGTGCGCAGGCTGTCCCCCGGTGGATTTGATGTGGTGGCGGGGTTCGCCGGATCCACTGCGGACGCATTCACCTTGCTTGAGCGGCTGGAAGTCAAACTGGAAGCAACCCCCGGCCAATTAGCCCGCGCCTCGGTTGAGCTTGCCAAAGACTGGCGCACAGATAAGTACCTGCAAAAACTAGAAGCGATGCTGATCGTCACCGACGGCACCGACCTGTTTGTGATCACCGGCGCGGGCGACGTGCTGGAACCCGAACATGACGTCGCCGCGATCGGATCCGGCGGCAATTTCGCCCTCGCCGCCGCACGCGGATTGATGGACAGCGAAACAGACGCCGAAGTGATTGCCCGCAAAGCCATGGCCATCGCCGCCGATATTTGCGTCTATACCAACGGCAAATTGACGGTTGAGGAAATCAGCAAATGACCGACCTAACCCCCCGCGAAATCGTATCGGAACTTGACCGGTTTATAATCGGCCAAAGCGACGCCAAGCGCGCGGTTGCCGTGGCGCTGCGCAACCGTTGGCGGCGCAAGCAGTTGGGCGATGATCTGCGTGATGAAGTGTACCCCAAGAACATCCTGATGATCGGGCCAACTGGCGTGGGCAAAACCGAAATCTCGCGCCGTTTGGCCAAGCTCGCCCGCGCGCCATTTCTAAAGGTTGAGGCCACCAAGTTTACCGAAGTGGGATACGTGGGCCGCGACGTGGAACAGATCATCCGCGATCTGGTGGACGCCGCGATCATCTCCACCCGCGAACACATGCGCGATGACGTACGCGCCAACGCGGAAGCGAATGCCGAGGAACGTGTGATCGAAGCCATTGCCGGCACGGATGCCCGCGATGCCACCCGTGAAATGTTCCGCAAAAAGCTGCGTGATGGGTTGCTGGATGACACGGTGATCGAACTGGATGTGGCCGACACGTCCAACCCAATGCAGATGTTTGATATGCCGGGCCAACCGGGGCAGGGCATGGGAATGTTGAACCTTGGCGACATGTTTGGCAAAGCTATGGGCGGGCGCACCACGCGCCGCAAAATGACCGTGCGCGAAAGCTATGATGTGCTGCTGGGTGAAGAGGCGGACAAGCTGTTGGACGATGAAACCGTGACCAAAGCCGCCCTTGAAGCGGTTGAGCAAAACGGCATCGTGTTCTTGGACGAGATCGACAAGGTGTGCGCCCGACAAGAGGCCCGCGGTGGCGATGTTAGCCGCGAAGGTGTACAGCGCGACCTGCTACCCTTGATCGAGGGCACCACGGTATCGACCAAACATGGCGCGGTGAAAACCGACCACATCCTCTTCATCGCATCTGGCGCGTTTCACATCGCTAAGCCCTCGGATTTATTGCCAGAATTGCAAGGTCGTCTGCCCATCCGGGTGGAACTTCGCGCCCTGACCGAAGAAGATTTTGTACGTATCCTGACCGAAACTGACAACGCCCTGACCTTGCAATACACCGCATTGATGGGCACCGAAGAGGTCACCGTCGATTTCACCGAAGAGGGCATCAAGGCGCTGGCCAAAATCGCCGCTGACGTGAACCGCGACGTGGAAAACATTGGCGCACGGCGGCTGTACACCGTGTTGGAACGCGTGTTCGAAGAGCTGAGCTTTAGCGCCCCGGATCGTGCGGGCGAATCTGTGACCGTTGATCAGGATTTCGTCGACAAAAACCTTGGCGAGCTGGTCAAATCCACCGACACCAGCCGCTACGTGCTGTAACAGACTGGTCAGATCAGGCGCACTCGGGTATCCGTTACATAATTTCGGAGACCCCCTTTGCGCCTGATCCTTAAACTCACCCTTTTTCTTGCCCTCACCGCCTGTGCGCCGCGCGGTGAAATCACCCTTTATGCCGGGGCAGGTGATGTTGGGGACGTGCAGCGCATTTTTGTCGGCACAACCCGCGATATCAGCCCGACAGGATTTCCATCAGGGGACCGCAGCGACCAAATGCTGTTTGGGCGGTTTGATGTTTCAATCCCCCCTGATCGCGAACCGGGCAGCATTCTTTGGCCCCACCGAAAAACGCCAGACCCGGCCAAGCATTTCTTGTTGGATGACTTCACATCCCACCCAACCCCCGCCGCCTTTCAAAAGGCGCTCGCGCGTGAACTGCGCACCCGCACAGGGGACGGCCGGGTGGCTGTGATTTTTGTGCATGGCTTTAACAATAAATTCTCCGAAGGGCTGTATCGGTTTGCACAGCTGAACGAAGACCTTGATCTGCCATTTTTACCGGTACATTATTCCTGGCCCAGCGCCGGACACCCGCTGGGGTATGGCTATGACCGGGATTCGATGTTGTTTGCACGCGATGGGCTGGAAACCCTGATCGAAACCGTCACCAAAGCGGGCGCAAAAGAGGTGCTTTTGGTGGGGCATTCGATGGGCGCGCTTTTGACAATGGAAAGCCTGCGACAGCTTTCAATCGGTGGCAAAAAGCGGGTGGTGAATAAAATCGGGGGTGTTGTTTTGCTTTCCCCTGACATTGATATCGACCTGTTCAGGCAGCAATCAAAACGGATTGGAAAACTGCCGCAGCCGTTTTACATCTTTACCTCAACCAAAGATCGCGCGCTGCGCCTGTCGGCGGGTCTGACCGGACAATCCGCACGGTTGGGCAATACATCTGACATTCAGGCGCTGGCTGATTTGGATGTGACCATGGTGGATCTGTCCGCCTTCAGCGATGGGGCCGGGGATCACAGTGTCGCGCTGGCATCACCGGCATTCCTGCGCCTTCTGAAAAGCGTTCCGGATCTTGGCAGCGCCTATACCAGCGCCCGTCCGGGGTTGTTGCCAGGAACGATTCTGGTGGTGCAAAACGCCACGCAGTTGATCATCCCAAACACACCAAATTGATCAGCGCATCCGGCGCAGGTAAACGTAATAGGCGCCTTGGCCACCATGCTTCAGATGCGCTTCGGAAATCTGCAAGACATGCTGTTTTAGGGGCGGCATATGCAGCCAATGGGGCACCTGATGGCGCAGCACGCCGTGGCGCACGGGAATGGGTCCACCTTCGTCGCGATGCTTGCCTTTGCCGGTGATCACCAAGACCAAACGCCGCTCGGCCGCGACCGCATCCATGATAAAACGCAACAGCACCGGATGCGCCCGCGCGATGGTCATACCGTGAAGGTCGATACGGGCCTCGGGTGACAGCCGTCCCTTTTTCATTTTGCCAAAGGTTTTACGGTCCATCGCCACATGTTGCGCGGCCACCTGCTGCGCCATTGTTGGGGCAAGATCATGCAGGTTGTTGCGGGGTTTCGCAGTTTGGCCAATGCGAAACCTTGGCTGTTTCACCTCGGGCAATTTTGGCGGCTGGAGTACCGTTTCGGGCGAAATAGGGTCTTTTTCTTTGCGAAGGGGATGCAGGCGTTCGGTGTTGTCGGCCACCTTTTTCCACAACATCTTTTCATCTTCGCTGAGCCCGCGGGGACGTCGTGCCATGGCTTACTCCTCCGCCTCAAGCGCATAGGCGCGCTGAATGGGGAACAGCACCATCATCCGGCCACCATCACGGATTTTGCCCGCCAGTTTGCCCGCTTCAACCCCCGTGCCCCAAAAGATATCCGCCCGCTGCGCGCCTTTTACGCGTGACCCGGTGTCTTGGGCAATCATCAGGCGGTTAAAGGGTTCAGCACCGGATTTTTCCAACCAAACCGGGGCCCCAAGGGGCGTGTATTTTGGATCAACCGCCAAGGACCGATGCGCGGTGATCGACCGGTTCATCGCCCCCAGCGGCCCCTTGTGCGTCGGCACACGTGAGACTTTGCGAAAGAACACGTAAGAGGGGTTGGACATCAGCAAATCCTGCCCCTCAACCGGGTTACGGCGCACATAATTTCGGATCACCTGTTGCGACACTTGGTGCCGGTTATAGACCCCCCGGCGCACCAACTCATTCCCCAGCGATTTAAACGCATGACCGTTGTTGCCCCCATAGCCCACACGGATCGCGGACCCATCCGGAAGGCGAATGCGACCGGATCCTTGGATTTGCAGGAACTGAAGGTCCACCGGATCCGCAACCCAAGCAATCTCAAGCCCGCGCCCTTGCAGGATCCCGCCTTCCTCAATCGTGCGGCGGGGCACAAACGCCTCGCCTGATTTCAGCTCGGGCGGCTTGCGATAAAGGGGATAACGGTAGGTGTCAGATTGATAACGCGACCCCAGAATTTCCGGCTCGTAATAGGCGGTGAACAGGGGATCTGCGTTGTTTTCAATCAGAACCGGGCGAAAGAACAGTTCAAAAAACGCGCGACCAGAGGATTGCTGTTGCGCGACGATACACAGCGGCCGCCACAAAGGTTCGTCAAAATCAATGCAGGTGTCGATAAAGACAGAAAGGGCCGCGTCATGATTGTCGTCGGCCCATCCGGTCAGATCTGAAAACTCGACCACCCGGGCGCGGGCATCCAGGGGCAATTCGTCCCCCAAACCCGCATAGGATGGCGTGCCCAAAAGGGCCAGCGCGATTGCCAGCCCCCGCAAAATCATCCGCCCGTAGCGACCAATTGCCAGTTTGGATTGTCTGCACCCATTTTGCGCGCAAAGGTCCAGATGTCTTTCTGGCGCTTCACCTCATTCGGGTTGCCTTCGATGATGTCGCCGCCTTTGTCGCGCACCACGGACGTCAATTCGCCCACAAAGCGCACGGTGACTTCGCCGGTTTGGGTGGCGCTGTCATAATGCGCATCATCCAGCTTCAGCTCACGCAGACCGACAAAATTTGCCTCTACGCTCAGGCCTTGGGTGCGGCGATTCTCAACAACCATCGCAAAGCTTTCATAGACGTCATCCGACAGGAACGGTTTGATGTCGGCCATTTCGCCGGCTTCAAACCCCATCAGGATCATTTCGTAAGCACCGCGCGCGCCGCCCAGAAATTCCCCCACCGAAAAGCTGGGTTCCTGGGCTTTCATGGCCACAAGCGCACGCGCCGCGTCACTATTTTCATCCACGTGATCGGTGATATCGCTGTCGGGACCGCCTTCGATCACTTCAAATGTCTCACGGTCGGGGCGCTTGCCCTCTTGTCGTGCGACTTGTGGTTTTTCAAAGCCTTCGCGCGTGCCAAGCACGTCGCGCAAGCGCAAGATCAGGAACAATGCTATGCCGGCCAGCACCAAGAGCTGGATCAGGGGTGAACTCATGAGAACCTCTTTTGAACCTCTTTTACGGGGCGCTCTGGAAACGCCCTTTCCGGCAACATATGTAAGTAGTGTGTGGGAACAAGTCTACCACGCGAAATGCAAGAAATGAGGTTCTTATGTGGCTCTTTGCCCTGTTCATCGCCGTTCCGCTGATTGAGATCGGACTTTTCATCCAAGTTGGGGGCGCAATTGGCCTGTGGCCGACCCTTTTGGTGGTGGTTTTAACAGCCGTGATCGGCACGCAATTAATGCGCGCGCAAGGGGCGCATGCGATGGCACAACTGCGCAACAGTTTTGGGCAAATGCAGGATCCAACCGAGCCTTTGGCCCACGGCGCGATGATCCTGTTTTCTGGCGCACTTTTGCTGACGCCCGGCTTTTTCACCGATGCCGTTGGCTTTGCCCTTTTGGTGCCCGCATTCCGCAAGGCGGTGTTCAATTATTTACGCAAGAGGGTAAAAGTTCAAAGCTTTTCAATGGGTCAGGGGGCAGGCCCCGGCATGCACGGCCAGAATATGGGTGGGTCACCCAGACACCCCCAGCATGGTGACGACGATGTCATTGATGGCGATTTCACCGATGTCTCACCGGACAAGCGCCCGACACATGAGGTCGAAAAAGGCCCGTCAGGCTGGACCAAACACTGATGCTTTATGGTCGCGCAGATAGATGCGCAACCAAGGCGTAAACGCGTTGGGGGATTTGGCAATCTCAGCTTCCAACTCTGCCAAATTCACCCAGCGCACCGCCTGAACCTCATCCGGGTTCAACGCCAAAGCGGGGCGCGTGTCGCAATGGATCACAAAAAGGTCAACAACCTCATGTTCGACCATTCCACCGCCCACATCCGCACGATATTCCAGATTTTCCATCCAAATTGGCTCAAGCCCGGTGATCCCCAGCTCTTCGTTCAATCGCCGAATGGTGCAATCCTTAGGATCCTCACCCCAGGCTGGATGCGTGCAACAGGTGTTCGCCCACAGGTTTGGCGTATGATATTTCCCACCCGCACGCTGTTGGATCAGCACCTCGCCATCGCAAATCACAAACACCGAAATCGCCTTGTGACGCAGCCCTTTCAGGTGCGCCTCAAGCTTGCCAACCGGCGTCAAGGTGCCGTCAACCCAAGTGGGGATCATCGTATCCATGCCTGCCGTTTACCCGGTTCCACACATCCAGAAAAGCCCCCCAAATCGCGTTGGTTGTATGCACCCCCCCAAGGTGCTAGGCATTCGCCCAAACATATTTCTTAAGGAGCCCCCCATGGCCGAGGAACAAACCCCCCCAATGCCGCCCAAAATGCAAGTTCTGGGTCAGTACATCCGCGACATGTCATTCGAAAACATCCTCGCCCAAAAAGGCGTGGAAGGCGAAGTTCAGCCCGACATCAATGTCGAAGTTGCGCTGGATGCCAAAAAGCGCCCAATCGACGATCAGTATGAAATCACCACCAAATTCACGGTTGGTTCGAAAAACAAAGCAGGCGGTGAACAATTGTTCCTGCTCGAGCTGGAATATGCAGGCATTTTCCAAGTGGAAAACGTGCCGGATGACCAAATTCATCCCTTCTTGATGATCGAATGCCCACGCATGTTGTTCCCCTTTGTGCGCCGCATCGTTTCAGACGTGACCCGCGATGGTGGCTTCCCGCCGCTGAACCTTGATACCGTTGATTTCCTTGCACTTTACCGTGCAGAAATTGAACGCCGTGCAGCACTAGAAGCTGCACAAGCGACCACAAACTAAAGGGGTTCAGCTTAGTCTGAAAACCTCTTCCACAACGCGCCGTCGCCCAGCTTGCCGACAAATTCGGTATGGGCGGCGGTCTCTTCCTCGGACAGGCGCGAGGGTAGGGGATTGGGCCGCGCCGATGGCCGCCAATTGTCCCCATCTGCCGCATCAGAACCGCCACCCTGCGGACCACCCGCCAGCACCAAATCAGGCTGGCGTCCGCCAATCAGCTCAAGATACACTTCCGCCAAAATCTGACTGTCCAACAGCGCGCCGTGCAGGGTCCGCGATGTGTTGTCGATGCCAAACCGGCGGCAAAGCGCGTCAAGTGACGCCGGCGAACCCGGGAATTTCTTGCGCGCAATGGCAAGCGTATCCAAGGCGCGTTCCCACGGAAGCTCTTGATATCCCATCCATTTCAGTTCAGCGTTCAGAAACTTCATATCAAACGCGGCGTTGTGAATGACCAGTTTACTGTCGCCGATAAAATCCATGAACGCGCGGCCAACATCTTTGAACACCGGCTTATCTTTCAGGATCACTTCGCCTTTTTCGGCGGGTCGCGGTGTGGGCAACAGATCTGGCCCAATTCCATGCACGCCAAACGCCTCTTCCGGCATGCCACGTTCCGGATTGATGTATTGGTGATAGGTGTTGCCGGTCGGCATGTGGTTGATCAGCTCAAGGCACCCAATTTCCACAATTCGGTCGCCCATTTTTGGGTCAAACCCGGTGGTTTCCGTATCCAGAACGATTTCACGCATCCAGCTTCTCCTGAATATGGGCCAAAACGTCCTGAACAGCGGCTTTGGCGTCTTCCAGTGTTTCGGTTGGGATAATCACGTCAGCGCGGGCGCGTTTTTCGGCATCAGGGATCTGTTTGGCCAAAATCACCTCAAACTGCGCCTCGGTCATGGTGCCGCGTTCAAGCACACGGGCACGTTGGAGATCCGCCGGGGCAGAGACCACAACCACCAGATCCACATGCTCATGTGCGCCGATTTCAAACAGCAACGGCATATCGAGAAGCACGATATCAGTCTCTGATTCAGCCAAAAACCGCGCGCGATCCTCGGCCACAAGGGGGTGAACAATCTGTTCAAGTGTTTGAAGCGCGGCGGAATCTCGCCCAATCCACGCTTTCAAGATATCCCGATCCACACCGCCCTCAACAATCGCCTCGGGGCAGATCGTTTGAATGGGTGCCACCGCCGCACCATTCGGGGCGTAAATCCGATGCACGGCGGCATCTGCGTCCCAAATCGGTACGCCGGCGGCTTGAAACATCTTGGCCGTTGTGGATTTTCCCATGCCAATCGACCCGGTCAGTCCGATGATAAAGGGCGCACTCATCCGTTTAAAACCGCATCTCGAAGACCCTCTGTGACCTCTGGTCGGGTGCCAAACCACCGCTCAAACCCCGGAACGGCTTGGTGCAGCAACATGCCCAGCCCGTCGACCGTGGTGCATCCGGCGGCTTTGGCGGCCTCAAGAAATGGCGTTTGCAGCGGTGAATAGACCAAATCTGTCACCACTTGCCCCGGTTTAAGCCCATCCAAGGGCACGCGAAGCTCTGGCTTACCAACCATCCCAAGCGAGGTGGTGTTCACCACTGTGACCGCGTCATCAATCATATTGCCGGCCTGCACCCAGTCGATCACCGTGACACGCGTGCCAAATTCAGACCGCAGCGCATCGGCGCGGGTGCGGGTACGGTTTGAGAGAAAGAGCTCTGGCACGCCAGTTTCCAAAAGCGAAGCGATGATTGCACGCGCGGCCCCACCAGCCCCCAAAACAGCCGCGGGCCCAGACTTGGGGTTCCAGCTGGGTGCGCCTTGGCGCAGGTTTTCGATAAACCCGTAACCGTCTGTATTATCAGCGTGAATTTGACCATCTTTACGGAAGATAAGCGTGTTGGCCGCCCCCATAAGGGCGGCGCGATCGGTAACCAGATCGGCCATTTTCAACACCGCTTCTTTATGCGGAATGGTCACATTACACCCCACAAACCCCGCCTTTGGCAAGGTGCGGATCACCTGTTCCAGATTGTCCGCACTGACCCGCATTGGGATGTAATGCCCGCGCAAACCCATGGTTTTCAGCCAATAGCCATGCAGACGCGGCGACAGGGAATGCTCAATTGGGTCGCCAATCACACCCGCCAGGGGAATTCGATGTTCGCTCATATGTCCAGATCTCCTCGCACAATCAGATATGACAGGAGCTCGGTCAGCGGCAAACCCAAAACATTAAAATAATCACCATCAACCTTGGTAAACAGCCGCACGCCTTCTTCTTCGAGCTTATATCCGCCGACCGAATGGCGGATGCTTGCCCAATTTCGACCCACATAATCGGCGATGTAATCCGGGCTAAGGTCGCGCATTTTCAATCGCACCGTGCCAACATGGCGCCACAAGGGTTCCCCGTCTTTATAAAGAACCGCCGCTGAAAACAGGCGATGGGTCATGCCAGACATGGCGGTTAGCTGGGCAATCGCATCCTTGGGATCACGCGGTTTCGACAGAACATCACCCCCCAAATCCGCCACCTGATCACAGCCCAACACCAGCGCCTCGGGGTGTTTTTCACTGATTTTACGCGCTTTAAATTCTGCCAATGCATCTGCAAGATCGCGAGAGGACGCTCCTTCTGCTTTTAAAGACATTTTAATCATATCTTCATCAACACGTGCTGGAATGACATCAAAGCTAAGACCCGCATTGCGCAACAGCTGCGCACGAATGTCAGAACCTGAAGCGAGGATGATCTGATCAGTCATTGAAACCCCTTGAATAAGTCTGTGGAAAAACTCTGTTTGTTCCGGTGCCCGTTTCTGTGGGAAAGCCGACCCTTGGTTTTGCCTGAGGATATTTAGGGGTTTATTAAGACAGTTTCCGAGTTTCTTCCACTGTTGAGAAGTTTTCCACGGGAAGAAAGTGACCCGCTAATCTGGTCTCTTTCCCCACAGGGTTATCCCCAGAGACAAAGACCTCGTTCATCCGTAAAACATGATACTCTGCTTAAGTATCCACGGCGCGGTTAACGATTTGTCCACTTGTGTAAAACTCATGGTATAAATCATTAATCCCCATTATCCACAGGCCCTACATAATCATCATCTTTTCTTCTTATATATATTTATTTTAAGTAAGGATGATCAGCACGGATAAGAAAGCAGGCTTAGAATGGGTGACCTTCTCTCAGATTGGTATTTCTGGACCAAATCTCTTCATATCGTCTCGGTGATTTCATGGATGGCCGGGATTTTCTATTTGCCGCGCCTGTTTGTCTATCATGTTGAACAGGTTGGATCAGGCAATGAAACGGATGAGCTGTTTCAAACCATGGAACGCCGCCTGTTAAAAGCAATCATGAACCCGGCGATGATTTCCACCTGGGTCTTTGGCCTGTGTTTGGTGGCCACACCGGGGATTGTCGATTGGTCGATGATCTGGCCTTGGCTGAAAGGCGGATCCGTGATTGCCATGACTTGGTTTCACATGTGGCTTGGCGCACGGCGCAAAGAATTCGCGGCCGGGACCAATACGCTGGCTGGACGCCGCTATCGCATGATGAACGAAGTTCCGACGCTTTTGATGCTCATCATCGTCTTTTCGGTGATCTTCAAATTCTGAGTTTGTTGACTCAGACATCAATGCAGCTTATGTGCGGGTAAAGCAGGCCGTCCGGCCAATTGCATTTCCCTTTTTAAAATGAGACCGCGTTTCACGTTGTCCGCGTAGGAATACCCATGTCAGAAAACCGTCTGAACCTGTCCGAGCTGAAAGCCCACAGCCCCAAAGACCTTGTGGCGATGGCCGAAGAGCTTGAGATCGAAAACGCATCCACCATGCGTAAAGGCGAGATGATGTTCTCGATCCTGAAAGAGCGCGCGGATGAAGAATGGGTGATTGGCGGCGAAGGGGTGCTGGAAGTTGTGCAAGACGGCTTTGGCTTTCTGCGCGCTCCAGAAGCCAACTATCTGCCCGGTCCCGACGACATCTATGTCTCGCCTGACGTGATCCGCCAGTATTCGCTGCGCACCGGCGACACCATCGAAGGCATCATTCAGGCGCCCGGCGACAATGAAAACTATTTCGCGATCACCATCGTTGAAAAGATCAACTTTGAAGACCCTGAAAAGGCGAAACACAAAGTTGCCTTTGACAACCTGACCCCGCTGTATCCCGATGAACGTCTGAAGATGGAGATCGAAGATCCCACCATCAAAGACCGCTCCGCCCGGATCATTGATCTTGTGGCGCCAATCGGCAAAGGCCAACGGTCGCTGATTGTGGCCCCGCCGCGCACCGGTAAAACCGTTCTGTTGCAAAACATCGCCCACTCGATCGAGCAAAACCACCCAGAATGTTACCTGATTGTGCTCTTGATTGATGAGCGCCCTGAAGAGGTGACAGACATGCAGCGGTCCGTGAAAGGCGAAGTTGTGTCGTCGACTTTTGATGAACCCGCCACACGCCACGTTGCGGTGTCAGAAATGGTGATTGAAAAGGCCAAGCGCCTTGTAGAACACAAACGCGACGTTGTGATCCTGCTTGACAGCATCACCCGCCTTGGCCGCGCGTTTAACACCACTGTGCCGTCGTCCGGTAAGGTTCTGACCGGTGGTGTCGACGCAAACGCGCTTCAGCGTCCCAAGCGCTTCTTTGGGGCCGCACGGAACATCGAAGAGGGGGGGTCGCTGACCATCATCTCAACCGCGCTGATCGACACCGGTTCGCGGATGGACGAGGTGATCTTTGAAGAATTCAAAGGGACTGGTAACTCGGAAATCGTTTTGGACCGTAAAGTTGCTGACAAACGCGTCTTCCCAGCCATCGACATCCTCAAATCCGGCACCCGGAAAGAAGAGCTGTTGGTGGATTCAAAAGACCTGCAGAAAACATATGTTCTGCGCCGGATTTTGAACCCAATGGGCACAACAGATGCTGTTGAATTCTTGATTTCGAAACTGAAACAGACCAAGTCAAACGGCGAGTTCTTTGACTCGATGAATACGTAACTTCTGTTTTAAAACAATGGCTTAGATATGAATACGATCTTTGCACTTGCATCTGCCCGCGGCAAAGCGGGCGTGGCTGTGGTCCGGATTTCCGGGCCACAAGCATTTCAGGCGGCCACTGCATTGGCGGGCAAACTGCCTGCGCCACGCAAAGCAGGGCTGCGCCGTCTTTTTGCGATTGATGGCACTTTCCTCGACGAAGCGCTTGTTTTGACTTTTGAAGACAAGGCCAGCTTTACGGGCGAGCAAGTTGTTGAACTGCAATTGCACGGTTCAACCGCCGTGGTTCGCGCCGTGTTGGAAGAGCTTGGGAAAATCGAAAATCTGCGGATGGCAGACCCAGGGGAGTTTACCCGCCGCGCGCTTGAGAACGAGCGTATGGACCTAGCCCAAGTCGAAGGTTTGGCGGATCTTTTGGACGCTGAAACTGAAGCACAACGCAAACAAGCGCTCCGCGTGCTTTCAGGCGCTTTGGGTAAGGTTGCCGAGGGTTGGCGACGTGATCTGATCCGCGCCGCGGCTTTGTTAGAAGCCACCATCGACTTCGCAGACGAAGAGGTTCCGGTGGATGTGTCCCCAGAGGTCGGCGCGCTGATGGAAGGTGTGATCACCACACTGTCCAAAGAAGTCGCCGGAACGCGCATTGCAGAACGCATTCGCGACGGGTTTGAAATCGCCATCGTTGGCCCGCCGAATGCTGGCAAATCCACTTTGCTAAACGCCCTTGCTGGGCGCGATGCCGCCATAACATCGGAATTTGCAGGCACCACCCGCGATGTCATCGAAGTGCGCATGGATCTCGCTGGTCTGCCCGTCACCTTGCTCGATACGGCGGGCATCCGTGAAGCCACAGATTTTGTGGAGAGCGTCGGAATCGACCGCGCACTCGATCGTGCAAATGCGGCCGACTTGCGGATATTTCTGTTAGAATCAGAGGATGATAAACCTCCTTTTTCACCATCTGCAGATGACATTGTTGCGGTTGGGAAGTCTGATTTATCCAAAGGGGCGGGCTTTCGCTTGTCCGGGAAAACGGGCGAGGGGGTCGATCAACTGATTGGTCAAATTACTGAAACCCTTGAAGATCGTGTTCAGTCTGTTGGAATTGCCACCCGTGAACGTCACCGCCAAGAAATGTCCCGTGCTTTGGATGCTTTGGATCGGGCGCAAGTTGAGGTACAGTTCGGCGAAGATCGCGCAGAGTTGGCGGCGGAAGAGTTGCGAACAGCAATCCGCGCCTTGGATTCGCTTGTTGGCCGTATTGATGTTGAAATGATCTTGGATGAGATTTTTTCAAGTTTCTGTCTTGGGAAATAACCCTGTCTTTTCGTTTGGAAGGAGTGTTTCACGTGAAACATTCAAGCTTTGATGTCATCGTCGTTGGGGGTGGGCACGCTGGTGCAGATGCCGCCGCCGCCTCTGCGCGTATGGGTGCAAAAACCGCTCTGGTCACATTGCGCCGCGAAGATCTTGGGGTGATGTCCTGTAATCCCGCAATTGGTGGGCTTGGAAAAGGGCATCTTGTCCGCGAAATTGACGCTTTGGACGGGCTGATGGGGCGTGTTGCTGACCAGGCCGGGATTCAGTACCGCTTGCTAAATCGCCGAAAAGGGCCAGCGGTGCAAGGGCCGCGCGCACAGGCCGACCGAAAGCTGTACCGGCAGGCGATGCAAAAAGAAATCAACGGGATCACCAATCTCACCTTAGTTGAAGGCGAGGTGAGCGATTTGATGATGGTGTCAAGCCGCGTGTCCGGCGTGGTCCTGGGTGATGGTTCTGAAATCACCGCAAATTCTGTGATTTTGACAACAGGTACTTTTCTGCGCGGGATTATCCATATCGGGGATGTGCAGAAACAGGGTGGGCGAATGGGTGACCGCCCGTCGATTAAGCTTGCTGAACGGATTGACGAGTTTAATTTGCCGCTGGGTCGGCTTAAAACTGGTACGCCGCCGCGCCTAGATGGACGGACTATCCAGTGGGATAAGTTGGATGCCCAGCCCGGAGATGAGGATCCCACGGTCTTTTCGTTCATGAATGAAAAGCCAATTGCGCGTCAAATCTCATGCGGAATCACACACACCAACACCAAAACGCATGACATCATTCGGAAAAATCTTGATCGTTCTGCTATGTACGGTGGTCATATCGACGGTGTCGGCCCACGCTATTGCCCCTCTATCGAGGATAAAATCGTTCGGTTTGCGGATAAGGATTCTCATCAGATTTTCCTTGAACCAGAGGGGCTTGATGACCACACGGTTTATCCAAACGGCATTAGCACGTCGTTACCGGTTGAAGTCCAAGAAGATTACGTGCGCTCGATCTTCGGGTTGGAGCAAGCTGTAATCTTACAACCCGGATACGCGATTGAATATGACTACGTCGATCCGCGCGCCCTTACCGAAACACTAAAGTTGCGCGATGTGCCTGGCCTGTATTTGGCGGGACAGATCAACGGCACCACGGGTTATGAAGAGGCGGCCGCCCAGGGTTTGGTTGCGGGCCTAAACGCGGCGGCTGAGGCACTGGGGCGAGAAAAAATCATCTTTTCCCGCTCAAATTCCTATATCGGTGTGATGATCGACGACTTGATCACACGCGGGGTGTCAGAGCCTTACCGTATGTTTACGTCCCGTGCAGAGTTTCGTCTGTCGCTTAGGGCTGACAATGCTGATCAACGATTGACCCCGTTGGGGTTGGAAATCGGTTGCGTTGGCGAGCAACGAAAATGCGCTTTTAGCCAGAAGAGTGACGCATTGGCACGCGGCGCAGAAATCTTAAAAGCTAGGCTTTTTACACCACAGGAGCTTGAACCCGCTGGCATCTCTGTTCGCAAAGATGGGACAAAGCGATCAGGATTTAGCCTGTTGTCTTTCCCAAATATTGGATTTTTGGATCTTCTGGGTTTGGAAGAGAGTTTTTCGAGCGTCGATCCTTCTGTTAGGGAGCAGCTTGAAAAGGATGCGCTGTATTCAAACTATATTGATCGTCAGGCCAAAGACGTTGAGGCGATTAAGCGAGATGAAAACCAAGAGATCCCAACAGATTTCGATTATATTGGGCTTGAGGGACTTTCAAATGAGCTTTCAGCCAAACTGACGGCGGCTCGTCCTAGAAATCTGGCACAAGCTGGTCGTGTCGAAGGGATTACCCCTGCGGCATTGACGCTAATCTTGGCAAAACTTCGTAAGAGCAATCAAAAAAAGCGAGCATAGCGTGAGTGAGATTGAGGTTTTTAAGGCGAATGTGGATGTTTCACGTGAAACACTCGACCGGCTAACGATATATGCAGAGCTGTTAAAGAAATGGAATCCAGCCATTAATTTGGTAGCGCCTTCCACAATTGACACGCTATGGGATCGCCATATGCTTGATTCTGCGCAGATATTTAGTCTTTCACCAAAGGGTGCGCAGTCTTGGTGTGATGTTGGCACAGGTGGCGGCTTTCCGGGCGTGGTTGTTGCGCTTCTTGCTGCTGAGAAAAATCCAGCCCTCAAGGTTACTTGCATTGAAAGCGATGTGCGTAAGGCAACATTTTTGCGCACGGTGCTGCGCGAAACGGGTGTAAAGGCAGCGGTACTTAGCGAACGGATTGAGAAAGCACCCCCACAATCTGCTGATGTGTTTTCAGCACGCGCTTTGGCGTCCCTGACTAAGTTGCTAGAGTTTTCCGAGCGTCATCTGTCACCTGATGGCACCTGCCTGTTCCTGAAAGGGGCAAAGCATCAGGAAGAGGTTGACGAAGCCCTTAAAACATGGCGATTTGATCTTGAGAAATTGCCAAGCGTCACAAATCCTGATGCGGTCATACTTAAACTCGGAGCCATCAAACGTGCTTGATAAAACGCGCCCGCACGGGCCCAAGATTATTGCGATTACCAACCAAAAAGGCGGAGTTGGGAAAACCACTACAACAATAAACCTTGGCGCAGCGCTGGCGGAAAAGGGTCGGAATGTCCTTTTGATCGACCTTGACCCGCAAGGGAACGCGTCCACAGGACTAGGTATTGATGCCGCTGACCGTGGCCTTACTACATATGACCTACTGATCGAAGAGGCACCATTGCCTGACGTTGTTGTGGAAACGGCAATTGATGGGCTTTGGATTGCCCCCGCGACAACAGATTTGTCGTCTGCTGACATTGAATTGGTTTCAAACGAAAAGCGCAGCCACCTGTTGCATGACGCTGTGCATGGCGAAGGGATGGGGTCGTTTGACTATATCCTGATTGATTGTCCGCCCTCTTTGAACCTTTTGACGGTAAATGCGATGGTTGCGGCTGACAGCGTTCTTGTCCCACTTCAAAGCGAGTTTTTTGCGCTTGAAGGCCTGTCACAATTGATGCTCAGCATTCGTGAAGTGCGGCAAACCGCCAATGAAAATTTGCGCATCGAAGGCATCGTCCTGACCATGTATGATGCCCGGAACAACCTATCGCGGCAGGTTGAGGCGGACGCGCGGGGCAATTTGGGGGATTTGGTGTTTGAAACGGTCATTCCGCGGAATGTGCGCGTCAGCGAGGCGCCATCTTTTGCGCTTCCGGTTTTGGCTTACGACCCACAATCCAAGGGCAGCCAAGCGTATCGCGATCTGGCAAATGAACTCGACGGCAGAAAATAGGAAGCAATCATGGCGAATAAACCTAAAAACCGGGGGTTGGGGCGCGGTCTTTCCGCATTGATGGCGGATGTAACGCCGGATCCTGTGGTCGCAAGTCAACCGACAGAGCCGCGAAAAGCGGACCAAATGATGCCGATTGAAAAGCTGCATCCAAATCCGGAACAGCCTCGGCGTAGGTTCACGCCCGAGCAATTGGATGATCTGTCTGCCTCGATCAAAGAAAAGGGCGTCATTCAGCCGCTGATTGTGCGCCCGGATCCCAGTGGGGATGGCACGTTTGAAATTGTCGCGGGCGAACGTCGTTGGCGCGCGTCGCAGATGGCGCAATTGCACGAAGTCCCCGTGATTGTTCGGAACTATTCCGACACTGAAACGCTCGAAGTTGCGATCATCGAAAACATCCAGCGTGCGGATCTAAACGCCATTGAAGAGGCTGCCGGCTACCGCGATTTGATGAGCCGCTTTGGTCATACACAGGAAAAAGTTTCCGAAGCACTTGGAAAAAGCCGTTCACATATCGCCAACCTTCTGCGTCTTTTAAACTTGCCAGATGATGTGCAGGAATTTGTCCGTGACGGTAAGCTGACCGCCGGTCACGCCCGAACTTTGGTCACCGCTGAGAACCCGGTTGAGCTTGCCAAGCAAATCATCGCCAAGGGTCTGTCGGTTCGCGAGGCGGAGCGTTTGGCGAAGAAGCCAGTTGACATCCCGAAGCCCGCGCCCAAAGCGAAAGCGGAAAAAGACGCGGACACAAAGGCGCTGGAAGGGGATCTGACGGCGACTTTGGGCATGAAAGTGTCGATTGATCACAAACCGGGAACTGAAGGCGGCGCCATTACCATTCAATACAAGAATCTGGATGAGCTTGATGATCTCTGCGGAATTTTGGCCGTTTAACGCCAAATTAGTCCGGTAAAATTTCGCGAAGAATTCCATTCAACACCGGGCGGCCTTGATCGGTCGCCCGAAGTGTATTTTGGTCGACAGAAATTAAAGATAAATCTTTTAACTCTTTGATTTTGTTACTATTTAGCGTGGTTGAAAACTGTGAATCCAGCCTTTCAAGATCAACCCCCTCAACCGTTCTTAACCCCATCAAAAGGTATTCTGTTACCTGCTCAGGCAGGGGCACCAACGCTCTCTCGCGCTTGTCATCGTCCCCCAAGGCGTCCGCCAACCATTTGCTCGGCGAGAGAGGGGTTTGTGTTGCCCATCTGTTCCCGTCCATGGTCAGTCGCCCATGTGCGCCCGGCCCAACACCGATCCAATCTCCGGATCGCCAATAGATCAGGTTGTGGCGACTTTCCTCACCGGCACGCGCGTGATTGGAAATCTCATAGGCTGGAAGGCCCGCAGCCTTGGTTGCGTCCTGAGTGTGGAAAAACATGTCGACCGCCAAATCCTCTTCTGGAAGACCCGCAAGCTTGCCCGCCTCAAATCGCGCGCCAAAGGCGGTGCCGGGTTCAATCGTCAGCTGGTAAAGCGACAGGTGATCGGGGGCCATCGACAAGGCGCGGTCCAGTTCGGATTGCCACGCGGTAAGGGTCTGATCTTGGCGGGCATAGATCAAATCAAAACTAAAGCGGTTGAAATGGGTGCGGGCGATATCCAGCGCGCGCAGACCTTCGTCAACGGAATGCATCCGGCCAAGCCGTTTCAGGTCTGCGTCATTTAGCGCCTGAAAGCCCATCGACACGCGGTCAACGCCGGCATCACGATAACCGCGAAAATTTCCGGATTCGATTGAGGTTGGGTTGGCTTCCAGCGTGATTTCAATGTCGTTGGAAAAGGACCAAAGGGCCGCGGCCCGGTTAATGATCGCGGCCACCGTGGCGGGGGCCATCAAGCTGGGCGTGCCGCCGCCGAAATAGATCGAGGTCAGCACCCGGCCCGGCGTGTCGGCGCCATATCGGTCCAGTTCTTTTAGGTAGGCGGTCAACCATGCGTCTTGGTCAATGGACGCGGAAACATGGCTGTTGAAATCGCAATAAGGGCATTTCGCGGCGCAAAACGGCCAGTGTACGTAAAGTCCAAACCCAGCCGTTTGCCAATTTTCCATGCTATTTCTCGAAGATTTTCAGCAGCTTCTCAAATGCATCCGCACGGTGGCTGATCCTGTTTTTGTGATCAGCATCCATTTCTGCAAAGGTAATATCATAGCCCGAGGGCACAAACATCGGGTCATATCCGTGGCCTTGTGCGCCGCGCATCGGCCAGACAACTTCGCCCTCAACCGTGCCGGAAAAGATTTCGTCGTGCCCATCTGGCCATGCCATGACAAGGGTGGAACAAAATCGTGCGCTGCGTGGGTAGGGCGCGTTGGCCGCCTCAAGCGCGTCCCAGGTGCGGGTCATCGCCATTTCAAAATCACGGCCATTTGGGGTTTCGGCCCAATCGGCTGTATAGACGCCGGGGGCGCCATTCAGCCCGTCAACCTCGATCCCGCTATCGTCAGAAAGTGCAATCAAACCAGTGGCTTTTGCGGCGGCATGTGCCTTGATACGGGCATTGCCAACAAAGGTCGTTTCGGTTTCTTCTGGTTCAGGCAGGTTCATTTCCGCGGCGCCAACACAGGTGATGCCAAGTGGCCGCAACATGGCGGCCATCTCGTCCAGCTTTCCTGCGTTATGTGTCGCGAACAGAAGTTTGTCTTCCGTAAATTTGCGGGTCAAGATGTGGCCTCAATCGCCGCGGCAGCCAATTCTGCGCCACCTTTTTCCGCCAGATCCATCAGTTGGTTCATTTGGTCACGGTTAAAGGTGGATCCTTCGGCAGACATCTGAACTTCGATCAGTTTTGCGCCGCACATGACAAAGTTTCCATCAACGCCAGCCTCGGAATCTTCGGGGTAATCAAGGTCCAGAACCGGCTGACCGGCGTAGATGCCACAGGACACCGCAGACACAGGTGCCGACAGGGGATCGGTGGTGATGTCACCGGCCTTGAGCAGCTTGTTCACCGCCAAGCGAAGGGCAATCCAGCCCCCGGTGATGGACGCACAACGCGTACCACCATCCGCTTGGATCACATCGCAATCGACGGTGATCTGACGTTCGCCCAGACCTTGCAGATCAATGCCAGCCCGCAATGAGCGACCGATCAGACGTTGGATTTCCACCGTGCGACCCTGTTGCTTGCCGCTGGCGGCCTCACGACGCATCCGCGACCCGGTGGAACGGGGCAACATGCCGTATTCGGCGGTGACCCAACCCTTGCCCGAATTGCGCAAAAACGGCGGTACGCGCTCTTCCAGTGACGCGGTGCACAACACGTGGGTGTCGCCCACTTTGATCATGCAGGACCCTTCTGCGTGCTTTGTGACCCCGGTTTCGATTGAAATCGGGCGCATTTCATCTAAGTTTCGATTTGAAGGGCGCATGGCATACCTCTTTGTTTGAGCTTAAAGGCGTGATACCCGTGGAATTGGCATAAAAGCAAGGCGTTTGCGCATGGAAGACGGCTCGGAATTGATGAAAGATATGAACTCGCGGTCGCGAGAGGTGTTTCGCTGTCTGGTCGAGAGTTATCTTGAGACGGGCGACCCGGTGGGGTCTCGTAATCTGGCGCGCAATCTGACCGAAAAAGTGTCCGCCGCGACCATCCGCAATGTGATGCAGGATCTGGAGTATATGGGGCTTTTAAATAGCCCTCATGTCTCTGCTGGGCGGGTGCCAACTGACCTTGGTCTGCGCATGTTTGTGGATGGGCTGCTCGAGGTGTCGAACCTTGATCACACCGACCGCGAAAAGATCGACGCGAGCATTGGCGGCGGCGATGTGGGCGGCATGATGGACCGTGTTGGTCAGGCGCTGTCGGGTATCACAGCGGGCGCGTCACTGGTGCTGACCCCGAAACAAGAAGCGCCCATTAAGCACATCGAATTTGTGTCGCTTGGGGCGGATCGCGCGCTTGTGGTGTTGGTGTTTGCCGACGGTCAGGTGGAAAACCGCGTGTTCACCCCGCCCATGGGCCAAACCCCATCGTCCATGCGCGAGGCGGCCAATTTCCTGAACGCCATCGCCGAAGGCCGCACCATAACCGAGCTGCAAAAGGTAATGGGCGAAGAGATCAACAGACACCGGCAAGAACTGGACCGGTTGGCGCGGGAGCTGGTCGAAAGCGGTGGCGCACTTTGGGATCACGAAGGCGACCCACACGAGCGTTTGATCGTGCGGGGCCGGTCGAATCTTTTGTCCGGCGAAGCCGAACCCGCCGACCTTGATCGCATCAGAACCCTGTTTGATGACCTCGAACGCAAGCGTGATATCGCCGATTTCCTTGAATTGGCCGACCAAGGCGACGGTGTTCGCATTTTTATTGGCTCTGAGAACAAACTTTTTTCACTTTCGGGTAGCTCTTTGGTGGTTTCCCCATATATGAACTCTGATCGAAAGATCATTGGTGCTGTGGGGGTGATTGGCCCGACGCGTCTGAACTATGGACGGATCGTGCCCATCGTCGATTACACGGCGCAACTGGTCGGCAAGATGATCTCGGATCGAGGATGAGAAATGACGGACGAGAAAAAGACACCCGCGCAAGACGTGGAAGCAGCCATTCAAGGTTTGATGGCAGAGCAGGGCACAGACGACCTGATGTCGCTTGATGAACTGGCCGCCGAAGATGTGACCCATGTGGATGGCGAAGAGCTGTTGGCCTTGCGCGCCGAACGTGATGATCTGAAAAATCGGTTCATGCGGGCGTTGGCAGATGCTGAAAACGCGCGCAAACGGTCAGATCGTGATCGCCGCGAGGCTGAAAATTACGGTGGTTCAAAGCTGGCGCGCGATATGCTGCCCGTGTTCGACAATATGAAGCGTGCGGTTGAAGCGGCGTCAAAGATTGACAACGAAGCGTCAAAACCCCTAATCGAAGGGGTTGAGCTGACCATGCGATCGCTGTTGGGCATCTTTGAAAAGCACGGCATTCGTCTTGTGTCCCCCGAATTGGGCGACCGGTTTGACCCGGAAGAACACGAAGCGATGTTTGAGGCCCCGGTGCCAAACACCAAGGCTGGCGACATCATTCAGGTGATGGCCGAGGGCTTTATGCTTCATGATCGCCTGCTGCGCCCCGCACAGGTGGGCGTGTCGTCCACACCCGGCTAGGCTTGGAAAATTTGCCTCAACATTTGGCATTAAAAACGCTATAAAACTCCCGCATTGTCGGGAGTTTTCTTTTGCGGCTACTCATTTCCATATTCTTCGTCATCCTGTCCTTTTCCCCCGTTCAGGCCCAGAATTACCCACATTATTCAGAGGTTTACGTGAATGATTTTGCGGGTGTTCTGAATGCGGATCAACGCGACCGCCTGCGCAGCACCTTGCAAGAGCTTAAGGAAAAGCGCGGGGTGGAATTTACGGTGGTCACGCTGACGACCCTGCAGGATCATGACTATTTCGGGCCAATTGAACCCTTTGCCACTGGGCTGTTCAACAGTTGGGGCGTTGGCGATGCCAGCAACAATGATGGCGTGATGCTGCTCGCGGTGATCCAGGATCGTGTGATGCGCATTGAAGTGGGGTCAGGCTATGGCACCGAAATGAATGGCCCGATGAAGCGGGTGATTGACGGGACAATCCTGCCGCAATTTCGTGATGGTGATTACCCCGAGGGGCTTTTTGCCGGCGTCGAAGAGACAATCTATCAAATCACGGGGGTCTATCCCGGCGATTACGACGCGCCGCAATATGAACAGATCGCCAAACGCGGTTGGCGTTGGGCCGAAGGGTTTATTGCGGGCCTCGGGGGCTTTGCTTGGGCGCTGTTGGCCCCCATCGGGTTTGGCCTGTGGCGCGTGTGGAAATTCATCGCCCGCCGTCGCCCGCGCAAATGCCCCAATGATGGCACCTGGATGATCTGGTTGGGCGAAAAAGATGACGATGCGCATCTGATCAAAGGGCAGATCCGCGAAGAAGGGCTAAAAACTGCCGATTATGATGTCTGGCTTTGCCCCGCGTGCGACCACTCTCATGTCATTCGGCACGGCGCTTGGTTCAGCTCTTACAGCAAGTGTCCTCGATGTACGTTTCACACCCTGCAGACCGAGACAACCGTTCTGATATCTCCGACCACAAGCAGCACCGGCAAAGCAAAAGATGACCACCACTGCCTGAATTGCGATGAGAGTTGGAGCGCAACCCGAACGCTTCCCGTGCGCAGGGAAAGCTCTTCATCCTCCTCATCCGGCGGATTTGGTGGGGGCAGCTCAAGCGGCGGTGGCGCGTCTGGCAGTTGGTAAAGTGGTCCAGCTTATTGCGGCAACAAGTCTTTCAATTGATAGACCAAGTTCAGCGCGTCACGCGGGCTAAGGCTGTCTGGATGGACGTCTTTTAGGCTCTGTTCCACCGCAGAAGGCTCATTTTTCTGGGGTGCCGGGGCGGGGGGCATGGCGGCAAACAACGGCAGATCGTCGATCATCGCCTTGGCGCCGTTGCCTTCGCGCTCGCCTTTTTCCAACGCGGCCAACACCACATTTGCACGAGTGATTACGGTGTCGGGCAGGCCGGCCAACTTGGCAACCTGAACCCCATAAGATCGATCCGCAGCACCCTTGCGCACCTCATGCAGGAAAATCACTTCACCTTCCCATTCCTTGACGGCGATGGTGGCGTTTTCCACCCCATCCAGCTTGTCCGCCAGTTGGGTCATTTCATGATAATGGGTGGCAAACAGGGCGCGACTTTGGTTGGTGTCGTGAAGATGCTCCAGCGTGGCCCAGGCAATCGACAACCCGTCATAGGTTGCCGTTCCACGGCCAATCTCATCCAAAATCACCAAGGCGCGGTCGTCCGCTTGGTTCAGAATGGCTGCGGTTTCCACCATTTCCACCATGAAGGTTGAACGCCCGCGCGCAAGGTCATCTGACGCCCCCACGCGGCTGAATAGTTGTGAAACGATGCCGATATGGGCGGATTTTGCGGGCACATAGCTGCCGGTTTGCGCAAGCAGGGCGATCAACGCATTTTGCCGAAGGAATGTAGATTTACCCGCCATGTTCGGACCGGTCAAAAGCCAGACGTGGGCATGATCATTCCCATCGGAGAGGTCGCAACTGTTGGCAATGAACGGGTCGCCTGACTTGCGCAGGGCGGCTTCGACCACGGGATGACGCCCGTCTGTGATGTCAAAACACCGGCTGTCGTCGACCTTGGGCGCGCACCAGTTTTCACCCCGTGCCAGGTCCGCCAAACCACAGGCCACGTCGATTTCTGACAGCGCGCGCGCGGTGTCTGCGATCTGCGCCGCACGTTCCAGAATAGCATTAGATAGGCTGGAATAGAGCCTTTTTTCGATTTCTAGCGCCCGGCTTCCGGCATTGTGGATTTTGGTTTCCATCTCGCTCAGCGGCACCGTGGTAAAGCGTACGGCATTGGCGGTGGTTTGGCGGTGAATAAAGGTCTCGGACAGGGGCGGGTTGAGCATCTTATCCGCGTGGGTCGCGGTGGTTTCAATGAAATAGCCCAGCACGTTGTTGTGCTTGATCTTAAGGGTGCTGATCCCGGTTTGTGCGGCGTAATCCGCCTGCAGACCAGCGATCACACCCCGGCCTTCGTCCCGCAACTGCCGTGCTTCGTCCAGATCCGCATCAAAACCGGGGGCGATAAACCCGCCGTCTCGTGCCAAAAGTGGCGGTTCGGCAATCAACGCATCCTCAAGCAATGTGATCAGCGCATCGTGGCCCACCAATTGATCACTGGCCTGCATGAGTTTTTCGGGAAGCGCTTCGGCATCGGCAAGCTGGGTGGACAGCTCAATTGATGCGCTTAATCCACCACGAATGGCCGAAAGATCACGAGGGCCGCCACGATCAAGCCCAAGGCGTGACAGCGCGCGGTCCATGTCGGGCGTCTTGCGTAGCGAGGCGCGAAGATCCTCGGACATGCGGCTCTGTTCAACCAGAAAAGACACGTTTTCAAGCCGCGCATGGATTTCAGCTAGGTCGCGAGAGGGGGACGACAGGCGCCGTTCAAGCAAGCGCCCACCGCCTGCCGTGACCGTACGATCCACCACCGACAAAAGCGACCCGTCACGCCCGCCGGACATTGAATGGGTCAGTTCCAAATTGCGACGCGTGGCGGCGTCGATTTGCATTGTGCCGTGGGATAATTCGCGCACCGGGGGGCGCAGCAGGGGCAGTTTGCCTTTTTGTGTGATGTCCAGATATTCGACAACCGCGCCCATTGCGCCCAATTCGGCGCGGGTAAAGGTGCCAAATGCCTCTAATGACCCAACGGAATAGAGGTCTTTCAACCGCTTTTCCGCACTTGTGCTGTCAAAGGCCGCTTTCCCCAAAGTCGTGGGTGCGCCGCCAATTTCAGAGACTAATCCAGCCAAATTCTGCTCATTCTCGTCCGACAACAGCACTTCGCGCGGGGCGAGGCGGGCCAATTCGGGCGACAGGCGCATACGGGTGCAGGGCATAACGCGGAACGCACCGGTTGAAATATCGACCCAAGCCATCGCGCCTTCGTTTCGAACCTCGGAATAGGCGGCGAGAAAGTTGTGGCGGCGCGCATCCAGCAGGCTTTCTTCGGTCAAGGTGCCGGGGGTGACAAGGCGCACAACGTCACGTTTCACAACCGATTTTGCGCCACGTTTTTTGGCCTCGGCCGGGCTTTCCATTTGTTCACAAACGGCGACACGAAAGCCTTTGCGGATCAGCGTTAACAGATAGCCTTCGGCGGAATGCACGGGCACGCCGCACATCGGAATGTCGTTGCCCAGATGTTTGCCGCGTTTGGTCAGGGCGATATCAAGGGCCTCGGCGGCGGCAACGGCGTCATCAAAAAACAGCTCGTAAAAATCGCCCATGCGGTAAAACAGCATCGCATCGGGATAGCCCTGTTTGATGTCGAGAAACTGCGCCATCATGGGCGTGACTTTGGCCTGAGTGTCGCTCACTTTTGTGGGCTCCCTTGTCTGGTTTGGCACAGGATAGGGGGTCTGATGGATGGGTGAAAGGGGTTGATTTGGGGTGGGCAAACTATTCCAAATCTCGGGTTTTCCAAAACTAGAAAACTAGAAAACTAGAAAACTAGTTTTCTGGTCTTCCCGTCAGGTGTTCTTGCGGCGCGACACCCAATTCCAGCTGGACGCGCACATATCGTCCAGCCCCAATTCCGCGGTAAACCCCAAAAGGTCGCGGGCTTTTTCGGGGTCCGCATAGACGCTGGCGACATCGCCTTGGCGGCGGGGCGCAATTTTATGTGCAAGCGGTTTTCCGGCAGCGCGTTCATAGGCGTGCAGCATATCGAGCACGGAATACCCGATGCCGGTGCCCAGATTGACGGTGTGGCACTGGCCCGTTTCAAGCAGGGCTTTGACCGACAAAACATGCCCGCGCGCAAGGTCCATCACATGAATATAGTCGCGTACACCGGTGCCATCTGGGGTGTCGTAATCACCGCCAAATATGGAAAGTTCCGCCAGATCACCGGTTGCCACTTTGGCAATGTAAGGCATGAGGTTGTTGGGAATGTCGTTTGGATCTTCGCCAATCAGTGCCGTGTCATGGGCGCCGGCCGGGTTAAAATAGCGCAGGATCCCAAAGGCCCATTTGTCGTCAGACGCCGCCACCTGTTCCAGCGATTGTTCACAGGCCAGCTTGGTGAATCCGTAAGGGTTGGTATAGCTGCGCGGGGCGCTTTCAGGCACGGGAAGCTGGTCAGGTTGGCCGTAGACGGTGGCCGAAGAGGAAAAGACCAGCGCATTTGCCTCAGCCCGATCCATCGCGCGCATCAACGAATACAGCCCGGCAATATTGGTGTTCATATATTCCAGCGGCGCATCCACGCTTTCGCCCACAGATTTCAGGGCCGCAAAGTGAATGGCGGCGTCGATTTTATGTTCGGCAAAGATTTGATCCAACAGGGCCCCGTCCAGCACATCACCTGTGTAACAGGTCACGGGGGCGGCGGTGATCACCTCTAGCCGGTCAATCACATCCGGATTCGCGTTTGAGAAATTGTCCAAGATGACGACATCAAAGCCCGCTTTGACCAGCTCGATATAAGTGTGCGACCCGATAAAGCCGGCACCGCCCGTCAAAAGCACTTTTTGTGACACTCTCATTCTCCTCGTAACGCAATGCGTTAGATATAGGGTGAACCGCATGTAAACGCATCAAGGATTTTGATTTGGTATGAAAATCCACTTGATCGTGCTTGGTTTTTGATTGTTGCTCTATGGCTCCTCTATTTTTAACAGAATTGCGCAATCTGCTGAGTTACCTGTTAGAAAAATACGTGAATAGAGGTTGAGCCTTCCCCCTAGCCCCTGTATGGGTTTTCACCAAGACTGTCGCATAAAAGGCCCAACCCCATGCCCAAACAACGCATTACCGACGAAGAGGCGCTTGCCTTCCATCTGGATCCAACGCCCGGCAAGTTTGAAATCTCGCCCACGGTCCCAATGACCACCCAGCGGGATCTGTCGCTTGCCTATTCCCCCGGTGTTGCGGTGCCTTGCGAGGCGATCGCGGCGGACCCCTCCACCGCCTATGATTACACCAACAAGGGCAACCTTGTGGCGGTGATTTCCAACGGGACGGCTGTGCTTGGATTGGGCAATTTGGGCGCGTTAGGGTCGAAACCGGTGATGGAGGGCAAGGCGGTTCTTTTTAAACGCTTCGCCGACGTGAATTCGATCGACATCGAACTTGATACCGAAGACCCAGATGAATTTATCAACGCGGTGCGCCTGATGGGGCCAACCTTTGGCGGCATCAATCTTGAGGATATCAAGGCGCCCGAATGCTTCATCATTGAACAGAAGCTGAAAGAAGAAATGGACATCCCGGTCTTTCACGACGACCAACATGGGACCGCCGTGATCTGTGCCGCCGGGCTTTTAAACGCGCTGCACCTGTCAGGCAAAAAGATCGAAGACGTAAAGATTGTGCTTAACGGGGCAGGGGCCGCGGGTATTGCCTGTATTGAGCTGTTGAAATCCATGGGGGCGCGGCACGAAAACTGCATCGTTTGCGACACCAAAGGGGTGATCTATCAAGGCCGTACCGAGGGCATGAACCAGTGGAAATCGGCCCATGCTGTCAACACCAAACTGCGCACATTAGAAGAGGCGATGATTGGCGCTGACGTTTTCCTTGGCGTGTCCGTCAAAGGTGCCGTGACACAAGATATGGTCAAGGCAATGGCCGACAATCCAGTCATTTTCGCCATGGCCAACCCGGATCCGGAAATCACCCCGGAAGAGGCCCACGAGGTGCGCAATGACGCGATTGTCGCCACCGGTCGCTCAGACTATCCGAACCAGGTGAACAACGTGCTGGGCTTTCCCTACCTCTTTCGCGGTGCGCTTGATATCCACGCCCGCGCCATCAACGATGAGATGAAAATCGCCTGCGCCCAAGCGCTTGCGGAACTCGCGCGCGAAGATGTGCCGGACGAAGTGGCGATGGCCTACGGCAAAAAGCTCAGCTTTGGGCGGGATTACATCATCCCAACTCCGTTTGACCCGCGCCTGATCTATATGATCCCGACCGCCGTGGCACGTGCGGGCATGGACACCGGTGTCGCCCGCCGTCCGATCATCGACATGGAAGGGTACGAACAAAGCCTTAAGGCGCGCATGGACCCAACCGCCTCGATCCTGCGCGGCATCACGGCGCGTGCGCGGAAAAACCAAGCGACGATGATTTTTGCCGAAGGCGACGACCCACAAGTGTTGCGCGCCGCGGTGCAATATCAACGCAACGGCTATGGCCGTGCGCTGGTTGTTGGCCGTCAGGACAATGTGCGTGAACAGTTGGAAACCGTGGGCCTTGGCGATGCTGTGCGCGAATTGCGTGTGGTCAACGCCGCCAACACCGAGAATTTCGACGAATACAAAGACTTTCTTTATGGCCGCCTGCAACGCGATGGCTTTGACCGCCACGATGTGCACCGCCTTGCCGCGCGTGACCGCCATGTGTTCGCGTCTTTGATGCTGCAACATGGGCATGGCGATGGCTTGATCACCGGGGCAACCCGTAAATCAGCCTATGTTCTGGACCGGATCAACCATGTGTTTGACGCCCGCGCCAGTGACGGCGCTGTGGGTGTGACCGCGCTTTTGGTCAAAGGTCGTATTGTGCTGATGGCCGATACTTTGGTGCATGAATGGCCGGAAACCGAAGACATGGCCGACATCGCAGAACGCGCCGCTGCTGTTGCGCGTGGGTTGGGGCTGGAACCCCGCGTGGCCTTTGTCAGCTTCTCGACCTTTGGCTATCCAAAATCCGAACGCGCGCAAAAGCTGCACGAAGCCCCCGCCATTCTGGACGCACGCGGTGTGGATTTTGAATATGACGGCGAAATGACCGCAGATGTGGCCCTGAACCCGGACGTGATGGCGCAATATCCGTTCTGTCGCCTGTCTGGCCCTGCCAACATTCTGGTGGTTCCTGCCCGCCACTCTGCGTCGATCTCGGTGAAAATGATGCAGGAACTGGCCGGTGCCACCGTGATTGGTCCGATCTTGTCTGGCATTGATAAGCCGATTCAGATCTGTTCCACCAACTCGACCTCTAATGACATCCTGAACATGGCGGTTCTGGCCGCCGCACGTTTGGGTGAGAAGTAAACACTGGGCAATTCCCCCGGATTTGACCTTGGACATAAGCCAGCCCTATCCTTGGGCATGGCTTATGTCCTTTCTCATTGGCGCGGAGAGCAGTCTTTGCTTCGGTCGTTCTGGCTGAATGGGGTTGCCCTGCGGCTGGTGATCTACGGCCTCTTTGCAATGTTGATCCGTGAAAACCCGGTTGCAATACCGCTTGCGCTGGGCGTTGCTGGCGTCGATCTTGTCGTTCTGGTCTGGCAATGCACCGGCTATTTTCGCGCAGCCGAGCGGAATTTGCGTGGATTAGGGTCTATGTTGCCCCTTTGGGGCGGGATGTTTGCCCTGATTGTTGCCGTGTTTGTGGTGTTGTCGCAATGGTGGGGTTTGGCGCTGGCCACCCATGTTCCCCCTGATGATCTGCCTTATTCTGTGCAGCGGGACCAACTGCACGCGTCAAACTATGATATGCGCGTTTCCGAGGGTGGCACCATCCTTACCTTGCGCGGTGTGATCGCGCTGGGCGCAACCAAACGGTTCATGGCGCTTTTGGCAAAACATCCCGATCTGCGCCATGTGCATCTGACCAGCAATGGCGGAAACATCTTTGAAGCGCGCGGGATCGCCAAGCTGATCCTTGCCCGTGACCTGAGCACATTTGTCGAACAGGATTGCAGCTCTGCCTGCACCCTTCTTTTTATCGCCGGAAAAACGCGCGGCATCGCCCCGGATGCAAAGTTGGGGTTTCATGGATATCTTCTCACCAATGCGTCGCAACTGCCGCACATTGATGTGGCTGCGGAACAGGAAAAAGACCGCGATCTTTTCCGCGCGCGCGGGGTCAGTGACGGATTTTTGGACGTGATGTTCCAACGCTCACACAATGAGATTTGGGCGCCAGATTTGGCCACTTTGCGCGCCGCGGGTGTGGTGAACACGGATGCGGTTTTGGGGAAATAGGGGTTTAAACAGTTTACAGTTTTGCCGCTGAGACCTTTAAACAGTTTAAAGTTTGGCGTTTTGAAACTTTAAAGAGTTTACAGTTTTCGCAAAGAAAAACCCCCACCGTTTGGCGGGGGTTTTCGTGTTTTAAACCGGTAAAGCTTAGTCGATGATCGCGTTCAGCGTGGCTGATGGGCGCATGATTTTTGCTTTCAGCGCGGCGTCAGGGCGGAAATACCCACCGATGTTTGCGGCTGGACCCTGTGCCTTTGCAAGCTCTGCCAGGATTGCTTCTTCGCCATCTGCCAGCGCTTTTGCAATCGGTGCAAATTCCGCTGCCAAATCAGCATCTTGCGTCTGGGCGGCAAGCGCTTCGGCCCAGTAACGTGCAAACCAATAGTGGCTGTCGCGGTTGTCCGGCTCGCCAACTTTGCGGCTTGGTGAACGGTTGTTGTCCAAGATGCCTTGGGTTGCCGCCTCAGCGGCCACGCCCAAAACGCCTGCTTTTGCGTTGCCTTTGACGTCTGCGAGGAAGTTCAAGCTTTCACCTAAGGCACAGAATTCGCCCATAGAATCCCAACGCAGGTGGTTCTGTTCCACCAGTTGCTGAACATGCTTGGGGGCGGATCCGCCAGCGCCGGTTTCAAACAAGCCGCCGCCTTGCATCAGCTTTACAATCGACAGCATTTTCGCCGAGGTGCCAAGCTCCAAGATTGGGAACAGGTCGGTCAGGTAATCGCGCAGCACGTTGCCAGTGATGGCGATGCTGTCCTTGCCTGCGGTGATGGTGATCAGCGACTGACGGGTGGCTTCGCGGGGGGCCATGATCTGGAATTTGTCTGCAACACCAGCGGCTTGCAGCGCGGGTTCCACCATTTTGATCAGCTCGGCATCATGGGCGCGGTTTGCATCCAGCCAAAAAATGGCTTCGGAACCGGTCAGGCGTTGACGGTCCAGGGCAAGCTGGATCCAGTTGTCAATTGGCGCCTTTTTGGCCGTACACGCACGCCAGATGTCGCCGCCTTCAACGTCGTGTGAATGCAGTGTCTCGCCGTTGGCCAGAACCACACGGATCACGCCGTCAGCGGGTGCTTCGAAGGTGGTGGGGTGGCTGCCGTATTCTTCGGCTTTTTGCGCCATCAGGCCAACGTTTGCGACGGACCCAACGGTGGACACGTCCATTTTTCCGTTTTCTTTGAAGAAGTTAATCGTTTCGTCATAGATGGTCGCATAGCAGTTGTCGGGGATCACACAGTTGGTATCCCCTTTGTTGCCGTCAGCATCCCACCCTTTGCCGCCCGCGCGGATCACGGCGGGCATCGAAGCGTCGATGATCACGTCGGATGGGACGTGCAGGTTGGTGATGCCCTTGTCGCTATCGACCATATACATCGCGGGGCGATCCGCGGTCACGGCGTCGATGGCGGCCATGATGTCGGCGTTGTCTTTCACGCGCTCAATCAGGTCACCCATGCCCGAATTTGGGTTCACGCCAGCGGCGTCCAATTCGGCGCCAAACTTTGCAAATACAGGGGCCAACCATGCTTTCACAGCGTGGCCAAAGATGATCGGATCAGACACTTTCATCATGGTCGCTTTCATGTGAAGCGAGAACATGGTGCCGTCTTTTTTGGTGTCTTCAATGGCGTCTGCCAAGAACGCGCCAAGGGCCTTTGCCGACATGAATGTCGCGTCTGCCACGGTGCCTTCTTCCAGCGGCCAGCTGTCTTTCAGAACGGTGGTTGTGCCGTCTTTGCCAACGAATTCGATCTTCGCATCACCGGCTTGCGCTGCGGTGATGGTTGCGGCTTTTTCGTTTGCGTAGAAGTCGTTACCTGGCATCGAAGACACTTTTGTCTTGCTGCCCGAGGCCCATTCACCCATCGAATGCGGGTTATTTTGGGCATAGTTTTTCACGGCTTTGGCTGAACGACGGTCCGAGTTGCCTTCGCGCAGAACAGGGTTCACGGCAGAGCCTTTGATCCCATCATAACGCGCGCGCACGGCTTTTTCTTCGTCGGTCTGTGGCTCTTCCGGGTAATCCGGCAGGGCGTAGCCTTGGGCCTGAAGCTCTTCGATTGCGGCGACAAGTTGCGGCACCGAAGCCGAGATGTTTGGCAGTTTGATGACGTTGGCATCGGCGGTTTTCACCAGCTTGCCCAGCTCGGCCAGATCGTCGTTTTGACGCTGTTCAGCTGACAGGCTTTCGGGGAAGGTCGAAATGATCCGGCCGGCCAATGAGATGTCTTTGGTGCCCACCGATACGCCCGCCGCTTTGGCAAAGCGTTTGATGATGGGCAGGAACGAGGCGGAGGCAAGCTCTGGCGCTTCGTCTACAATGGTATACACAATATCCGGCTGTGAAGTATCGGTCATGACAGAACACCCCTTTTTTTCGATGAAAGGTTAGAATGCGCGCGAAAGACCGCTTCGGGCGCAGGATTGGATTTGACCCTGACATACACAATCTGCGCATGAAAAAAAAGGGACTTGCGCGTGAAACGGCGAATTAGTCGCGGGCAATCAGAGGTAAAATTTGTTTGGTCAGTAGGTAGTGGCTCGAAATTTCACGTCCGTCGTGGATCAAAGAGAAGACGCCATATGGGTTGGGGACAAGAGTTCGCGCTTTGTCCGCTGACGTGATTTCAATGGCGCGAAACGGCAGGCCTAAGGTGTCGGCGGCGGCGCGGGCATGGGCCACCGCGTCTTCAAGATAGGGGCATTGCGCGGAATGAAGAACCGTCATTCCCGGCCCAAAGGCGGCCGCTTTTGCGGACCAATGCCCCGATAGTTGTGGGGGATTTGCGGGGGAATTGTGCTTTAGCATCAAGTCGTAACCCGGTGCAGCACTGTCAACAGATTGGTAACCGTGGTGGGCCAGGATGCCTTTATCGATCAGCCAGTTACCTGAACTTGTCAGGGCGACCACGCCTTTGTATCCGTTTTCGCGCGCCCAACCCTCGGCCTCATTCAAAAGCTGGGTTGAGAACCCGTTGCCTTTGCTTTTCCCCACAACCCAAAGGCAGTGGATCACCACAAAATCTTCCGCATCTTCAATACCGCGCCATGCGTATTTGCCGGGGATGAATTCAATGAAACCGCGCTCTTTATTGCCCAACAGGCGAAGCTGCAGCCCCTCGGCAAAGCGGGCATCCAGCCACGCCTTTTTGCGCTTCCAAGCGCTGGTTTTCCGGGCGCTCATTTTACAAAAGAAACCGTGTTTTTCGACGGTCTCAGTTGTGACGGTAAGGATGGGATTTGAATTTAATTGGGTCATGGCATCAGTGTGCACCTGTGGATAGGTGCTGTCCCTGACCAAGGTCAAAACCGAGGCGCGGGGCCCCGGTTTTGTGGTGTGTCGTTCGGTTTCGGGTCTTTACAGGCGCGAAATGATCGCATCCGCAAGCGTGGTGGTGTTGCCCGTGCCACCAAGATCAGGTGTCGCACCATCGCCGGATTGCACGGTGTCGATCACCGCTTGGCGCAGGCGATTGGCGTCCTCCACGCGACCCACATGTTCCAGCATCATGCCTGCCGCCATCAAAAACGCGCAGGGGTTGGCAAGGCCTTTGCCAGCAATATCTGGCGCGGATCCGTGTACCGCCTCAAAGATCGCGGCGTCTTCACCGATGTTGGCGCCGGGGGCAAGACCCAGACCGCCGATAAGGCCCGCGGCCAGATCGGACAGGATGTCACCAAAGAGGTTGGTGGTGACAATCACGTCAAAGGCTTCGGGGTACATGACCATCTGCATGGCGCAGGCGTCGACGATGCGTTCATCATAATCGACGCGGCCTTCGTATTCCTTGGCCACTTCGCGGGCCTCTTCCAGAAACATGCCAGATAGCAGTTTCAGGATGTTGGCCTTGTGCACGATGGATACTTTTTTGCGGCCATTGGCGACAGCGTATTCAAAGGCGGCGCGGGCGATGCGGCGGGCTTCGGCTTTGGTGTTATAGCCGGTGGAATAGACTTTGCCCTCGGGGTCGCCGTTGTGTTCGATATACCCTTCGTCCGCGATGTAATACCCCTCGAGGTTTTCACGGAAGATCACCATATCAACCCCGTCGAAGCGGCCGTTTTTCTTGATGGTCTTGGTGGGGCGCACGTTGGCGTACAGTTCAAATTCCTGACGCAGTTGCAGGTTGATTGATTTGAAGCCGCCACCAACGGGCGTGGTTAGTGGGCCTTTGAGGGCCAGTTTGGTGCGGTGAATACTGTCGAGCGTAGCCTGCGGAAGCGGCACACCCGCGGCGTCAATCCCGGCCATACCGGCCTGTTGCACGTCCCATTTAAAGGGCGCGCCCATGTGGTCTAGAATGGCGATGACGGCGTTGGTGATTTCGGGTCCGATCCCATCGCCGGGGATCAGGGTGGCTTCGATTTGGCGTGTCATGGCGGGGCTCCAAGCTTGGAAAGTATGAAATTCTTATAGCCCATATAAACGGTATACAATGGAATACAATATAAAAGTGATATTCACAAAACGGGACAAATCCCAGAGATTTCACCGCGTGCCATCGCATTTCACTTGCGCATGGGGATTGAAAATATAGGGTTTTGCAAAAAAGAGGCCCCGATGACCGTATTTTGCTTTGGCTCGATCAACATTGACAATTTCTATGACGTAGATCACCTGCCAAAACCGGGTGAAACGCTGGCGTCGAATGATCATCGTGTCGGTTTGGGCGGCAAGGGTGCAAACCAATCTATCGCGGCCGCGCTGGCTGGGGCGACTGTGCATCATATTGGTGCGGTTGGCGCAGAGGGTGCTTGGTGTGTGGACCGGTTGCGGGATATGGGGGTTGATACCTCGCATATCGTGACCACCACCGCCGCGACTGGACACGCCAATATCTGTGTCGATGCGTCGGGTGAGAATATGATTGTCCTTTTTGCTGGTGCAAATGTGCAGATGACTGATGTGCAAGTGGCGAATGCGCTAAAGGATGCTGATGCGAATGATACTCTAATCCTGCAGAATGAAACAGTTTTGACGTTAGAGGCCGCCACGCGGGCGCGAAAGCAAGGCCTGTTTGTTGTTTACTCTGCCGCGCCCTTTGATGCATCGCGTGCGGCGCAGATGCTGCCTGTCACCGATCTTCTTGTGGTGAACGAGATCGAGGCCAAACAGCTTTCCGATGCGCTGGGCGTTGCAACCGATCAGATAGATGTGGCGAACCTGTTGATTACCAAAGGTGCACAAGGTGCCGTGTGGCGGGTTGGCGCAACGGGCGAGGAAATAGGCGTGCCCGCCTTCAAAGTTGATCCAGTTGACACCACGGGCGCAGGTGATTGCTTTATCGGCTATGTTGCCGCCGGACTGGATCAGGGGGTAGAAATTCGTGATGCGATGCGGTTAGGCGCTGCTGCGTCCGCCATTCAGGTCACGCGCCACGGCACCGCAGATGCCATGCCAGATCGGGCCGAGGTTCAGGCGTTTTTGGCCGAAACAGGGTCTGATTAACCCTTAAGCAGTTTCCCCAGCCGCATTGCGACCGACATATCACCGGTGATCTTGATCTTACCCATCATAACGGCGGTCATGGGGTTTAGCTTTCCGGTCAGCAGTTTTTTCAGGTTCTCGGTGGTCAGGTGCAGCACGCAATTCGTGTCGCGGTCCTGGGTGCTGACTGTGTTGTCGGCCAGCACGATCACGCCATCGGCTCCGCAATCAAACTTAAGCGACCCATCAAAGCCATGCCCGCCAAGTCCAGTTTGTATCCCCTGTGCGATATCGGTAAGTGGCATATTTTTCCCCAAGCCTCCGTCTGCTTTGCTTTGCGATAGAACAATCTGGGAAACGTGGCAAGATTGACCCAGGGGCCGCTGACGTCAGGCCCGTGTCAGCGCAGCGACCGTGCGTGGGCATGGGATGCCATCATAAAACACCTCAAGGACCTGCTGAAAGACGGGCGGGGTATCGCTTACGGCTGCAAAAATCGTCATGCTAGACCGCAGTTTGTTGGTGTCAACATCGCCCAGAATGTCCGCCGGATCGGTGCCCGCGTGTTCAAGCAACAGGGATGAGACCACAAGCAGGCGGCGTTTCAGTTCTTCGTGTTGCAGATAGGCCGTTGCTTCGTTTAGATCCTCAAGTCCGTAAAGCTGAGACAGATCGGAGCGGCCCAATTCAGCAAGCTGTGGGAAGACAAACCACATCCAATGGCTGGTTTTTTTCCCGGCCTGAAGTTCGCTCAGGACATCGTGCCAAACGGTGTCCTGAGCTTCAATGAACATCTCTAGTTCATCATCGGTATCGTCGTCGAAAGTCACTTTGCAACGCGTTTGTTGCGCATGGCGATCAACCGCAGACGCAGTGCATTCAGTTGGATAAAGCCAGCCGCATCGGTCTGATCATAGGCGCCCATGTCTTCTTCAAACGTCACATGCTCTTCTGAATAGAGCGAGTGATCGGACCAGCGGCCCACAACGCGGGCCAAACCTTTGTACAGTTTGATGCGCACGGTGCCGGTCACATGTTCTTGCGACAGGTCGATGGCGGCTTGCAGCATTTCACGCTCGGGCGAATACCAGTAACCGTTATAGATCAGCTCGGCGTATTTCGGCATCAGCTCATCTTTCAGATGCATTGCGCCCCGGTCCATGGTGATGCTTTCAATGCCGCGGTGGGCTTCGATCAGGATGGTGCCGCCGGGGGTTTCATAGATCCCGCGCGATTTCATACCAACGTAACGACCCTCGACCAGATCAAGACGGCCGATGCCGTGCTTGCCGCCATATTCGTTCAACTCGGTCAGCACGGTTGCGGGCGACATGTCGACGCCGTTGATGGCCACGGGATCGCCCTTTTCAAAGGTGATCTCGATAAATTCGGGCGTGTCTGGCGCATCTTCTGGGTGGACCGATCGTTGGTAGACGTAATCGGGCGCATCCTCGGCTGGATCCTCAAGAACCTTACCCTCGGATGAGGTGTGCAACAGGTTCGCATCAACCGAGAATGGCGCTTCGCCACGTTTGTCTTTGGCGATCGGGATCTGGTTCTGTTCAGCAAACTCCAACAGCTTGGTGCGCGAGCCAAGATCCCATTCACGCCAAGGGGCGATCACCTGGATGTCGGGGTTCAGCGCGTAAGCCGCCAGTTCAAACCGTACCTGGTCGTTGCCTTTGCCGGTTGCGCCGTGGCTGACCGCATCGGCACCATGCTCGGCCGCGATCTCAACAAGACGTTTGGAGATCAGCGGGCGGGCGATGGACGTGCCCAAAAGGTACAGACCTTCGTATTGCGCGTTGGCACGGAACATCGGGAACACAAAGTCGCGCACAAACTCTTCGCGCAGATCTTCGATGTGGATGTTTTCTGGCTTGATGCCCAGCAGTTCGGCTTTTTTGCGAGCGGGCTCCAGCTCTTCGCCCTGACCAAGATCAGCGGTGAAGGTGATCACTTCGCAACCATACTCGGTTTGCAACCATTTCAGGATGATCGAGGTATCAAGGCCGCCGGAATAGGCAAGCACAACTTTTTTGGGCGCAGCTTGGGGTGCGGTGTTGGACGAAAGCATCATATTCCCTTTCACGAGCGTATCGCGCCGCGCTTACCGGGTTTTGCCGCGCGGGGCAAGGTTTGTGGCTTGTTTTTAACGGCAATACTTGTGCAGCGGTGCATCGGGTGACAGATGGGCGATCCCTTTCACCAGCAGATATCACCCTTGCCAAGCCGTTTCCCTTGGGTCAGACATTTCGAATGAGCGATTTTCTGAAAAAAGCCCGTGTGGCAGAACAGCAGATGCGGGCGCTTTTCCCCGCGACGCCGTTGCAGCGTAATGATCACCTGTCAGCCAAATTTGGTGCGGATATTTGGTTAAAGCGCGAAGACCTGTCACCCGTGCGTAGCTACAAAATCCGTGGTGCGCTGAATGCCATGAGCAAGGCGTTGGCTAAGACCCCGGATCAAGACGTGTTTGTCTGCGCCTCTGCCGGCAATCACGCGCAGGGCGTGGCCTATGTGTCCAAGCATTTTGGGGTGAAAGGCGTGATTTTCATGCCTGTCACCACGCCACAACAGAAGATTGAAAAGACCCGGATTTTTGGCGGCGATGCGATTGAGATCCGCCTGATCGGCGACTATTTCGACGACACGCTAACCGCCGCACAAGCCTATTGCGCCGAGGTTGGCGGGCATTTCTTGTCACCCTTTGACGACAAAGATGTGATCGAAGGGCAAGCCAGTGTGGCGGCCGAAGCTGTCGCCCAACTGGGCCGCACCCCTGACATCGTTGTGCTGCCTGTTGGCGGTGGCGGTCTGTCCGCCGGGATCACGCGGTATATGGGCGAAGTCGCCCCAAAGACCGATATTTTCTATGTGGAACCCGCTGGTGGAACGTCGCTTGCTGCGGCGCTTTCGCATGGTGGCCCGGTCACGCTGGAGCGGGTTGACAATTTTGTGGACGGGGCAGCCGTTGCGCGCATTGGTGCGCTGACGTTTGAGGTCTTGAAAGACACACCACAAGACAAGGTGCGCGCGATTCCAGAGGATCGGATTTGCACGACGATCCTTGATATGCTGAATGTTGAGGGTGTTGTGCTTGAGCCAGCAGGCGCGCTGTCGGTGGATGCATTGAAAGATCTGCGGGATGAGATTGCGGGTAAAACCGTGGTTTGTGTGACCTCTGGTGGGAACTTCGATTTCGAACGCCTGCCCGAGGTGAAAGAGCGCGCACAGCGTTATGCGGGTTTGAAAAAATATCTTTTGCTGCGCCTGCCCCAACGCCCTGGTGCGTTGAAAGATTTTCTTCAGATCCTTGGGCCTGACGACAATATTGCCCGATTTGAGTATCTGAAGAAATCGGCGCGAAATTTTGGATCTGTTCTGATTGGGATAGAAACGAATCGACCCGAAAACTTCGACGCTCTTTTTGCGGGTCTTGATGCCGGTGGGTTTGCTTATTCAGACATTACAGATGACGAAACCGTGGCAGAGTTTGTGATTTAGCGGGCGGTGAACGCTTCTTTTGACGCGGAATATGTTTCAAACACAGGGCCCAATTGCACGGCGTCGGATTTCCCCTCTGCTGCCAAGCGCTCGCCTTCGCCGCAAAGCTTTGACAAGGCTTGAAAGCCAAGATTAAGCGACGAGCTTTTCAGAAAGTGCAAATCCTGTTCATATTGATCAGGCTCGGGCTTTGTCCGCAGCCGCTCAATGACTTCGTCCACTTCCTCAAGAAACATCTCAGCCACTTCGGCAAAGTCCTCTTCGCCGATTTCTTCTTTCAACTCATTAACGCGATCCCAGCTGATCATAATGACCCCTTCCGGCCCTGTCACAAACACAAACTGTTCCTTCGATAGGGGCAGAGGTTTAACATCTCATTATTAAACAAAGAAATTCCGTGCAAATTTTAGAGTTAACCAGCGCGCAATACCTGAGTCGTATGGCTTGTTCAGGTCGTCTGATCTGTGAGGCATAAGGAACCTGTTTTGAAACCACGCGCTGCATCTCAATTGCCAGATACTGCCGTTACCCATGAGCTTTCGGCTGTGGGGGTGGATGCTGTCAAAACCATCTTGGTGGTGGATGACAGCCGGGCGCAGCGTATGATTGTTTGCTCTACGCTAAAACGTCAGGGGTTTACGGTGGTTGAGGCTGGTTCTGGTGTTGAGGCTTTGGAAAAAATTGCCGAAGAAGATATTGACCTTATTCTATCAGATTGGATGATGCCCGGCATGGATGGGCTTGAATTATGCCAAGCGTTTCGTGCCCTTCCCCGTGACAAATACGGCTATTTTATCCTCTTGACGTCGAAAAGCGAAAAGGGGGCTGTGGCGCAAGGTCTGGATGTTGGCGCGGATGATTTCCTGAACAAACCTGTGAATGCCGAAGAACTGCGTGCGCGCATTAATGCGGGCGGCCGGATCATGACGATGGAGCGGGAGCTTCAGGAAAAGAACCGGCTGGTGTCGACAACGCTGTCGGAAATCCAAACCATCTATGATTCGATTGACCGCGACTTGGTCGAAGCGCGCAATATGCAGCAATCCTTGGTTCGTGAAAGATTTCGTGATTATGGCACAGCAGAGGTCAGCCTACTTTTACAACCCTGTGGGCATGTGGGCGGTGATCTTGTGGGGATGTTTCAGCCCGATGAAAATACCGTTGCCATTTATTCCATTGATGTCTCGGGCCACGGTATCGCATCGGCGCTTTTGACCGCCAGATTGGCGTCTTACCTGTCCGATGGCTCGCCCGAACAAAACATCACATCTGCAAGTGCCCCCGGTGGTAAATCGCGTTTGCGTGACCCGGAAGAGGTGGCCTTTTTGCTCAATACCATGATGCTCGAAGACATGCCGACCGAGCATTATTTTACCATGATTATGTCTTATCTGGATCTGACCACGGGAAAAGTCGTGCTGACCCAATGCGGACACCCTAACCCGGTCATTCTGCGTCCTGATGGATCTGTGGACTACTTGGGCGATGGCGGCATGCCGATTGGGCTGATCCGCGGCAGCAAATATGAGCGTTTTGAAATTGACCTTTCACCTGGTGATCGCCTGATGTTCTATTCGGATGGGTTCACCGAGGCTGAAAACGAAAAGAATGAAATGTTGGATGAAGAGGGCTTTGAACAGGTCATTGCCCGAAACGCTGGCTTAAAACGACAAGAGTTTTTGGATGGCTTGGTGTGGGATGTTGATAAGTTTTGTGGCGAGAAAGAATTTGGCGATGATCTGTCCATGTCATTGATTGAATACAAAGGCCCCGCCAAGTAACGCGGCGAAAACCTCGGACTTTCCCGCCCATATTGATGCCATTGCCATAAGAATTCTGGCTTCCCCCCTTTTTCCATTGCTTGCCGCGCCCATATAGACGCGATATGGCAGATGAATTGCCGCAAGCCAACCCGTGGAAAACCCAATGACACTCGGAAACCTAATCGCCTGGGATGATACCATCCTGCCCTTTCAACTGGACAATTGCGACGTGCGTGGTCGCGTGGTGCGCCTTGATGGGGTGCTCGATACCGTGTTGTCCCAGCACAATTATCCCCCCGCGATTGAGGCTTTGGTGGCCGAAGCCGCCCTTTTGACCGCGATGATTGGCCAATCGATCAAGCTTCGTTGGAAGCTGTCCCTGCAAATTCGCGGTGACGGCCCCGCGCGCCTGATTGCAACGGATTACTATGCGCCAGAAAAAGAAGGTGAACCGGCCATGGTGCGCGCCTACGCAAGCTATGATGAAGATCGGCTAGAGGCGGAAGGCGCTGCGTTTGACCAGATTGGCAAGGGATTCTTTGCTGTTCTGATCGACCAAGGCGATGGCAAAACCCCATATTCAGGTATGACACCAATTTCTGGCAGCTCTCTGTCCGATTGTGCGCAGGTGTATTTTGCCCAGTCTGAACAGTTGCCAACCCGGTTCCACCTGACCTTTGGTCGGTCGACTTGGGCAGGCGGCGAAGAAACCTGGCGTGCGGGTGGCGTAATGCTGCAGCACATGCCCAAAGCCAGTCCGCATGTGACGGGTGAAGGTGGATCAGCCGAGGGTGGCGTGCTCGCTCCGGGTGATCTTTTGGCTGGGGACGACGAAGAAAACTGGAACCGCGCGAACATCCTGTTGTCGTCCGTGGAAGAGCTGGAATTGATCGGGCCATCTGTGTCGCCTACCGATCTTTTGACGCGTCTGTTTCATGAAGAGGCGCCGCGTGTGTACGACCCACAATCTGTGCGCTTTGGTTGCACCTGTTCAGAGGACCGCGTGCGCGAAAGCCTGTCGATTTATTCGGTCAAAGACATTGCTTATATGACCAAAGATGACGGCCGACTGACGGCGGATTGCCAATTCTGTGGTGCGCATTACGACCTTGACCCAGCAACGGTTGGCAAAGACGCAAAAGGTCAGGACAGTGACGCCTGAGATTGAACATATCCAGCGTGCCCTTGCCCTTTCGGGGGGGGGCAGCTCGGATTTTGATCTGAATCCAAACGTAACTTTGCCCAAGGGGCGGGTTTTGCGACCTGCCGCCGTGTTGATTCCCCTGATCTATGTTGGGGATGAGCTGCGGTTGATCCTCACCAAACGTGCGTCCCATTTGAAGCATCATCCGGGGCAGATTGCGTTTCCGGGGGGGAAAGTTGACCCCGAAGATGCGGATGCAAAGGCCGCCGCGCTGCGCGAAGCGTGGGAGGAAATTGGCCTTCCGCAAGAAAGCGTTTCTGTCTTTGGTCAACTGCCTGCGCATGAAACGGTGACCTCTTATTCGGTGACCCCAATTCTTGGGCTGGTGACGCGCCCATTTACCGAACGCCCCGAGGCTGGTGAGGTGGAGGAGGTCTTTTCGGTTCCGTTCAAACATGTCACTAATCCAGCGAATTTCATCACCCAAGGTCGCGTTTGGCAGGGTGCGCCGCGGTATTATGAAACGGTCCCCTTTGGTCCCTATTATATCTGGGGGGCCACGGCGCGGATCCTTCGGATCTTGGCTGAAAGGCTGTCGGTCGGATGAAAATCACGGAAAGCTGGATCAAAAACCCTCGTGTTCAAAGCTTGGCGCAAGCCTTCACATCCCGAGGGTTTGAAATCTATTTTGTTGGTGGATGTGTTCGCAACGCGCTGATGGGGGTGCCTGTATCCGATTTGGACCTGTCGACCAATGCACGGCCTGAACAGGTGATCGAACTATCATCAGCCGCCGGGTTTCGCCCGGTGCCCACAGGGATTGATCACGGCACCATTACCGTGGTTGTGGACGGTGAAGGGTTTGAGGTGACCACTTACCGTAAAGATGTCGAAACCGATGGTCGCCGCGCTGTGGTCGCCTTTGCGGACACAATGGAAGAGGACGCACACCGCCGCGATTTCACAATGAACGCTATTTATGCGAACGCAGAAGGCACTGTGATTGACCCGTTGGGCGGCATTACAGATCTGAAAGCGCGCCGCGTTCGGTTCATTTATGACGCTGCTGCACGCATTCGCGAAGACTATCTTCGCACGCTTCGGTTCTTTCGATTCCACGCTTGGTATGGGGATGTTGCCGAAGGTCCTGATCAGGATGCTTTGGCGGCAATTTCTGCAAATTTGGACGGGTTAGAGGCGCTTTCGCGGGAGCGTGTTGGTGCCGAGATGCTCAAGCTTTTATCTGCCCCGGATCCAGCCCCGGCGGTTGCGACGATGGCGCAATGTGGGGTTTTGTCGACCCTTTTGTCCGGTACAGATGCGCGGGCGTTGCCGGTTTTGGTGCATCTCGAAGGTGGCTTGACGGCAAATCCGCTTCGCCGTCTGGCCGCGCTGGGCGGGGAAGGTATTGCCAAATCGCTGCGCCTGTCACGCAAAGATGCAAAGACGCTGCAAATTTTGCGGGATGGCATGGGGTCCATGACCTCACCTGCGGAATTGGCCTATCGAGAAACGGCCGATTTGGCGCGGGATATCACCCTTTTGCGGGCGGCGCAGATGGAGCTTTCTCTTCCCGTTGGCTATGAGGATGAGATTGCCAAAGGGGCGGCGGCGCAATTCCCTGTGAAGCCTGCTGACCTTATGCCAGAGGTGTCCGGGCCCGCGCTGGGCGCTGAAATAAAACGACTTGAGGCTCTTTGGATTGCCTCTGACTTCACTTTGACCCGCGAGGAGCTGCTGACATGAGCACTGCCACTCAATCCGCCACCCACACCATTGACCGTTTGGGGCATCTTGGTGATGGCATCGCCGCCGGGCCGGTTTTTGTGCCGCGCGCCTTGCCCGGAGAGGTTGTTGAAGGCGAGGTGGATGAGGGACGAATGGATGCGCCGCGCATTGTCACCCCGTCACCTGACCGCGTTAAGGCGACTTGCCCACATTATAACACCTGCGGGGGCTGTTCGTTGCTGCATGCCTCGGACGGATTTGTTTCAGAATGGAAAACGGGCGTGGTGCGCCAGGCGCTTGCGGCCCAAGGCATTGAAGCTGACATTCGCCCGATCGCAACATCGCCCGCCCGATCGCGTAGGCGCGCGACACTGTCCGCACGGCGTGGCAAGAAGGGGGCGATTGTTGGCTTTCATGGTCGTCGGTCGGGGGCAATTTCATCGATTGAGCATTGTCAGATGCTCGCCCCAGAGCTGGTGGCCCAAGTGCCAACGATTGAGGCCTTGGTCTATCTTGGCGGATCGCGGAAAGCCGAATTGTCGGTGAATATGGCGGTGTCCGAGGGTGGCATTGATATGTCGGTCATGGGCGGAAAGGCTCTAAACAGAGAGTTAGAGACTGAACTGGCCCAGATCTTGCATAAATTCAATCTTGCTCGCTTGACATGGAACGGCGAGTTGATCGCGACTGAAGTTGCCCCGCAGCAAGCCTTTGGTAAGGCGCTGGTCACGCCGCCGCCGGGGGCTTTTTTGCAGGCCACGAAAGAGGGCGAAGAAACACTGGTTCAGGCTGTCCGTGACGCGATTGGGGATGCGGAAAGCGTTGTTGATCTGTTTGCAGGATCTGGCACCTTTAGCCTTCCAGTGGCAGATCAGGCCGAGGTCCACGGCGTTGAGGGATCAGATGCGATGATGCAGGCATTGGACCACGGCTGGCGTCGGTCCAAGGGTCTGAAACGTGTCACAACAGAAACCCGCGACCTGTTTCGCCGCCCTTTGATGTCGGATGAGCTGAACAAGTTTGACGCCATTGTCATTGACCCGCCACGCGCCGGTGCGCTTGCGCAGGTCGAGGAAATTGCCCAATCCGATGTGGCGCGCGTGGCGATGGTGTCGTGTAACCCGGTTAGTTTCGCGCGGGATGCGCAGGTTTTGGTGGCGGCTGGGTATACTTGCGATTGGGTTTTACCAGTAGATCAGTTTCGCTGGTCGCCGCATGTCGAACTGATCGCAGCGTTTCGCAAAGACTGACCAATTCCGCCGAGTTTCGCGGTCAAGCTTGCCCCAGATGGGCAAGATGAGCTATGTGATAAGAAAAACAAACCGGGCAATGTCAGGCAATCCAATGCGATATCTAATAGCACTTTTGGCCGTGGTGGGTGTTTTGCTTACGGCATCTTGTGCCCGCAAGGGTAAAACCGCTCGACAGTATAGTGGGCCAGCTGTGACGCAGATCGTCGTCTCGAAATCGGCGCGAAAGATGTATTTGTTGCACCACAAAGACGTGTTGAAAAGTTATCGTATTGATCTTGGGTTCACCCCCGAAGGGCACAAGCAGTTTAGGGGCGATGGGAAGACCCCCGAGGGTCGCTATTACATTGATCGCCGAAACCCCCGCAGCAAGTTCCATTTGTCGTTGGGGATTTCATATCCAAATGCCGCCGATGTTGCCTATGCTGAAGAAAACGGCCGTGATCCGGGCGGTGACATTTTCATTCATGGCGCGCGCAGGAAGCAAGACCCGCGGGGGCGCGATTGGACCGCTGGCTGTATTTCTGTGAAAGACAGACAAGTCGAAGAGATTTGGCGGATGGTCCGCGATGGTACGGTGATTGATATTGTTCCATAGGCGGCCCTAAACTCTGACTGGGCACAAAAAAACCGCGCTGTACTTGGCGCGGTTTTGTCGTTCTAAGGGGGCAGGATCAGCTGCCCATCAACAAGGTCCACCAGATTTTCCCGCCGGATTCTTGCACCCAAGCAAAGCCCATGTTCTGTGCACGAGATTCCAAAAGCACATTGCGGGTGCCAGGCTCGTCCATCCAAGCGGACAGGGTTTCCAGCTCGGTTTCATAGGTTTCCGAAATGGCTTCCCCGAGCATCAAACCAGTGTAACCCGTGCGGGCCACGCGATCGATGGGTGACGATCCGTCAGAGCCAAAATGCCAAGGGCGGTTCTGAACGGACATGTCGCGTGAATGGGTTGCGGCGGCGGCGTTCAGCTGAGAATTCAACACAACGGGGCTTTTACCTGCGGCTTGACGCAATGCGTTAACCGAATCAAGCATGTTGTATTGGATCTTGGATTGCTGCCCTGCCCCAATGCGATAGATTTTGGCAATGGTGCCATCGGCCCGGGAATAGGTCCCTTCTGTACCGCAAGCGGCCAAAGCCAAAGCGGCGGCCATACTGATCAAAAACGTGCGTTTCATCTATCTCACCTAGGTTCGCGAACTCCTTTCCCTCTATATAGGAATGTTGCCGGGATCAAACGCAACAGGCGGAAATGTGCAAGTTAACGCTTGTTTGATTTGCGACTGCGTCATTCGCGCCATATATAGTGACCGAATTGCCAGTATTTATTGGAGAACGAAATGGCCCATCGGCTACCTAAATCCCTCAGCAGACGCTCTTTCCTCGGGTCGACCGCGGCTGCGGCTTCTGTTTTGGCGGCGCCTGCGCTGGCGCAGACTGGGGATGACACCACAGAGATTGAAGAGGATATCACCGAGCGTGTTCGCCGGAATATCTCGTCTTTTCGGTCACTTGATTGGCGCCCTTATTTCTCAAACACCAAAAATGGTGTAGTGCTTGTGGATATTTCTTCACGCGCGCTTCATTATTGGTCAGAAGATCAAAGCGTCTATCGGTTGTTCCCGTCGTCGGTGCCCTTAACGGCTGACCTGACTCGCAAGGGGCGCACGTCAGTTGTGCGGAAGGTTGAGGGCCCAAGCTGGCGCCCGACCCCATCTATGAAAAAGCGCAACCCTGAGTGGCCTGATTATGTTGGGCCTGGGCCGGATAATCCGTTGGGCACGCATGCGCTTTATCTTAGCTGGACGTATTACCGAATTCACGGCACCCATGACACACGCAAAATCGGTCGCCGGTCGTCAAACGGTTGTATTGGCTTGTATAATCAGCATATTTCCGAACTGTTTGCTTTGACCAAAGTGGGTACGCAAGTGTTGCTTATTTAAGCTGACCGTCCAGAAAGTGAACAGGGCCTCGCCGTTTTGGCGGGGCCTTTCGTGTTTTCGGAACCACCTTTTTTTATTGGCATTTTAAGCCCCAACAAACGCTAAGATACTTAACAATTGTCAAGATTATGGTATGGAACCCTGATTAAGTTAGTCGAGAGAAGCTGAGTTGGAGACTAAAAATGCGGGAAGTCATGACAAAAACCATGGCGCGCAATGTGTTCTACGGCGGCTCGCTGTTTTTTATCGCGGTATTTTTGATCCTGTCGGCACAGTCCGTCAGCCACGTCAAAAATGTTTCGACCGTTCACTCGGAATTGACAGAGAGCGTCGCTAAGGGAAAGCGTGTCTGGGAAGAAAATGCGTGTATCAATTGTCACACGCTGATGGGCGAAGGGGCATACTTTGCGCCTGAGCTGCAAAACGTAATGGCACGTTGGGGCGTCGATGATGACCCTGAGGGTGCTTTCGACGTGCTGCAGGGTTGGATGGAAGCCATGCCAACCGGCATCGAAGGCCGTCGCCAAATGCCACAGTTTAACCTGACCGAAGAACAAGTTCGCGATCTTGCGAATTTCTTCCTTTGGGTGAACAAAATTGATGCCCAGGGCTGGCCGCCCAATGAGGCAGGCTAAGGCTGCGGAGGAAAAATCATGAAATATCAATCACAGAAAGTCGCCTACGCGTATTTCCTGGTCGCGATGATTCTATTCGCGGTTCAGGTTTCGGGTGGGCTGTTGGCCGGGTGGATTTATGTCCAACCAAATTTCCTGTCGGAAATTTTGCCATTTAACATTATTCGCATGCTGCACACCAACTCGTTGATTGTGTGGCTGCTCTTGGGGTTCTTTGGTGCCGCTTACTTCCTTGTACCGGAAGAGAGCGAGCGCGAATTGCACTCTCCCATGTTGGCCTATGTTCAATTGGCCATCTTGGTTTTGGGAACAGCTGGCGTTGTCGTCACCTATACCTTTGACCTTTTTTCCGGGAACTGGTTCTTGGGCAAAGAAGGCCGCGAGTTCATTGAACAGCCGGTCTGGGTCAAGCTGGGCATCGTCGTTGCTGCGCTGATCTTCCTTTACAACATCACTATGACGGTTCTGAAAGGTCGTAAGACCGCGATCACGAACGTGCTGCTTTTGGGCCTTTGGGGTCTGGTGCTCTTGTTCTTGTTTGCCTTTTACAACCCTCACAACCTGGTGCTGGACAAAATGTTCTGGTGGTACATCGTTCACCTGTGGGTGGAAGGTACTTGGGAACTGGTTATGGCCTCGATCCTTGCCTTCTTGCTGTTGAAGCTGACAGGTGTGGACCGTGAGGTTATTGAAAAGTGGTTGTACATCATTGTTGCCACTGCGCTGTTCTCAGGCATTCTGGGGACTGGCCACCACTACTACTGGATCGGCTTGCCCGGTTACTGGCAGTGGATTGGTTCGATCTTCTCGTCGCTGGAAATCATTCCGTTCTTCGCAATGATGTCGTTCAGCTTCGTGATGGTTTGGAAAGGCAAACGTGATCACCCGAACAAAGCCGCGTTGCTTTGGGCGCTGGGTGCTGCAACGGTGGCGTTCTTCGGTGCTGGTGTATGGGGCTTCCTGCACACATTGCACGGTGTGAACTATTACACCCACGGCACACAGATCACTGCGGCCCACGGTCACCTGGCCTTCTATGGTGCCTATGTGGCGGTCAACTTGGCGATTATCACCTACGCCATGCCGATCCTCAAAGGTCGTGACCCTTACAACCAAGTGCTCAACATGGCCAGCTTCTGGCTGATGACAGGCGGCATGTCCTTCATGACCTTTGTCCTCACCTTTGCCGGCACTGTTCAAACCCACATGCAACGTGTGCTGGGCGAGAACTTCATGGATGTTCAAGAAGGTCTTGGCCTTTTCTACATCATGCGCTGGGGTTCAGGGGCAGCTGTTGTCCTTGGTGCCATCCTGTTCATCTACGCACAGCTTGCGCCACGTCGCGAAGTAATTTCGGCCGATGCGAGCAAAGAGGCATAATAAAATGAATACCGTTCCACAAAACAACAAGGAGGGGGCTTCGGCCCCCTTCTACGCCCCAGTCGGACACGAATGTGATCTGTTTGAAACGGCGTTTAACAACCAACTACCGGTGCTGCTGAAAGGCCCAACCGGTTGCGGTAAAACCCGATTTGTGGCCCATATGGCCGCACGTCTGGGCCGCCCCCTTTATACTGTTGCCTGTCATGACGATCTGTCCGCCGCTGATTTGGTTGGTCGATTCCTTTTGAAAGGTGGCGAAACGGTCTGGGTCGATGGCCCATTGACCCGCGCCGTTCGTGAAGGCGCGATCTGTTATCTTGATGAGGTTGTGGAAGCACGCAAAGACGTTACCGTCGTCTTGCATCCACTCACGGACGACCGCCGCATCCTGCCGCTGGATAAAACCGGCGAAGAATTAGAGGCCGCCCCCGGTTTCATGCTGGTTGCCAGCTATAACCCCGGTTATCAGAACATCCTGAAAACGCTGAAACCGTCCACGCGACAGCGCTTTTTGTCGCTTGAATTTGATTTCCCGGCACAAGACCGCGAAGTCGACATCGTGGTGCGTGAAAGCGGCCTGGATGAAGCACGCACAACATCTCTTGTGCGCCTTGCGGGCAAGCTGCGCGCCTTAAAAGGTCAAGATCTGGAAGAGGGCGTGTCCACCCGCTTGATCATCTATTGTGCTACGCTGATCATGGCCGGCACACCCATTGAACAGGCCATTGAGGCCGCGATGATTGAACCGCTTTCCGATGATCCGGACGTGAAACAAGGCCTGTTGGATCTGGTTGCAGCGGTCTTTGGATAACATCAATGGACCGTTCAGAGATTGATATCTTCGACCCGGAAGAGACAATCGGCAAAATGTGGCACGCTTATGCCAGCCGATTGGAAAAGCCCGAGGCGCATGACGATGCGGCCGTAACATTGGCCGAAATCGAAAATCGCCTTGGGGTGTTCTTTCGTGGGCTAGGGGGGGCCGCTGCGGTTGAGATTAAGCCAGCAACCTTGCAAAGCTCGCCTCACCGCCTGTCGAAATTGCGCAGCATGGGGACATGGCGTGAACGTGTCGCGCGGCCAAGCTTTGATGGCGAAGCCATGCGCCTGCCTGATGCGATTTCGGATTTTCCGGCGCGCGAAGCAAACGCAGCGCTTTACTTTTGGCTTGCGGCCTCGATGGCGCATGCCCCGGAACCAATTGCAGACGATGATCCCTTGCGGGCGGATATTCAAAATCTGCGCGCGGCAATTGCGATGACGCGCGATACCCTAATGGATTGCCCCGGTTTGAAAGGGTTCTATGAAACTTTGATCGAGGCGTGCCATGCCCAACGGCCCACCCAATCTTTGCCTCGGTTTGAGGCGGCGATTGAACAGGTGGTTTTGCACCTTTTGGGCGGGCAAGAACCTACAAATCCGCGCGCCTTGGATCTGTTGAAGCGGGTGCGACAGCCGGATGCGGATCTGTCCGATTTGGTCGCTCCGCATGACTATCGCCCTTACCGGCCGGTGCCACTTTGGCCTGATCTTCGCCCCCTGACAGGCCGTGAAAAAACCGATCGCATGCCCGAGGGACAGGAACAGGGCAACGGCGCAGATGCCGCTGAGGGCACCAAAAAAGCCCGCCGGTCTGAAAGCGATCTGGCCGAACGGCGCGACAGTTTGATCCTGCACAAGTTCGAAGCGATCTTGTCGTGGGTCGAAAGCCTGAACATGAACCGCCGCATCGAAGATGACGACGATGACACCGCGAAAAAAGCGGCGGAGGATCAGGACGAATTGGCGCTGGGCCAAGTGTCGAAAAAAACCGCAACCCGGTTGAAATTCCATCTTGATCTGTCGCCAGAGGATGCGGATCGTGAACGTATATCCGGCGAAAATATGTATCCCGAATGGGATCACCGCACAGGCAGCTATCTGCCGGATCATTGCCGGGTGTTGTCCAGCGTTGCGGACCAAATAGAAGAGCTGCCAGATTTCGCCACCGACCCCGCAGCCGGGCGACGTATTCGCGCCGTGAAGCGTCAGTTCGAAGCACTGCGCCCGCGCCGCGTGATCCTTCCGCGTCAGCTTGAAGGGGATGAATTGGATCTGGAAGCGGTTGTTGCCGCACAGGTCGAACTGCGCGCAACTGGCCACGGATCAGACCGCGTTTACCGGGCGGCGCGCACGCAAGATCGCGACCTCGCTATCTCGGTTCTGATTGACGTATCGCGATCAACCGAAGCGTCAATTGGCGAACGCACAGTGATCGAAGTTGAGCGCGAAGCCTTGGTGGCGTTGTCTTGGGGGCTTGATGCCTGCGGCGATGATTTTGCCATCAACACATTCTCATCCCTGAAACGGGACCGCGTCTATGTGCAAAGCTGTAAAGGCTTTGATGAAAAGATGGGCAGCCATGTTGAGGCGCGGATTGCTGGCGTAAACCCCGCGTTCTACACGCGCCTTGGGGCGGCCATGCGTCACGTGTCATCCGATCTGGACAAACGCCCCAACAGTCGCAAGCTTTTGCTGGTGATCACGGACGGAAAGCCCAACGATTTGGACCATTACGAAGGCCGCCACGGCATTGAAGACAGCCGCATGGCAGTTCGCGAAGCACGTCGCCGTGGTCAGGCCGTTTACGGCGTTGTTGTGGACCAAAAAGGGCAGTCTTGGGTGAACCGAATTTTCGGATCCGACGGGTTCTCAATCGTGCCAGATGCCAACCGTCTGACCCAAGCGTTGCCCGAAATTTACCGCCATATTACCGGAGGCGTCTAATGACCGACAGTCCGGCGCCCGTTCCCGCCCAAGACCAAGACCACATCCTTGATACCCTGCCCGGAGATCTGATGATCTGGGTGCTGATCGTCAGTGAACTGTTGGTGTTTGGCGCGGGGCTTTTGGCCTTTCTTGGGATGCGGATCATGGATCCTGTCGCATTTGCAAATGACCAAGACAGCCTGAACAGGGTTGCGGGGGCGGTGAACACCATCATCCTGATTTCCAGTGGCTATCTGGCTGCACGCGCCGTCCATAGTGTGCAGCACATGCGAAAATGGCTGGCGGGATCAATGGTTCTGGGCGTTGCGTTTCTTGTCGTGAAATGGATGGAATACGCTGACAAAGCCCGCCACGGCATTGGGATTGAAAGCAGCGATTTTTTCACCTTCTACTATCTGCTTACTGGATTTCACGCGATGCATGTTCTGGCTGGATTGGTGATTTTTGCACTGATGATGCGCTGGCCAAATCCGCGGAACCTAGAGGGTGGCGTGATGTTTTGGCATATGGTTGATCTGGTCTGGGTGCTGCTCTTTCCGATCATATATTTGGTGCGCTGATGGAAAATAGGTCTCTAACAATAGCATTTGTGACACTATTGGCCTTGTCAATCGGTACAGCGGCGTTGACCGATATTCTGCCGCAGGCGGGAACAATTTTTGTGGTGGTTGTGTTGACCCTGTCGGGCGTCAAAGCGCGGATCATTTTGACAGAATATCTGGGATTGCGCCACGCGCCGGAATTTCGACGCGGATTTACCGCGTTTCTGGTTGCGTTTCTTCTCGCTGCATTTGGGCTTTATATGCTGGGTTAAGAGCGACGTGCTTTTGGCGCTGTGGTTTCGTCGTCCGAGACAAAAACCTTAAGCGTGTTGATCTCAGAAACAGTGACCGCCTCGCGCTGAACCTCGACCCCGTGGGACCGCAGGTTGGCAAAGGAGCGTGACAGGCTTTCGGGTTTCATTCCCAGCCGTTTTGCGATCAAGATTTTGTCGTAAGGCAATACAAACGAGCAAGGCCCTTCGTCTACAGGTGCCAATGAAATCAAGAAGGTCGCCAATCGTTGTGCCCCTGTAAGCGCCTTGAGGTTTTCGATTTCCATGACCAATTCGTGCAAGTGACTGAAGGTCGAGCTGAGCATGGCCACGGCCAATTCTGGTTCATGACGCAGGGTGTCAAACACGATCCGCGTTTCAACCTGCAACAACACACTGTCTTGGACGGCTTCGACCGTGACGGGGTATTTTCCGCCCTTTAATGCAATTGCTTCGCCAAAACTGTTGCCCGCAGAATAAACCGCCACAACCACTTCGTCACCGCCGGGTGTAATTCGTGTCAGCTTGACGCAGCCCTTTAAGATCACATACATAAAGTTCGCAGGGTCGCCCTGAACAAACAATGTCCCCCCGCGCGGGCAGGATGACTTATGGCACTTCTTAAGAAGGCCCTGAAGCATTTGATCTGGCACATTTGCGAATAAAACAGATCGCTTTGCCATTTTAAATTCGGCTGGGCTTAGCACTTTCATGCCTCCGGGCTTTGACGGCGGGTCGGAATGACGCATCGCATATACTCTGCTTATTTGTCACAGATTGACGGAAATCAAGCCGTTAAGGGTGATGAATTGCTACTAGTAGCACAGATACCATTGGAGGATCACTGTGAAAATTGCGCGAACAACATTGATTTTGCTGGCCTTTTCGGGACCGGTATGGGCCCACCATGACAAAACACCACTGCGTGAGGCGGTGATAGATGGGCATACGCATGCCGTTGGTGGGGCAACTGTTTGGTTGGCGGTGGCCGTCATCGCCATGATTCTTGCCCTTTTTGCCGTTCAAAAGACTGTGTTTCGTAAGAAATGACCGAAAAACCAATAGAAGATAAGTCAGAGAGCACCGCCTCTGAACCCGATGGGCGTTGGCCTGTTTGGGCTTTGGCGGGGGTGTGTTATCCCGTTGCCGTTGGTGCGGTTGCGGTGAACCTTTTCTTTGCCAGCCTGGTCGGGCAAGCGGTTGGTTTGCCAACCATTCCCCCAACGATTGCGGTGCTTTGTGGGGTTGTGGGGGGCATTCCTGCGGCCTGGATCACCGGGCGCTGGTTTCGCGGTAAGATTGACGAAGCCGAAGGCTATTCCAAACCCAGAGCGTGACCTGAAAGACCCAAGTGAACCCCGACCGTGTGACAGGGTTGGGCGAACTGCGTAAAATCGGCTTGATTATGCGACGTGTTTCGAGTGTCTTTTCTTAGATCCATTCCTGTTGTTGTAGAATGCTAGTCCCGTCCAACGATAGATATCGTTTGGTGACGCTGTTCCGGCTCTTATGTTTCTTGGTGATGCAGCGCATTGGCCTGATGTGGAAGTATGGAAAGAAGAACCCCGTGTGGGGGTCTGGGTGCGCGACAGCAACACTGACGAAAACTGGTTGGATGCTTGAACCACCTATTACCATCCTGACACAGTCAGCCCGATGGATTGTGGAATACTGCCGTGCCGCCCGCTGAAGTCGGCACTTTCCGGTTTTACAATATGGCCAAAACAGTGCTCTCGCGCAATCTATTAGCCGTTGCTTGTCTGTGGAAGAGTTCGCATCCAAATGGGCAAAGCTATTCGTACCACCTTGGGGCAAATGCTGTGCCTAAAGCTACAAGTAAGCCTGCGAGGTGCTTTCGTGGTGTGACACAGGCGGCATAATCGGGCCCCCTGAATGAAAAAGCCCCACCAAAGGGCAGGGCTTTTTGAAGTCTATAACTTTGTGCTTAAAGCGTTTCCAGTTAACAGTGAATCGCTTGCTTGCTGTCTTTCGCTCCGCTCAAACGCGAAAAGCGATAACAGATATTTCACTGAAAACGGGAGATACTTTAGATGCTTTCGTCGATCCATGCCTGAAGGGCGGCTTTCGGAGCAGCGCCAACTTTGTTTGACACAACTTGACCGTCTTTGAACAAAAACAGCGCTGGGATACCGCGCACACCCATTTGCGCAGGCGCATTTGGGTTTTCATCCACGTTCACCTTGGCGATTTTGATCTTGTCGCCATACTCAGTCGCCAGCTCTTCCAATGCTGGGCCGATTTGCTTGCAAGGGCCGCACCATTCCGCCCAGAAATCGACAACAACAGGAACATCCGAGTTGCGCACTTCGGCGTCAAAAGTGGCATCGGTTACGGCAACAGTGGTCATGGCAGTTCTCCTGAATTTGCGAGTTGGCCTGAACCTATGAACCCACCCCGCCCGCGTCAAGGCGATCATAGGCGCTATCTAGCAATGCGCCCTTAAGCGGCATCAGTTTTGCGTGATGGGTCCACAGTATTTCCGCATGAATGGGGCGATCTGGATAGATTTGCATCAAAGCGGCGCGATAAGCGGCCATTTGGCGCAGCACCCCTTCGGGTGTGTCTTTCGGTTGATCCGGCACCACGCGATTGGATTTGAAATCGACTACAGTTACCTTGTCGGGCCCGATGATCAGGCGATCGATGATCCCAGACATAATCCGACCATAGCCGGGTAAGGTTGCGGTAATCTCAACCTCTGCCAATGCGTCTGACGTAAAGACATGGGCAAGATCGGGTGCCGTCAAAACGCGGTGAGCCTCTGATAATAACACCTCAATTTCGGCCTCTTGCGCGGCGTCTTCACCTGTGGACAGCAAGCTGTGGGCATAGCGGGTCCAATCGGCCTGATCGTAAGCGGGCAAATGCTCCAATAGCAGGTGCAACTGCCGCCCACGTCGCTTGGCCGCCTCTTCATCCAAGGCATCTGACACGTCCCCAAACAAAGCCTTAGCGCCGCCCAAGTCCGATGGCGAAAGTGTGCCGATCTCTGGCTGATCTGGTGCGGCTTTCGCTTGTGCCCATTTGGGAATAACAGTGTCTATTCCAGCAGAGGTTGGCAGAATTTCAGGAATATCAGCCCCTGTTTCCCACGTTCCCACCTCATACCGCATGAACCTGTCGTGTTCGGGGCCGGCTTGGATTCCCCCCGCACGTTCCATCGCCTCGTTGGCAATGTTGTACCACTCGGTTTCGGATTTGCCGACCGTGCCCGCAGCGCCCATGATCAACCATTGTTCCGCACGCGTCATCGCCACGTATAAAAGCCGAGTCATCTCTTCTTCCTGGGCCTGTTTGTCGCGGCCCTGCGCGTCTGTGACAGGCGGGGTGCGGTCAGAACTTGCAGGTTTCCAGATGGCATGGCCGCCCTCAAGCTCAACAATCTCATCCCGGTTCATCGTGCGGTTTAAGGCCATGTCGGGCATGATTACGATGGGTGCTTCCAGGCCTTTTGACCCATGCACCGTCATCACGCGGATCTGTTGCCCCACCATATCCATCTGCCGCTTGATCGTGACCTCTTCGGCGGCTAGCCATGTGACAAAACCGGTCAGGCTGGGTGTTTCCAGCCGTTCATACGCCAAAGCCTGTGCAAGCAAGGCATCAATCCCATCTTCGGCCTCTGGCCCCAAGCGCGCCAACAGCTTGCGCCGCCCGTCAAATCTGGTCAGCACCCGTTCGATCAGCTCGTATGGCCGTAGGAAATCCGCCTCATCCCGCAACGCAGTGAGCATATCAACAATTTCGGGGTGGGCCTTTTCCTGATCGCGCAAGGCGCGCCAAAGATAGGTGTTTTTGCCACGCGGGTGTGCGAGGCGAAACAGCTCATCCTCGCTGATCCCAATCAAAGGTGATCGCAGCACGGCGGCCAGCGATAAGTCATCCTCTGGTGTTGCCAAAAAGGACAGAAGCGCGGTCAAATCCTTCACCGCCAACTCGCCACCAATCCGCAAACGGTCAGCGCCTGCGATGGGCAGGCCTTCTTGTTTGCAGGCGCGGATGATCTCATGAAAAAGCTCGCTCCGCTTGCGCAGCAGCACAAGGAAATCCCCGGCATTGGCGGCGCGACTTGTGCCATTTTCCGCTGGAAGAGGCTCTGTTTCGATGATCCGGCGAATTTCGCGGGCAACCTTGCGCGCCATCTGAACGCGGTGGTCTTCGGCGCTGAGCTTATCAACCGGATCAAACCAATCGCGGTCCTCTTCAAACTTTACGGGCTCGATCACAGGCCACAGATCCACCCGCCCGGGTTTGTCGAAAAAGGCTCGGTGCTGAAAACTGTCACCAAGACCACCAAAATCCGTTAAGGCATGGTCCACAAATCCCAAAATGGCTGGGGACGAACGGAACGAGTATTCCATTGGAAGGTTTTGAAATGGCTTGCCGACCTGTGCCAATTTTTCGCGAAATGTCTCTCGCATCCGTTCAAATTCGTCTGGTTTTGCGCCCTGAAACGAATAAATGGATTGCTTGGGATCCCCAACCACGAAAATTGTCCGGTTCACATCATCACGTGCGCCCAGCCCGCTGGTGAACTCACGTGAAAGATTGTCGATCACGCGCCACTGCGCCGGGCTGGTATCCTGCGCTTCGTCCACCAGAATATGATCGATCCCGCCATCCAGGCGATACAGCACCCATGCGGCCACGGCGGGGTCGGTCAAAAGGTCGCCGGCTTTGGTGATGAGATCGTCAAAATCAAGCCAGCCGCGCAACTGCTTTGCGGCTTCATACTGCGCGACAAAGCTTTTCCCAAAAGCATAAAGCGCAACGGTGCGCCGAGTTGATGCAAGCCCCGCCCGTAACGTGCGAGCGTCCGCAACGCGTTCATACAGGGCGTTTAATTGCGGCATAAGGTCCGCTAGCATTTCCTTGCGCAATGTCGCGCTTTGCGGAAAGCTGTTCACCTTGGGGCCGAATGGGGTTTTTGTTTTTTCGCCGAACAGAAATACAGTCTCACACGTGCGAAGATCTTCTATATCTAAACGATTAGGATTGACACGATTAAGCCGGGTTAGAGCCGAAATATCATTTCGAGTTCCACTTGGAAGGGCATCTTGAAGGCGCCGGATCAAGGTGGGGTCACCCGGCCCAAATGCGCGCGCTAAAACTTGGTTTTCCGTAAGGGTGGCAGGGATTTCAAACCACCCTCGGATGGTGTTTTCCTCAATGTCTGTCAGGAATTTATCCCGGTTTCCCACGATGTCGCGGGTTAATCCGTCAAAATCCTCGGCGGTGTAAAACTGCGCTAAATTCGCCACCAATTCAGGTTCATCCATGGCCAGCCGATCCACGATTTCGACCCGCAACAATTTGGCCGCGCGGTCGTCCATTTCGGTGAACTGCGGAGAAATGCCTGCCTCCATAGGGAATTTTCGCAAAAGGCTGGCACAATAGGCGTGGATGGTTTGGATTTTCAGCCCGCCGGGCGTTTCAATTGCGCGGGCAAACAGGCGGCGGGCTTGTGGCAGGTCCAAATGCGCGATCGGGATCCCAAGTTTTAACAGCGACCCTTTTAATGTTGGGTCGTCCTTCATGGCCCATTCACCCAGCCGCTGGAACAGCCGGTTCTGCATCTCGCTGGCTGCGGCTTTGGTGTAAGTCAGACATAGAATGTTTTGCGGGCTGACCCCATCCAACAGCAAACGCGCGACGCGGTCGGTCAACACACGTGTTTTCCCGGACCCGGCATTGGCGGATAACCAAGTGGAGCTTGCGGGGTCTGCGGCGTCAATCTGGCGTTGGGTCGCTTTGTCAAAAATCATGCGCCAACCTCCTGTGCAAAACTATCTTGGCTTTCGTCCCATTCCCCAAACCGGGCCAAATGATCATAGTCACCATCAAAGCGTTCCTGTTGCATGGCGCGACGGGACAAATACCCCTGATTTGCGCTGGAATAGGCACTGATAAGCTGTTCAAGCTCGGACTGTATTTCGTCAATTTCGGATGCATCCAGCGTGATTTCACTGGTCACGGGGGAAGACCCTAAGCCGATATAAGCAACATGGCTTACCGGCCCTGCGGGTAGGTCCTTGAACCCGCCAGAAACCGCCATGACCGCCTCTAGCAAAAGCTGTTTGTCGAAATGTTTTTGGGCTTTTGGCGTTGGCGGGTTTCCTGTTTTATAGTCGTAAATCCGCAAATGCCCCTCGTGATCACGGTCAATACGGTCGGCTGTTCCGGTCAGCGTAAAACCCAAGTCGTCTAACGCCATGCGCCCGCGGATTTCATTGGCGATGTTGTCTGAAAACAACCGCCGCTTCTCTTCTTCAGCGATAAACCAGTCCGCCACGCGGGCCAGCTTTGCGTGCCAAAGCGCGCGTGTGGCCGGCCACGGGGCGTCTGTGGCCAGCACCTCATCGGCGACAGCTAGAAGACGGATTTTGGCCTGTTCAGCCGTTTCATCGGCATGTCGCTCGGTGATGAAACGCTCAAGCACGCTGTGCAATACGGTGCCGCGCAGCGGGGCATCTGGATTTTGATGCAGTGGTCGCAAGGGGCGCAGTTTCAGCACCTGTTCGGCATAGATCGCATAAGGGTCGCGGATTAATTTTGAGATGCGTGTGACCGACAGTTGGTTGGGGCGTGCGGACAAAGGTGGGCGCGGCGCAGGGCGTTTTTCAGGTGGAACAGAGACTTGTGGGGTATCCACAGATTTGGCCAACTTGACCCACACATCCCCCCGTTCGCGCATACCGGCCAATGCTTTGGTGCCCTCTTCAGACATGCCCCCCAACAAGTTGGTCAGACGGTTAATCCAGCGCGAGGCCACAGTCTCGCTTTCGTCATTTCGCGCGGCCCGCGTGATAAAGACTGTCTTTGCGGCAATTGCTTGTTGAAAGTCATGAGCGGACAAACCGATGCGCCGTTCTGGCAACAATAGACCCGCATCTTGGCGCATTTTACGGTTCATCCAAGGGTCGGGCGAAGGGGATTCTGGCCAGCTTCCTTCGTTTAAACCCGCTAGAATAACAGTTTCTGTACCTTGAACGCGGGCCTCTAAGGTGCCCCAAAACATGACACCCCGATGGGGCGTGTTCGGGTCGCGGACTTCCCCTTTGTTCAAGACGGATGAAAATAAGCTGACGTAATCTTGCGCGGTCATGTCACCGCCAAACTCAGCCTCGTTTTGTAACTGTGTGATGTGTTTCAGCGCCTCACGACCGGCGGCTTTGTCCCACAACCCACCCGAGCCATGACCGACAGGGCCCGCCGCAATGGATTCTGTAAGGTCCACATGCGTTTCGACCCAATATGCCAAAGGCTGGGAATTTTCAGAATTCGCCTGAAAAAGACACTGTTTTATCCAAGCTATCCATGCCTGAAATGCGGGTTCTATTTCGCGTTTTTCCGCCCAACCAGACAGGGCCTCGGGGGTTGGATAAGGCAACCCACGACGGAGCACTTCAAGTTCCAAATCCCGCGTCCAACGCAGGTGATCGCCGCGCCCCTCGCAGCTGTGAGTCAGCGGATGTTTCAAAATGGCCAGCAACATGTCGCTGGTCAACTCTCGTACAAACAAGTCACTAACGTGCCGGAAAAGGCGCCCCGGTGCAGATAATGCAAGCGGTCGTCCGGCGCTGTCATCTGGCTCAACTCCCCAGCGATCCAGTGCTGCGGTCACTTGCCGGGTCAGGTTTCGATCTGGGGTGATCAGAGCAATCGGGGTTTTTCGCTCTACCGCCTCTCGCAGGATCATTGCGATGGCCAAGGCTTCCTGTCTGGGGGATTGTGCCTCAATCAATGTCAGGTCCCGAGTTGCGTCTTGGACGCCCTGAAAATCCGGCCCTTCAATCTGCCACTGATCGGTCACCGGGGCTGGCCGCAGTGCCAGTGACACCAACCTGTTTCGTGTGGGGTTTGGGGCGGGGGTTTCGGACCATGGGCGAATGTCGTCTGGGGTCATTCCCAACGCATTTGCCAAAGCGGCGAACCGATATTGCGGATGGTCCTCGCCCTGCAGCGCATCTTCGAGCTGGGCCCAAGCGGCGTGGGGCATGTTGTCGTCAAACCCAGGCAAGATGACCGCCCCTTGGGGCAGCTTTGCAACCGCTTGCATCAGCAACCCAGTGGCCCCGCGCGACCCGGTTGAACCCGCGACGATTATGGGGTGTGACGGGGGATGAATGGCCCAGCGCGCCACCAGCCGCTCGATCACTTGGCGCTGTCGCCCTTCCGTGTCGGGATGGGTTTTTGCGGTTTCCCCCAAAAAGCTTTCCACCAATGAGACAAATTGCAGCGCACGTTGCCAATGCCCCGACTGATCCTCAACATCCAGCGCGCGGATGGTGTCAGGTGTGACGCCCTCGCCCTGCATTTCATCCATCAATGCCGCGAGACTGTCGGCAAGGTCAAAGACAGAGCTTTTGGGGGCAAGGTCTGGTTCGCTTTCAATCAAACGCGCCACAAGTTGGGCCAATTCTAACTGGCGTCGAAGGGGGGGGACCGCTGGGGGTAAATCTGACATTGCCAAATCGCGACCGATGTCCCCTAACACCCGAATGCGGGGTAAAAGGCGCGCACCACCGTCTGCAAAAAGCTGGCGTACCCGTCGCTGCATTCGTTGTGTGTTTACATATATTTCCACCTTGGCAATGGCTTCTGGGGGCAGGTGTGACATGCGCGCCAACAGGCCAGAAACCACAGATTTGGGGAAATCCACACCGGGTGGAAGGGCAAATAACCGGGGGGTGGGGCTGGGTTCAAACATTTGTTTCCAATAGGTTTTCGGCAAGTTTAATTCCGGCGGGATGGCCAACGTCACACCAGGCACCATCGTGAAGAAGTCCAAACATACGCCCCTGATCCAACATGCTTTTCCAGACGTCCCACATCGAGAAACAGGACTTTTCATGCCGCTCAAAAAGTTCGGTTTTAATGATTTGGCAGCCGGTATAAACCAACCCTTCGCCGGGCGTAAGGCGCCCATCGTCATCCATAATAAAGTCACCTTTGCGGGTGTACCCAATCGCATTTTCGGGCGGAACCAAGGCCATCAGGGCATCCATCCGGGTCGGATCCCACGCGGATCTCAGGTGGGTTATCGGGTTTCCTCCGGTCCATACGGCGTCAGAGTTCAGGGTGACCACTGGTCCGGATCCCAGCAAGGGCAATGCCTTTTTCAACCCACCGCCGGTTTCCAATATTTCATCCCGTTCATCGGAGATGGTGATATCAAAAGGGGCAAGATGTGAGATCATTTGATCGGGCAGATAATGCACATTGGCGACGATTTTCCCGATGCCTGCCCCTTTTGCCAAATCCAAGGCGTGATCAATCAGTGGACGGCCAGCAACCTCGATCAGTGGTTTTGGGCGATCTGCGGTGAGTGCGCCCATCCGCGTGCCAAAACCTGCGGCAAAAATCATGATGGCGTTGGGCATGGTGTCCTCAGTTGGTCAAGAAAATCATCTGTGGGGGATGGCAATAGGGGGTGCAGTTGTTCCGATAGGGTCCGCAATTCAGGATGGGCCAGATCCTCTTGCAACATCCGCCACACACGCGGGATAAGGTCAACATAGCCCGGCTTGCCCATTTGACGTGATAGTCGCGCAAAAACGCCTAGGATGCGCAGGTTTCGCTGTATGGAAATCACGGCGGCATCGCGGGTTACTTCATCAATATTCTGCTGTGTTAGGGTCGCATATTGCGATAACAGCGCCTGCGCGACATCCGGGGAAACATCCCGCCGGGCGTCGCGGATCAGGGAAACAAGATCATAGATTGGATGTGTCAGAACGGCGTCTTGGAAATCCAGCAACCCAACCCGCGCATGGCCTGTGCGATCAGGCAACCAGATTAAGTTTTCAGCGTGAAAATCCCGCAGCGCCAAAACGGGTGGTTGCGCAATGGCTTGAAGGGCCGATTGCAACTTGCCGATCGCTTGTCGCGCGTTTGGACTGACTTTTTTGCAAATTTTGGGTTGATACCACTGGAATGCGACATCCGTGGCATCGGCCATGATCTGTGGCTTAAACTCAGGTATGTTTGGCGGCGGTGAGGCGGCCTGAAGGGGGGCCAAAAGCGCAATTGCCGCGGAATAGAGAGAGGTTTCGCAGGCTTCATCCTTTGCGATTTCACGCGCAAATATTGCGTCACCAAGATCTTCCATCAGAAGAAACCCATTGGGTAAATCCTGTGCAAACACCTCGGGCGCGGAAAGGCCCAATCCCCGCAAATGTGCAGCAATCGTGACAAAAGCTTCGATCGCGGGTCGGTTTCCACTGGCGTCATCCATCAGGATAAATTGGTCACCAGAATGCGTTATCCGTTCGTACCGACGGGCGGACGCATCCCCAGCCAAAGGGATCCTTGTGGCAGAGGCCAACCCATGATGGGCCAAGAACGACGAAATCAGTTCGGCGCGCATCACGAAAGCGCATGTTTGATGCGAGAGGCCCAGCGGGGTGTGGCTGTGGTGAATTGTGCCAGTCGCTCCCCCTCAATCTCGGTTGTGGAAAATGTAATGTGCAGGGCGCCTTTGGGTGTCAGGCTGCCCAATCTGTCGGGCCATTCAACCAAGCAAATGGCGTCATCAAAGGCGTCGATCAAACCCAGCTCGTCCACTTCGTCCGGATGGGTTAGGCGATAGAGATCCGCGTGCCAAATCTCAGTCTGTCCGTCCTCATACGTCTGAACAAGGGTAAAGGTGGGGGAGGGGACATCTTCGATTGCGCCGGTCATTGCCAATCGGGCCTGGATCAAGCTGCGTGCGAAATGGGTTTTGCCAGCGCCAATCCCACCCTCAAGCAATATCACATCACCCGACCCCAAAAGGGGGGCAAGGGCGGATGCAAACTGGGCCATCGTGTCGGCGCTTTCAAAGAGGTGGTTGAGCAGGGGCAAGGTGGTCATGCCGAGAATATGAGGGGGCGGCCCGCCCTCTGCAAGTCTGAACGCGCCTTAGACTGGTGAACTTACAATTTCCTTGCCGGTTTGTGTGATGGCACCGCTTGGTGGTCCGCGCTTTTGCGGTGATGCCGGCAGATCAGAAGACGCGGCAAAGCTGACCATTGTGGCGCCTCGTACCATTGGTTTGATCTGACAGACCACGGATCGTCCATTGAGCAGGGTAAATTCTTCGCTCCAACTGTTGCGGTTTTCGACGTTGGCCACGCTGGTTTGGATGCGGTCCCAGATATCAGATGGGCGGCATTTGTGGCGCCATGTCATGCAGGCGTCAGCGACTGTCACGTCCATCAGGCTGGTTTCCGGGTCGTTGCCCCAGAGTGCGCGGTAGGCTGCATTTGACATGGCGAGTGTTCCGCCGGGGGCGAAGACTGCGATTGCCTCGCTCATGCAATCCAGCGCGGATTGGCCCATTTCAAGTTCTGCTCGGAACCGACGGGTCAGCGAGACTTCGGCCGTGATGTCTTCGAACAGAAACGCAACAGCACCTTCGGGATGCGGGCGACCGGACACGCGATAGGTTTGACCAGATGGCAGGGACCACGTCTCTTCATATGTGCCATCGCGGGCAGCGGCTTCCAGCTCTGACATTTGCTGGCGCCATGATTTGTAATCCTTGGGTTCGGGCATCATGCGTTTTTCGCGCAGGTGATCCAGAAAGCTGAAAAGTGTTGGTTTGCCGACCAGAAATTCCACCGGGAGTGACACCAAATCGGTGAGGGCCGGGTTAAACAGCGCCAGCTGACGTTTCCGGTCAAAAATGGCCAGCCCGATTGGCAGGTGCGCAAAGGTCTTGGTCAGGGTGGTTACAAATTCAGACAGGCTGCTTTCTGCTTTTACCAAGCGATCAACGGGGACCGCAGTGATGACCTTTTCGTCGCCCAAAATCATCTCGTGCAATTCAAACCATTGGCGTTGACCGTTGGGGCCACCGGGCAAGGCCACACGGCGGGGCTGGTCGCTGGATGTTGCTTCTGCCAGTTTGGGTTTTTCAAACAGTTTCCGTGGCGGCCAAGAGGCCACGCTTTCATCTGGTTGCAGGCTGTCGACCAGTTCCAAATAATGACGGTTAGCCCAAGTGATTGTGTGGTTTTCGTTTTCGCGCCAAATCAAAAAGGGCAATTGTTCGGTGGTGGTGCGCAAGCTGCTGACTTCATCCTGAAGGGCGTGCATTTTGTGGCGATCTATGCCGGATGTGGCGGTCTCTTCATCCAAAAATTCGATCCGGGCAAGACCGCTGTGCCAGCGTGCGCGCAGGCGGCATGGGCGTTCGTTGGATGTCAGGTCAACCTCGCCAAATTCGGCAAGCTCTGCCATCCGGTTTTCAAGGTTGGGAAAATAGCCGCGCAGCATGTGGGACAGTTGTTGCCAATCAGAGGCCCCAGACGGGTACTCGGTCGATTGGATCATCTGCCAGCCCCGTTCTGTTGCATCGACGAGTTTTTGGTCATCGAACAAAAAGATCGCAGTGTTGCGTTCAATATCTGCCTCTTGCCCCAAGGGGGTGTGCCGGCGTTTGCCAGCCAATGACAGCGAGAAAAGTGCGGCCAGTGCGATGCAGAAAGCAGTCAGCACCAAAGCCGCGGCCATGAGTGTGTTCAACATATTTCCTGTCCCAAAATCGGGCATTTTGCCCACATCAACCCTAGAGACAGGAAGGTTAACGAACGTTTAATCATAACCTTAAAATTAAGGGTTTTTTACTATTCTATATGGATATTTTCGCCCAACCCTTGCATGTTCTCGGTCCGTTCTAACGCTGGATCATTACGGTTCCAGTTGACCTGAACAATAGCACCGGACTTTTCACGAGGGTGCGGACGACCGGTATATGGCTCTGCTCCGTTACTAAAGCTTAACGCCGCACCGGTGCGTTCCAAAAGCGTTTTGGCGATGAATAATCCCAGACCCATGCCTTCATATTCCTTGCGCTGACGCCGGTTGGCATCTGGCGCGCGCTTGCGAATAAACGGATCCCCGATCCGGTCGATCATATGCGGCGCATATCCACGCCCATCGTCAATAATACGAATGGTGATTGAGCGTTCGGTCCAAGCAAGGTCAACCCAAACGGCGGTTGAAGCAAAGTCCACTGCGTTTTGGATCAGATTGCGCAACCCATGAATAATCTCTGGTCGGCGGGCCATGACGGGTTGTTCATGGGCCAGATTGTCCGGGTCATCAAAGGAGATTGTGATGTCCTTGCCGCGGTCCATATGCGGTTCGGCGGCGGCCTCGACCAAGGCGGATAGCGGGACAAAACGGATGTGCATGTCGTCTTTGCCCGCCCGCCCCATTGAACGTAAAATATCGCGGCACCGATCTGTTTGCTCACCGATCAGGCGCACATCCTCGATCAACTCTGGCTGGCCGTCCAGCTCTTCGACCAATTCAGATGACACCAGTTTGATGGTGGCCAAGGGCGTACCCAATTCATGCGCGGCGGCGGCCACAACTCCGCCAAGGTCGGTCAGTTTCTGTTCGCGGGCCAGTGCCATTTGTGCGGCCAGCAGCGCCTCGGACATGGATTTGATCTCGGATGAAATCCGCCGGGTATAAAGCCCGATGAATCCGATGGAAACGACAACGGCGACCCAAAGCCCAAAGACAAAAATCTCAGGCATGCGTAGCGAAAACCCCATTTGGGTTTGCAGTGGCAGGTTAAAGTCGGCCACAAAGGTTGTCGCGGCAATCGCAGCCCCGCCCACGACCATTGTGGCGCGTGTTGAAAGTGCCGTTGCGGCCACCGTCACGGGCGCCACGATCAGCACCATAAACGGGTTGTGCAACCCGCCGGTCAGAAACACCATGAACGCCAGCTGAAGCGTGTCAAACAACAGCCATCCGGTGGCTTGGCGTTCGTTCAGCCGCGTGTTGCGGGGGTAAATTGTCAATGCCACAAGGTTCGCGATCACCCCCAACCCAATTGCCAAAGCGGTGAAGCCAAGGTGGATATCAAGCGAAAAGAATTGAAATGCGATCAAAATTGCGGTGATCTGTCCCAAGACCGCCGCCCAACGCAACACCACCAAAGTCCGCAAGCGCACCCATTGCGCACTAACGGGTGAGCTTGCTGAAGGGGCCAAAGTGGGTGCTGCGGGGTCAAACATTTGTGATCCGTTCTTGCTGCGATTGGCCACAAAGGGGGTTGCGGCATCCTGAACTCTTGTTAGTCCTGCCAGAACGCGCGATCAATGCCTACAAGATGATGTTGCGAACACTTAGATATCAAGATCCTGAGATGATTATACTGGGATAATTGGAGAATACCGATGATGCGAGTCTATGCCGCAAGTGCCGCTGTTGCTGTTACCGCCCTTATTGGTGGCAGCTGGTATATGACCTCTGGGGGTGTGGATGCCTTTGCCCAATGCCGTGGATCGGCGATTGGCACGGGGGTTGCGTCCATTGGGGGACCATTTGAGCTGGTTGATGAAAATGGCACGACGGTCACCGACAAGGATGTGATTACCAAACCCACCTTGCTCTATTTCGGTTACACCTTCTGCCCCGATGTTTGTCCGCTCGATAATGCACGCAACGCAGAGGCGCTCGATCTGTTGCAAGGGGCGGGGTATGATGCGCAGATGGCGTTCATTTCCATTGACCCGGAACGTGACACGCCGGAACAGTTGCTAGATTTCACCGATTATCTGCATGCAGATATGATTGGTCTGACTGGCACACTTGAACAGGTGAAAGCCGCCAGCCAAGCCTATAAAACATACTTCCGCAAGCAAGAGGGCGACGACGAATACTATCTCGTGGATCATTCGACCTTCACCTATCTGGTCACACCGAAAAACGGTTTTCTTGAATTTTTTAAGCGTGACGACACCGCCGCAGATATGGCCAAACGGGTGGAATGCTTCATCGACGCCGAGGGGTGAAACCACGCAAATTGCACCTAAGCTGCGCAAGAATTGCAGCACACGCATAGCTGATAACGCTGCGTTGAATTTGACCCGAGGCGTGCAAAGCCCTACGTATATTCAGAATGTTGCAAGCGACCCACAAATAAACCCAAGGGGGTGCCATGCCTGATCAAGACCTGAATGAGATTGGTGAAGATAAATCGCTGCTTTTGGTGGATGATGACGAACCATTTCTGCGCCGCCTTGCGCGGGCCATGGAAAAACGTGGGTTTGAACCGGAAATGGCCGCATCTGTGGCCGCAGGCAAAGCCATCGCAACAGCCCGCACGCCCGCCTATGCCGTGGTTGATTTGCGGCTAGAGGATGGCAATGGGCTGGATGTGGTCGAAGTGATCCGCGCCAAACGCCCAGACGCGCGCGTTGTGGTGCTGACCGGATATGGTGCAATTGCCACCGCTGTGGCTGCCGTCAAATTGGGCGCAAATGATTATTTGTCCAAACCCGCCGATGCCAACGACATCACCAGTGCGCTTTTGGCCAAGCCGGATGAGCTTCCTCCGCCGCCCGAAAACCCAATGTCAGCCGATCGCGTACGGTGGGAACATATTCAGCGTGTGTATGAATTGTGTGATCGCAACGTGTCGGAAACCGCGCGCCGCCTGAATATGCACCGCCGGACGTTGCAACGCATTCTGGCCAAGCGTAGCCCGAAATAACCAATATGCGTGCGGGTCTTTGTCTTTTTGCGGTCTGCTTGTCGGGGTGCTTGGTTGCACCCGAATCTTCTTCGAATACGTCTATGAAATTGGGTGTGACAGTGCATCCGGACGCTCAGGGGCTGGCCATTTCACCTGTGGGGCAGCGGATTGATTTCGGGCGGTCCCCAAAAGGTGTGTTGCCCGCGCTTGATCGCGAGCTTGGCACGCACCGCGCCTTGCCGCTGACGCATTGCCCCACTGGCATCGCTGCACAATACCAATGGGGCAAACTTGTGCTGACCTTTACGGACGAGCGGTTTGTAGGGTGGCGCAAGGACGGTCAGAGACAGGGAATGACCTGCACGTCCTAAGGCTTCCCCAGCCCCGGGGGCGCTTGAACCTTGGGCGGGCCCAATCAACCTGATTTTCCAAGTGATCAGCCACATCAGACATGTGTTTTGCGGTCTTGGGTGGTGTGGAAACACGTGTCGCGACGGCAAAACTGTTTGCAAGTATGTTTAACATTGATGTGCCCTCCTTTTGGTTCACGTGATCATTTACGCTTGTTTTGAAGGCTATATCCAATCAGTATGATTTCGAGACTGTTAGCCAAACTTACATTAGGTGATCCACGTGGACTGGAGGAATATCCCATCCCTTTCGGCATTGCGGGCCTTTGAGGCGACGGCACGTCTGGGGTCGTTTTCTGCGGCTGCGCGGGAATTGAACGTGACCCATGCCGCCATCGCCCAGCACGTGCGCGGGCTTGAGGCGGAATTTGGTCAAGAGCTGGCGTACCGTGTGACGGGTGGGATGGAGCTGACCGATGCCGGGCAGATCCTTGCGCAAGCGTTGGGCGAGGGGTTCGGCAGCATTAAGCAAGGCGTAGATGCGCTGCGCCAAGCCAATGAAACCCGCCCGCTTCGGGTGGCGCTTACCCATGCCTTTGCTGAAAACTGGCTGATGCCCAGACTTGGGGAGTTTTGGCTGAAACATCCCGACATTCCCATCACGCTTGTCCCGTCAAAGGGCCCGGTTGATCTGAAGCGGCAGGGGTTTGACCTTGGGTTGCGGTATGGTTCCGGCGCATGGCCTGGCTTGAAAAGCGAGCTTTTGGTGCCCGCGCATTTTATGATTGTAGGGCGCCCAGAGTTGCTTCAGGACGTGCCGAGCGGGGACGCAAAAGCTTTGTTCTCACTGCCTTGGTTGGTGCATGAAGATTGGCCAGAACAAGACCTTTGGATGAAAGAGCTGGGGATCTCACGCGAAACCGCAAAAGTCACCGGATTTGCGACGACGCCGATGACAAAAGCGGCCGTCCGTGCGGGGTTGGGGGTGTCTGTGCAAATGCGCCCTATGATCGAAGAAGATCTGGAGTCAGGCCGGTTGATGGCCCTTCGCGAGCTTCAGCAAAGTGATCTTGGCTATCATATCGTTACCGCGCCGGGGGTGATGTCCGAGGGGGCCAGATTGTTTATTCGCTGGCTGAAGTCGACGGTTTAGATTTGGGATATATCAAACCTTTTGCGGACAAGGCCTGGCTGTGTTGCATGGGTCTGAAACCCTATGGCGGTGTAATAACCCAAACCCTTTTCTTTGTCGGCGCGAATTGCGGCCTCAATCGTCTCTATCCCGCACGTTAGAGCCGCTTTTTTACTGTCCGAAAACATCTGCCTCCCGATGCCGCCCCGCCCTGCGTCAAGGGCAACATAGGTGCCGATGATGCCCCATCCGACTGGGGTGTCATAGGGGTTTTCCTCGGTGGCCAAAACAAGCGATTGAAAGCCAATGACCCGCCCGCTTTCGTCTTTTGCGACGGTATAGCGGATCGAATGTGGGCGCTGGATGTAATTCTTTTACATATGCTCAGCATCCCCACGGCGGGTGCTGTTCCATTCTTTTAGGATCGGGGTGATCAGCGCGTTCATACTATCGGCATCTTGCGGTGTGGCTTGGTGGGTTGTTATCATAGCAAGCTTAGCAATTCTTCGTGTCGTTCGGTGAAGGCTTTGCGCACGTCACGTGGTGGGCGCAGGTGAATATCAAGGCCGCGGATGGTGTCAGGATCTGGAATGCCGAACAGCTTGTTGGATTCCTCAACCGAAAACCCCGCGATCTGGGTTGCCTCTAACCAAGCCGAGATTTTGTCCGCCCGTTTGATTGCCTTTTTGATCGACACAGGTGTTTTCGCCGGAAGGCCAAAGCGCACGTGGATTGCGGTGGTTAACCGTTCATCCAGTTCGCCATACCCTTCCCCAACCGATGCTTTGACCGGGGAAATCATGTCGCCGATCACGTATTCGGGCGCGTCATGCAACAGGGCTGCCAACTGCCATTTCACCGGAGCTTTGGGATAGAGGCGCGTATACAAGGCCTCGACCAAAAGCGAATGCTCAGCGACGGAATAGGGATAATCCCCGTGGGTTTGCCCATTCCAGCGCGCCACAAAAGCAAGCCCGTGGGCAATGTCCTCAATCTCAATATCCATCGGTGTTGGGTCCAGAAGATCCAACCGCCGCCCTGACAGCATTCTTTGCCAAGCTCTTGGTTTTGCGGCCATCTGTTGTCACTCCATGATTGATGTCGCGCCGGTGCAATGTGTTTGCCTGCGGCAGATGATTGTCATCGCATATTTCCTAAGATGCGAGAAGAGTTCAAGCCACCATAAGGCCCCCGTTTTTCGTGGCTCTGTGAAGGGCCGACACGCAGTGGTGTCAGGATAAACACATCTTTGCCCCCAAAGGCTTGAAATCGGCCCCTTACATTGCGTGTTAACGGTTGGGGTGTTAAGGCCCCCGGGAAACATGTTTTGTTATGGAGGTCCCGGTGACCCAAGATTACATCGTCAAAGACATCGCGCTGGCTGAATTTGGCCGCAAAGAGCTGGATATCGCTGAAACCGAAATGCCGGGCCTGATGGCGCTGCGCGAAGAATATGGTGACACAAAGCCACTGGCGGGGTCGCGCATCGTTGGCTCGCTGCACATGACCATTCAAACCGCGGTTCTTATTGAAACGCTGGTTGCACTGGGCGCGGATGTGCGCTGGGCGTCTTGCAACATCTTCTCGACCCAAGATCACGCGGCAGCGGCGATTGCGGCGGGTGGCACACCTGTGTTCGCCATCAAAGGTCAGTCGCTGGAAGAGCATTGGGATTACCTTGATCGCTCGTTCATGTTCCCCGAAGGGCCGAACCTGATCTTGGATGATGGCGGCGATGCGACGCTTTATATCCTTCTTGGCGCGCGCGTTGAAAACGGCGAGGTTGACCTGATCGAAACCCCAACTTCGGAAGAAGAAATCGCGGTCTTTGCCCAGATCAAAAAACGTATGGCGGCCACCCCCGGCTGGTTCACCAAAATGCGTGATCAGATCCAAGGTGTTTCTGAAGAAACCACCACCGGCGTTCACCGCCTTTATGATCTGGTCAAGCAAGGCCAGCTGCCGTTCCCTGCGATTAACGTGAACGACTCAGTCACCAAGTCGAAGTTCGACAACAAATACGGCTGTAAAGAATCGCTGGTTGACGGCATCCGCCGCGCGACCGACACAATGCTGGCTGGTAAAGTGGCCGTTGTCTGTGGGTATGGCGATGTGGGCAAAGGCTCTGCCGCGTCACTGGCTGGCGCAGGCGCGCGTGTGAAAGTCACCGAGATCGACCCAATTTGCGCGCTTCAGGCCGCAATGGACGGGTTCGAAGTGGTTGAGCTTGAGGACGCAGTATCGTCCGCTGACGTGTTCATCACCACCACCGGCAACAAAGACATCATCCGGATCGAGCATATGCGCGCGATGAAGGATATGGCGATCGTTGGCAACATCGGCCATTTTGACAATGAAATCCAAGTGGCATCGTTGAAGAACCACAAATGGACCAACATCAAAGACCAAGTGGACATGATCGAAATGCCATCTGGCGCGCGGATCATCCTTCTGTCCGAGGGGCGTTTGCTGAACCTTGGCAATGCGACGGGTCACCCGTCGTTTGTGATGTCCGCAAGCTTCACCAATCAGGTTTTGGCGCAGATCGAACTGTGGACCAAAGGCGACGAGTATAAGAACGACGTCTATATCCTGCCCAAACACCTTGATGAAAAAGTGGCCAAGCTGCACCTTGATCGCATCGGTGTGAAACTGTCCAAGCTGTCGAAAGACCAAGCGGATTACATCGGTGTGGGTGTTGAAGGGCCATTTAAGCCCGAGCATTACCGCTATTAAGTGTTTCCGGTTTTCATACGCGCATCTGTTATCGCCTTTCGCGTTTGAGCGGAGCGAAAGACAGCGAACAAGCGACACAACGATACTTTGAGTTGTGCTATGTAAAACGCCACCCCATAGGGGTGGCGTTTTAAGTTTTTGAAAGGGTCAAACGCGCGGATATCCACCGACGAAAAACACCTCGCTTGAACCGACTCAGGGTCCACCAGATTGTGTCCCGTTATGCGGTTCCTTGGTTTGATCTCTTTAAGGTTGATATCGGTGTCTATCACCTTATTGGTGATCGCGATAACTGTGGCGGTGTGGCACCCTGACAGCCCTTTGCCAAGGGAATGGAACCCGACAGAAGACCTTTCCATAGACGCGCCGTTGACCCCGATCACGCGGATCCAGCTGTTGCGGGCCACGCGTGACGGTGCAATCTGTGCGAAGGTGTTGCGTGATTATGGTGCGCGCTTTGATCAGCTGCCTAATCTTGACCGGTCTGAAAATTGCCACATCCAAAATCGAGTACGTCTAAGGGCTGTGGGGGACGTTCGCGTGGGTTCCGTGGAAACACGCTGTGACGTTGCCCTTCGTCTTGCTATGTGGGAACGGCATGGAATTCGTCCCGCCGCGCACGCTGTTGGATTCCGGGTGACGCGGCTGTTTCATCAGGGCAGTTATAATTGTCGCAAAATGCGTACGTCACGTGGAACGCAAGATGGCTGGAGCGAGCATGCCACGGCGGGCGCCATCGACATTCGGGCTTTTGGTTTGGCTGACGGGCGGCAATTGGCGTTGTTGCGCCATTGGGACGGCGAGAATGCCGCGTTTCTGCGGGACGTTTGGCAGACGTCCTGTGATTGGTTTCGGCTGGTTCTTAGCCCGGAGTATAACGCGCTTCACGCGGATCATTTTCATCTTCAGGCCAGCGGTTGGGGCTTTTGTCGGTAAGGGGCTTTGCCCCTTAAACCCCAAGATATTTTGAGCAAGAAAAAGATCGGTGTGCGGCAGAAGGGGGGGCAGACGCGTGCCCCCCGCCGGTTTATGCGTCGTCGCCAAACCCGAAGGTTTCGGTCACATAATCAATGTCTTTGTCGCCGCGGCCAGACATGTTGATCAGGATCGATTTGCCGGGGTTCTTTGGTGCTTCGCGCATGGCAAAGGCCACCGCATGGGCGCTTTCAAGGGCAGGAATGATGCCTTCGTGACGTGATGCCGCATAGAAGGCTGCAAGGGCTTCTTTATCATTGGCCGATGTGTAATTGGCTTTCCCGGTGCGATACAGATGCGCGTGTTCTGGGCCAACTCCGGGGTAATCCAAGCCGGATGCAACGGTGTGCACGGGGGCGGGATCGCCGTTTTCGTCTTTCAACACCATCGTGCGGAAGCCATGAATGTCGCCGTCTTCGCCAAAGGAAATTGTCGCCGCGTGCTCGCCCAATTTTGATGATGTGCCCATTGGTTCGACCCCATGTAGCGACACGGCTTCGTCTTCGATAAAGCCCGAAAACAGACCCATCGCGTTGGACCCACCGCCAACGCAGGCAGCAACCATGTCGGGCAGATCACCGGTCATCTCCAGGAACTGTTCGCGCGCTTCCACGCCAACGATGTGTTGGAAATCGCGCACGATCAATGGGAATGGGTGTGGGCCAACAACCGATCCGATTGCAAAAAGCGCGGTGTCGGCCTGTTCCATATAGCTGCCAAAGGCGCTGTCGACCGCTTCTTTTAGCGAACGCCCGCCAAAGCCAACAGGCACAACCGTGGCGCCCAGCAATTTCATGCGGGTCACATTTGGGGCCTCTTTGGCGATGTCGATCTCGCCCATGTGGATTTCGCATTCCAGCCCAAAGTAAGCCGCAGCCGTGGCCAGCGCCACACCGTGTTGTCCCGCCCCTGTTTCGGCCATCAGTTTGGTCTTGCCCATGAACTTGGCCAAAAGCCCTTCGCCCATGCAGTGGTTCAGCTTATGTGCGCCTGTGTGGTTCAGGTCTTCGCGCTTTGCATAAATCTGCGCGCCGCCGCACATGTCTGACAGGTTCTTAAGGTAAGAGATCGGGGTTGGCCGCCCTTGGAAATGCTTACGGATGTGACGCAGTTCAGCGATGAAATCCGCAGATTTCGAGATCCGGTCATAGGCTTCGCGGATTTCTTTGAAATGGGGTTCCAGCGGCGGTGGCAACATCGCCCCCCCATATTCGCCAAAATAGCCATCGCGGTTGGGGGTGGATTTTAGGTAACCCATGTTGTGCGCCTCCGTCAGAATTGTTTCGCAAGGATCAGACAGGGAATTGGCGCGCGCCTCAAGGTAAAAACACGGGTGTGCCATAGTTTTGGGCCGATAAATTACAGCGCAAAAAGAAACGGCCGGGATAACCCAGCCGTTTTTAGTAGTTGATATTTATACGCTTATTGCGGAATGCGCAGGTTTTGACCCGGATAGATTTTGTCTGGGTGCGAGAGCATCGGGCGGTTGGCCTCAAAAATCTCTTCGTATTTCGCACCATTGCCAAGTGTTTTGGCCGCGATGGCCCAAAGGGTGTCGCCTTTTTCAACGGTGTGGAAAACAGGTTCGTTTTCCATTTCGGCTTCAACCTCGGCCACGCCTTCGACGTTGCCAACAGCCAGAATAACTTTTTCACGGTCTTCCGCGCTTAAGCCTTCGCCGCCCGCAATAACAACTTTTTCGCCGTCCAGCTTGATGTCCAGACCTTCGGTGCTGATCCCCAGATCTGCAACCTCTTTCGCCAGTGTTTCTTCGGTGGCCGCATCGTCATCACCGAACAATGCTTTTCCGGCGCCTTTTACAAAATTCCAAAGACCCATGGATCCCTCCTGATTAAATGTGTTGGTTGCTGCCAGTCTGCGACAAACGATCGGCGATTCCTAGGGGGAACGATGGGGCAATGTTTTCCTTTGTGTTGATGAATTTTGCCCTTAGTCTGCACCAGTGAGGCTAAGCCTTGAACAACAATTGGGAGCACCATTATGGGTAAAAGAGACGACTTGATCGCGAAATACGCAGATGATTTGAAAAATAAATGTGGCATGTCTCCGGACATGGATCTGTTGACCAAGGTCACCATCGGCTGCGGTCCGGCCATTTACAATGATGATGCTTCGACCGTTGCAGCGACCCAAGACAGCGAGCTGGAAACCGTCAAAAACAACTTTCTGATCAAGAAGTTGGGTCTGGGCGATGGCCCACAATTGATGGACGCAATCAACGCCGTAATCGAAACCTATGGCCGCAGCGAGCGTAACAAATACCGCGCTGTTGTTTATTACATGCTGGTAAAGCATTTTGGTAAGGAAGCTGTTTACAGCTGATCCCACCCCAGATTTTCTAAAAAGGCGCGGCGACCATCGGTCCTGCGCCTTTTTTATGGGATATAGTTAACAAAACCTTGAGTTAACCTGCTGATTTTGAATAGTTTTGACGGGAAAACAAGATTGCAATCCGCCGCGATTTCCCGCTATATAGTCTACGAAGACTAGGACGGTCGGACCCTTATTATTGTGAACACGTGTGGTGCTAGGGAGCACGTGGGGTGGTAGAAGGGGTCCGATGGGTGCGGGCCCCTTCTCTTTTTTGTCGGCTTAGGCCGGCTTTTTTGTTTGGGATTAAAAAGACCCAAAACCAATCCCGCAACAGTACAATATCCACCGTCAATCAGCGCCGATTGTGTGGAATTTCCTGAAAATATCACATTATTCACAATCCACGGTGCGGCCACAAACAAGCCAATGCCCAACCCGGTGAAAAGCGATTTTCCGATAGCGTCCATTCCCGCCATGATAAAGATATGCCGCATCATCCCCGCCAGCAAAATCGCCATTACAAAGGAGACAATACAGGGACTGAGGTCACTGGATTTTTTTGGCCGCCCGTCTTCGCCAGCGGTTACTCCGGCCGCGGCCATGATGGAATTCCCATTGGGTTTCCCCTCTTGTTCGACGCGCCTTTAACAGGAGGATGAGTTCAGCCCTGATCGCCCGCAAGTTCCAGTACAATCTGCCATTCCTCATTGGTCACAGGCTGGACAGACAGGCGGGTGTTGTTGACCAAAACCATATCGGCCAGTCGCGGATCTTCTTTGCACATCTGCAACGTGACAGGGCGTGGCAGGGCGCGCACGGCCTTGATGTCAACGCAGTCCCAGCGTTCATCATCTGTGGTGCTGTCAGGATGTGCTTCGGCGCATACCTCGATAATCCCGACGATTTCTTTCTCTTTTTGCGAATGGTAAAAGAACCCAAGGTCGCCCACTTTCATGGTGCGCATGTGGTTGCGCGCTTGATAGTTGCGCACCCCGTCCCATTCTTCACCCACCTCACCCTTGGCAAGTTGCTGATCCCAACTCCAGGTCGAGACCTCGGATTTGAACAGCCAGCGGGTCATCCGATCACCCTGTTCCAGTGTTCAATGCGAACGTCCGCGAACAACCCAGCCTTGGCATAAGGATCTTCTGCCGCCCACGCCTGTGCGGCGGCCATGTCTTCAACATCAAGAATGACCAGTGATCCATACATCATCCCATCGGCGTTCAAAAATGGGCCCGCCTGCACCACATTAGTGGCTTTCAAATAGGCAACATGTGCGTCACGGTTGGCTTTTCGGGTCTCAATCGCCCCGGTTTTGTCGGTGCAAATCACGGATACCAGCATATCATTCCTCCTTCAGGGGGCGGGCCAACAGGGCCTCGGTCGCTTCTTTAATGGTCAGGTGTTGATCAAGAACGGCCACAACCATATTGGCAATAGGCATGTCCAAATTCAGCGTCTTTGCAAGGGATGCAACGGCCTTGGCCGTGGCCTTGCCTTCAACCGTGGTACCCTGCGGAAGGGTATCCCCGCGGCCCAGCGCCAACCCAAACGCAAAGTTGCGCGATTTTTCTGAGGTGCATGTCAGCGACAAATCCCCAAAACCCGAAAGACCCGCAAGTGTTTCAGGTTCCGCCCCTTGCGCCACGGCAAACCGCTGCATCTCGGCGTAGCCACGGGTCATCAATGCGGCGCGCGCACTTTCGCCAAGCCCCGCCCCAATGGCGATGCCACAGGCAATGGCCACAACGTTTTTAAGCGCGCCACCAATTTCAACTCCTACTAAATCTTCTGAGCGGTAAAGCCTGAGGTTGCTTGTTGAAAGCGCTTGTTGAAGTGTTACTCCGTTTTCGGTTGCAAGGGTCAAAGCCGTTGGCAACCCCGCCGCAATATCCACGGCAAAGCTTGGTCCGGAAAGGATGGCTGGGATTGCGTCTGGGACGTGACGTCGGATGATTTCCGCTGGCCCCAACCCGGTTTCCAGATCAATCCCCTTGCAACAGGCGACTAGTGTTTTGCCCGTTAACAGCGCGGCGTTTTCACCCAAAAACTGCGAAAGTTTTTGCATCGGGGTGGCCAATAAAATGATCTCGGATGCGCAGGCGGCGGGTAGATCTCGGGCCACTTTCATACTGTCTGGAAAGGCGTGTTCCGGCAGTCGTCGGGTGTTTTCACGCGCAGTTTCCATATCTCTGGGCGCACGAGCCCAAAGCAAGACGTCACGCCCATCACGCGCAATTGAGATCGCCAAAGCGGTTCCAAATGCGCCTGCACCAAGGACTGAAATACTCATGCTTTAGCTCCTTTTTTACCAGACCCCAACATCGCGGGTGCGGCGCGGTCAAGCGGCCAGCGCGGGCGGGCGCCAAGTGTCATATCGTCTTGTGCACCGCCTCGAAACCTTTCCATGCCCGCCCATGCGATCATGGCGGCATTATCGGTGCAAAGCGGCATGGGGGGGGCTAAAAAAGCCACACCAAGATCGTTGCACATAGTCTCTAACCCAGCGCGTAGAGCCTTATTTGCGGCCACGCCACCGGCCACTGCCAAGGTTGGTTCCGTTGGTGAGAGAGATAGATATTCCGCCAGCGCACGGCGTGATTTCTCAACCAAGACATCGCGCACAGCGGCCTGAAACCCGGCACATAAATCGGTGCGATCGGCGCGGCGCAAGCCACCATGCGCAGCCACCTGTCGATCCCGTTCGCGCAGCAGCGCGGTTTTCAGTCCAGAAAAGCTCATGTCACATCCGGGGCGATCCACGAGGGGGCGTGGAAAACGGAACCGTTTCTCATCCCCGCGCGCGGCCTCGGCTTCCACCGAGGGCCCGCCGGGTTGCGGCAACCCCAAAAGTTTGGCGGTTTTGTCAAAGGCCTCACCCGGTGCATCGTCGATGGTGCCGCCCAGACGGGTGAATTCTTCTGGCCCTTTGGCGATCAGAAATTGGCAATGGCCGCCGGACACCAAAAGCATCAAATACGGAAACGTGGTTTGGTCGGTTAGTCGCGGGGTCAGGGCGTGGCCGGCCAGATGGTTCACACCAAAAAGTGGCAGGCCAGAACCCGCAGAAAGCCCTTTGGCGCACATGACGCCCGCCAAAACGCCGCCGATCAGGCCGGGTCCTGCGGTCACGGCAATGGCGTCCAGGTCGGTCAATCCAAGGCCAGAGGCGGCCAATGCGTCCTCTACACACAAATCCAGCTTTTCGGTATGCGCGCGGGCGGCAATCTCTGGCACCACACCGCCGAAATCAGCGTGCAGGTCGGTTTGCCCCGCTACAATTGAGGCTAGGATTTCGGGAGATTTCCCCGGTGTATGGCGCACAACCGCAGCTGCGGTATCGTCACACGAGCTTTCCAGCCCAAGAAATGTCAGCGTTTTGGTCATGTCGGCTCTGTTGCGATAAATCTTTAGTCGGGGTAACACCCGTAGGGTGATGAGACAACAGGATCGCTATAATCATGTCTGTTCGTTTGGTGTTGACACGTCCAAAGGCAAGCTCGCGTCAGGTTTTGGCTGAGTGCGAGGGCGCATTGGGTGTGGCTGTCGAAGCAGTCCTTTCGCCCGTATTGCAGATTGAGCGATCGGGGGCGTGGCCGGACCTGGCCGGCTATCAATCGGTGCTGTTAACATCAGCCAATGCGGTTTGGGGCCCCCTTGATGGGAAGCGTGTCTATTGCGTGGGCGCACGTACGGCGGCGGCGGCGCAAGCGGCCGGGGCAGAGGTGATGGAAATGTCTCTTGATGCTGCACGTTTGTCGGCGGAAATTACCGATACCCCGTTGATTTACCTGCGGGGCGAACATGTCAGTGTCGATCTGGCCGCCCGGTTCCAATGTGACGCGCATGTTGTTTATGAACAGCGGCCGGCCCCACTGACGCCCGCTGCGAAACATGCCTTAGCCGGGGAGAAGCCCATAATCCTTCCCCTTTTCTCATCTCGCTCTGCGCGGTTGGCTGCAAAAGAGGTGACACAGTTGGGCAAAAAGGTTCAGATTATTGCGATGAGCCCCGCAGTGGCCGAGGCTTGGCGTGAGGCTTATTGTGGTCAAATGCCTGATCTGGCAGTTGAAATTTGCGATGAACCGACACAGATCGAAATGGTGGGCAGGATTGTCGCATCCCTTCGTGACGCCACAAAGGGTAAGTTTACTTGAGGGTCGATCTGGCCCCGGTTAGTCTGACAAGGCGCGATTGCCGCGCGATTTAAGGTGAGATTCGAAAGGTACTGACATTGGCCAATACCCGTAAACCCGCAAAAGGGCCGGCGCCTAAGGGCGCTAAGACCGTTAAAGATGCTGTGGTGATCGACGAAAAAGATGCTGAAAAGGCGACTGCGGCGGATGACAAGGGGGTCAAAACCTCTGGGAAAGCCACTGAGGGAACCACCGAAAAATCCGCCGGGAAAGCCACCGAAAAAACCACTGTGAAATCTGAGAAAACGCCTGACGCGAGTGTATCGAAGGCGGCTGCGTCAGATACAAAGGCTGAGGCTGCCTCGGCGAATGAGCCAGCGCAAAACAAAGCCGTTTCCGGTAAAATTCCGGCCGTCCCCAAAAAGGCAGCCCCCAAAGCGGCAGCGGAAGGCGGATCAGACAAACCTGCGCCCAAAGATGACCCCGCCGCAGTGAAAAAGCCGGAAACTGACGCTGAAAAGCCCAAAATGTCACCCGGATCGTCTGCTGCAACAGCAAAAGCACCGGGTCGCGGCGTGTTTGTGCCAATGATCCTGGGCGGTGCAATTGCGGCGACGCTGGGCTTTGGGGCCGCGCGTTACCCTGATCAATGGCCGTTTGTATCGTCAGTTGAGGATCCGGTGGTTGCGGAATTGTCCGCGTTGGGTGCGCGATTGAATACCCTCGAAGGACAAAGTGCTTCGCAAGATCAGGCGCTGACGGCATTGCAAACTGACGACAGCCTTGCCACTGCACGCGGCGAGATTACGGGTGAGTTTGCCCAGTTGCGCACCCAGCTTGAGGCGATGAACACAACGATCAGTGATCTCGAAAGCCGTCTGCACACCGTTGAAAAGCTGCCGCAAGGGTCAGGCATGGAAGCCGCCGCTGCCGCCGCCACCGCGTATGAGCGGGAATTGCAGCAGATGCGTGAAATGCTGGATCAGGAACTGGCCAAAATCTCCGCCGCTAAAGAAGACGCCGCAACGCTTGAGGTGAGTGCGGCTGAGGCTGCCAAAGCGGCTGGCGCGCGGGCTGCCCTTGCGCGGGTATTGGCCGCGATTGACACCGGGCGCCCTTACAGTGATGCACTGTTTGATTTGACCGAGCAGGCGGGTGTTGATGCCCCCGCCGCCCTGGCCGCCCATGCGGACACAGGGGTTATCACATTGTCGGCCCTGCAAGCTGCGTTTCCAAGTGCGGCACGCGCGGCCCTTGATGCCTCGGTTCGGGCCGCGGTCGCCGCGGGCGAAATGGACCGCGTTTCTGCCTTTGTGCGCCTGCAATTGGGCACGCGTTCGCTTGAGCCAAAAGACGGCACCGATGCGGATGCGATCCTGTCGCGTGCCGAAGCGGCCTTGAAGGCGGGGCAGATTGATGCTGCGCTGAGCGAACTGACCACCCTGCCAGATGCAGGGCAACCCGCGCTTGAGGGGTGGATTGCTGATGCGACCGCCCGCAAGGATGCGCTCGCTGCTGGCGATGCGCTTTCCCAGCTTGTGAACAAAAACTAAGGACGCGCCGATGCTTTGGTCTCTTTTCAAGATTATTTTATTCGTCGCAGCCATTGCCGGTCTGGCCATGGGGGCCGGCTGGTTGATGGAGCTGGAAGGCGGAATTCGCGTGGCTGTCGCCGGGGTGGAATTGAACCTTGGGCCGCTTCAGGCGGTGATTGTTTTCGCGGTGCTGATCATCACGATTTGGGTGCTGATTGTGCTGTTGGGCCTGTTGCGCGCTGTGGTGCGCTTTTTGAACGGCGATGAGACAGCGATTTCGCGGTACTTTGATCGCTCGCGCGAGAAAAAAGGCTATGAGGCGTTGGCGGATGGGATGATGGCGCTTGCGTCGGGTGAAAGTTCGACCGCGATGGCCAAAGCGTCCCGTGCTGAAAAATATTTGCGACGACCCGAACTGACCAATCTATTGACGGCCCAAGCGGCGGAAATGTCAGGCGACAAACGCAGGGCAACGCAGGTTTACAAAAAGCTTTTGTCGGACGAACGCACCCAGTTTGTGGGTGTGCGCGGTCTGATGAAACAAAAGCTGGAAGAGGGTGATTCTGAGACAGCGATGCGGTTGGCGGAAAAGGCCTTGGCGCTGAAACCGCGTCACGTGGATACGCAAGACGCCTTGTTGGGCTTGCAAGCACAGAAAAGCGATTGGGCCGGGGCGCGCAAAACGCTGTCTGCCAAGTTGAAATATGGTGGCCTTCCGCGTGATGTTCACAAACGCCGCGATGCGGTGCTGGCCCTGTCTGAGGCCAAGGGCATTTTGGACGAAGGTAAAACTGTCGAGGCCCGCGAGGCCGCGATCGAGGCCAACCGCCTGTCGCCAGATCTGGTGCCCGCCGCCGTTATGGCCGCGCGGTCTTATATTGAAGACGGCAAACCACGCTATGCGGCGCGGGTGTTGACGAAAGCGTGGGTGGCACAGACCCATCCTGATATCGCGGCTGCCTTTGCGGATATCGTCCCTGACGAAGATCCCAAAGCCCGCATTGCGCGGTTCCGGGCCTTGACCAAACACCGTGAAGGCGACGCCGAGACACGGATGCTGGTGTCTGAGCTGAACATTGCCGCAGGTGATTTTGTGGCCGCTCGCAAGGCGCTGGGGACCCTGCCGGAAAGCGACCCATCCCAACGGGCCTTGACCTTATTGGCTGCGATTGAGCGGGGCGAAGGGTCGGACGACAAAACCGTGCGTGCGCTGTTGGCCCGCGCTGTGACCGCCCCGCGTGGCCCGCAATGGGTGTGTGGCAACTGTAAACAGATCCATGCAGATTGGGCGCCCGTGTGCGGAAGCTGTGGCGGGTTTGATACATTGGCCTGGACCAAAGCCCCAGAGGCTGAGGGTAATGTGGCGGGTACAGAAATGTTGCCATTGATCGTTGGCGAGGACGCCTTGGCTGAGGATGTTGCCGCTTCAAAGGACCGTCCTGAAGACACGCAAAACGCCGGGCCTTTGGATGGAGAGGTTGTGGCAACCCCATCTGATCATGTGAGTGATAAACCCTGAATTTGGGGCTATTCACAGGCGCGGGTCGATGCTAAAGACCCGCGCATAAACACAGCGCTGCTGTTAAAAACGCCTCAATAGCTCAGATGGTAGAGCAGGTCCTTCGTAAGGACAAGGTCGGGGGTTCGAGTCCCTCTTGAGGCACCATTTTTCCTATTCCGGCATCCGCGTTTTTAGGCCGTATTTCTGCGATGTCATATTGAATTTCCGGGCCACAGATGCGCCCAGATCAATGTCCAGATGATCCGCCAAAAGGTCCAGAGAAATGATCGCATCGGCCATTTCATCCGCCACATCCTGTAATGTTGCCGTAGAACCCTTGATGCCCCGTTCCGCGCGCAGCATCTTTTTCACGGCCTCTGCGACTTCGCCAAATTCCCCCGCCACCTCAAGCGCGCGAAACGCGGTGTCGGCCTGATCGTCCCCCGGCCATTCGGTGCGACGAATGGTGTTGGCATCGCGTAAATCCTGAAATCGCATGGCTGATCCTTCTCAAAAGCTTTGCGACCCTAGGGCGCGGGCGGGTTTGATTGCAACTCGTCTCTGGTTTCGTTCGGTCAACAGTGCTAATCCCTGTGCGATCTAATTTCAGCGAGAGGCGAAAAACGATGCCAGCTTACCGTTCCAGAACGTCGACCCACGGTCGTAACATGGCGGGTGCCCGCGGATTGTGGCGTGCAACGGGGATGACAGATGATGATTTCGGCAAGCCGATCATCGCCATTGTCAATTCATTCACCCAGTTTGTACCGGGCCACGTGCACCTGAAAGACCTTGGTCAGATGGTCGCGCGCGAAGTGGAAGCGGCGGGCGGTGTCGCCAAGGAATTCAACACCATTGCGGTCGATGATGGCATCGCGATGGGCCATGATGGGATGCTTTATTCCCTGCCGTCGCGCGAAGTGATCGCGGACAGTGTGGAATATATGGTCAACGCGCATTGCGCCGACGCGATGGTCTGTATCTCGAACTGCGATAAGATCACCCCCGGCATGATGATGGCCGCGATGCGCCTGAACATCCCGGTGATCTTTGTTTCCGGCGGCCCGATGGAGGCAGGCAAAATTGACCTCGCCGATCTAGATGTCAAAAAGATCGACCTTGTGGATGCGATGGTTGCCGCCGCAAGCGAAGATTTGACCGATGAGCAAGTTCAGCATATTGAGGAAAACGCTTGCCCCACCTGTGGGTCGTGCTCGGGCATGTTCACCGCCAACTCGATGAACTGTCTGGCCGAGGCGCTGGGCCTTGCGCTGCCGGGCAACGGATCCACCTTGGCCACCCACGCAGATCGCAAACATCTGTTTCTTGAAGCGGGTCGCAAGATCGTTGAGATCACCAAACGCCACTATGTTGAGAATGAAAAAGGCCTGCTCCCGCGTGAGATTGCGCCTTTTGAAGCGTTTGAAAATGCGATGTCGCTGGATATTGCCATGGGTGGATCGACCAACACCGTTTTGCACCTTTTGGCAATCGCCCATGAGGGTGAAATTGACTTTACCATGAACGACATCGACCGGCTCAGCCGCAAGGTGCCATGCCTGTGTAAAGTGGCCCCCAATACCGAAAATGTGCATATGGAAGACGTGCATCGCGCGGGTGGAATCTTCTCAATCCTGGGCGAATTGCATCGCGCCGGGCTGTTGCATGGCGACCTGCCCACCGTGCATTCAAACACGATGGCCGAGGCGATTGCCAAATGGGACATCACCGTGGCCAACAATCCCGAGGCCGAAAGCTTGTTCAAAGCCGCCCCTGGCGGTGTGCGCACAACCCAGGCCTTCTCGACCGAAAATCGGTTCAAAGAGCTGGATACAGACCGTAAAGGCGGCATTATCCGTTCAAAAGAACACGCGTTCAGCCAAGATGGCGGGCTTGCCGTTCTCTTTGGTAATATCGCGCTGGATGGCTGTATCGTTAAGACCGCCGGCGTGGATGCCAGCATCCACAAATTCACCGGAACCGCCTATGTTTGCGAAAGCCAAGACGCCGCTGTCAGCGATATTCTGACCGGCAAGGTCAAAGCGGGCGACGTAGTTGTGATCCGCTACGAAGGGCCGCGCGGTGGGCCGGGAATGCAAGAAATGCTCTATCCGACCAGCTATTTGAAATCCAAAGGTCTGGGCAAAGATTGCGCCCTTCTGACAGACGGTCGCTTTTCGGGCGGGACATCTGGCTTGTCGATTGGCCACGCCTCGCCAGAGGCCGCCGAGGGCGGCGCGATCGGTTTGGTCGAACAGGGTGACAAAATCATCATCGACATCCCAAATCGTACCATCCATCTGGATGTGTCCGACGAGGATCTGGCCGCGCGCCGGACCGCCCAAGACGCCAAAGGCTGGGTGCCTGCCAAGCCGCGCAAACGCAAAGTGTCCAAGGCGCTTAAAGCCTATGCGATGCTCGCGTCCTCTGCTGCCAAAGGGGCGGTGCGTGTGATCGACTGATTGCCGCGTTTTTAGAATTGAAAAAGGGCGGGCAGGGTTCCGCCCTTTTTCTTGCCGAAAATACCTCACGGGGGTCTGGGGGGGTGAAACCCCAGCTTGCCTTACCCGCAGTGTCGATCCACCATCCGCTGAACCATTGGCGCAAAATGCCAATAATCCGGCGTTTCCATATCGTCGCGCTTTCCCGCCTCATCCAGATAGCGCACCGCGATGATTTGTTTAAGGTTTGGGTTGGCCGCAAACTCTGCCACCTCCGCCTCATTCATCGGCCCGCCCTGAAGCTCAAGCGTATGGGCGGATGCGGGCGACAGGCGCGTGAAATATTCGGGCTTGGTGGCGCAAAGATACCGTTTGGCCGCCACGTGATACCGCACACAATCGGTGATCACGCTGGGAAAAAACTGCTCCAACACCTCAGCGCCCGCATCCTCGTGGTGACGATCTTCGGTGTCATCAGGGTGGTAGGTTCCAAACTCGGATGTGAAATGCCCAATGTCATGCAGCAACGCGCCGACGATGATCTCTTCGGACTGCCCGTTTTGTTCGGCAATGGTGGCACCTTGCAGCATGTGTTCGGCCATGGTCACAGGCTCGCCCAAATATTCCTCATCCCCACGGCGCTCAAAAATCCCGCCAATAAATGCGACGATGTTTTGTGGCGTCAGCGCGTCGATGTCCGGCTTCATTCCGCGGCCTCCTTTTGCGCACTTCGGGTCATCGCATCATAGGTTGATCGCAGCCCGTCTTTGTCGGAATAACAGCCCTGAAACCACCGCGTACCCTCGCCGGAATACCCCTTGCGGGCGTGCAACACACGGGTGTTGTCGACAATGAACCCTTCGCCGGGGTTCAGGCGAAACGTTACCTCCATCGCCTCATCATCAATGATTTCACCCAAGCGGCGATAGGCGGCGTAATAGTCTGCCATCTTGTCAAACGGCACATCCGTCACAGCACCCAAAGACCGGTTGTTGAAACGCACACCAACCAACTCGCCATCAGGGGCGAGTTCGATCATCGGGCGGCGGGAGGTCAGGCAAACATCCTCTTCGCCAGTATATTCAAACCGCGCGCAATGATCGGCCAGCACGTTAAAATAGCCCTCATTCTCGTCGCGCAACCGCAGGGCGGCGGCAAAGCCATCCACCACCATATTCTCACCGCCAGCGGCCGAGCTTTCCAGGCAGTAAAGCACCTGAAGCGATGGCACCGGATCGCGGTATGGATTGTCGGTATGCGCCTGCAAGCCCAGCCCGGTAAACGCCAAATTGGTGGGGTTCACCTCGGTGCGCACCTCAAAATGTCTGCCGTAATTGGTGTCGCGTACAAAGCCAAAAAGATCGACGATCTTGAAAAGCGCGCCATCTTCAATAGGACCGTTTACCACTTTTCCAAAGCCGTATTTCGTGACCTTGCCCAACCAATCGCGCAGGGCCGCCCCGCGTTTGGAAAGTTCTGCCAAATCGCCAACCGGCACATCGCCCATCAGATCGCTGGTCCACGGTTCAACGCGCGGGGCCAACCAGCCGCGTTGTGACGGTGTCGCGTGGTCATAGCGGTTTGCAATCAGCCAGCTCAAATCAAAGCGAACCATTTTGCCCTCAGGTTCAAACCGGACCTCAAGTTGGCTGGCATCTACGCTGGCGGCACCAATTTTTGTGTCCGCCGGAATGTCGCGCAGCGCAATCAAACGCTGGCCATTGCCGGGCGCACGGGTGGCATCATCCCACGCATTATCGCGCAGCCAGATGGCGTGAAAGCGCACGGTTTTATCTGCGGTGGTAAGGGTGAGAAACTGCCCTTGCGGGTCGATCGAAACCTTGGGTGTGGCGGTGGACATCTGGGGTTTCCTTGATTGAGGCCAAAGTGGCGCAATGTGTTTTCTGATGACAGTGTTGCTGCATCCGTTCATAAGTTCAACAAAGAGAAACCGTGCCTGAGGGGGCGAAATTCTTATGGCTAAATCGCAACTGGAAAACCTTCCTCTAGATTGGGTGCGCGCGTTTGAAACCGCTGCGCGCATGGGCAGTTTTACCGCCGCTGCGCAGGAAACAGGGCTGACACAGGCCGCAATCAGCCAACGCATTGCCCAGTTGGAAGCGCGACTTGGGGCGCAATTGTTTATCCGTCAGGCGCGCGGTGTGGTGCTGAGTGTCGAAGGCGAGGCGTGGTTGCCATATGTTAGCCACGGCTTGGCAACGCTGGATCACAGCGCGCAGGAACTGTTTGGGATGCGCCGCCGCACTCTGAAAATCTCGGCCAGCGCATCGATGCTGGCCCATTGGATTGCACCGCGATTGGCCGGGGTGAACCTTGGGGAAGATGTTCAAATTTCCTGCCAGACCTACGTCTTATCGGCAGAAGATGCACGGGAGTCCCCGATGGTTCGGGTGCGGTATGGCGATGGAAACATTGATGAGCGTTTCAAAACCCGCCTGTTTACCGAAGCCTTATCGCCCGTCTGCGCGCCAACGTTGCTGGGGCAACACGCTTGGCAAACGCTTCCTCGGCTTTCCATTTCTGGTCCGCGGGATGGATGGCGGGAATGGTCTGCCTTGACCGGTGACGCCTCGACCCCCTTTCCGCGCCTTCGGTTTGACACGTTCACCGCTGGCCTGTCGGCGGCACGGGCCGGGACAGGGGTGTTATTGGCGTCCCTGCCGCTGATCAAAAAGGACCTTGCGGTGGGAAATTTGGTGCGGCTGTCCAAGGCAGAATTGATGCCAAATGAAAGCTATTGGATGACTGCCCCGGATCGCGTGGTGTCGCGGACGCAATGGGCGCAATTATGTCAGGCTTTTTGCGAAGAAAAATGATTGCCCTAACACCCCAGCAGACCAAGGGCGAAACCCAATTCCCATGGCCTTGATCCGCCCACTTGTGCATGGGTAATGCAATAGTTGCATTGGACTTCACCTTGGCCATGGCGTTTGCGTGCCCCTGTGCACCCCGCCTTTGGGGGCTTAGGAAATGGAAAATACCATGAGCCAGCAAGAATTCCTCACCAGTGTTCAACACTTCATCGACAATGCAACCTCGCACATCGACCTGACCGAAGGTTTGGCCGAGCGGATCGCCCAATGCAACTCGACCTATTCGGTGCGCTTTGGCGTAAAGCTACGCGGTCGAATTTACAGCTTTCAGGGCTGGCGGTCGGTGCACAGTGAACACATCGAACCGGTCAAGGGCGGCATTCGCTATGACCCCGATGCCAATCATGATGAGGTTGAGGCATTGGCCTCGCTGATGAGCTTGAAATGCGCCTTGGTCAACGTGCCGTTTGGCGGCTCAAAGGGGGCTTTGAAAATCAATCCGGCGGATTGGACTGAAGATGAGCTTGAGAAAATCACCCGCCGTTTCACCCAAGAACTCGCCCGTCGTGATCTGATCCATCCGGGCCGCAACGTGCCTGCGCCTGACATGGGCACCGGCGAACGTGAAATGGCGTGGATGGCGGATGAATTTCGCCGCTCGGGACGTTCAGATGCCATCAACCAAGCGGCCTGTGTCACCGGAAAACCCGTGGCGCGTGGTGGGATCGAAGGCCGGGTCGAGGCAACAGGGCGTGGTCTGCAATATGCGTTGAAATCCTATCTGGCGCATCCCGACACTGCCCCTGTGGCGGGGCAAAAAGACATCGCGGGTCTAAGGATCGTCGTGCAGGGCTTCGGGAACGTGGGCTATCACGCTGCTAAGTTTCTGGAAGAAGACGGCGCGCGCATCACCGGCATTGTGGAACATGATGTGGCGATCTTTAATGACGCTGGCCTGAACATCGAAGCCGTGGCTGCATTCCGCGCCGAAACCGGGTCCGTGGGCAATTTCCCCGGTGCTGAAACCGTGCCGTCTGAACAGGGCCTGACCTATAAAGCGGCTGACATCCTGATCCCGGCCGCCAAAGAAAACGCCATCACCGCAGAAAATTGCGAAGACGTGAACTATGAGCTGATCGTTGAGGCCGCCAATGGTCCCGTCACCGCCGAGGCCGAAGAATGCCTGACCCGTCGCGGCATCATCATTCTGCCTGATCTTTATGTGAACGCAGGCGGTGTTGTGGTCAGCTATTTCGAATGGGTGAAAAACATCACGCACCTGCCATTTGGCCTGATGGACAAGCGTCAAAATATTATGTCGGGATCGGCGGTTGTGTCTGCGTTGGAAGAGATTGCAGGGCGCCCTTTGCCGGACACCCAGCGGTCAAAAATCGCGCGTGACACGCGGGAAATCGACGTTGTTCGCTCGGGTCTGGAAGAGATCATGGTCCGTGCGTTTGACGAAATCATGGATCGTCAAAAAACCCTCGGTGACGTGACTTTACGCACCGCCGCATACGTGGTTACCATTGCGCGCATCGCCGAGTATTATCGCGCGATTGGATTGTAAGGACAGGCGCACATGGACGTTCGGTGGCTCGAGGATTATCTGGCTCTGGTAGAGTTGCGAAACTTCACCCGGGCCGCCGAATTTCGCAATGTGTCGCAGGCTGCATTTTCGCGGCGCATTCAATCGCTTGAACAATGGTTGGGCACGGCGCTGGTGGTCAAAGGCGCTGTGCCCGTTCGTTTGACGGACGCAGGTGAACAGTTTCGCGAAAGCGCACGCATCGCGGTGGAGCGGTTGTTTGAGGCGCGATCCTCAATCCGGGCGGCGCAATTCGATGTGATGTCTCAGGTGCGAATTGCGATGCCAAATGTGCTGGCACGGTCCGAGTTTAAACGCGTTCTGGATATCATCGGCCAAAACGCCAATTGCTCTTTTTCAGTGATCGTGGGGACCACAAGTGACGTGGTTGCGCGCTATTTGGCGGGGGATGCGGATATCCTGTTTGCCCATGATTGTGCGGCCATCCCAACCCATGACAATCTGGACCAACACGAACGTCTGGTGGTGCGGCGCGACCGGTTTATGCCCTATGCCACGCAGGATGCAAAACTGCGCAAGGAATTTGGGTTTCCGGGCACGAAAAAGCGCCCCTTTCCGATGGTTGCCTATTCGCACCGGGCCCATTTTGTCCGGCTGTTTGAACATGTGCTTGAACGCGCAGGTGCGCCGCTGCCGCATAAGGTTTGCGTGCAATGTGACATGTCGGATGTGTTGAAAGAGGTGATTGTGGCGGGGCACGGCGTAGGTTGGTTGCCCGAAAGTGCTGTGGACGCATCAGCACAGGAATTAATTGCGCCGATTGGTGGGCCAGAATGGCGGCTGGATGTGGACATCTGCGCCTTTCGCCCGCGTGCGCAAGTGGGACCAAAGATCGAGTTGATTTGGCAAGCGCTTGCCACCCGTGTGCCGCAGATACAAGACCGCTAAGTGTGGTCAGACTAGGCTTTTAACTGTGCCTGGGGTTCAAGCCGGCTTTTGGGAAACGATACCATACAGCCGTTGTCTTCGTCATACAGCTTCCACCGCAGGCACTTTATCCCGTCGATAAAGCTGATTTTTTCAGAGGTGATCAACCCGCGTGCCTCAAGATCATCGTAAGCGGTTTTGATCTTGTAGCCGGGGATTTTGGCGTTCAGATGGTGCAGATCGTGGTAAGCGATATTCATCATGGCAAGATCAAATAGGCGCCCCCAATCCAGCACGGATGATCCGTCCAAAGCGGCAGTTTCCAGATCAAGGTCCGGCTTCACGCCCCAATGCACATGCTCAAAATTATGCAAGACATAGGGGATCAACCCGCCAAAAACACAGGCAATATAGATCGATCCAACCCAGACCGCGACCCCAGCCCAACCCGCGAGGGTCCAGACAGATGTCGCAAGTCCAGCCAAAAGCAAATTGTGCAACACCAGGTCCCAGATCCCGGTCTTTAACCCATAAATCGGCATGCGCCGCAGGATCCCATACAGAATGAATGGCCCAACGACGATCAGGATAAAGGGGCTGCGGTACAGGCGGTATTTGGCGCGCACACAAAATGGTGCCTCTGCCCATTCCTTCACGGTCATCACATAGATTTCAAAGGTATCGCGCCGTTCAAGATCAGCCACATGCGAGTGGTGTTGATTGTGCTTAAACCGTGTCGCTTGATAAGGTGTCAGGGCAATGGGCGACACCAATGTGCCAACAATATCGTTCAAACGGCGGCTGGTGAAAAACGAACGGTGCAGGCAGTCATGCTGAATCATATAGGTCCGCAACCCCATCGCGGCGGCAAAAACCATCGCAGGTAACAGGATCCAAATTATGCCGATTGAAAAAAGCGCTGTCAGTAGACCCACAAGATAGAGCGTAAATGTGATGCTGAGCTCACACCACGCCCGCCGGTCATCCGCGCTGGCGTATTGCCGTGAAACTGTTCGAATACCTACATCCCCTGCGCCCATATTTGTCCCTCTCGTCCCGCGTTTCTTGTTGTTAACCTAGGTTAACAACCGGATTGAATTTCAATCAAGCCTGTTGCGCCTTGGGTGGTGGATAGGTTTTGCTTGCGACCTCCATCACTCCTCGCTTTTGACATCCCCTGTGAACAAGGACAAAAACGACCTGAAATGTCGAAATTGGTCAGACAAATGGCGCGCGCTGTCTGTATTCGAATTGGATGCGCGAGGAGGATTTTATGACACTTTCCCTAGGGGTTGATACCGGGGGCACCTATACGGATGCCGTTCTGATTCAAGATGAGAAGACCGTGATTGCGACGGCCAAGTCATTGACAACACGCCATGATCTTGCTGAAGGCATTGGCAAAGCGGTTGCGGCTGTGTTGCGCGATGCAAATGTGGACCCGGACCAGATCACCCTCGCGTCCTTGTCGACCACCTTGGCCACCAATGCGTTGATCGAAGGGCAAGGCGAACGTGTGGGTCTGGTGTTGGTCGGCTTTAACGAGGCGGATATGAAACGTCACGGTTTGACCGATGCGATGGCGGGGGATCCCCATATCCTGATCACCGGGGGACACAACCACGCAGGCAATGAGGCGCAACCACTGGACGAAGACAGCCTGCGCGATTGGTTAACGCTGCAGGCCGCTGATGTCTCTGGCTTTGCGATTGCCGCGCAATTTGCCACCCGCAACACCGCGCATGAAAAGCGTGTGTCGGATATGATCCATGCGTTGTCAGGCAAACCGATCAGCTGCTCGCATCATCTGTCGTCAAAGCTGAATGGCCCAAAACGGGCGTTAACCGCCATCTTGAACGCGCGACTGATCGGGATGATTGATCGTTTGATCACGCGGGCACAGACCCGATTGACCGAATTGGGCATCCACGCGCCCTTGATGGTTGTGCGCGGGGACGGGGCGCTGATCTCGGCGGAATTTGCATTGGAACGCCCGATTGAAACCATCCTCAGCGGCCCAGCGGCAAGCATCGTTGGCGCACGCTGGATGACCGGGGCCACGGACGCTTTGGTCAGCGATATTGGCGGCACCACCACCGATGTGGCGGTGTTGCGCGATGGTCGCCCAGCCATTGACCCCGAAGGCGCCCGTGTCGGCCCGTTTCGCACCATGGTCGAGGCGGTGGCGATGCGCACCTCTGGGCTTGGCGGCGACAGCGAAGCGCATTTTGTATCCAAGGGGCTATCCTCGTCCATTTCACTTGGCCCGCGCCGTGTGGTGCCCGTGTCTTTGATTGCGATGGACGCGCCGGAACGGGTGCATCAGGTCCTGGAAAAACAACTGCGCAGCAGCACGTTGTCAGAATATTTCGCCCGCTTTGTCAGGGCGGTTCCCGGCGCACATCGCACAGGATTACCGCCACGGGACGAGGCGCTGTTACAGCGGATCGGGGATCAACTGCATCCCCTTGGGGAGGTCTTGGAAAACCGCCTGGAATATAACGCGTTGCGCCGTTTGGTGGATCGCGGGCTGGTGCAAATCTCTGGCGTGACCCCATCAGATGCCAGTCATGTGTTGGGCCGCGCGGACACATGGGATGCCGAGGCAGCACATATGGCATTGGAGCTTTTTAGCCGCCAACGCACCGGGGCCGGTAAGCGATTTGCGGGTTCCGCTGACGAGGTTGCGAGGCGAGTTGTGGACCAGTTGACCCAGCAAACATCGCTTGCCCTGTTAGAGACGGCGTTTGGTGAAGAGGAGGACGATTTCGGCGTGTCCGCGTCAGATCTGGCCCGCCATGTTTTGACCCAACGTGGGCTGAACCGTCACCGTGGCTTGGTCAAATTGGAGGCTGGATTGAACCTGCCTGTTGTGGGGTTGGGCGCATCTGCCCCCACCTATTACCCCGCGGTCGGTACGCGGTTGCATTGTGACATGATCCTGCCGGAACACGCAGGGGTCGCCAACGCCATTGGCGCGGTCGTCGGCCGTGTGACCATCCGCGAAACGGGCAATATCACTTGCCCGTCCGAGGGCGTTTTTCGGGTGCATCTTGAGGCAGGGCCAGAAGATTTCCGCAGCGCCGAGGAGGGCCTGATCCGCTTGGAGCAGGTGCTGGGATTGCTGTCTGAAAACGGCGCCAAGGCCGCAGGGGCCGAGGGCATTCAGGTGGTGGTTAAGCGTGAGATCAGAACTGCCACGATTGAAGGCCAAGAGGTGTTTATCGACGCCGAGGTGGTGGCCGAAGCCTCGGGTCGTCCGCGCATTGCCACAGAACACCAGGATTCGATTTGACGCATTCCTAATTGGAAACACGTTGATACTTGCCAATCAATCGGACGTTACACCGGGCTGATCCCCCAGCCATCTGGGCCAGAAAAGCGGCCATTTGCACATTCACATAACCCTCGACATTGACCCGATCAGGGGAGGCCGGGGTCAGGGTAAACCAAACCTGAATGTCCATGCCGGATTTTTGGGCCAGATCATCGGCGATGGAAAAGACTTCGGAATGAAAGGCTCCGCCCGACTGACGATCCCAACCATAGCGGATAAATTCCGGGTCGAAGTCCGCTGGTTCCCACGGGGTTCTAAACGTGATGTCTTTGGTCCAGTTTGGCATGGCGCGTGCGGCAACGGCGGCGCCGACTGCTGGGGGGCAACCGGTGATAATTTTCTTGTCTAAGGTGCTTTTCCAACGGCCATCCGACAAGGTGACGCTTGCCCCGGAGGGCGCCGGCGGTGCGTTGGGGCTGGGGGCCGCCGTGTTTAACGCCTCGCTTTCATCAAATGTCATTTTGCCGCTCTCAGGGTTGGACACATCCATGCCTTCTGCCTCAGAAAACTCCATCGTGGCCTGTCCCGGTACGTCAACACTTCCGTCGCCTTTGCCGATCAATTCCAACTCAGCCGGGGCGATGAATGTGGGCACCAGTTTGCCAGTTTCGGGGTGCCTATAGAAAAACTGTTGCGGATCGAGCTGGGTAAGACCTTCGGACCCCATCAGTTCTGCAATGTCGTTTGCGCCGATCCGCTGTTCGGTTAAATCAAGCTTATTCCTGCGCCAATCATAGACGGGGATCGCGATGTCTTGGGCAAGGCTGGCGTGGCTAAATGCGGTAAGAATGATCACAGGAATGGTTAAGCGCATGTCGTGGCCCCCTTAAAACAAGTTAATTTTAAATGCTTTTCCGGTGTTGGTGTTCACCACCAACCCTGACCAGATGTTGGATTTTCCATCCCAATTCCCCGGACGGCTGATTAGAAAGCTGAGCGTTTCATCACCCATTGGCACATCCGCCTGAAGGCCCATCAACGCCCCCGCGCCTTCCCGCGTGAGTTGCGCCCGTCCCTGCCCTTGCCCGGTTATGCCAAACGGTTCTGGATCAGGGAGCGTAATGCGCAGCGCCGTGGACGGTGCATTTTGCGTAAATGCTTCGATCTTCAGCAATGCGATGAGGTTTTGCGATGTCATATCCACCGCGGTCCAACTGCGCGCAGCAGGCAAGGGTGCGGCCGTGCCCAAGCTCGCTTTGATGCCCGCATAGGCATAGATGTCGTCCAGTTTTTCGCTGGCTTCACGGCACAGTTGGCCAAAGCCGGTGCTTTCACAGGGCCCCAGATCAGCCCCCCATTGGCGGGGGTTCAGCGCAACCAAATAAGGGCCCGCGGTCTGACGTTCCCACTCCATCGACGGCTGCTGTGCCTGCGCACCCCCGGCGGTGGTATAATAAAACGGCTCGCTGTTGGCCCAGCCTGAGGGGGTTTGCCACCTCAGATCTGTGCGGGGATCATCAAACGCGCAGGCGGTCTTTTGGGGCCATTGGCCGTTTGGATGGTTACGGCCGCCTGATATCGTCCGATCAGAAATCCTTCAAACATGGCACGAGGGCCATCGCTTGTCGGCGCGCTTAGATCAACGTCCCCTTCTCGTTTGAATTCCCAACTTGCCGGGCCAACCGGCAGCGAGCCGTCAGAATAGGTGGCAATGATGCGCAAGGGTGCTGTGATCGGGGTGGCTTGTGTGGATTTCTCGGCGACAATCCGGATCGGAAAGCGGGCGAGGGCTTTGGACAGGTCATATCTGGTCAGGATGATGATTTCATAGGCGCCGGGTTTCAGGCCCAACTCTCCTGCATAAAACTGATGATCCGTGATCTCAGGATCCGACCCAAACCGGGTTTGAGAGGTCAGGTTTTCGTCAAAGCTTTTGGGATTGGCCGGAAACAACCAAAGCGTATATTCCGCGTTTTCCTGAAACGGCATATGGCGGCGCAATTGGTATTTGATCAGATCGCCAACCTGGAATTCGGTGTCACCGATGTATTCGAAATCGCCCTTATTGGCGGCAAATGGAATGTGGTAATCACCGCTTGGTTGGTCCAAGACCACTTCCAGCGCGCCCAGTCCCGCGTCACCTTTTGCCGTCACGCTCCATGTACCATTTGGCAGCGTGACCCGTAAGCCGTTTAACACTTGATCCGCCCCGATGAGGGTTCCCAAATCAAGAACCACCCCGGTTTTGATGTTCTCAGCCGTCAGGTGAGCCTGCGCTGGGCGGCTGGTGCCGGGGGCAAGTGTTAGCTGAAAATGTGCTTGTGTGACACCGGTGCCGACTGTTTCGGTGTGGGTCAACTGGTCTAAGGCAGTGCTAAGGTCACCGGCATTTTTGGCATCAAAATACTGGCCACCTGTGGCATCGGCCAAACACTCTAGCTGTGCTTTGTCGGCCGTGTTCTGAATATCAAAACCGATTACATGCGCCGTGAAATCTATGCCGAGGTTTTCCAGATCCTGCCCCTCCGCGCAAGGGTCAAGATTGCAGCACTTTGGCTTGGTCTGAGATCACCTCAATATCCGTGCAATCCCCTTTGCGCCTGTGCCCATAGGCCACCAATCCGGCCGATTGCCCCGCTGTTGATGTCGATTTTGGCGGTTCCATCCACCTGACCCCACATTGATCCAGAGGCATCAAACACCACCATAATGTCTTCGTCAGTGGCAAATGCCGGGGCGGTAAGGTTGGCTATCCAACAAAAACAAGCGGCTAAATTTCGAATACACTTAAGCAAAAAATGGACCTCGGGATTGTGGAAACATCTGGATGACAAAGGGAAACATGGGTTCCGATTTGCAACAACATAGAGGAATTGATATAGTCAAAATGCTATGGATCGGGTGTTATTAGAAGCTGCGCGTAAAATTGAAAACGCCACGGAATTGGACCGTTTGTGGGCGGTGTTCGTCGAGGCCATCAGCATTATAAACTGACCCATGCCATCTATCTGACGGCTGCGGACACCCCGCCGTTGCAGGCAGAAGTTTGGTCAACTTTCCAGAACAATTGACCGCGCGAAGAATTCCGTGACCCTGACTTTTTCGAACCCTTCCTTGCCTATTGCTGCGCCACGTTTGAAATCACCAAAGTGGGGATCGAGTTTTTGTCTGACCACACCTATGTGGGCGCGCAGTCAAAGGCTTATATTCGGGACTATGCAGATCGGGGGGTTCGATCGGGCTTGGGTATTCCGTGTCGATTGCGCGGCACCGGACGTCATGGCGGATTTATCCTTGGTAATGGGCAGGATCGGTTCCGGTTTGAACGTCAGGTGTTTTCAACCTCGGGCGTTTTGCAAAGCTTCTGCTTGATTGCGCACCGCCGTATTGAGGATCTGCAAAGCAATCAACGTGTCGCCCTTGAGATGAAGCCCTTAAGTGCGCGGGAACGGCAAACCCTGACCCTGATTGCAAGTGGCCAACGCCCCAAACAAATCTCGCATCTGTTGGGGGTCAGCGTGTCGTCCGTGCGGCTGTATCTGAAAAACGCCCGTGCCAAATTGGGCGCGCATACCGAGGAAGAGGCGGTGGTGCGCATGTTAGAGTTTGACCGGGAAACGTCGCGCAAGCCCTAACGCGTGGGAATTCCAGCAGCGAACCAGTGCGGGATCTCGCCATCTCATGCGTGACCCGAAAAATGTCTGTTTTTTGCGCAATGAAGACGCTTTTGAATGCATCTTTGCTGTGACAATTGTGTTTGGTTGTCGGTGACGAAGATCAGCCAGTTTGCCCACTTCAACCCGGCGCAATTGATTTAAGCCCAAGGGGGGGACATGTCAGATTTGATAAACGGCATAACCCAAGCCTTTTGGATGTTGCTGACATTTGATGCAGATTTGGTTGAGATCACCTTGCGATCGCTTCGCGTGACGTTGACGGCGCTGGTGATTGCGTCCGCAATTGCCCTGCCGCTTGGGGCGTTTCTGGCGGTGCGCCGGTTTCGGGCGCGCCGGTTTACAATTGCCATGCTGAACGCGCTTATGGGCCTGCCACCGGTGGTGGTGGGGCTTGTCGTCTATGTGTTCCTCAGCCGATCGGGCCCTTTGGGGGTGATGGGGCTTTTGTTCACGCCGACCGCCATGGTCATCGCGCAGGTGATTATCATCGTGCCGCTGATTGCCTCGATTGCCCATCAGGCGCTGCGCGAGCTGTGGTCGGATTATCATGACCTGCTCATCTCATTGAACACCACCCAAATGCAACGGATGCACGCGCTGATCTGGGATGGCCGGCGTGCCTTGCTGACCGCGGCGCTTGCCGGGTTTGGTCGTGCGATTGGTGAAGTGGGTGCTATTATGGTTGTGGGGGGCAATATTGACCACCACACGCGTGTCTTGACCACGGCCATCGCGCTTGAAACGGGCAAAGGCGATTTTGCCTTGGCGCTGGCGCTTGGGTTTGTGTTGATCTTTATGGCCATCGCCGTGAATTTCGCCATCCATGTGATTGGCCGCACAGAACGAGAGGGTCGGTGGTGAGCGCGCTTTTCCCAGTCACGTTAAAAGATGCGGTCTTGCGTCGTCGCCAAAAGGTCTTGGTTGGCCCGGTGAATTTGACCCTAAAGGGGCAAGGGGTCACCGTTGTCATTGGCCCAAATGGTGCTGGAAAGACCTCATTCTTGCGGATGCTGCATGGGATTGCGCGGTTGGGTGGCGGGTCAATCACCTGGTCTTGTGATCCGCTGGAGGCGCGGAAAAAACAGGCGTTTGTCTTTCAGCACCCCATCATGATGCGCCGATCTGTATTGGGGAACCTGATCTATCCGTTGCGTCTGGCTGGTGTGTCGCGTACTGCGGCGCGGCAGCGTGCAGCCCAAGCGGCACAGGCGGTCGGTCTGGGCGATGCGCTAGAGCGCCCCGCGCCGTTTTTATCCGGTGGCGAACGTCAAAAACTGGCCTTGGCCCGCGCGTTGATTACTGAACCAGATTTGCTGTTTCTGGATGAACCCTGTGCCTCTTTGGATGGGCGTGCCACACGTGAGATTGAGGAAATCCTGACACGTGCCGCCGCCTCTGGCACGCGGTTGATTATGTCGACGCACGATATGGGACAGGCGCGGCGTCTGGCCACAGAGGCACTGTTTCTTTTGAATGGCAACATCCACGAGCATGGGGCCGCGTCAGAGTTTTTTGTCAAACCACACACACCGCAAGCCATTGCGTTTTTAAAAGGAGATATCGTCGAATGAAACGGGTTTTACTTGGGCTTTTGCTCTCGGCCACTGTGTCGGGTTTGGCCTTGGCGGAAGAGATGAAATTGGCGGTGACCACATCTTTTCATAATTCGGGCCTTTCAGACATCCTGCTGCCGCAGATCAAGGCGGATACGGGCATTGAAGTGCAATTGTTGGTGGTGGGCACGGGCCAGGCCATCAAGCTTGGGCAAGCAGGCGATGTGGACGCCATTCTGGTGCATTCCAAAAAGGCCGAAGAGGCGTTTTTGGCGGGCGGCTATGGCACCCATCGACGCGAGATTATGTATAATGACTTTGTGTTTATTGGCCCCAAGCTGGACCAAGCCAAAGTCGGGGGTGCCACCAGTGCGGCGGGGGCGCTTCAGGCAATTGCTGGGGCCAACGCCCCATTTGTCAGCCGCGGCGATGACAGCGGCACCCACAAGAAAGAACTGTCTTTGTGGGCCGCTGCTGGCGTCAACCCGGACGGCGATTGGTACAAGGCGGTTGGGGCTGGCATGGGCGCGGCGTTGAACACGGCGTCGGGCATGAACGCCTATATTATGTCGGACCGCGCAAGCTGGTTGAATTTCGGCAACAAGGGTGAGCTTGCCTTGATCTATTCTGGCGATCCGATCTTGTTCAACCAATATGCGTTTTTGCCGGTAAACCCCCAAAAGCACCCACACACAAAGACGCGCTTGGCAGAGGAATTAGAGGCCTGGTTGGTGTCTGATACGGCCAAAGACCTGATCAATGCCTACAAAATCAACGGCGAAACCTTGTTTGTCTTCAACGCAAAATAGGCCACGCGGCAGATATTATGTAAGGTGATAGATGCCCCCCATGGCGCGAGGTCCGTGGGGGCATCATCCCTTTGCGCCTGGCATGTCAGGTCAGGCAAGCCTGATACGCGACGCCGCATTCCAAAACAAAACCGCACGAAAGGTTTCCCCTTCGTGCGGCCCAGCCTGAAACATGTCAGGTCGCGTCTTAGAAATGCACCGAACGCGCGCCTGCGGGTTTTTCAACCGGCGGGGCGAATTTGGTCAGATCAATGCCTTCAACGGCGGCTTTGTATTCATCCATGGTCGGTGTCCGGCCAAGGATCGCTGCAAGGACAACAACCGGGGTTGATGCCAGCAGGCTTTCGCCTTTCTTATCGGCGGCGTCTTCCACAACACGGCCTTGGAACAGACGTGTTGATGTGGCTAGAACGGTGTCGCCTTTGGCGGCTTTTTCCTGGTTGCCCATGCAAAGGTTACAGCCGGGACGCTCAAGATACAGGATATTTTCATATTCTGTCCGGGCGTTGTTTTTCGGTGCAAAATCATCGAACTCAAAGCCCGAGTATTTCTGCAGGATTTCCCAGTCGCCTTCTTCCTTCAGCTCATCAATGATGTTGTAGGTTGGGGCGGCCACAACCAGCGGCGCGTTGAACGCGACCTTGCCTTGGGTCTTTTCGATGTTTTTCAACATCTGCGCGACGATTTTCATGTCGCCTTTGTGCACCATGCAAGACCCCACAAAGCCCAGATCCACCTTTTTATCGCCACCGTAATAGGACACGGGGCGGATGGTGTCGTGGGTGTAACGCTTGGACACATCGGCGTTGTTCACGTCAGGGTCAGCGATCATGGGTTCAACGATCTGGTCCAGATCCACAACAACTTCGGCAAAATAGGTCGCGTTGTCATCTGGGGTCAGGGCGGGGTTTTTACCCGACTTGATCTCAGCAATACGCGCATCGGCTTTGTCGATCAGGCCCTGAAGGGTCTGTGCGGCGTTGTCCATGCCTTTGTTGATCATGATCTGGATGCGTGATTTCGCAAGCTCGAGCGATCCGATCAGCGTTTCGTCGTTTGAGATACAGATCGAGGCTTTCGCCTTCATCTCAGCGGTCCAGTCGGTGAAGGTGAAGGCTTGGTCCGCCAAAAGCGTGCCAATGTGCACTTCGATCACGCGGCCTTGGAACACGTTGTCACCGTGCTGGGCCAGCATTTGCAGCTGAGTGGCGTGTACGACATCACGGAAATCCATGTGGTCGGCCATTTTGCCCTTGAACGTCACTTTGACCGATTCAGGGATCGGCATGGTGGCTTCGCCGGTCGCAAGGGCCAAGGCCACGGTGCCAGAATCCGCCCCGAACGCCACGCCTTTGGACATACGCGTGTGGCTGTCGCCGCCAATGGTGATGTCCCAATCATCCACGGTGATGTCGTTCAGAACCTTGTGGATCACGTCGGTCATCGCGTGGTATTCGCCCTTGGGGTCCCGCGCGGTGATCAGGCCGAATTTGTTCATAAAGCTCATCAGTTTCGGGATGTTGGCCTGTGCCTTAAGATCCCAAACCGACGCGGTGTGACAGCCCGATTGATAGGCGCCATCGACAGAAGGCGACACAACGGTTGCGGCCATAGCTTCAAGCTCTTGCATGGTCATCAGGCCGGTGGTGTCTTGCGACCCCACAATATTGACCTTTACCCGCACGTCAGATCCGGCGTGCAAGTCGCCCTTGGTGGTGACGCCACGGGCGTTGCGGTTAAAGATCTTTTCAACGGCGGTCAGGCCGCGGCTTTCATCGGTGATTTCTTTCGACGGGGCAAAGGCTGATTTCAGCTCCTGGCCCAGCGCCTCGGCGGCAAAAGCTTGCAGTTTCTTGCCAAACACGATGGCATAGGATCCGCCGGCCTGCATGAATTCCATCTTTTGTGGCGTAAAGGAGGATGAGATATCCACCAGCTCTTCGTCGCCCGCGTCATTGTATAGTTTGCGCTTTTTGGTGTCGATCGTCAGAACGGTCCCGGTGTCGACAGAATATTTCTGTTCAAGCACGGGATTGCCGTCATTGTTCAGTATCGGGTTGCCGTCCTTGTCCACCTTCTTGACCCAGTTTTTCAGATCAAGACCGATGCCGCCGGTCACGCCCACGGTGGTCAGAAAGATCGGCGAAATGCCGTTGGTGCCGGCCACAACAGGCGCGAAATTCACAAATGGCACATAAGGCGAGGCTTGCTTGCCGGTCCAGAGCGCCACGTTATTCACGCCGGACATGCGCGACGATCCAACGCCCATCGTGCCTTTTTCAGCGATCAGCATCACGCGCTTGTCAGGGTGCTGTAGCTTTAGTGCCTGAATTTCCTTTTGGGCCCGCTCGGACATCATGCATTTGCCGTGCAATTCCCGATCCGCGCGCGAGTGGGCTTGGTTGCCCGGTGACAGAAGGTCGGTCGAAATATCGCCTTCGCCGGCGATATATGTCACAACTTTGATCTCTTCGTCGACGTCAGGAAGCTTGGTGAAGAACTCGGCCTTGGCATAGCTTTCCAGAAGGTCCTTGGCGACAGCGTTGCCCGCCTTAAAGGCTTCGTCCAGACGGTCGGTGTCGGCCTCATAAAGGAACACTTGGGTCTTTAGCACATCGGCGGCTTGTGTGGCGGTTGCGGCGTTGTCGCCCAAAGCAAGATCCAAAAGCACCTCAACCGAAGGGCCGCCTTTCATGTGCGACAAAAGTTCAAACGCGAAATCCGGGGTGATCTCGGCCACCGTGGCTGTGCCTAGAATGATCTCTTTCAGGAACTTCGCTTTCACGCCTGCCGCGCTGGTCGTGCCGGGCAGGGTGTTATAGATAAAGAAGTTCAGCGAGGCGTCGCGATGCTCATTCCCGGTATCTTTGATTTGGGCAATCAGGTCAGCGACCAATGCGCCATCATCAATTGGTTTTGGGCTTAAACCTTGTTCTTTACGGGTGGCAATTTCGGTTAGGTAATCTGTGTACAAGCTCATGACGGATCCAACGGTTGGGTGTTAGAGTAAGCTTAAGCACCAAGCGCAGACCTCTCTGTCGACTCGGCATCTAAACGGGCTGTATACAGATGTATACTAGGTGGGCTTTGGTTGCAAGCTGCCTGACATTGATATGCCCCCCGCATCTGATGCCGTTTCTAAGGGGGCGTAACCAATGCTGTCCCGCGTCATTCCGTGGATTTTGGCTGATGGCCCTGTTGGAAACCGCAAGAGAGCAAAAGATGTTTTGCCTCTCGCCCTTGACGCTTGGAATTGTATGAAATATGTGATGAATCCACTGGGCGGGCGTTGTGTAGTGGTAAGACCTTAGCCTTCCAAGCTAATGACGCGGGTTCGATTCCCGCCGCCCGCTCCAGAAATCCGACATATGTTTTGTGTGCTCGCGTCGCACCGGCGCCCGCATCGGCACAGGCAGCATTCTGCGTTCCTATGGCTGCATTGAATTATCGGTTGCTGCCCCCTGTTTCACCGCATAGATTTCAGCATGGGGTTTCGAATTTCACATTTTCTGATGCTTATTGCTTTGCTCATATGGGCAGGGGCCAGTCAGGTGATGGCGGGCCCAAGTACGCTGTGTGTGGACATGCCTTGCAGCCATCAGGTTTCAGCGGGGCATTCGGACGCAATGACACACGCCAAAGACGCGCAGTGCGCTTTTGTGTGTGACCTCATGTGTGTGGTTGCGATTGTACCTCTGAATTTGGGCCGAAACGACCAATTGTGGCGCGACCTGCACCGCCCCCAAATGACCCTGTATCTGCGCGAAACAGAGCGTATCACGCCAGACCGCCCACCGATAGTGATCTGATCTCGTCCCTGCGACCCATTCGGGCGTGGGGGGATCTTCATATCAACTTACGGAAAATACGATGCAAAACATAAAGCTTATCTTAGGCGGCCTTGCCGTCGTCTGTGTGGGTGCGGGCGCGGTTTGGTATAATTCAACCGCAGTGCCCACCGCGCGTGAAAATCCCACTATGGGGGATGTCATGGTGGTGGTTCAGGTGCCGGATCTGTCAGGCCCCGCGCAGGTCGGGAAAACCATATTTGATGCGGTCTGCGCTGACTGCCACGGGGCAAATGCTGCGGGGCAAGCCGGGGTCGCGCCGCCTCTTGTGCATAAGATCTATGAACCCAATCACCACGGTGATGAGGCCTTTCAACGCGCCGCGGCTTTGGGTGTGCAGGCGCATCACTGGCCGTTTGGGGACATGCCCCCGGTTGATGGGGTGACCCGTGGTGATATTGCCCAAGTGGTGGCTTATATCCGCGCGCTGCAACGCGCCAATGGCATTCAATAAGGAGCGGTCGATGAGATACCTGTTAGCCACCGCCGCATGTTTAGTCGCCACATTGGCGCAAGCGGATCATGAGCTTGTGGACCGTGATCTGGTGGCAGGCGAGGCGATTTACGCCGAGCAATGTGCAACCTGCCACGGGGCAAAGCTAGAAGGCCAACCCAATTGGCGGTCCACCGATGAAAACGGAGCGCCTTTGGCGCCGCCCCATGATGCATCCGGCCACACTTGGCATCACGACAATATGCTTTTGTTTTCCTATACCAAACTGGGTGGGACCGAGGCATTGGCGCAGGCTGGCATGTCTGGGTTTGTCAGTGGGATGCCGGGTTTTGGCGGCACTTTAACCGACGACCAGATCTGGGATGTGCTTGGATTTATCCGCTCCACGTGGCCCGTGCGTGTGCAGGAAATGCAGGCAAGCCGAAACCCGCCGCATGATCCATAAAGAAAAACCGGCCCGTGGAATGCGGGCCGGTTTCATCTTAAACACGTTCGTATTAGGCGGCCACCGCAGCCTTTTCGCGTTTCTCGTCACGCTTGAAGAACACGTAATACAAGACCGGAGCCGCCACCAAAGTCAGCAGTGACGCAAAGGCCAGGCCGCCCATGATCGTCACCGACATCGACACAAAAAACGCGTCTGACAACAGTGGGATCATGCCAAGGATGGTGGTGATGGCGGCCAAGGCAACGGGACGCACACGCGATGCAGAGGCATTGATGATGGCTTTGCGCAGCTCAACACCGTCTTCGCGAACCAGATCAATTTCTTCCACCAGAACAATGCCGTTTTTAATCAACATGCCCGACAGGCTGAGCAACCCAAGAAGTGCGGTAAAGGTGAACGGCAAACCCGTGCCCAACAGGCCGATGACCACACCGTTTACCGACATTGGCACCAGCAACCAAATGATCAGCGGTTGGCGCACGGCGTTGAACAACAGGATTGAAATCATAACCATGACTAACAAGCTGACCGGAAGCTGTTTACCCAGGCTTTCGTTGGCTTCAGATGCGCTCTCAAACTCACCACCCCATTCCATCGAATAACCCGGCGGCAGGTCCATTGCCTCAACAGCCGCGCGCACTTCGGTATGCACCTGTGCGGCGGTTTTATCTGCCGGGATTGACGCCCCGACCGCAATGGTTGGCACGCGGTTCCAGCGTTTGAACAGGGTGTTTTCAACCGTGTATTCAAACCCATCGGTGACCTGTTCAATGGACATTTGGGTGCCAGACACAGGGGAAAAGACCAGCTGGTCATTCAGGCTATAGTCCCGATCGCGCGGGCTGCGCAGAATGATCGGAATTTGCCGTTCCCGTTCGCGGTACACGCCCGCCCGGATCCCATCTGTGGAAAAGCGAAGGCTTTCGGCAATGGCATCGCGTGTGATGCCCGCAGTTTGGGCGCGGTTGGTGGCATAGATCGGGACAACCGACAATTCCTGTTCGCGCCAGTCGCCTTGAATATTGATCACATTGTTCGAGGCATCTGCCATAACCGCACTGACGTCATCCGCCAATTGCCGCAGCACTTTGGGGTCGCTGCCTGACAGGCGCACCTGAATGGGCGTCCCGCTTGGGGGGCCAAAGACCAGCCGTTCGACCCGAAAGTCCGCCTCTGGAAAGCTCTCGGTCCCAAATGTTTCCAGCCGTTTGCGCAGCGCCGGGATTTCGTCGATGGTCTCAGTGCGGATGATCAGGTGACCATAGGCCGGGTTGGCTTGCCCCGCGTCATAGGTCAGCATGAAGCGTGTCGCACCTTGGCCTGCGTAGGCCGCAACAGACACCACCTCTTCTTGCTCTAACAACCAGCTTTCCATGATCTTCAGATCGTCCGACGTTTTGGTGATCGGCGTGCCTTGTGGCAGCTGATACCGAACAAAGAACAGTGGCGTGTTTGAGTTGGGGAAGAACTGTTGTTTCACTGATGCAAAGCCTGCAAAACAGACCACAGTGATGGCAATCATACCGGCAATTACCGGCCAGCGCAGCGTCAGTGCCCAATCCAGCATCTTTTTGTAAAACACAAAGAAGCGACCGGTATAGGCATCATCGGCGGATTGGTTGCCGTGCTTAAAGAGGTGATGACCCAAGAAGGGCGTCACCGTCAGCGCCAGAACCCAGCTGAGCATGAGCGAAATGCCAATCACGGCAAACAGCGAGAAAAGAAACTCGCCAGTGCTGTCTGGTGACAAGCCAATCCCCGCAAAAGCCATGATCCCAATGACCGTGGCACCCAACAGTGGGATCTGGGTTTTCTTCGCCGCATCATCCGCCGCTTGTCGCGAATTGCGCCCGCGCAGCATCGAAAGCTGCATGCCTTCCGCCACAACAATGGCGTTGTCCACCAGCATCCCCATCGCAATGATTAGGGCACCCAGCGAAATCCGCTCCATCTCGATTGAGAAAAGCCACATGAACAAAAGCGTGCCGACAACGGTCAGCAACAGCGTGGTGCCGATCACAATCGCAGCACGCCACCCCATAAAGAGGCCAAGCACAATGATCACAATGGCCACAGACATGGCGAGGTTGACCAAAAAGTCGTTAGAGGCTTTTTCCACAACGATGTGCTGTTGATAGATGGGTTGCAGATCGACCCCAAAAGGGATGTCTTGGGCAAGCTCAGCAAGGCGATCATCGACCCTGTGGCCCACCTTTACAATGTCCTCTGTTTCCAGGCCGGCAACCGCAATCGTAAAGGCGTCTTGGCCATTATAACGAATGATCTGGCGTGGGTTTTCCACGCGGTCACGGGTTACCGATGCAAAGTCGATCAGGTTCAAAAGATTGCCATTCACCCCAACGCTGAGTTCCGCAATTTCGGATACGGTATTCGACCCTTCGGGTGCTTTGATCTGAATGCGACTTTCCCCGCTGTCAATCTCGCCTGCGGAGACAACCGAGTTGGCGGTTGAAAGCGCATTGGCGATGGCGCTGGGGGGGATGCCTTGATTGACGGTAAGCGTCAGGTCAGGCTCGATGAAAATTGCCTCTTCCGGCAGGCCCATCAGATCCACATCGGCCACTCCATCCACAACCAACAATTCACGGCGCAGATAGGTGCCCAGATCATGCAATTCAGCGTCGGAAAAACCGGGGGCTGTAACGGCGTAATAAAGGCCAAACACATCCCCGAAACTGTCGTTGACCATCGGGGTTTGAACGCCTTGCGGCAAATTCCGTGCCGCATCGCGCACACGGGCACGCAGGCGGGTCCAGATGTCGGGCAGGGCCTCGGCGGGATAGGTTGATTTGATCTCGACATCGATTCTGGATTGGCCGGGTTGGTTGATCGACGTGATCTTTTTGATCTCTTCCATCTTTTGGATGGCGCTTTCCAGCGGTTCTGACACTTCGGTCGCCACCTGTTCAGCAGAGGCGCCGGGGTATTGTGTGATCACCACGGATTGTTTGATGGTAAAGGCCGGATCTTCCAGTCGACCCAGATTGAAAAAGCCCCAGATGCCGCCCAGCAGCATGGTGAGGATCAAAAGCCATGTATAAAGCGGCTTTTCGATGGACGCGCGTGCGATATTCACCATTGAAAAACGCTCCTAGTTGGCAAAGCCGGTGAACGGGCGCACGGTTTGACCATCCGCAACCCGATTGGCACCAGCCGCCACAATTTGTTGTCCTGCGCTTAGGCCTGACAGGATGACAAACGCGCCGTTTTCAGCGGGCTTTACGTCGACGAGGGTGGATTTCACGATGCCTTGCCCATTTTCGGTTTCCTCATATACGCGTACCGAAACACTGCCGTCCGCGCCGGTTGCGATGGCGGTGGCCGGTACGATGATTTCATTTTTGTCGGTGCTGACATGGGCCAGAACATCGACCGAGGATCCGGGCAGGACCACCAGATCGCTAGGGGTCTGCATTCCCAATGTCAGACGATAGGTTTGCCCCGCGGCTGAGGCCTCGGCGTTAAATTCGCGGATCTCAAGCAAATAGGTGCTGTCGCTTGACGGGAAGCGCGCGGTGATGGTGAAGGGCCCGCCTTTTCCAGCGGACTGGAATAGGACTTCTGGCACATCAATATCAATGCGAATTTCGCTCATGTCATGTAGGCGCACAACGGGTGTTCCCGCGCCAAGGGTGACAAAGTTGCCAACATTACGTGTGGCGACCAAAGCATCAAAGGGCGCGTAAAGGGTGGTGTGGTCCAGATCAAATTCGGCTTTGCGCACGGCGATATCCGCAAGGCTTGCTTGGGTTTGGGCATCATCCAGTTTCACCTGACTGACGGTTTGGCCTTGCAGCTTGGTCAGGCGCGCCAGTGTGCGGTCGGCCTGATCTTTTTGCAAAAGTGCCTGTTCCATCGCAAGCGAGTATTGCTCTTGGTCCAACTGCGCAATCAATTCACCCTTGGCGATCACCTCACCCTCGATGGCGGGAAATTCAATCAGCTGGCCACCCACTTGAAAGGCCAGATCAACTGATTGCCGGGCGACGACTTTCCCGTAGAAAATGCGATCAAGGCTTACGGTTGTGTCTGCCACGGTCATAAGCTTGACGGGTTTAATGGTGTCTTGGGCCAAGGCGGGCGAGAGCCCAATCATCATGGCGATGGCTGTTGCGGCCATAAGGGGTTTCATAGGGGTCATTATGAGGCTCTCAGTTTTTCTGTGAAGTCGGGGTTTTGCAGGGCCAATTGAATATTGGCGTGAATTTTGGTGCCAATGTCGGCATAGCTTTTCAGTTCTTCGTCACTGAGGTGAAGGATGTCCTTCATCAGCATGTGTGACAGTTGCACGACGCGGGCGCGATGTTCTTCGCCCTGCGGTGTCAGGACCAGCAGCCATGCGCGGCGATCATTTGGGTCACGCTGTCTGGCCACAAAGCCCGCGCATTCCAGCAGGTCGGCGGATGCGGTCATGGTTGACGGCAAGGTGTTTGTATCGCGGGCAAGCTGACCCATACGTTTGGGGCGATCCAAGCGGAGCAAAAGGCCGCGTTCAAACTTGGTCAAGCCGTCCTCAATGACATTACAGTCCATTTGCAGTTCAAGAAATGAATGTAAGGCGAAGGCGCCCATAATTGCCCGAAGTTCAGGTTCCATACCGGGTTCGGCCGTCTGAAGATAAAGCGGATCTTCGATGCAACTGGACATAAGGTTTCCTTGGGTTGGAATCGCGATCTGTCGTATATAGTTCAAAAAATGAAACATCCAACAGGAAAAGTAATATCGGGTATTTTGCCTCTTAACGTGCACAGCGACGATGTTCATCACGCTAGGGGCGACGCCCTATAATCGTAACGTCAACCTGTTGGGCTGGGTTTTATCAAATGATCAAGTTAAGCAGTAAAATAAGGATTTTTCGATAGTTAGCACTTGATTGCACAGGTGCGAAAATATGAATTGGTAAGTTAATCTTACCGCTTTGTGAAATTATCATTTGAATTTTCGTTTCAACTCCTTAGTAATGTCGGTGGCAACGTAGGTGATCCAGGGAGAGTTGTGGATCGCCATCGTTTTACAACAAGAGAAATGAAAACTCGGAGGAGAAAATTTTATGATGGAACGCCGCAAGTTTCTGACGGGCGCCGCACTGGGTGCAGGCGCAACCGCATTGGCGACCCCCGCACTTGCCCAAGGTGGCAAAACCCTGACAATCGTATCGACATGGCCACGCGACTTCCCCGGTTTGGGCATTTCGGCCCAGCGGTTGGCAGATCGCATTGCGCAACTGTCTGACGGCCACTTCAAAGTGGAATATTTTGCGGCTGGCGAACGCGTTGGTGCGTTTGATTCGTTTGACGAAGTGGCATCCGGCAACAGCCAAGCCTATATCGCCGCTGATTATTACTGGGCCGGGAAACACCCAGCTTTCAACTATTTCACAACGGTGCCGTTTGGTATGACCACGCCCGAGTGGAATGCTTGGGTGAAATTTGGCGGCGGACAAGAGCTGTGGGACGAAGTGTCCGGTGAATTCGGCCTGAAATCATTTGTCTGTGGCTCCACCGGCACCCAAGCGGGTGGTTGGTTCAACAAAGAAATCGAAAGCGCAGATGACCTGAAAGGTCTGAAAATGCGGATGCCGGGCCTTGGTGGTCAGGTGTTGTCGAAACTGGGCGCCTCAACCGTGTCGCTGCCAGGGTCGCAAATCTATGAAAACCTCGTGTCTGGTTCGATTGACGCAACCGAATGGGTTGGCCCGTACAATGATTACTTCATGAAGTTCTATGAGGCGGCCAAATACTATTACACCGCCGGTATGCATGAACCGGGTGCACAGCTTGCCTTTGGCATGAACAAATCTTGGTTTGAGGGTTTGACCGACTGGGAAAAAGCAGTGATCGAAGCCGCTTGTCTGGAAGAGAACGCTGCATCTTACGAAGAGAACATTGCGAAGAACGGCGAGTATCTGACCAAGCTTGTTGACGAGCAGGGCGTTCAGGTGCGTGCGTTTGGTGACGATGTTTGGGACAGCTTTGGCGAGGCCGCTGAAGAGGTGTTTGCAGAAGTGCGCGATCACTCTGATTTGGCCTCAAAGGTCAATGACACCTTCCAGGTAAAGCTGCGCGAATTAGGCTCAATGATGAACCAGTTCGAAATCGGCTATGTCAACCAGCGTAACCGCGTTCTGGGTCTGTCGTAAGCGACTGATCTCATAACAAAACCAGAGCGGGGCTTTTTGGGCCCCGCTCTTTTACAAGCGCCCCTGTAATGTCACCGGGTGCGGCGCTTATGGGGAAGCAAATGCCAAGCGATTTTGCAGATATTCAACAAACCGGTGAACCCGCCGTTCCCGCCCGCCTTTTCGGCTGGGGGATGCTGGCCGTGCTGTTTGCCTATATGGTTAATAATGTCCTTGTGGTTGGGTTCGGAATGCCGGGCGTCAAGCCACTGTTTTCTGGTGCCGCAAGCGGGGCCGCTTGGGTCAATGCGGGGATCTATGCCGCAAGCATCACCGTGGCTGTGCTGTTTGTGTTGCGCACGCCAAACAACGCGCTGCGTTGGGACGCGATGTCGATCCACAAGTTCAATACTTATCTGATCCGCGCCGCCTTTTGGACGGTCTTGTTTGTCGGGATTGTCGACAGCGCGATCGCCTTTATGCGCGTCGAGGGGATCTTGACTGCGGTTTTGGCAGAAGACACCGCCAAGCTGTTTAGCAAAGCGCGCTGGGTTGGCCCCTATATCCATATTCCCTTGGTGTTTGCCGGGTTGGTTGTCGCCGGGTTCACCCGCACGTTGGGCTTTACATGGCTTGCGCTGATGATTGTCGCCGCCGAGCTTTTGATCGTGATCTCGCGCTTTGTCTTCTCATACGAACAAGCACTGATGGGCGACCTTGTGCGCTATTGGTACGCGGCGCTGTTTCTGTTTGCCTCGGCTTATACCCTGTTTGAAGAAGGCCACGTGCGCGTGGATGTGTTATACGCAGGCTTTGGCCGAACCACCCGTGGTTTTGTCAACGCGTTCGGTGCCATCGCGCTGGGCATGAGCACCGTTTGGGTGATCCTGATTGTCGGCTTCAATGGCAAAACAGCCATCATCAACAGCCCGATGGTGAACTTTGAAATCTCACAAGCGGGGGGCGTTGGCATGTTTGTTAAATACCAAATGGCCGCCTTCCTTGGCATCTTTGCCATCACAATGTTGATCCAATTCGTCAGCTATTTCCTAGAGGCCGTGGCCGACAGGCGTGATGAACCGGGCCACCGCGAAATCGCCCCGGCGGCACATTAAGAGGACATCAGATCATGGAACTCTATTTCCTCGCCCTTCTCATCTTGATTATGGCCGCGGCCCTTGGGTCCGGTTTTCCAGTGGCCTTTGCGCTGCCCGGTGCCGCCATCATCACCATCTCAATCGCTGCTGGTGCCGGCTATATGTTTGCAGGCTCTACCGATGCTTACTTCCATTCCGGTGGGCCCAGCCAATGGCTGTCGGCGGGGGTGACAAACCTTAGGGGCGTTTACTGGGAGGTGGAGCGAGATACGCTGATTGCGATCCCGCTGTTCATCTTCATGGGCATCATGCTGCAACGCTCAAAAATTGCCGAAGACCTTTTGGTCACGATGGCACAGCTGTTTGGCCCTGTGCCCGGCGGTTTGGGCATCTCGGTCGTATTTGTGGGGGCGCTTTTGGCGGCGACCACGGGGATCGTGGGGGCAACTGTTGTGGCGATGGGCTTGATTTCATTGCCAGCGATGCTGCGGAATAATTATTCGTCATCTTTGGCGACTGGCACCATCGCGGCCTCTGGCACATTGGGCCAAATCATTCCGCCGTCGATTGTTCTGATCATCTTGGCCGACCAACTGGCATCCGCCACGGACCAAGCGTCCACCGCGCGAAAAGCGCTGCACAAAGACGCCACCGGCGAGCTGTCGATGCCATCCGTGTTTGACGTGGCATCCACATCCGCAGGCGAGATGTTCCTTGGCGCGTTTATCCCCGGCATGGTTCTTGTCGGGCTTTATATGCTTTATATTCTGGTCTTTGCGATCTTGCGTCCGAAACACGCGCCAGCGGTGCCCTACGAAGGTAAATATAACGCGGGTTTCCTGCGCAATGTTGCCATCACTCTGGTGCCACCGCTTGCGCTGATCTTTTTGGTGCTTGGGTCGATTATCGCGGGGATTGCCACGGTGAACCAAGCGGGTGCGATTGGCGCCGCTGGTGCGATGATCATGGCCGGGTATCGGTTGCCGACGGGTGGTAAGGGGCTTTATTACCCCGCACTGTTGGCGATTGCGGCGATGGGTCTGATTGCCTTTGCGTTGACCAACTTTGACATGAACATCAAAGCGGTGGACAGCGGAACAGACCGGCTTGGGATTGCGATCGGCGCGATTGCGACTGTTATGTTGCTGGTAGCGCTGGTGTGGTCTGGCGCGCGGATCTTTAAGATCGACGGCACCCTTCAGGGTGTGATGCTTGAGACCGCCAAAACAACCTCGCTGGTGTTTATCATCTTGTTGGGCGCCGCCATGTTGACCGCCGCTTTCCGCGCCTTTGGAGGCGAAGAGTTGGTCAAAGAGTTCCTCTTGGGGCTGCCGGGTGGGTTCTGGATGCAATTCATCATCGTGATGTTGGTGATCTTCATCTTGGGCTTCTTTTTGGATTTCATCGAGATCGCCGTTGTGGTTGTGCCGATTGTGGCACCGATCCTGTTGGCCGATCCGTCTGCCAATATCACTGCCGTCTGGCTGGGTGTGATGATTGGTTTGAACATTCAAACCAGCTTCCTTACCCCTCCGTTTGGCTTTGCGCTCTTTTATCTGCGCGGTGTTGCGCCCGCTGTGGTGAAAACCGTGCAGATGTACAAAGGCGTGATTGCGTTCATCTTGCTGCAAATCTCGGCTCTGATCATCGTGGGGGGCTTCCCGCCGCTGGTGAACTATCTGCCGAACCGGGTCAGCTTCCTGTCGGAAAGCAGCCCGCCACCGCGTAACCCCAAGCTGCAACTGTGCCTTGAGGATTATGTGGGTCAGCAATTGATGCAAAGCACCGCAACCGCCGATGCGATCGCTGCGGCGCGTGGGTTGGATCTGTCGGTTCTGCCAAAAGGTCTGTCCAAGGATATGGCTGGTGGCTTGGATCAAGCGGACACCGCGATGGCCAAATTGGCCGAGGCGTTTGCCTCTGCCGAGGCGGTGCAAGTTGCGGCCCCTGCCTATCGACCCATGCACGGTGTTGTGCGTGCGATTGAAAAGCAAATCCGCAATCGTGGCACCCATGTGAAAGAGCTTAAAACACGCATCAGCCGCCTTCGTGATGAAAGCGAAGCGGCGGAGCGTGCCAAGCTTGAAGCGGAATTGGCGATTTACAACGCTGAGATTGCGGCGCTGGAAGCTGAAATTCCAGACGCATGGAAAGATCAGCACGCAACCTTCCTAAAGCTCACACAGGCTGAGAATAAGGCGCGGGCGATGTACCGTCGTGCGGCAGATGCGGCTTATGAAGCCCCAGTATCTGTTCTGGCGGTGCTGGATTCGAATGCTGATTTCGCAGCCCTTGAGGGACCACTTCGTGACATGCGCAGCACCATTGAGACGACACCGGAAGCAGAGGCAGAGGGGCTTGTGAATGAGCTGACCAAAGCCTTTAACGCGGTGGAAGGCTCTGATGGGGTAAAGAAGGCCCTGAAAAAGGCGCGTAAAGCGTTAAAGTCGAAAACGCCGGATCGTGCGAAGGCCTTGGCCGAGTATGATAAAGCGGTTGCGGCTTATGAAGAGCAGGTCGTGTGGCGTGGGCCAGCAGAGACCCAGCTGCGGGCGGGTCTGACATCCTATGTGGACACGCTGAAAGGGACCCTTGGGGTGCGCCTACAGAACCGGTTCACGCGTGAACAAGCGTTGGAAATGGCCTCTTGTACGGCTTACCACAGGGACATTTCCCTTAACTTCTAACACTCTACACAGCGCAGATTTAAGGGGCCGGGCATTTGACCGGCCCTTTTTTGGGTGTAAGTTCGTGTCGTTATCGGGCAAGGTGGTGTCGTAATAATGTTACCGCTAGTCGGTTACAGCCCTTGCCATGCCGGTTCATCTGGGCAAAGCTTTGGGCAGAACAAAAGAAATAAGATGGGCCGAATGGCCTTACCAATGGGAGCTCCACATGTCAAAAGAACTTGAATACCTATCCAAACGCGTTGCTGCGAACAAATTGTCACGCCGTGATTTTCTGGGCCGTGCCTCTGCGTTGGGTGTGTCTGCTGCGGCCGCCAACACAATGCTGGCCGGTGCTGCACATGCCGCTGGCCCTGTCAAAGGTGGCACGCTTAAGATTGGTATGAACGGTGGCGCCAGCACCGATACACTGGATCCAGGTCTGGTGGCATCGCAAGCCAACCAAAGTGTTCTGCGCCATTGGGGTGATACGCTGGTAAGTGCATCACCCACCGGCGAATTGAACATGCGCCTGGCTGAAAGCGTTGACAGTTCGCCAGATGCGAAGGTTTGGCATTTCAACATGCGCCAGGGCGTTGAATTCCATAACGGCAAAACGATGACCGCCGAAGATGCGATGAAAACCATCGAGCGCCATTCCAACGAAGAATCGAAATCAGGCGCTCTGGGGATCGTGAAAGGCATCGAATCTATGTCTGTCAGCGGCAACACTCTGTCGGTGACTTTGGACACTCCTAACGCCGACCTTCCATATCTTTTGGCCGATTATCACCTTGTGGTTCAGCCTAACGGCGGAATGGATGATCCAAACGCGGGGATCGGCACCGGCCCATATACTGTGGAGGTTAATGAGCCGGGCGTGCGCCACGGCTTTAAGAAATTCGCGAACCACTGGGACGAAAGCATTGGTCATGCGGCTGAAACTGAACTGTTGATCCTGAATGACGCAACAGCCCGTATGGCGGCATTGCAATCGGGCCAGGTTCACATGGTGAACGCGGTTGAGCCAAAGGTTGCAGCCCTTCTGGATCGCGCGCCTGGTATTACGGTGAAAAACGCATCCGGCCGCGGCCACTATGTGTTCATCATGCACACCGACACCGCGCCATTTGACAACAAAGACCTGCGTTTGGCGCTGAAATACGCGATCAACCGTCAGGAAATGGTCGACAAGATCCTTAAGGGGTATGGCGGCATTGGCAACGACATGCCGATCAATGGTTCATACCCGCTGTTTGATGATACCATTCCACAGCGCGAACATGATCTTGCGAAGGCGGCAGAGCACTATAAAGCGTCTGGCCATGACGGAAGCCCGATCATTCTGCGCGTTGCGGATACGGCGTTCCCAGGTGCGGTTGATGCCGCCCAACTGTTCCAGCAAAGTGCCGCCGCTGCGGGCATCCCGTTGGAGATCAAGCGTGAGCCTAACGATGGCTACTGGTCAGAGGTTTGGAACAAGCAACCGTTCTGTGCGTCTTATTGGGGTGGCCGTCCGGTGCAGGATCAGATGTATTCGACCGCTTATCTGTCGACCGCAGACTGGAACGACACCCGGTTCAACAATGCCGAGTTTGACAGCCTGCTTGGTCAAGCCAAAGCAGAACTGGACCCAGCGAAACGTAAAGCGCTTTACAGCCAAATGGGTCACATCGTGCGTGACGAAGGCGGCTTGATTTGCCCGATGTTCAACGACTTTGTTGACGCGGTCAGCGATAAGGTCGGCGGGTTTGAGCCCGATCCCAACGGGGAACTGATGGCGAACTTTGCCAGTTCACGCTGCTGGTTGGTGTAAGGCCAAACCATGCACCCTGTTTTTAAACTTATTGCCCAGCGGCTAGCGCTGGGCATCCTTCTGCTTCTGGCCGCATCCTTGCTGATTTTCGCAGGTACGCAGATCCTTCCGGGTGATGTGGCGCAATCCATTCTTGGTCAATCCGCGACCCCAGAAGCCCTTGCCAACATGCGCGCAGAGCTTGGGTTGAATGAACCCGCCATGAGCCGCTATTTCAGCTGGCTTGCGGGGGCCATTCAAGGCGACTTGGGCACAGCCCTGACCAACGGGCAAGACATCACCAAATCCTTGGGCGGACGGTTGAAAAACACGCTGTTCCTTGCGTTTTGGGCGGCTGTTGTGGCCGTGCCGCTGGCGATTTTCTTGGGCCTTCTTGCGGTGCGTTTCCGCGAACGGTGGCCTGATAAATTGATCTCAGCGGTCACGTTGGCCTCAATTTCGGTTCCGGAATTCCTGATCGGTTACGTCTTGATGTATGTCGTCGGCGTGAAACTGGGATGGGCGCCAACTGTGGCAACTGTCTATGATTCCATGAGCTTTCTTGAAAAGCTGAATGCAATCGCGCTGCCGGTTGCTGTTCTGACCATGGTGGTTCTGGCGCATATGATGCGCATGACCCGCGCCGCCATTCTGAACGTGATGCAATCTGCCTATATCGAAACAGCCGAGCTTAAAGGCCTGTCCAGTTTCCAAGTGATCTACCGCCATGCGTTCCCCAACGCGATCGCGCCGGTGGTGAATGTGGTCATGCTGAACTTGGCCTATCTGGTTGTGGGTGTTGTCGTGGTCGAGGTGGTCTTTGTCTATCCCGGCATGGGGCAATATCTGGTGGACCACGTCTCGAAACGTGATGTGCCGGTGGTCCAAGCCTGTGGCCTGATCTTTGCCGCTGTTTATATCGGTTTGAACATGGTCGCTGACATCGTGTCGATCCTTGCAAATCCACGCCTGAGGCACCCGAAATGATGAGAATCCCTCCTGCGGCCATGATTGGCCTCTTTTTCACTGGGCTCTACTTCTTTGTGGCAATTTTTGCACCTTGGATTGCGCCTTATTCGATGACGGAAATCGTAAGCGATGTTCCGTGGGACACGGCGTCTGCACAGCATTGGTTGGGCACGGATAACATTGGGCGCGATCTGCTAACGCGGATGATTTATGGTGGTCGTACAACAATCTTTATCGCCACCGCCGCCACAATCCTAAGCTTTACTCTTGGGTCCGTTCTTGGCCTGACGGCGGCTGTGATTGGCGGATGGGTTGACCAAGCGATGAGCCGCTTTGTCGACCTGATTATGTCGATCCCAACGCTGATCTTTGCATTGGTTGTACTGTCGGTGATGCCGGTGACAATGCCGATCCTGATTCTCGTGATGGGCTTACTCGATTCCACACGCGTTTACCGTCTGGCACGTGCCGTTGCGGTGGACATCAACGTGATGGACTTTGTCGAGGCCGCCAAGCTGCGCGGCGAAGGCAACCGTTGGGTAATCTTCCGCGAAATCCTTCCCAATGCGCTGTCGCCATTGGTTGCTGAAATGGGGCTGCGCTTTATCTTTGCGGTGCTCTTTGTGTCGACCCTGTCGTTCCTTGGCCTTGGGGTGCAGCCCCCGAATGCTGACTGGGGCGGCATCGTGAAGGAAAACAAAGACGGCATCGTCTATGGCATTCCGGCGGCGCTTTATCCCGCATTTGCCATCGCGACCCTTGCGATCTCTGTGAACCTCGTGGCGGACTGGGTTCTGAACCGCACCGCCAGCTTGAAAGGGGGTCGCGGATGACCGATGCACTTCTGAAAGTCAAAGACCTGAAAATCGGAGCGCGGATTTATCCGCCCGGCGAAAAACCCAAAGACATCGACATTGTGCATGGTGTCAGCTTTGAGCTGGAAAAGGGCAAAGTGCTGGGTTTAATCGGTGAATCCGGTGCAGGGAAATCCACCATCGGGCTGGCCGCAATGGCTTATGGCCGGGGTGGGGTTGAACTGACGGGCGGCGAAGTGTGGGTGAACGGACGTGAAATTCTGCACACCACACGCGCAGACCTGCGCCATCTGCGTGGTCTCGAAGTGACCTATGTTAGCCAATCGGCGGCGGCCAGCTTTAACCCGGCCAAAAAGATCATGGAACAAGTGATTGAGGCGTCGGTTCACGCCGGAAAATTCTCGAAAAAGGACGCTGAAGCGCGTGCTCGTGACTTGTTTGACAAGCTTGGCTTGCCGGACCCGGACAACATCGGGGAACGCTATCCGCACCAAGTGTCCGGCGGTCAGTTACAGCGTTGTATGACGGCGCTGGCGCTTTGCCCGGAACCCGATTTGGTGGTGTTTGATGAACCCACCACGGCGCTTGATGTGACCACGCAGATTGATGTGTTGATGGCGATCAAAGCCGCCATTCGGGACACCGGCGTTGGCGCGCTTTACATCACCCACGATCTTGCCGTTGTGGCACAGGTTTCAGATGAGATCATGGTGCTGCGTATGGGCGATATGGTGGAACATGGCACCACCGATCAGATCATCAACAACCCGCGTGAAGACTACACGCGTGACTTGGTGTCCGTGCGTTCAAAACAGCACGAAGGCCAGGCGCCCACGGACACGCCGATCTTGCGGGTTGAAAATGTGACCGCGCGCTATAAAGGCACCAACTTTGACGTGCTTCATGATGTGGTGATGGAGCTTCACCCCGGCCAAACCCTTGCAGTTGTTGGGGAAAGTGGTTCGGGCAAATCCACCACCGCACGGGTGATCACCGGCCTTTTGCCGCCCCGTGAAGGGAAGATTACCTTCGATGGGCGTGAACTGTCTGCGGATCTGAAGGGGCGCACACGTGAAGACCTGCGCGAGCTGCAGATGATTTATCAGATGGCGGATGTGGCGATGAACCCACGCCAAACGGTTGGCACCATCATCGGCCGCCCGCTAGAGTTCTACTTCGGCATGAAGGGCGCGGAAAAACGCAAACGCATCATTGAACTGTTGGACGAGATTGAGTTGGGCGAGGGCTTTATTGACCGCTATCCCGCTGAGCTGTCCGGTGGGCAAAAACAGCGTGTGTGTATTGCCCGCGCGTTGGCTGCCAAACCGAAGGTCATCATCTGCGACGAAGTGACCTCGGCGTTGGATCCTTTGGTCGCTGACGACATTCTCAAACTTCTGGAAAACCTTCAGAAAATTGAAGATGTGGCCTATCTGTTCATCACCCATGACCTCGCCACGGTCTCCGCCATCGCGGACAGTATTGCGGTGATGTATCAGGGCAAAGTGGTGCGTTATGGCCCCAAAGCCGAGGTGCTGTCACCACCGTTTGATGACTATACCGACCTCCTGCTCAGCTCTGTGCCAGAAATGCGCCTTGGCTGGCTGGAAGAGGTGATTGCGAACCGGAAAATGGAAAGCGCGGGCAATTAACCGGCCAACTGATCGCGCCTTCCTCTTTCTAAAAATATCCCCGCCGGAGGCATCCCACAGGTGCCTTCGGCGCTTCATTTGAAATGGTCAAAAACCGACAGGAATTGACGCGCGCGTGGCATATTTCTGTGATGCGAAACGCCTAACCTGTCTGAAAGATCCCTGCGCAATTCGGAAAGGCGCCTTTCATGGATAAAAAACTGCTTCTGATCGTTGTTGACGGTGTGCCATGGCGCAATTTCCGCCGGTTGTTTGGCAATCTTGAAGGCTGGGTGCAATCGGGCGAGGCGCAGCTTTTCAAAATGCGCGCGGTGCTGCCGTCAACTTCGGCCAGCTGTTATGCATCGATCCATACGGGCGTGGCCCCACAGGTGCACGGCTGTACTGGCAACAACAATGTGTTTCGCATTGCACAGGACGATATCTTTAGCCAAACGCGCAAATCTGGTGGCACCACCGGGGCGGTGACCCATTCCTTTTGGTCCGAGTTTTTCAACCGCGCGCCTTTTGATGTGGTGCGTGACATCGAATATGATGAACCCGAAAGTGACACAATCAACCACGGCCGGTTTCACACGATGACCGGCTATAACCTGATCAACCAGACGACACCTGCGGACACCGATCTTTTCGCCACGCTGACCATGTTATGTGACCGGTTTTCGCTGAATTACGGCATTCTGCACACCTGTACGCTTGACAGCATGGGTCATCGGTTTGGCCATGAGACCCACGAAATGGATCATGGTTGCTTTGCGATGGATGAACAGTTGGCGCCATTCATTCGCCGTTGGCGCGACATGGGGTATGAGGTGATCGTTACCGCGGATCACGGCCAAACAGACCGCGGCCATCACGGTGGGCATGAAGATTTACAACAAGACGTGGCGCTTTATTATTTTGGCGATGGCAAGGTGGCGGATGAGGCCGAGGTCCTGTGCCAGACCCAACTCGCCCCCACCATCCTGTCCCTTTTGGGTGCCCCAATTGCGGATACGATGAAGGGGAAGGTGTTTTTGAAATGAACGATGCGCCAACATGGGTGATTGCCCCGCCGTCCCAACCCAGCCTGCCGGTTGTAGGGGGGACAGGGCGGTTTCCCGTGCGGCGTATCTTTTGTGTGGGGCGCAATTATGCGGCGCATGCGCGTGAAATGGGGCATGACCCCGACCGCGAACCACCGTTTTTCTTTACCAAACCCGCAGATGCTTTGGTGGCAGATGGCGCGACGATTCCATATCCACCGGCCACAGAAAATCTGCATTTTGAGGCAGAGCTGGTGGTGGCCATTGGTGTGGGCGGCGCTGACATTGACGCGGATCGGGCGCTAAATCATGTGTTTGGCTATGCCATTGGCAACGACCTGACCCGCCGGGATATGCAAGCCGCTGCGAAAAAACTGGGTCGCCCTTGGGATATGGCCAAAGGGTTTGACCGCTCTGCGCCATGTGGGCCTTTGCACCGTGCCGCTGACATTGGCCATCTGAACCGTGGGAAAATTACCCTGTCCGTGAATGGTGTGCTGCGCCAAGATGCCGACCTTTCTGACATGATTTGGTCGGTGCCCGAGGTGATCTCGCACCTCTCGACCTTGGTCGAATTGCAGCCGGGCGATGTGATCATGACCGGCACGCCCGCCGGTGTCGGTGCCTTGGAAAAAGGCGATTCATGTGTGGTGGAAATTGCCACTTTGGGATGTCTCACCACCCATATTTCGGTTTCTTAACCGCCCACTTCCCCATCATCTGAAGTTTTTTCGCCTGTTATTTCAACAGGTCAGCGGGTCTTTCTGCGTTGCGGCTAAATTTTACTGTTTGGTAAAAAATAAACCTGTGCCATGCTGAAAAGAAAAATCAACCAACAGAGAGAAAAGGGAGGCTCCCTTGACCAATTCCCAGTCAACGCCAGGAATTGTACCTAACCGCCTTAGTGGCGATGCTTATGGGGACAATTTTTCAGACCTGCATCCACCGTTAAATGACCACGAAGCCTTGGTGGCCGCAGACAGATGCTATTTCTGCCACGACGCGCCGTGCATGGAGGCCTGTCCAACCACAATCGACATCCCACTTTTCATTCGCCAGATCGCAACCGGCACCCCGGAAGCGGCGGCAAAAACGATCCTGAACCAGAACATTTTGGGCGGGATGTGCGCGCGGGTCTGCCCCACGGAAACGCTGTGTGAAGAGGTTTGCGTGCGTGAAACCGCCGAAGGCAAACCCGTGGTCATTGGCGAGCTGCAACGCTATGCAACCGACAAAGTGATGGGCGCCCATCCCTTTACGCGCGCCGCCAGCACCGGGAAATCCGTGGCTGTGGTGGGCGCGGGGCCTGCGGGTCTGTCTGCCGCGCACCGTTTGGCGATGCACGGTCATGGCGTGGTGATTTATGATGCGCGCCCCAAGGCGGGCGGTCTGAACGAATTTGGCATCGCGTCTTATAAATCCACCAATGATTTCGCCGCGCGCGAGGTGGAATGGCTGCTGTCCATTGGCGGGATCACCGTCAAGCTCGGCCAAGCGCTTGGTAACGGGCTGACGCTCGATAAACTGTCCGACGATCACGATGCGGTCTTTCTTGGTATGGGCCTTGCGGGCGTGAATGCGCTTGGGGTCGACGGCGACGACAAGGACGGCGTTTTGGACGCGGTCGATTTCATTTCAGATTTGCGGCAATCGTCCGATCTGTCCACGCTCCCAGTGGGTCGTCATGTTGTCGTCATTGGCGGCGGCATGACGGCGGTGGATGCCGCGGTTCAGGCCAAGCTTTTGGGTGCCGAAGATGTGGCGTTGGTCTATCGCCGTGGGCGCGACCGGATGGGCGCCTCAACATTTGAACAGGATTTGGCGGCCTCAAAAGGCGTGCGGATCATCACCCATGCCAGCCCGAAAGCGGTGCATGGCAATGGCGCGGTGCGCGAGGTTGAGTTTGCTTATACAGCGGATGGCGCGGATGGCTTGACGGAAACAGGTGAAACCTTTCGCCTGCCAGCGGATCAAGTGTTCAAGGCCATTGGCCAGACGCTTGGTGACGGGCAGGGGTTGGAACTTGAGGGACGCAAAATCTCGATCAGCATGACTGGTCGCACGTCGCGTGCGGGCGTCTGGGCCGGGGGCGATTGTGCTAGCGGCGGTGATGATTTGACCGTGACGGCGGTGGCCGAAGGGCGCGATGCCGCAGAAGACATCCACGCAACATTGATGGGGGAGGGTTAAGCCATGAAAGATCTGTTGAACGGAACCCGCTACGGCGCCGATTTGCACAGCAATTTTCTGGGCATCGAAAGCCCGAACCCCTTTTGGCTGGCTTCAGCCCCGCCAACCGACAAAGAGGTCAACGTGCGCCGCGCGTATGAGGCCGGTTGGGGCGGTGTCGTTTGGAAAACGCTTGGCGAAGCGGGCCCGCCCGTGGTCAACGTATCCGGCCCGCGTTACGGCGCGATCTTTGGTGCGGACCGCCGGTTGCTGGGCCTGAACAACATTGAACTGATCACCGATCGGCCCTTAGAGGTGAACCTTGAGGAGATTACCCGCGTGAAACGGGATTACCCCGACCGCGCGCTGATCGTGTCCTTGATGGTGCCTTGTGAAGAAGAGCCTTGGCGCAAGATCCTGAAAGAGGTCGAACTGACTGGCGCTGACGGTGTTGAGCTGAATTTTGGCTGCCCACACGGGATGGCCGAACGTGGCATGGGGGCCGCTGTTGGGCAGGTTCCTGAGTATATTGAAATGGTTACCGGCTGGGTGAAAAAGCATTCGAACCTGCCGTGTATCGTCAAGCTGACGCCGAATATTTCCAACATCCTGATGCCTGCGCAGGCGGCGATGCGGGGTGGTGCGGATGCGGTCAGCTTGATCAACACCATCAACTCGATCACGTCTGTGAACCTTGATGCGATGTCGCCTGAACCGATGATTGATGGCATGGGCACACATGGTGGGTATTGCGGCCCGGCGGTCAAACCGATTGCCATGAATATGGTGGCGGAAATTGCCCGGTCACAAGACACCAAGGGTCTGCCCATTTCGGCCATTGGCGGTATCACCACGTGGCGCGACGCGGCTGAGTTCATGGCGCTGGGCGCGGGCAATGTTCAGGTCTGCACCGCCGCGATGACTTATGGGTTTAAAGTGGTGCAGGAAATGATCTCGGGCCTTAGTCAATGGATGGATGAAAAGGGGTATGAAAGCACCTCAGACTTCATCGGGCTTGCGGCGCCAAAGGTTACCGACTGGCAGCATCTGAACCTCGATTTTGTCACCAAGGCTGAGATCAATCAGGACGATTGCATCAAATGTGGGCGCTGTTTTGCAGCCTGCGAAGACACCAGTCACCAAGCGATTGAGATGTCAGAGGACCGCGTGTTCACGGTGAAAGACGATGAATGTGTGGCCTGTAATCTTTGCGTGAATGTCTGCCCGGTTGAGGGCTGCATCACCATGCGCCAATTGGATGTGGGCGAGCTGGACGAGCGTACCGGCATGAAAGTGCCCGCCGACAAACGCAGCTGGTTGGAACATCCCAATAATCCATCAGCCGACCCCAATACCTGCATCATTCGTGGGCAATAGGAAAACAGGCCCTTGGGTGCGACAAAATAGGTCGTAATCAAGGGTTAGAATGCTTGACTGACCTCGGCGCTGTGCTAGCGTCGAGGTTGACCAAACGGTAAAATACGCCGTTCCATTATGACGCCAGATCCCGGCCAACCGGGGCAAGAGCGAGAAACCAACAGGGAGCCAGGGGCCAGACGCCCCCAGCTGTTGACCGTGCCCCGCGCGGCGACCCATATGCTGCACCTGCCTGTTGCCAGATGACCACGCGCGCTTGCGCTGTGACAGGGAGAGTACAATGGCCGCACCCGGCGAAAACATGAAAATCAATGGCGACCGTCTTTGGGACAGTCTGATGGATATGGCCAAGATCGGCCCCGGCGTGGCGGGGGGAAACAACCGCCAGACGCTAACGGACGAAGACGGCGAAGGCCGTAAATTGTTTCAGGATTGGTGCGAGGCGGCCGGCCTGTCGATGGGTGTGGACACCATGGGCAATATGTTCGCCACGCGGGCGGGCGAAGATCCCGATGCGCTGCCGGTTTATGTGGGCAGCCACCTTGATACGCAGCCCACCGGCGGCAAATATGACGGCGTGCTTGGCGTGCTGGGCGGGCTAGAGCTGATCCGCACCATGAACGACCTTGGCGTGAAAACGAAACACCCCATTGTGGTCACCAATTGGACCAACGAAGAGGGCACGCGTTACGCCCCCGCGATGCTGTCATCCGGTGTGTTTGCGGGCATTCACACCGAAGATTGGGCCAAAGACCGCGAAGATGCCGAAGGGCTGAAATTCGGCGATGAGCTGAAACGCATCGGCTGGGAAGGCAATGAGCCTGTCGGCGCACGCAAAATGCACGCGATGTTTGAATTGCACATTGAACAAGGCCCCATTTTGGAAGCCGAAGGCAAAGACATTGGCGTGGTCACTCATGGTCAGGGGCTTTCCTGGACCGAAGTGATTATCGAAGGCAAAGACAGCCACACCGGGTCCACCCCCATGCCCATGCGCAAAAACGCAGGGCTGGGCATGGCGAAAGTGCTGGAAAAAGTGGATGAGATCGCATGGTCCCACGCCCCCCACGCGGTGGGTGCGGCTGGCCATATCGACGTCTATCCAAACTCGCGCAATGTGATCCCCGGCAAGGTGGTGTTCACTGTCGATTTCCGTTCACCCGACCTGTCGGTGATCGAGGATATGGAGGCGCGCTTGCGTGTGGACGGCCAGAAAATCGCCGATGATATGGGGCTGACGATCAGCTTTGAAAAGGTTGGCGGGTTTGATCCGGTGAGTTTTGATGAGGCCTGTGTAACCGCCGTGCGCAACGCCGCCGTGCGCCTTGGCTATTCTCACCGCGACCTGATTTCAGGGGCCGGGCATGACGCCTGTTGGATCAACCAAGTCGCCCCCACCGCGATGATTATGTGTCCCTGCGTTGATGGGTTAAGCCATAATGAAGCGGAAGAGATCAGCAAAGAATGGGCCACAGCGGGCACGGATGTATTGCTGCACGCGGTGCTCGAAACTGCTGAAATCGTGGAGTGATCAAAGCGAATGATCTACCAATACTCACCACAAATTAACCAACCCGCGCCAATGATGCGGGCAATGGTTGTTTTGGAGGATTTTGGTATGCGGATCATTGCGTTTGTTGCGGCCCTTTGGGCGGGGCCTAGTGCGGCATTGGCTGATGGCGGCTTTGTTGTGGATATGGAGCCTGATGAAATTCGGCGGCTTGATGGGCGGCGTTATGTTTCTGACCTGAGTGTTGGGGAAGCGGCCGAGGTAAATCATCTGCAGGTCTGCCTACACAATGGTGCGTTGCTCATGCAACCATATGCCAGTCTGACCACCGATGAAAATTACCAGATAAAACGAAGAGTTACGCGTGTGACGGACACGGAAGTGCTAATCGAAATCACACCAACAGACCGCGCCTCCGCAAAGAGTATCCGGTATGAAGCCACCCGATTTGCTCATTTGAAATGTAATGAGCTGTCCAATGAGTATTACGGGGTGCCAACTTATCGCGTGCTGTCGATCAACGGCGCTACGTCTTTCACAGAACTCCTCAAAACGCCTCCATTTGCGGGGGTGGTGACAAATTAGACTTGCCCGGCGGTTGACGTCGGAACCACACTAAAGGCACGGGCGTAAGATCCGGCCTTCAACGATAGGGAACAAAGATATGACGACCGTCATCAAAAACGGCACCATCGTGACCGCTGACCTGACCTATAAATCCGACGTTCTTGTGGACGGCGGCAAGATTATTGAGATCGGGCCAAACCTTAAAGGCGACAAGGAACTCGACGCCACAGGGTGTTACGTGATGCCCGGCGGGATCGACCCGCACACGCATTTGGAAATGCCGTTTATGGGCACTTATTCTTCGGATGACTTTGAGTCTGGCACGCGCGCTGGGCTGGCTGGCGGGACCACGATGGTGGTGGATTTCGCACTACCGAACCAAGGTGAAAGCCTGCTGGATGCGCTGAAGCGGTGGGACAATAAATCGACCCGCGCGAACTGTGATTATTCGTTCCACATGGCGATCACTTGGTGGGGCGAACAGGTTTGGAATGACATGGAAGAGGTCGTGAACAAGCGCGGCATCAACACGTTCAAACACTTCCTCGCGTATAAAGGCGCGTTGATGGTGAATGATGATGAGCTGTTTCATTCTTTTACCCGCTGCGCTGACCTTGGCGCGACCCCGATGGTGCACGCCGAAAACGGCGATGTGGTGGCAGAGCTGTCGGCGCGCCTGTTGGCCGAGGGCAACAATGGCCCCGAAGCGCACGCCTATTCCCGCCCGCCACAGGTCGAGGGCGAGGCGACCAACCGCGCGATTATGATTGCCGATATGGCGGGTGCGCCGCTGTATGTGGTGCACACATCCTGCGAAGACAGCCACGAAGCCATTCGCCGCGCGCGCATGCAAGGCAAACGCGTTTGGGGCGAGCCGCTGATCCAGCATCTGACTTTGGGCGAGTCCGAGTATTTCAACAAAGATTGGGACCATGCCGCGCGCCGCGTCATGTCGCCGCCGTTCCGCAATAAGCAGCACCAAGACAGCCTGTGGGCGGGTCTGCAATCGGGGTCTTTGTCTGTGGTGGCCACCGATCACTGCGCGTTCACAACCGAACAGAAACGCACCGGCGTTGGGGATTTCACCAAGATCCCGAACGGCACCGGCGGGCTTGAGGATCGGATGCCGATGCTTTGGACCCATGGGGTGAACACGGGCCGGATTACGATGAATGAATTTGTCGCTGTGACATCCACCAACATCGCGAAAATCCTGAATTGCTACCCGCAAAAAGGGGCCGTTTTGGTGGGGGCAGATGCCGATCTGGTGGTTTGGGATCCTGAGAAGGAAAAGACCATTGCCGCCGACGGTCAGCAATCTGCGATCGACTATAACGTCTTCGAAGGCAAGCACGTCAAAGGCCTTCCGCGCTTTACCCTGACACGCGGACAAGTGGCGGTGCATGACGGGGAAATCCGCTGTGAAGAAGGGCATGGTAAGTTCGTGGAACGCTCGCCAAATGCCACCGTGAACCGGGCGCTGACGCAATGGAAAGACCTGACTGCGCCACGTCCTGTTGAGCGGTCCGGTATTCCGGCAAGCGGGGTTTGACGTGAACGATACTGTTATCCAAGCCAAAAATCTCGACCTGACGTTTGAAACAAATGACGGCCCGATCCATGCGCTAAAGGGTGTGGATCTGGAGATTAACAAAGGTGATTTTGTCAGCTTCATCGGCCCGTCCGGTTGCGGCAAAACCACCTTTCTCAGGGTGATTGCGGCGCTGGAACATCCCACCGGCGGCGAGATCACCGTGAACGGTATGTCGCCTGATGAGGCCCGCCAAAACCGGGCTTATGGCTATGTGTTTCAGGCGGCCGGACTGTATCCTTGGCGCACGATTGGCGGCAACATCAAACTGCCACTTGAGATCATGGGCTATTCCAAAGCGGAACAAAAAGCCAAGGTCGAAAAGGTGCTCGATCTGGTGGATCTGGCGGGCTTTGATAAGAAGTTCCCGTGGCAGCTTTCTGGCGGGATGCAACAACGGGCCAGCATCGCGCGGGCCTTGGCGTTTGACGCCGATATCCTGTTGATGGACGAACCCTTTGGGGCGCTGGATGAGATTGTGCGCGATCACCTGAATGAGCAGTTGCTCAAACTCTGGGCGCGCACCGAAAAGACCATTGGCTTTGTGACCCACTCGATCCCCGAGGCGGTGTATCTGTCGACCAAAATCGTCGTCATGTCGCCCCGTCCGGGCCAGATTTACGATGTGATTGAAAGCACTTTGCCCAAGGACCGCCCGCTGGATATTCGCGATACACAAGAGTTTCTGGACATTGCGCACCGCGTGCGGGAAGGGCTGCGCGCGGGGCATGCCTATGACTGAGCGGCGCATGATGAAATCGGTTGTGCCGATCCTGACCGTGGTCGCGGCGATCATCGTCCTTTGGTACGCAGCGGCGATTGGCATGAACGCCAAATGGGCGCGCGATCAGGCAAAGCGGGCAGACGTCACATTGACCACGCCTGAGCTGATTGTCGATACTTGGAGCCAAGAGCGCCCGGTCTTACCCGTCCCACACCAAGTGGCGTCTGAGCTGTGGAAAACCACCGGGGCCATGGCCCTGAAGGGGCGTGCCTTTTCCAAGCGATCGCTGATTTTCCACGGTTGGATCACCCTGTCTGCCACCCTGTTGGGGTTTGTCTTTGGCACCGGTGCGGGCATCCTTTTGGCCGTCGGCATTGTGCACAACAAAGCGATGGATATGAGCGTGATGCCCTGGGCGATTGCCTCGCAAACCATCCCCATTCTGGCGATCGCGCCAATGATCATTGTGGTGCTGAATTCGGTTGGCATTCAGGGGTTGGTGCCCAAGGCGTTCATTTCAGCTTACCTTTCGTTTTTCCCTGTGGTCGTTGGCATGGTCAAAGGGCTGCGCAGCCCGGATGGGATGCAGCTTGATTTGCTGAAAACCTATTCCGCAAGCGGAGGGGAGACGTTTTGGAAGCTGCGCCTGCCGTCCTCAATGCCCTATCTTTTCACAGCACTTAAGGTCGGCATGGCCGCGTCTTTGGTGGGGGCCATTGTGGGCGAACTGCCAACCGGCGCGATCCGCGGCCTTGGCGCGCGCATGCTGACCGGCAGCTATTATGGGCAAACCATCCAAATCTGGTCAGCCCTGTTTGCGGCGGCCATATTGGCGGCCAGCCTTGTGGGTATCATCAGTATGATTGAACGCCGAATGCTGAAACGCATGGGGGTAAAGCCATGATCTGGGTGCTTTTTGCCGTGGCCTTTTGGGTGTTCACATGGTGGTTGAATGGCTGGATTTCAAAGTCCCGCCATGCGGCTGAACGCTGGGCCAAACTCGCTGTGCCGTTGATTTTTGGCGTGACGGTCCTGGTGGTATGGGAGGCTTTGGTGCGAGGCCTTAATGTCCCGTCCGTGATCCTACCGCCGCCCACCGCGATTGGTGCGAAGGTTGCAAGCTCGCTTGACGTGCTTTGGGTCGACTTTGTGCAGACCTTTATGAAGGGCGCATTGAGCGGGTATTTGATGGGATGCGGCGGGGCAATTGTCACCGCGATCCTGATTGACCGTTCGCCGTTTTTACAACGTGGCCTGCTGCCCGTGGGCAATTTCATCGCAGCCCTGCCAATCATTGGCACCGCGCCGATTTTGGTGATGTGGTTTGGGTTTGACTGGCATTCCAAAGCGGCCGTTGTCGTTGTCATGGTGTTTTTCCCGATGCTGGTGAACACCGTGCAGGGGCTGGCAGACACAGACAACATGCAGCGTGATTTGATGAAAACCTACTCGGCCAATTACTGGCAAACCCTTCTTTCCCTTCGTCTGCCCGCTGCGATGCCTGCCATTTTCAACGGGCTAAAGGTGGCAACCACCTTGGCGCTCATTGGCGCGATTGTGGCCGAGTTCTTTGGATCACCAATCAAAGGCATGGGCTTTCGCATCTCAACCGAGGTGGGGCGGCTGGGCCTTGATATGGTCTGGGCGGAAATCACAATCGCCGCCATTGCCGGATCGGCGTTTTATGGCATTGTGGCATTAATAGAAAAGGGGGTCACATTCTGGCACCCCTCACAAAGAGGCTGAGCAAACAAATAACAGCCAATAACCAACTGGGAGAATTGAAATGCTAAACACTACGAAAGGCGCGCTGGCCGCGTTTGCGATGGGTGCGATGTCAACTGGGGCTATGGCCGCCGATGACGTGACACTGCAATTGAAATGGGTCACGCAGGCGCAGTTTGCTGGTTATTATGTGGCGCTGGAAAACGGGTTTTATTCGGACGAAGATCTGAATGTGACGATCAAGCCGGGCGGGCCCGATGTGGCGCCTGTTCAGGTGTTGATGGGCGGCGGTGCTGACGTGATGGTCGACTGGATGCCATCCGCCTTGGCGGCCCGCGAACAAGGCGCGCCAGTGGTGAATATCGCGCAGCCCTTTAAGTCGTCGGGCATGATGCTGACCTGTCGGAAAGACACCGGCATCACCAGCCCTGAAGATTTCCCCGGTCGCACGCTTGGCGTTTGGTTCTTTGGCAATGAATACCCGTTCCTCAGCTGGATGTCTTCGCTTGGCATTGGCACCGAAGGCGGTGACGGGGTGACGGTTCTTAAGCAGGGTTTCAACGTTGATCCGCTCCTGCAAGGTCAGGCGGATTGCGTGTCGACCATGACCTATAATGAATATTGGCAGATCATTGATGCGGGTATTGGTGCCGACGATTTGGTGACGTTCAAGTATGAAGAACAGGGCGTCGCAACGCTGGAAGACGGTCTTTATGTGCTTGAAGAAAAGCTGGGTGATGACGCTTTTAACGACCAGATGGCCCGCTTTGTGCGCGCGTCCATGAAGGGCTGGAAATGGGCCGAGGAAAATCCAGCGGATGCCGCCATGATTGTGCTGGAATATGATGAAACCGGCGCACAGACCGAAAAGCATCAGGTTCGCATGATGGGCGAGATTGCCAAACTGACCTCAGGTTCGGACGGATCCCTGAATGTTGCCGATTATGACCGCACGGTTGCCACGCTGATGGGCGGTGGGTCTGATCCGGTGATCACCAAAATGCCAGAGGGGGCGTACACCACCGTAATCACCGATATGGCGACGATGAAATAAGGCTCTAAACTATCGGTTAGAGACTAAAAGACCAAAAGGCCGCTCTGATTGGGGCGGCCTTTTTACAGTTTGCTCAGATGTTTCAAAAGCGAGTTCTTTGCCCCAAGGATGTGTTGGTGGGTCAGGTCCGCCGCTGTATCTGCATCCCCCCGTTCACAGGCGTCTTGAATGCGCAGGTGTTCATCGTTGGCGCGGGCCATGCCGTCCGACAGGACCAATTGGGCGCGCAGGTAACGGTCAACGCGGTCCAGCGCGCTTTCCACGGCCTCAAGGTGAAATGTCAGGCCCGAGGCGTTGTAAAGCGTGGCGTGGAATTTCCGGTTCAAATCGCCCCATTCCATCGGATCATCCGACACAGCAAATGCGTCACAAAAGGATCGTGCCTCTGCCAAGGCTTTTGGGGTCATCTTAGGAACAGCAACGCGGATAATATGTGGCTCTAATATGGCGCGATAATCGAAAATCTCACCTGCCTCGCCCGCTGACAGACCGGACACAACCGCGCCCTTATAGCGTTGTGATTTCACCAACCCATGTTCTTCAAGCCGCGAGATTGCCTCGCGCACCGGAATTCGCGATGTGTTGAACATTTTGGCAATTTCATCCTGGCGCAGCGGGGCGCCCTCCTCCAAATCACCCTCAATGATCGCCTTTTTCAATGCATCAAAAATGATCGACGCGGCTGAGGCGGTTTTGGAAATATCAACTGATTTAAACTGCATAATCCCTCACTTTGGGATGAAGCTAGCAGCAATTTAGGATGGAATGAAGGATTTTGGAAAAACTATATTGAATATTGGATCCAATTTGATTACCCATAGAGCAACACATCCAAAAGGGGCGAATCCGCCCACCACTTTGCCTCTGTCCATCGACCAATGTGGATATGCCCTGCCAAGGAGTTTGACATGTCCAATATTTTTTCCGGAACGATCCCGGCGCTGATGACCCCGTGCAAGGCGGACCGCACACCTGACTTTGATGCCTTGGTGAAAAAGGGTCAGGAATTGATCGCGGCGGGTATGTCGGCGGTGGTTTATTGCGGGTCCATGGGCGATTGGCCTTTGTTGACGGACGCTGAGCGTATGCAGGGGGTTGAAGCTCTGTGTAAGGCGGGCGTTCCGGTGATTGTGGGGACTGGTGCGGTAAATTCACGCCTTGCTGCTGAACATGCAGCGCACGCTGAAAACGCTGGTGCCAAAGGTCTGATGGTGATCCCACGTGTCTTATCTCGTGGGACGTCGATGGCGGCACAAAAGGCCCATTTCAAGGGCGTCTTGTCGGCGGCTCCGACCTTGCCAGCCGTGATTTACAACTCTCCCTATTATGGCTTTGCCACTCGCGCTGATCTGTTTTTTGCTCTGCGTGCGGAGCATGACAATCTGATCGGGTTCAAGGAATTCGGCGGAGCGGATGACCTGCGCTATGCGGCGGAAAACATCACCTCGCAAGATGATAGCGTGACCCTGATGATTGGCGTCGATACCACCGTGTATCATGGCTATGTGAACTGTGGGGCGGGCGGTGCGATCACCGGAATTGGCAATGCCTTGCCGCGCGAAGTGCTGCATCTTGTGGCGCTCTGTGAAAAAGCAGCAACAGGCCATGCCGAAGCGCGTGTGCGTGCGAAAGAACTGGAAGAAGCGCTTGGCGTTCTGTCCTCGTTCGATGAAGGCGCAGACCTTGTGCTTTACTACAAACATCTGATGGTTCTGAACGGCGACACGGAATACACGCTGCATTTCAATGAAACCGATGCGCTGACCGATGCGCAACGCAACTATATCGAAGCCCAATATCAGCTTTTCAAAGACTGGTATGCTGATTGGTCACGCCAAGGTGGGATCATCGCCGAATGCGCGTAATCGACAGCCATACCGCAGGTGAACCCACCCGTGTAGTGATCGAAGGTGGGCCGGATCTTGGGTCCGGCCCCCTTGCGATCCGCGCCGCGCGGCTGTGGGCAGATCATCCAGATTTTGGCCCGTCGACCCTGTGTGAACCACGGGGCCATGATGCGATTGTCGGCGCTTTGCTTGTGCCGCCGTCTGATCCAAGTTGCGCCACCGGCGTGATCTTTTTCAACACGGTGGCCAATCTTGGCATGTGCGGCCATGCGACCATCGGCTTGGCGGCGACGCTGTTTCACATGGGCCGTATTGGGCTAGGAACGCACCGCTTTGAAACGCCCGTGGGTGTGGTCGAGGTTGATCTGCTGTCCCCCAATCGCGTGCGCGCCAAGAATGTTGAAAGCTATCGCCACCTCAAAGATGTGACGGTGGATGTGCCCGGTCTTGGCCCCGTCACGGGGGATATCGCCTATGGCGGCAATTGGTTTTTCCTGTCCAAATATGACGCTGTTCCACTGGATTTTGCCCGGCTGGTTGAGCTGACATCCACCACAATTGCGATCCGAAATGCGCTGGAAAACGCAGGGATCACCGGCGCTGATGGTGCCTATATCGACCACATTGAACTGTTCGGTCCGGCGCATGGGCAGGCCGACAGCCGTAATTTTGTGCTGTGTCCGGGCGGGGCTTATGACCGGTCGCCTTGCGGCACGGGATCCTCTGCCAAACTGGCCTGTTTGGCGGCAGATGGGATGCTGGAACCGAATGCGATCTGGGTTCAGGAAAGCATTATCGGCAGCACCTATGACCTGACTTATGTGCCCGGCAACACGGGCATCGTCGTGACCATCGAAGGGGCGGCTTATGTCACCTCAGAAACCACATTGCTCTTTTCAGACGACGACCCGTATCGTGATGGAATAAGAGCCTAACTTGCAGAATAGAGACTATTATGGACTTTAAAAACTATATCGGCGGCGCGTGGCATGAGACCACCGAAGGCGTGAACAACATCAACCCATCGGACATCTCTGACATTGTCGGCGTGGCCGCAAAAGGCGGTGTGGCTGAGTTGGATCAGGCAGTTTCTGCGGCGCATCAAGCGGCGCCCGCATGGGGGAAATCCACCCCGCAACAGCGCTTTGATGTCCTTGACTTTATCGGCTCTGAAATTCTGGCGCGCAAAGAAGAGCTGGGCCGGCTGCTGTCGCGCGAAGAGGGCAAAACCCTGCCCGAAGGCATCGGTGAGGCTGCGCGTGCCGGGCAGATTTTCAAATTCTTCGCAGGCGAAACCCTGCGCCAAACCGGTGATCGGCTGGCCTCGGTTCGGCCCGGTGTTGACGTCGACGTGACCCGGTTCCCTGTGGGCGTCATTGGCTTGATCACCCCTTGGAATTTCCCGATCGCGATCCCCGCATGGAAAATCGCCCCCGCGCTGGCCTACGGCAACGCGGTGGTGTTGAAACCGGCCGAATTGGTGCCGGGATGTGCGTGGGCGATTGCCGAGATTATCAGCCGTTCGGGCCTGCCTGACGGTGTCTTTAACCTTGTCATGGGGCGTGGTTCTGAGATCGGGCCTAAGATGATTGATGATCCGCGTGTGAACGCCATTTCGTTCACCGGCTCGGTGCCAACCGGGCGTGGAATTGCCGCCGCGTGCGGGGCGAGCCTTAAGAAAGTTCAGCTTGAGATGGGTGGCAAGAACCCGATGGTTGTGCTGGATGACGCTGATCTGGACGTGGCTGTGGATGCCTGTCTGAACGGAGCGTTCTTTTCAACTGGTCAGCGCTGTACCGCGTCTTCGCGCTTGATTGTGACAGAAGGCATTCACGACAAATTCGTTGGCGCATTGGCAAACGCCGCTGCAAACCTTAAAGTCGGAAACGCGCTTGAGACGGGGGTTCAGATGGGCCCTGTGGTGGATGAAAAGCAGCTTGCCCAAGATCTCGAATATGTCTCTATTGCGGCCAAAGAAGGCGGCAAAGTGCAGGGCGGCGAACATCTTAGCCTTGCCAGCGACGGCTTTTATATGGCGCCCGCGTTGATTTCTGAGACCACCAACGACATGCGCATCAACCGCGAAGAGGTCTTCGGCCCCGTGGCCAGCGTGATCCGTGTGCGCGACTATGACGAGGCGCTGTTGGTGGCGAATGATACTGAGTTCGGGTTGTCCTCGGGCATCTGTACCCAGTCGCTGAAACACGCAAGCCATTTCAAGGCGAATGCGCAGGCGGGCATGGTCATGGTGAACCTGCCGACCGCGGGCGTGGACTATCATGTGCCCTTTGGCGGGACCAAAGGATCCAGCTTTGGGTCGCGCGAACAAGGGGCTTATGCGGCTGAGTTCTATACAAGTGTGAAAACCGCTTATACCTTGCCCTAAAATGATCCCAAAGAGGCGCCTCAGATGACGCAGTCCCCCACGCATGACGTTCTTGTAATTGGCGCCGGAATTATTGGCATCAGCGCCGCCCTCGCACTTCAGGCGCAGGGGCGGCGGGTAACAATTTGGGATCGGGTGGGGGTCGCAGAAGAGGCCTCTTGTGGAAATGCGGGGGCCTTTGCGTTTGCGGAAATCGAACCCCTTGCCGCGCCGGGTATCATGAAAAAGGCACCCAAATGGTTGCTGGATCCTTTGGGGCCTTTGTCTATTCCGCCAGCTTATGCGCTGAAAATCGCGCCGTGGATGTTGCGGTTTTGGCGGGCGTCTTGGCGCGATAGATATGATGCCGTTATGACGGCGCAGCTTGATTTGATGCGCCACAGCGAGGCCGCGTTTGAACGGCAATTGCAAACGGATGGTGACGTCGATCTGATCAATCGCGAAGGTCAGCTGAGCGTTTATGAGGGAACGCGCGAGTTCAAATCCGCCGCCCCCGTATGGCAGCGCCGCAAAGATCTGGGGATCCCGTGTGAGCTGTTTGAAGGCGCAGGGGCCATCGCCGAAATTCAACCGGGGCTTTCGCCCAGATTTACCCATGCGGGGTATACGCCGGGGTGGTTTAACACGCGTGATCCAAAAGCTTGGACCCAAGCTTTGGCCGCGAAGTTCGTTGAAAAGGGCGGTGTGATCGAGGTTAGAACAGTCTCTAATCTGCAGAATAGAGACACATATGTTGAGGTCACTCACGATGCCGGTGTGGACAGTGCGTCCCAGATTGTTCTGGCCGCAGGGGCTTGGTCACATCGGTTGGCTGCCACCCTTGGGGACCGGATCCCGTTGGAAACCGAGCGGGGGTATAACACGACTTTTGCCACCCGAAACCTGGACATTCGCACCCATATCACCTTTGCCTCACACGGGTTTGTCCTGTCGAAAAACCATGATGGATACCGCGTTGGGGGGGCTGTGGAATTGGGGGGGCTTGAGCTGCCGCCCAATTACAAACGCGCCGAGATCCTGTTGAAGAAAGCCGCCAAGTTTATGCCGGGGCTTGAAACCTCTGGTGGGACGCAATGGATGGGGTTTCGCCCGTCCTTGCCCGACAGCCTTCCGGTGATTGGCGCATCCGCACGGGCTCCGCGGGTGATTTATGCGTTTGGACATGGGCATCTTGGCCTGACCCAATCGGCTGGCACCGGCGAATTGGTGGCAAGCCTTGCCCAAGGTGCCGCGCCAGCCATTGATCTTGCGCCCTATTCCCCAACGCGTTTTTAAGGAGATCATCATGCGATCATCGAAAACCATCCATGTGGTGTCCTGCCACGCCGAAGGGGAAGTGGGCGATGTGATCGTGGGCGGTGTGACCCCGCCGCCCGGGGACACCCTTTGGGAACAACGCAATTGGATCGCCGAAGATGACACTCTGCGCCGGTTTGTGCTTAACGAACCGCGTGGCGGGGTGTTTCGCCATGTGAACCTATTGGTGCCGCCGAAAAATCCAGAAGCAGACGCCGCTTGGATCATCATGGAGCCCGAGGATACCCCGCCGATGTCCGGGTCAAATTCGATCTGCGTGGCGACCGTGCTTTTGGACAGTGGCATCCTGCCGATGGTTGAGCCTGAAACCCATCTGGTGCTAGAGGCCCCCGGTGGTTTGGTGCGGGTGCGGGCGGAATGCAAAGACGGCAAGGCCGAACGCATCAATGTGCAGAATGTCGCCAGTTTCGCAGACAAATTGGATGCGATGATTGAGGTCGACGGGATCGGCAGCTTGCGTGTCGACACCGCCTTTGGGGGCGACAGTTTTGTGATTGTGGATGCTGCGGATTTGGGTTTTTCCCTAACCCCGGACGAGGCAGCGGATTTGGCGCGCACCGGGGCCAAGATCACCGATGCGGCCAATGAACAGCTTGGCTTTTCGCATCCCGTCACCGATTGGAACCATATCTCGTTTTGCCAAATTGCCGGGCCGCTGGTGCGCGAGGGCGATGTGCTGACGGGCAAAAATGCTGTCGCGATCAAGCCCGGTAAAGTGGACCGTTCGCCCACCGGCACCGGCGTTTCCGCGCGCATGGCGATGATGTTGGCGAAAGGTCAGATGGGCGTTAACGATCGCTATGTGGCGCGCTCGATCATCGACAGTGAATTTCGGGGCCGCATCGTGGCACAGTTTGATCTGAACGGACGCGCCGCCATCACGCCCGAGATTTCGGGGCGGGCTTGGATCACGGGCACGCATCAACATATGCTTGATCCGTCAGATCCCTGGCCCGGCGGCTATCGCTTGTCAGACACTTGGGGTGCCAGCTAACGCCTGTGGTGGTCAGTCTTTTAACGCCTGCGCCTGAATGGCCATAACCCCCATCATGGTTTCCATCGCCTGAAAGGCGCGCACGTCTTCGCGGGCCAACACTGCATCCATCACGGCGATATGTCCCTCGCCCAATCGTTTCATGCTGTCGCGCGAAAAATAGCGATACCAAAACCGGCGGGCGTGGGTTTGTAAGGGGCCAAGGATGTTGTTCAGATATTGGTTTTCACAGGCGGATGTCATGGCCTGATCAAAGGCTTTGTCGGCCTTAAGGTACAGTTCCGCATTCAAATCCGGGAGGCTGTCGCGCATCATTTCTTTGCTAATGCGCACGTCTTCCAATTGGCGTGGTGTGGCAAAGCGGGCGGCGGCGCGGGCAAGGCGGGGTTCCAACACTTTGCGCAGTTCGATCACCTTGGAGCAATCTTCGGCGCGGATGTCAGCAATTTTGATGCCAGAGCGCGGGCGCACCTCGATTAACCCTTCCCACGACAGGCGTTGCATCGCCTCGCGCAGGGGGGTTCTGCTCATCTTTGTGACCTCAATCAACTTGCGTTCCGAGATGATGGATCCGGGTTCAAGTTGCAGGGTGACAATGCGTTCTTCGATGGCAAGATAGGCTTGCGTTGCGAGGTTTGGGGGCTGTGTCATGGGCGGCTCGTTGAACTGGTTCGACGCTTATATATCAGTGTGGGGCCAGTTCGGGAAGGTGGTTCGCTTGGGGCAAGCGAGTCGGCGCAGCCTTTGGATTTACCAAATGATCAATATTTGTGATGGTGGCGATAACAAATTATGTAACGTATTGCGAACCCGTCAAATATTTTGCTGATATATCAGTGTTGATTTGCGGCAATCCCCATCATAAGCTGCGCCCATTCCGCGTCAAAAAGGCGTGAAGACATGATTGGGAGGATATCATGAAAAAACACTTTAAGCTGGCCAGCGTTGCTGCTGCTGCGATGCTGACTGCATCGACAGCTATGGCCGATGGCACCCTTGTTTATTGCTCGGAAGGATCACCCGAAGGGTTTGATGCCGCGCTTTATACATCGGGCACCACCTTTGATGCGTCGTCAAAAGCGATCTACAGCCGTCTGGCTGAGTTTGACACCGGCACCACCAATGTCATCCCCGGCCTGGCTGAAAGCTGGGAAGTGTCCGAGGACGGTTTGGAATACACGTTCAAACTGCGTCCCGGTGTGAAATTCCACACCACTGATTACTTCACGCCAACCCGCGACATGAACGCAGATGACGTGATCTTTACGTTTGAACGTCAGGGCGACGAAGCCAACGCGTATAACAAAGTGTCCGGTGGCACGTGGGAATATTACAACGGCATGTCGATGCCTTCGCTGATCAAAGAGATCGTGAAAGTTGACGACCTGACCGTGAAATTCGTTCTGACCCGCCCAGAGGCGCCAATGATCGCCAACCTGGCCATGGATTTCGCATCCGTTGTGTCCAAGGAATATGCTGACGCAATGTTGGCGGCTGGCACCCCTGAGAACGTGAACCAAATGCCGGTTGGTACTGGCCCGTTCCAATTTGTTGGCTATCAAAAAGACGCGGTTGTCCGTTATGCGGCGAACCCTGACTTTTTCCGCGGCAAAGCGGATGTGGACAACCTGATCTTTGCGATCACACCTGATGCGGCCGTTCGTTATCAAAAGCTGAAAGCGGGCGAATGCCACGTGATGCCTTATCCAAACCCGGCTGATGTTGAAGCCATGCGTGCGGATGCAGACATCAACCTGACCGAGCAAGAAGGCCTGAACGTGGGCTATCTGGCCTACAACTCTTTGGTTGCACCGTTTGACAATCCCGAAGTGCGTAAAGCGCTGAACATGGCGATGAACAAACAAGCGATCATCGACGTTGTGTTCCAGGGTGCTGGTCAAATCGCCAAAAACCCGATCCCACCAACAATCTGGTCGTATAATGATGCGGTTCAGGATGACATGTATGATCCGGTAAAAGCGAAAGCCATGCTGGATGCCGCTGGCGTCAAAGATCTTGAAATGAAGATCTGGGCCATGCCTGTACAGCGTCCTTACAACCCAAATGCCCGCCGTATGGCCGAGCTGATCCAAGAGGATTTCGGCAAAGTTGGCGTGAAGGCCGAGGTTGTGTCCTACGAATGGGGTGAATACCTGTCGCGTTCGAAAGACAAAGACCGTGACGGTGCTGTGCTTCTGGGTTGGACCGGTGACAACGGCGATCCCGACAACTTCCTGGCCGTTCTTCTCGGCTGTGACGGTGTTGGTGGTTCGAACCGCGCACAATGGTGCCACGAGCCGTTCCAAAAGCTGATTGATGCCGCCAAGCAGGAATCTGATCCCGCGAAACGGACCGCGCTTTATGAAGAAGCTCAGGTTGTGTTCAAAGAGCAGGCGCCATGGGCAACCATCGCTCACTCGATCGTTCACATGCCACTGCGCAACGAAGTTGAAGGCTATAAGATCGACCCACTGGGCGGTCACATCTTCTATGGTGTTAGCCTGAAATAAGCAGGTCAACATGACCTCAAACAGGGGCGGGCGCATCATGTGCCCGCCCCAGCCAGTTTACCGCGAGCCATCCACATGCTGTCTTTTCTGCTGCGCAGATTGCTGACTTTTGTGCCGACCTTCATTGGTGTCACAGTCGTCTCTTTTGTTTTTATCCGCCTTCTTCCCGGTGACCCGATCCTGCTTTTGGCAGGGGAACGTGGCGTCGGAGAAGAGCGTTACGCCGAACTGATCAAACAATTTGGCTTTGATCAGCCCATCTGGCGCCAATATATCGACTACCTTGGCGGCGTGCTGCAGGGCGATCTGGGCACGTCTTTCGTGACCAAAAAACCGGTTGTGACCGAGTTTTTCGCGCTTTTCCCAGCAACGGTCGAACTGTCGCTCTGCGCCATTATCGTGGCGGTGGTGCTTGGCATCCCGGCGGGTGTGATTGCCGCTGTGAAACGCGGCAAGTTCTTTGATCAGGCGCTGATGACCACCGCGCTCGTTGGCTATTCGATGCCGATCTTCTGGTGGGCTTTGCTGCTGATTATCGTGTTTTCATCGGGCCTTGGCTGGACGCCAGTGTCGGGGCGGATTTCTTTCATGTTCTTCTTTGAGGACGTGACCGGCTTTATGCTGATCGACAGTCTGTTGTCGGGGCAAAAAGGCGCGTTTATCTCGGCGGTGCGGCACTTGATCTTGCCGACGATTGTGCTGGCGACCATCCCGCTGGCCATTATCGCCCGCCAGACGCGATCCGCGATGCTTGAGGTGTTGGGCGAAGATTACGTGCGTACCGCGCGTGCAAAAGGCCTGTCGCCGCTTAAGGTCAATGGCCAACACGCGCTTAGGAACGCGATGATCCCGGTGATCACCGTGATTGGCCTGTCGGTCGGCACACTTATGGCTGGTGCGATCCTGACCGAAACGATCTTCAGCTGGCCGGGCATCGGCAAGTGGATGGTCGATAGCATCTTCCGCCGCGACTATCAGGTCGTGCAAGGCGGCCTGTTGATGATTGCGTCGATCATTATGATCGTGAACCTTACCGTTGACGTGCTTTACGGCTGGATCAACCCAAAGATCAGAAAGGGCTAACGGATGACCGATGTATCAACCACTTCGCCCGAAACCACCCCAGCACCACCCGGCCCGCTGCGCGAATTCTGGAGCTATTTTCGCGAAAATCGCGGCGCCGTTGTTGGCATGTATATCTTTGCGGCGTTTTTCATCGTTGCCTTGATCGCCCCGCTTTTGGCGCCCTACGCACCCAATGAACAGTTCCGCGACAATCTGTTGCAACCGCCGTTCTGGCAAGAAGGCGGATCAACTGATTTCCTTTTGGGCACTGATCCCCTTGGCCGCGATATGCTGTCACGACTGCTGTTCGGCGCGCGGTTCTCATTCTTCATCGGGGTGATTGTTGTGTCGATCGCGTCGTTCTTTGGCGTGATCATCGGCGTGATTGCCGGGTTTGCGCCAAAATGGGCGGACACGCTGATCATGCGCTTGATGGACATCATCCTGTCCTTCCCATCGCTTTTGCTGGCGCTTGTGCTGGTGGCCATTCTCGGGCCGTCACTGATCAATGCGATGATCGCCATTGCCTTGGTGCTACAGCCGCATTTTGTGCGCCTGACCCGCGCCGCCGTGCTGTCAGAGCGCACCAAAGACTATGTGACCGCCGGTCGCGTGGCGGGCGCAGGCCGGTTGCGCACGATGTTTGTCACCGTCTTGCCCAACTGCTTGGCGCCGATCATTGTGCAAGCCGCCCTGTCATTCTCGTCCGCTATTTTGGACGCAGCGGCGCTTGGCTTTCTTGGCATGGGGGCCCAGCCACCCACGCCAGAATGGGGGACAATGCTGGCGGAATCGCGCGAATTTATCCTGCGTGCGTGGTGGGTTGTGACCCTGCCGGGCCTTTGCATCCTGATCGCCGTTCTTGCCATCAATCTTATGGGTGACGGGTTGCGCGACGCGCTTGATCCGAAACTAAAGCGGAGCTGACGCATGAGCCTTTTAGAGATAAAAAACCTCACCGTAGAGTTCCGCACCGCAGGTGGTCCGTTCCGGGCCGTGGACAGCGTGGATATGACCGTCGAGGCAGGGGACCTTCGCGCCATCGTGGGCGAAAGTGGATCCGGTAAATCCGTGTCGATGTTGGCGATGATGGGGCTGTTGCCCTGGACCGCCAATATCACCGCCGACAAGATGGAGTTTGACGGGCAAGACCTGCTCAAAATGTCCGCCCGCGACCGGCGTAAAATCATCGGCAAAGACGTGTCGATGATTTTCCAGGAACCGATGTCGTCGCTGAACCCCTGCTATACCGTTGGGCGTCAGATCAAAGAGGTGCTGCGCCAACACACCCCGCTGACCCGTGCTGAACGGCAAGCCCGCGCGGTTGAGCTGATGGATCAGGTCGGCATCCCCGACCCGGCCAAACGCCTGTCTGCCTTCCCGCACCAACTGTCGGGCGGGATGAGCCAGCGGGTGATGATCGCCATGGCGCTTGCGTGCAAACCCAAGCTGCTGATTGCCGATGAACCGACAACGGCGCTTGATGTGACCATTCAGGCGCAGATCCTTGATCTGCTCACGGACCTGCAAAAAACCGAAGGTATGGCGCTCATTCTGATCACCCATGACATGGGCGTGGTGGCCGAAACCGTTGACCGCGTGTCGGTGCAATACGCAGGCCAGCGTGTGGAAGAGCAAGAGGTGAACGCGCTTTTCACCGACCCGCATCACCCCTATACGGCAGCGCTGCTTGCGGCCCTTCCTGAACGGGCCAATGGCAAGCACTTGCCAACCATCGCGGGCGTTGTTCCGGGGCAATTTGACCGGCCAAAAGGGTGTCTTTTCTCGCCCCGCTGCGCCTTTGCCGATGACCTGTGCCACACCACACAACCCGGCAAAGCGAGCGCAGAATTGGGTGAGGCCCTGTGCCACCGCCCGCTTAAAAACGGCCAGCCCGTATCGGAGGAACCCGCATGAGCGCCCCCATTCTGACCGCCCAAAACCTGTGTCGCCATTTTGAGGTGAAAACCGGCCTGTTCGGCGGAAGCCACACCGTGCGCGCGCTTGATGGGGCCAGCTTTGATCTGGTGCCCGGCCGCACGCTGGCGGTTGTTGGGGAAAGCGGCTGCGGCAAGTCCACGCTCGCCAACCTTGTCACCATGATCGACACGCCCACATCCGGCAGCTTTTCCATCGACGGTGAAGACATCCAACCGGGCGATGAGCTGCGCGACAAAAAACTGCGCGCCAAAGTGCAGATCGTGTTTCAAAACCCCTACGGCTCGCTCAACCCGCGCCAGACCATCGGCAAAATCCTGATGGAGCCTTTGCTGCTTAATCGTCCGGACATCCCGGCGGATGAACGCGAAAAGCGCGCGCGCGAAATGGTGGAACTGGTTGGCTTGCGGCCCGAACATTTCAACCGCTACCCACATATGTTCTCTGGCGGTCAACGTCAGCGGATCGCCGTGGCCCGTGCGTTGATGTTAGAGCCGGAAATTCTGGTGCTGGACGAGCCCGTGTCCGCGCTTGATCTGTCGATCCAATCACAGGTTCTGAACTTGCTGACGGACCTTCAGGACAAGTTCAACCTGGCCTATCTCTTCATCAGCCACGACCTGTCTGTGGTGCGCCATTTTGCCGATGATGTGATTGTGATGTATCTGGGCAAACCGGTGGAACAAGGGTCAAAAGACCAAGTGTTCGACGCCCCGCGCCACCCTTACACAAAGGCGCTGATGTCCGCGACACCAATGGCGGATCCTGCCAACCGGGTTGAACGTATCAAGCTGGAAGGCGAGCTTCCCTCGCCGCTGAATGTGCCCGTTGGTTGCGCGTTTAATCCGCGGTGCTGGAAAGCGACCGATCAGTGTCGGGCCGAGCGCCCGCCAATGTCAGGGGGTGACCACGGTTTTGCCTGCTTCCACCCCGAAGGCAACGCACAATAACCCATATATCCAAAAGGGCGCCACGGAAAACCGGCGCCCTTTTTCTTGCCAAAAATATCTCGGGGTTCGAGGGTGATTTAGAAAAGCCTGGGGGCTTTTCACCCGAAGAACGGGCAGAGCCCCTCGCTTTACCCTCGTACCACCATGTCACGGGGCAGGCCAGAATACACCTCTGGGCCTTCGTCGTTCAGAAACACAATCTCTTCCAAACGAATGCCAAATCGATCCAAAAGATAGATCCCCGGCTCAATTGAAAAGACATTTCCGGCCTCAAGCACCACATCAGACCCAGACACAATGTCGGGCTTTTCGTGCAAATCCAGCCCCAGCCCGTGCCCGGTGCGCGCCACAAAGGTGTCGCCATAGCCCGCTGCAATAATCACATCACGCGCGGCCGCATCCACCGCGCCAGAGGTCACGCCGGGCTTCACGATTGCCAAAGCGGCCGCCACCGCACGCTCTACAATATCAAAAATCTCGGTGTACTCTGCCGAAGGCGTGCCAAACCAACCACAGCGCGTGTTGTCCGCCGGATAGCCCATGTGCCGACAGCCGCAATCAATTTGCACGGCCATATCGCGGGTCAGGCGTGTGTCGCCGGTGTGGTGATGGGGGAAGGCGCCGTTGGGGCCAAAGGCGACGTTGATAAACTCTACCCGTGCGCCGTGGGTGTCATAGGTTGCGGCAATAATGTCAGCCAGATCCCGTTCTGTCATCCCCTCGCGCAGCCCATCAAATGCCGCTGTCAGGGCGATGTCGTTCACCTGATGCGTTGCCTTAAGGGCCGCGTGTTCTGACGCGTCTTTGACCTTGCGCAGCGCGCCGATGGCCCCGTGCTGAAAGACGTGCTGCGCGCCCGGCAGCTTTCCCAACAGAAGGAATGAAAAGTCCGAGCGCATCATTTCATCCAGCGCCACGCGCGGGCTGTCGGGTAGGGTCAGGCGCGACAGGATTTCATCCAGCGCCGCGTGCGGCCCATCGGCATCCGACCATGTGGTGAACGGGATGTCCGTGTCTTGGCGCACGCTGTCGGCATTCAGTGCAGGCATCAAAAACTCTGCGTGATCTTGGCTGATCAGCAACAGCACCGGGCGCTCATCGCCATGGGGATCAAGCCCTGTCAGCCACGCCAAATGGCTGGTCGGCCCCACGGCCACCAAATCGGTTTCTGTCTCGCGCATTTTTGCACGCAGTTTGGTAAGGCGGGTTTGGTAAAGTGCGGACATGGGACCCTCGTTGTTAGCTGTACAAGAGGCACCATGTCTGGTGAAGGGAGTCAATGGGATTTTGGATCCAAAATGGCGATCGAGGGGCTATTTCCCCGAAACCACCATCTCGCGGATCTTTACGGCCTTTTCAAAATGATCAAGCGCGTGGGTTTGGATCCACCACGTTGCGGCCTCCATCAACAGATCCGGATCGTCGTTTTTATTGGCGAAGAATGCATAAAAGGACAGGCCAACACCTTCGCCTTTTTGGGCAATCTTTGCGTCGCAGGTTTGGATGATTTTCGCTCGTAATGTGTCGCGCATTTTATGTCCGTATGCGGGGGGGAATTGAAAACGGGGACCGAAGCCCCCGTTCCAAAACCTATCTCACTTTAGGGAAAGTGCGGCAATCGCTTACTGCAAACCCCATTTTTTCGCGGTGGCTTCAAAGAAGCCCTTTTCCTGCTTTAGCTTAATCCAGCTGTTCACATAGTTGATCCAAACCTGATCAGCCTGCGGCAGGATCATCGCGATGGGGGTTGGCTTGGCGGGGCTTTCCACGTCAACGCGGGTCACTTGCGGGAACTTCTGCACCAAGGTCGCCCCTTCGATGTTTGAGGTGATGAACACGTCCGCCCGCCCGGCGATCACTTCTTGATAGCCACGGGCAGGGGCCTCAACCACTTTGATGTCCGCGTTGGGAAACCAATCGCGCACCATCTTTTCAAACGAGGTGCCAAGCGTGGTGGCGACCTTTACGTCGGGCTGGTTCAAGCTGTCCCAGGTGGTAAAGCGATCGGCCTTATCCGTTGTGGTGAACGGCAGGATTTGCACCGAAATGTAAGGCGACGAATAGCCCGCAACCTTCATCCGCGAAGGCGAGATCGAGGCAGATCCGGTCATATGGTACTTGCCCGCGACAATGCCATTTACCAATGTTTTCCAGTCGGTTGGGACAAATTCCAGCTCAACCTCAAGGTCTTTCGCCAGCTCGGCCATCACGTCGATGTCATAGCCTTTGTACCCTTCGGTGGCCGGGTCGCGCACCGACATGGGGTTCCAATCGCCGGTGGTGCCGACCTTCAGGACCCCGTTTGAAAGAATGTCATTCAGGGCCGATTGTGCCTGAGCGGGGGCGGCAAAAGCCAACCCTGCAACAAGGGCGGCACCAACCGTACGTCCAAGAGTTCGCAAAAAGTTCATCAAGAGGATCCTTTTCTAGGGTATCACAAGCGTTTCTTCTCTTTATATACGTTCAAAATACGAATTGGATTGGCCGATCACGAATAGGTGATGAGGTGTGGGGAACTGAGATGAGCGCAGCGGTTAAAATGACAAGCCTGTCAAAATGGTATGGCGATTTTCAGGTGTTGAAAAACATTGATCTAGAGGTCGCCGCCGGTGAGAAACTGGTGATCTGTGGCCCATCGGGATCTGGGAAATCCACCGTGGTGCGCTGTGTTGCGAACCTTGAACCCTATCAGGGCGGCGATTTGTCGGTGCTGAATAAGGCGCCTGACAAGGTGGGGCGCGGTGACGTGGGCATGGTGTTTCAACAGTTCAACCTATTCCCGCATCTCACCGTGCTCGACAATCTCACGCTTGGCCCCATTCGGGTGTTAAAACAATCACGGTCCGAGGCTGAGGCGCGGGCGCGTGAATTGCTGGACCGGGTCAAAATCCCCGATCAGGCGGACAAGCGGCCGGGGCAGTTGTCCGGTGGTCAGCAACAGCGTGTGGCGATCGCGCGCGCGCTTTGTATGGAACCCAAAGTGATGCTGTTTGACGAACCAACATCGGCTCTGGATCCGGAAATGATTGCCGAAGTTCTGGACGTGATGGAAGAGCTAGCACAGGAAGGCATGACCATGATCTGCGTGACACATGAGATGGGCTTTGCCCGCCGGGTGGCCGATCGCATTGCCTTTATGGATGCGGGTGAAATGGTTGAAATTGGCACCCCAGATCAGGTTTTTACTGCGCCAAAGTCTGATCGGTTTGCCGACTTCCTCGATAAAATTCTAAGCCATTAAGGGGATGCGCATGACCCGGTTTCTACCCTTTGCCGCCCTACTTTTGCTCGCCAGTTGCGCGGGGCAGCCCGGCACATGGGGCTGGTATGTTGTGGACCCCACCACAGCCAACGGCTGGGTGAACATCAAGTTCCTGCTGCGTGGATTTTCATCGACCATCCAAGTGTCCCTGTTGGCGGCCTTTGCGTCGATCCTCATTGGCCTTTTGATCACCATGCCGGGCCTTTCCGCAAACAGATGGGTGCGCCTGCCGAACCGAATTTATGTCGAATTCATCCGCGCGATCCCCCTGTTGCCGATGTTGTTTTGGGTGTTCTACGGCCTTCCTGTCGTCATGAAATCCATGGGAATTCAGATCAACATCGACCCCTTTTGGGGCGCGGTGATCACGCTTGCCATTTCCGACAGCGCCTTTACGGCTGAGATTTTCCGGTCGGGCATTCAGGCCGTGCCGCGTGGCCAGACCGAGGCTTCTTCTGTGATTGGCCTGAATCGCGCACAGACGATGCGCTATGTGATCTTGCCGCAAGCGATCCGCCGCATCCTGCCGCCACTGGCAAACCAGTTTATCTATATCGTGAAAATGTCGGCCTTTGCCTCTGTCATTGGTATGCAGGAACTGACCCGTCGCGCCAATGAATTGGTGGTCACGGAATATCGCCCGCTTGAGATTTATTCCCTGCTGATCCTCGAATATCTCGTGCTGGTCTTGATCATCTCATCCGCTGTGCGCTGGCTTGAACGGCGCATGGGGTCGGACGAACGCTGAACTGTCACGCTTGTCACGTCTGCGTTAGCGGGGCAAACGCGGGGTGGTTTCCCCGCCCGTGCGGCCCATATTGGGGGAACGCAACCAAAGGAGACGCGCGATGGATTGGGACGCTTTCATGAAAGAGACCGTGGGAAATATCGGCAAACTCGGGCGTGATATGCCCGAGACGATGAAGGGGTTCACCCAGATGGGCACCGCCGCCAAGAAAGACGGCGCGCTGTCAGAAAAGACCAAGGAATTCATGGCGCTGGGCATTGCGATTGCCACCCGTTGCGACAGCTGTATTGGCTTTCACGTGCAATCCCTTGTGCGCCTTGGTGCGACGATGGATGAGATGAACGAAGCCCTTGCGATGGCAACTTACATGGGCGGCGGGCCGTCATTGGCTTACTCCGCCAAAGCCCGCGCAGCATATGAACATTTCAGCGCCTAAACCCGTGTACCCTGTTCGGGGGTTAACCTGTCCGAACGGGATCCTTATCCGGGGTGGACTGCCCAAGGGTGATGGGGTTTTTGATCTGCAAAATGACCAGTAACACGCCGCCGAAAGCTACGGATGCGGCGGGCAAATACAGGCTGGCGTTGTAATTCCCGCTGATTGCGGCCAGCTGTGCCGCCATCGCCGGGGCAAGAATTTGTGCCGCCCCATAAGACAGGGTCATCTTGCCCATCAGCTTGGCGGGTTGCGCCGGATAAAGCAGCCCGGCCATGGTCAAAACAAGGCTCACCACCCCCATAAACGTGGCGCCAAACAGCATCGTCGACAAGAGCACGCTGACCAGTCCGGGGATCAGGATCGGCATGATAATGGCAGGCACCTGTAAAAACATCGCCAAGATCAGCGTCGGGACATACCCAAAGCGGCGCGCGCTCAGATCCCAAAGCGCGCCAGCGGGTGCGGCCGCCAGACCAAGGATCAGAAAGGCGAGGGGGCCCTGACCTTTCAGGCCGGGCAAATCCTCGACAATGGCGACGATGAAGGTGGCGGTGATCACATATCCAATGCCTGCAAAAAAGTAGGCGGCCAGAAACATCCGCATGAAAAACGGGCTGAGCTGCGTGGCGCTGTGCGGTTGGGTTTTTGCGGTGGCCATGGTTTGTTTTGGCGACGGCAACCAGCCCCATGCCGGGATCAGCAGCACCAACCCAATTCCCGCCAAGGCCAGCCATTGAATATTCCAAGGAAGTAACTGCTCCATCCCCCAAACGGTGATCGCGGCCAAGGCAATGCCCAGCCCAAGCCCGGCGAAATGCACGCCCAATTCAGCGCGGTACCCGTGGCGCATCAGCCAGTGCATGACCAAGCCAGAGGCCAGCAACATCCCCGCCGCACTGCTGAGCCCCGATAAAAACCGAAGCACCGCCCAGAGCCAGATATTGTCGGTCAACCCCATCGCGGCAGTGGTGACAATCGCCATGATTAACCCAAGCCGGTATAGCCGGTCTTTCACCTGCAAGTCTTTGATCGACATCGACAAAAGCGCCCCGGCCAAATACCCCGCGTAATTGATGGTCGCCAGCCAGCCGCCCCAAAAATGGCTAAGACCGGCGTTTTCGATCATCGTTGGCAACAGCGGTGTATAAGCAAACCGCGCGATGCCCACGCTTAGGATCAGGCTGAAAACGCCCGCGGCGATGACTTTTGCTCGGTCTCGGGAAGGGGGCATTGGTGCGTCCTGTCAGGTGTCGCTTGACCTTAGGGCGCACACCGGAGGGCGTATAGGGAATTGTTAGGTAAACGGCGGTGAAAACCCGAAATCACGTAACGGAATCAGTTCGGTTTTGGGTGTGCTCACGCGGGCCCCGACAAAGCACATGGCCCTGACCTGTACCACCAAAATCAATGGATTCAGCGGGGTGAGCTGCGCGTAGGGTTGGAAAGCGGAACGCCCACAGGCAATGCGGCTGTGAGTGACTGGAAAACGAGGGTTGGGAAAAGAATGGTGCCCAGAAGAGGACTCGAACCTCCACGTCCATACGGACACTAGCACCTGAAGCTAGCGCGTCTACCAATTCCGCCATCTGGGCACGGGTTGGTGAGGGGCGATGTAATGTGAACGGCGGGGGGCGTCAAGCGCTTAAACTGTCTTTTGCCCAAAAAGGCTTTCTGTCTTGCTCAATCGACCCGGGAAAGCTATGCCTTTGCCCGAGATATGCGATATGCATTTGCGCGAGATTTGCAAGGAGGACACCGATGTCCAAGCTAGTGACCATTTATGGCGGATCCGGTTTTGTGGGGCGTTATGTGGCGCGCCGTATGGCCAAGCAAGGCTGGCGCGTGCGCGTGGCCGTGCGTCGCCCCAACGAGGCGCTTTTTGTAAAGCCTTATGGCGCGGTGGGTCAGGTCGAACCAATCTTGTGCAACATTCGCGATGACGCCTCTGTGCGGGCTGCGATGCAGGGGGCCGATGCGGTTGTGAACTGCGTGGGTGTGTTGCTGGCAATCGGCAAAAACACCTTTAATCAGGTGCATGCCGTGGCCGCCGAACGGATCGCCAAGATCGCAGCGGAAGAAGGCGTGGACCGGTTGGTGCATGTATCTTCGCTTGCGTCTGATGACGACGCGCCCAGCATGTATGGCCGCAGCAAAGCGCGCGGTGACGCCGCTGTTCAGGCCGCCTTCCCCGGCGCAGTTATCTTGCGCCCCTCGATCATTTTTGGTCAGGAAGATCAGTTCTTTAATCGCTTTGCCCGGATGACCGGCATAAGCCCGGTGATCCCCTTGGTCGGCGCGGACACCATGTTCCAGCCGGTGTTTGTGGATGACGTTGCCGCCGCCGCCGAAAAAGGCGTGTTGGGCACGGCGGACGCGGGTATCTATGAACTTGGCGGACCAGATGTGGAAAGCTTCCGTGACCTGATGAAGCGCATGTTAAAGCATGTGCAGCGTCGTCGCGGTGTGATCAACATCCCCTTTGGCATTGCGCGCATTAACGCGTTCTTTTTTGACATGATCCAGAAGCTGTCAGGCGGTTTGGTGCCGGCGCTTCTTAGCCGTGACCAAGTGCGCAGCCTGCGCGCGGATACGGTTGTGCATGACGGTGCCAAGGGCTTTGCCGATCTGGACATTCAACCGATGGCTATGGACGCGATCTTGTCCGATTACCTGTGGCGCTTCCGCGATGGTGGCGAATATGCGGCAATCACAGCTTCGGCCAAGAACCTGAAAAGCTGATTTCTGCGGATAGATTCGAGAAGGGGCGTGGCCGGTGGCTGCGCCCTTTTTCGTTCAACTATAGGCGATTCCCAACAGCGCCAGCCCCAGAACCACGCGGTAAATCACGTAAGGCGTAAAGCTGACGGACCTAAGAAGGCGCATCATCAGGCTGAGCGCGAGCAATGCCGAGACAAAGGAAAACCCCGCCGCAATCGCCCCGTCCCGCGCGGCCTGTGCGTTGGCCGTGGCCACCACTTCGCTGCCCAAAAGCACGCCCGAGGCAAAGATCACCGGGATCGACATCAGCATCGCAATCTTTGCCCCGTCTGACCGTTCATAACCCAAAGCCCGCGCGCCAGAGATGGTCATGCCGGACCGCGAGGATCCGGGGATCAGCGCCACGGCTTGCCACAGCCCCAGGATCACGGCGTCGCGCAAGTTCCAATCACCCGCGGATTTCACCTGTGCGCCGCGTTGGTCCACCACATAAAGCACAACCCCAAAGACCAGCATGGTCCAGCCGATCACCTTCACCGACCGCATCATGTCGTCCAGCCCGGTCAGTTTCAGCAGTATTCCAAACAGCACCGCTGGGATTGTCGCGACCATCAACAGAAACGCCAGCTTTGCCCCCGGCGTATCAATCCGCCCGCTCAACATGCGCGGAATGCCCATCAGCCCCATCTTCACATCTGACCAGAAAAAGATCACCACCGCCAAAAGCGTGCCCATATGCACGGCCACGTCGATCACCTGACCTTGGTCTGGATAACCGGTCAGGATCGGCACCAAAACAAGGTGGCCTGATGATGAAACGGGCAAAAACTCGGTGATTCCCTGAATAATGGCGACAAGGAAAAGATGGGCGAGGGACATGGGGAAACCCTTGAAAACTGCGGTTGTGGGCAAGCTACTGGAACGCGTTCGAAAGGGAAGAGGGAATATAGGTCAGCATTAGTGACGTAAAAAATGACTAAACTCGCACCCGGATCGCAGAAAATTCGAAAAAACACTACAATAGGTCAGTTGTGCTGACTTTTCATTTCGCTCAGCCTTTTTTACAAGGGCAGTCCCAGCTATGCGTTTCAAGATAAACGCGCGATGTGACGGAGAGCAAGGTTATGGCAAAGCAGCCGATGTTGAAATTTGTGAACGTAGACCGCGATATGCCGCAAAAGCGGTCGGCGGAAACACGCAAAGAAGACTTTCATGAGATTTATGCAGAGTTTGCAGCCGCCAAGGCGGAAGAGCAAGCCAGCCGGTGCAGCCAATGCGGTGTGCCATACTGCCAGTCTCATTGCCCGTTGCACAACAACATCCCCGACTGGCTGCGCATGACCGCAACGGGTCGGATGAAAGAGGCGTATGAGCTGTCCCAAGCCACCAACACCTTCCCGGAAATCTGTGGCCGCATCTGCCCGCAGGATCGCCTGTGCGAAGGCAATTGCGTGATTGAACAATCCGGCCATGGCACCGTCACCATCGGCGCGGTTGAAAAATACATCACCGATACCGCCTGGGAAAACGGTTGGGTCGAAGAGATCACACCCGGCAAACCAACCGGCGAAAAGGTTGCAATCATCGGCGCAGGCCCCGGTGGTATGGCCGCGGCTGACGTGCTGGTACGCGCGGGTGTGTCCGTGACCATCTATGACCGTCACGACCGCGCGGGCGGGCTTTTGACCTATGGTATCCCCGGTTTTAAGCTGGAAAAAGACGTGGTGATGCGCCGGGTTAAGCTGCTGGAACGTGCGGGCGTTGCCTTTAAACTGAACTGTAATGTGGGCGAAGACGTCACCTTCGCAGACATCCACAAAGATAACGACGCGGTGCTGATTGCCACCGGTGTTTACAAAACGCGCGACCTGCAAGGGCCGGGCGCGGGCGCCAAAGGTATCGTCAATGCGCTGGATTATCTGACCTGTTCCAACCGCACTGATTTCGGCGACACGGTTGCCGAATTTGAAAGCGGCGAGCTGAACGCCGAAGGCAAAAAGGTTGTCGTGATCGGCGGCGGTGACACGGCGATGGATTGCGTGCGCACCGCCATTCGCCAAGGGGCGACTTCGGTGAAATGCCTGTATCGTCGTGACCGCGCCAATATGCCGGGATCCCAACGCGAAACGCAAAACGCCGAAGAAGAAGGCGTGGAATTCGTCTGGCTGGCCGCGCCCAAGGGCTTTGCGGGCGATCCTGTCACCGGCGTGATGGTGCAGAAAAACCGCCTCGGCGCGCCGGACGCCTCTGGTCGTCGCAGCCCCGAAGTGATCGAAGGCGCAGATTATGTTGAAGAGGCCGATTTGGTGATCAAGGCGCTGGGCTTTGAACCCGAAGCCCTGCCGACCTTGTGGGATGAACCCGACCTGCCCGTGACCCGTTGGGGCACCGTGAAGGCCGCGTTTGAAACCCATAAGACCGATATGGATGGGGTCTGGGCTGTGGGGGATATCGTGCGCGGCGCATCCTTGGTGGTCTGGGCCATCCGGGACGGTCGCGAAGCGGGGGCCAGCATTCTGGCCACCCTGTCCGAACGCGCCGCAGTGGCTGCCGAATAATCACAACATTCCGGGTATGCCGGGCCGCCAAATGGCCGCGCCCACGCCCGAGAGGAGACAGAGATATGACAAAATTTGACGCAGAATGGGTTGCCCAAGAAGAAGCCAAACGCGCCTATATGGCCGCAAATGGCCTTTACAGCGAAGAAGAAGAACACAGTTCGTGTGGGGTTGGCCTTGTGGTCGCCACTGATGGCGCCGCCTCGCGTAAAGTGGTTGAGGCGGGCATTGATGCGCTGAAAGCAATCTGGCACCGCGGGGCCGTTGATGCGGATGGTAAAACCGGTGATGGCGCGGGCATTCACGTGCAAATCCCAGTGCCGTTCTTTTACGACCAAGTAAAACGCACCGGGCATGAACCGCGCGAAGATCAGTTGATTGCGGTGGGGCAAGTGTTCCTGCCACGCACAGATTTCGGCGCGCAGGAAACCTGTCGGACCATCGTGGAAACTGAAATCCTCAAGATGGGTTATTACATCTACGGCTGGCGCCACGTGCCGGTCGACATCACCTGTTTGGGGGAAAAGGCCAACGCGACCCGACCCGAGATCGAACAGATCATGATCTCAAATTCGAAAGGCGTCGACGAAGAAACCTTTGAGCGCGAGCTGTATGTGATCCGTCGTCGCATTGAAAAAGCGGCTGCCAGCGCCGGGATTGCCGGGCTTTACATTGCATCGCTGTCCTGCCGCTCGATCATCTATAAGGGCATGATGCTGGCTGAACAGGTGGCGGTATTTTACCCCGACCTGATGGACGAACAGTTCAAATCATCGTTCGCGATTTATCACCAGCGGTATTCGACCAATACCTTCCCACAGTGGTGGTTGGCCCAGCCGTTCCGCATGCTGGCCCACAACGGCGAGATCAACACACTGAAGGGCAACCTCAATTGGATGAAATCGCATGAGATCCGCATGGCCTCAAGCTTCTTTGGCGAGCTGGCGGAAGACATCAAGCCAATTGTGGCCTCTGGGTCATCGGATTCGGCCGCTTTGGATGCGGTGTTCGAAGTGTTGGTGCGCGCGGGGCGTTCCGCGCCGATGGCGAAAACCATGCTGGTGCCCGAAAGCTGGTCCAAACAAGCGGTGGAGCTGCCGGATGCGTGGAAGGATATGTATTCCTATTGCAACTCGGTGATGGAACCCTGGGATGGCCCCGCCGCCTTGGCGATGACCGATGGGCGCTGGGTTTGCGCGGGTCTTGACCGCAACGGATTGCGCCCGATGCGTTACGTTGTCACCGGTGACGGGTTGCTGATTGCGGGTTCTGAGGCCGGCATGGTGCCGATTGATGAGGCGGGCGTTGTGGAAAAAGGCGCGCTTGGTCCGGGCCAGATGATTGCCGTCGATATGGCCGAGGGCAAAGTCTATCATGACACTGAGATTAAAGACAAACTCTCAGCCGCGCAGCCGTTTGGTGAATGGGTTGGCAAGATCCATAATCTTGACGAAGACCTGAGCGGGGTTGAGGAAAAGGCGCTGTATTCTGGCGATGATCTGCGCCGCCGTCAGGTCGCCGCGGGCTATACGCTGGAAGAGCTGGAACAGATCCTTGCGCCGATGGCTGAGGACGGCAAAGAGGCGATCGCCTCGATGGGCGATGACACCCCGTCGGCGGTTCTGTCGACCAAATATCGCCCTCTGTCCCACTTTTTCCGCCAGAACTTTAGTCAGGTGACAAACCCGCCGATCGACAGTTTGCGCGAATTCCGGGTGATGTCGCTGAAGACACGGTTTGGCAACCTTAAGAACGTGCTGGATGAAAACGGTGGTCAGACGGAAATCATCGTTCTGGACAGCCCATTTGTGGGCAATGAACAGTTCAACCAGATGATCAACGCGTTCAATGCGCCGATGGTTGAGATTGACTGTACCTTCCCGGCGGACGCGGGCGAGGGTGCGCTGCAAGCGGCCCTGACCGAGATCCGCCAAAAGGCAGAAGAGGCTGTGCAATCGGGCGCGGGCCATTTGGTTCTGACCGATCAGGCGCAAGGCGAAGACCGCATTGCGATGCCGATGATCCTGGCCACATCCGCTGTGCATTCTTGGCTGGTGCGCAAAGGGCTGCGGACGTTTACATCGCTGAATGTGCGTTCGGCCGAATGTCTTGATCCGCATTATTTTGCGGTGCTGGTGGGCTGTGGGGCAACCACGGTGAACGCCTATTTGGCCGAGGATTCCTTGGCCGACCGCATTGATCGCAACCTTTTGGATTGCTCGTTGACCGAGGCCATTCGCCGGTACCGCGACGCCATCGACCAAGGTCTTTTGAAGATCATGGCCAAGATGGGCATCTCGGTGATTTCATCCTATCGCGGGGGTCTGAACTTTGAAGCCGTGGGCCTGTCGCGCGCGATGGTGGCAGAATATTTCCCGGGCATGACCTCGCGGATTTCTGGCATTGGCATCGGCGGCATTCAGAAGAAACTGGAAGAGGTTCACGCCGCTGGTTTCGGTGCGGGCAATATGGTTTTGCCGGTTGGTGGTTTCTACAAGTCGCGCCGCTCGGGTGAGAAACACGCGTGGGAAGCACAGACGATGCACCTGTTGCAAAGCGCCTGTGACAAGGCGTCTTATGCGACATTCCAACAGTATTCGGCGCGGCTTCGTGCCAACCCGCCGATCCATTTGCGTGACCTTCTGGACATCAAGCCGATGGGCAAATCGGTGCCGATTGAAGAGGTGGAAAGCATCACCGCGATCCGCAAGCGTTTTGTGACGCCGGGCATGTCGCTGGGGGCTTTGTCGCCCGAGGCGCATAAAACGCTGAATGTTGCGATGAACCGGATTGGCGCAAAATCCGACAGTGGCGAAGGCGGCGAAGATCCCGCGCATTTCCACCCGGAACCCAATGGCGACAACCCGTCGGCCAAGATCAAACAGGTCGCATCCGGTCGCTTTGGCGTGACGGCGGAATATCTGAACCAATGTGAAGAGCTTGAGATCAAGGTTGCCCAAGGTGCCAAGCCCGGCGAGGGTGGCCAGCTGCCTGGTATGAAGGTCACCGACCTGATCGCCCGTCTGCGCCACTCGACCAAAGGCGTGACCCTGATTTCACCACCGCCGCACCACGATATTTATTCAATCGAGGATTTGGCCCAGCTGATCTATGACCTCAAACAGATCAACCCGCGCTGTAAGGTGACGGTAAAGCTGGTGGCGTCCTCCGGTGTGGGCACAATTGCCGCCGGTGTGGCCAAGGCGAAGGCCGACGTGATCCTGATTTCAGGCCACAATGGCGGCACGGGTGCCTCGCCTGCGACCTCGATCAAATATGCGGGTCTGCCGTGGGAAATGGGTCTGACCGAAGCGCATCAAGTGCTGGCGATGAACAACCTGCGCGAACGTGTGACACTGCGCACCGATGGTGGTTTGCGCACCGGTCGGGATATCGTGATGGCTGCCATGCTCGGCGCCGAAGAATACGGCATCGGCACCGCGGCGCTGATTGCGATGGGCTGTATCATGGTGCGTCAGTGCCAGTCGAACACCTGCCCGGTGGGGGTCTGTACACAAGACGAAGACCTGCGCGCCAAATTCTCAGGCTCTGCGGATAAAGTGGTCAATCTGATCACGTTTTATGCCCAGGAAGTGCGCGAAATTCTGGCCCGTATCGGGGCGCGCAGCTTGGACGAGGTGATTGGCCGTGCCGATCTGCTTAGCCAGGTGTCGCGTGGCTCTGCCCACCTTGACGATCTCGATCTGAACCCGCTGTTGATCACCGTCGATGGGGCGGACCGCATCACCTATGATCGCAACAAGCCGCGCAATGCGGTGCCCGACACGCTGGATGCCGAGATCGTGCGCGATGCCGCGCGCTTCTTGGAAGACGGTGAAAAGATGCAGCTTTCCTATGCGGTGCAAAACACGCACCGGACTGTGGGCACCCGCACCTCAAGCCATATCGTGCGTAAATTCGGCATGCGCAACAATCTGCAACCGGACCATCTGACCGTGAAACTGACCGGGTCAGCAGGCCAAGCGTTGGGGGCCTTTGCCGCGCCGGGGCTTAAGATTGAAGTGTCGGGGGACGCCAATGATTACGTTGGCAAAGGCCTGTCCGGGGCGACCATTGTGGTGCGTCCACCCATGTCCAGCCCGCTTGTGGCATCGGAAAACACCATCATCGGCAACACCGTGCTTTATGGTGCCACCGATGGCTATCTGTTTGCGGCGGGCCGCGCGGGGGAACGCTTTGCGGTGCGCAACTCAGGCGCGTCTGTGGTGATCGAAGGCTGTGGCGCGTGCGGGTGCGAATATATGACCGGCGGTGTTGCGGTGATCTTGGGATCCATCGGGTCGAACTTTGGTGCGGGCATGACCGGCGGCATGGCCTATCTGTATGATCCCGAAGGGGACGCGACCGACCTGATGAACATGGAAGGGCTGGTGACCTGCCCTGTTGCGGTGGATCATTGGGAAAATCAGTTGAAAACACTGGTGGAGCGTCACGCTGCGGAAACCGGATCAACTAAGGCCACCGAAATCCTGCGCCATTGGGACAGCGAAAAAGGCAACTTCCTTCAGGTTTGCCCCAAGGAAATGCTTGATAAACTGCCCGCCCCCTTGGGGTTCGAGGCCAAAGCCATCCCGGCGGAATAACCCCCGCCACATGTGATCTGAAAGCGCCCGCCATTTTGGTGGGCGTTTTTGCATTCGCACCACAGGCGCGCAAAAACCCCCGCGCGGCCTTGACCCCATAGGCTGCAACATGGTCTGAAAGATACGTGGCAAAACGAGCGAAAAAGACAGCGTCCAAAAAGGGCAAACAGGCGAAATCGGCCAAAGCGAACACGGGGTTTCACCCGGTTCTTTGGCTGCGCAAATGGCTGCGCCGATTTTTGCTTTTGGTCATCGCAGTTTTCGCCCTTGGGGTGGCCGCCTTTGCGGTGCTGAACCCGCCGACCACGCCCTATATCGTTGCTGAAAAAATGCGCCTTGGTTGGGTCGATCACCAATGGGTCGCTTAGGATGAAATTGCCCCCGTCATGGTGCGGTCCGTGGTGGCGGCTGAGGATGCGAACTTCTGTCAGCATTGGGGCTTTGATATGCGCGCAATCCGTTTGGCGATTGACCACGGAGCCAATCGCGGGGCGTCGACCATCAGCCAGCAGACCGTGAAAAACACCTATCTGTGGCAGGGGCGATCCTGGCCGCGCAAAGTGCTAGAGGCCGCATTGACCCCCGCCGTTGAACTGGTCTGGACCAAGCGGCGTATCCTTGAAGTCTATTTGAACGTCATCGAATTTGACAAAGGCGTATTTGGGATTGAGGCCGCCAGCCGCCATTATTTCGGCATTGGCCCCGAAAAACTGACCCCCACGCAAGCGGCGCGTTTGGCGGCGGTCTTGCCAAACCCCAAGGAACGATCCGCCGCAAAACCCTCAACCGCGCTTCGAAAACGGGCCGCATCCATCCTGGACGGGGCCGCCACGATCCGCCGAGATGGGCGGGCCGCGTGTTTCGAGGATTGATCCCAAGCGCCAAAATTGGCAATAGGGGGCAACCATAAATTGAAGAAACGCCCATGATCCGATTGTTCCACGTTCCCCTTTCGCCGTTTTGCCGCAAAGTTCGCCTGTCTTTGGCCGAGAAAAAGCTTGAGGTTGAGCTGGTTGAGGAGCGGTATTGGGAGAAATCCACCGATTTCCTGCGCCGCAATCCCGCGGGCAAAGTGCCTGTGCTGAAGATGGACGGCAAAATCCTGACCGAAAGTGCGGCGATTTGTGAGTATATTGAGGAAATGCATCCGACCCCGGTGTTGATGCCCAATGACCCCGAGGGGCGGTATGAAGTGCGCCGGTTGGTCAGCTGGTTTGACGATAAATTCCACAACGAAGTCACCGCAAATCTGCTGTACGAGCGGGTGAATAAAAAGGTGATGGGCAAGGGCTATCCAGAAAGCTCCGCGATCAAGGCGGGCGCCAAAGCGGTGAAATACCATCTTGATTACATGGGGTGGTTGTTGGATCAGCGGCGCTGGCTTGCGGGTAACACCATGACGCTTGCCGATTTTGCCGCCGCTGCGCATTTGTCGGCGCTGGATTACATTTCCGACGTGGATTGGAACCGGAACGAGAATGTGCGCGAATGGTACGCCAAGATTAAATCCCGCCCCGCTTTCCGGTCGCTGCTGGCGGATAATGTGTCCGGTTTCCCGCCGCCGAACCATTATGCGGATCTGGATTTTTGACCTTAGGCGCTGACACGACCACCATCAAAACCGCGATCGAGGATAAGGCGCGGGCCGAAGGGTTCGCCGCATTTGGCGTCTGTCGCCCCGATGCCACCCCTGACACTGCAGCGCGTTTGGCGCAATATGTCGCCGAGGGGCGCCACGGCGATATGGCCTGGATGGAAGAGCGGATGAATTGGCGTGGAAGTGCCGCCGCCCTTTGGCCCGAGGCAAAATCCGTCATCATGCTCGCCGAACCTTACACCCCCGCGCACAACCCGCTGGATGTGTTGCAGCAACCTGAAAAGGGCGCGATTTCGGTCTATGCGCAGAACCGCGATTACCATGACATTGTGAAAAAACGGCTGAAACGCGTGGGGCGTTGGATGGTCGAAACCTATGGCTGTGACATCAAAGTCTTCGTCGATACCGCGCCCGTGATGGAAAAGCCGCTGGCGGCGGCGGCAGGGCTGGGGTGGCAGGGCAAACATTCAAACCTGCTTAGTCGCGATCTGGGCAATTGGTTTTTTCTTGGGGCGATTTTCACCACGCTGGATCTGCCCAAAGATGCGCCGGGGATCGAAAACTGTGGCAACTGCCGCGCCTGTCTGGACGCCTGCCCGACTGATGCGTTTCCGGCCCCATTTCAGGTCGATGCGCGGCGTTGCATTTCTTATCTGACGATTGAGCATAAAGGCCCGGTCGATCACGAGCTTCGCGGAAAACTGGGCAATCACATCTATGGCTGTGATGATTGTCTGGCGGCGTGCCCGTGGAATAAATTCGCGGTTGAGGCCCATGAAATCCGCTATGCCGCGCGTGATGATCTGGCGGCCCCGGACCTTGTGCATCTGGCGGGGTTGGATGATGCAAGCTTTCGCACCAAATTCTCAGGCAGCCCGGTGAAGCGGATCGGTTGGGGGCGGTTTATGCGCAATGTGCTGTATGCGATTGGCAATTCAGGAAAGACCGATTTAGCGCCCGTGGCACAGCAGCATGTTTTGGCCGAGGATGAGACCGTGGCAGACGCCGCGCGTTGGGCCGTCGCGCGATTGCAAGATGGCTCGCGGTGACATCTGCCGCGGGTCAGGATCGTTTTCCCATGCGATAGGCGGCCACAACGCTTTGCACCGCGCGCGGTGTTTCGGCCAGGCGCATTGGTCCAATGCGGGATGCCCCAACTTTGTAAGACACGATGATGCGATTGGACCCTTTGCGCGGTGTGATCACCACGTGGGCATCAATCCCTTTGGATGAAAATGCTGATCGCAATGTGGATTTCAGCTCAGCTTCAGACATATTGATCTTGGCGGTGTCGCCCCACGCCACTTCGATCAGAACATCGTCGGACCCGCCAAAAAAACCGCGCAACGTGTCGACCGTGGCGGATAGGGGGCGCAGGCTGGGGTCGCCTGTCACGGCGAAATAGCCCAGCATGGATGCGGTCGGTGTGACGACCACAGCGATGATCGCAAGGATGTAATTCAGGTTCTGGGTCATGTTTCAGCCTAGCTAGGGTTTATACGGAACATTCATGCGATAGGCCGCAACCGCGGCATTGATGCCACGGGCGGCAGCGCTTGCGGGAAAAGGCCCCATGGTTGACGGGCCAACCTGATAGGTCACATAGGACCCTTGATTGGACAGGTGGGTTTTTACCGTCAGACTTAGACCTTTGGCGCGAAAACCATTTTTCAACGCCTGGGCAAAACTTTTGTCCGAGGCGTAATTGGTGTCGGTTGGGTCCCAGGCGACATTGGCATAAATCACCACACCCTCAAGGTCACCACTGTCGATCAATGCCTCGCGGGTGATGCCAAGGGGGCGGATGGTTGGATCGCCGGACAGGTAATGCCACAGCAAGGACAGGAGCGTTGGGAAGGACACCGCCAAAACCACCATCGCGAGCGTGGTGGCGGTTTTTGGTTTTTCCAGATGCGTGTCCATACCTCGGCCTTTCTGTACCGTTGTCATCAGCCTAAGGGCCACGCGTTCAAGAAGCGTTAAAATGCGAGAGAAATTTGGCAGAAATGCCCGCAAAGAAAAACGCCCAGCCAAAAGACCGGGCGTTTTCCAATGTCAGACCGCGGGGTGGTTGTGATCAGCTGCGCACCAGCTTGTCATAGCTTTCGGCGATGTCGCGGGTCAGCGCGCCAACCTCAAACTTATACTCCCCAATCTGGGCCACGGGGGTCACTTCGGCGGCGGAACCGGTCAGCCAGCATTGTTCAAAATCGGCCAGTTCTTCGGGCATAATGTGGCGCACGTGAACCTTGATGCCCTTTTCTTCGAGCATTTTGATCACGGTTTGACGGGTCAGACCGTTCAGGATCGCGTCAGGGTCTGGGGTGTGCACCTCGCCGTCTTTCACGAAGAAAATATTGGCGCCGGTCGCCTCGGCCACATAGCCGCGATAATCCATGAACAGCGCATCTGAACAGCCCTTGGCCTCGGCCGCGTGCTTGGACATGGTGCAGATCATATAAAGGCCAGCGGCTTTGGCGGCGGTGGGGATGGTTTCGGGGGACGGGCGTTTCCATTTCGCAATGTCGATCTTGGCGCCCTGCATTTTGGCGTCGCCATAATAGCTGCCCCATTCCCAGGCAATCACGGCCATACGCACCGGATTGCGCGCGGCGGAAACACCCATATCTTCGCCAGCGCCCCGCCAAGCCACAACGCGCACGTAGGCGTTGGTGAAGCCATTGGCGTCCAGAACTTCGCGCTTGGCGGCTTCAATCTCATCCACGGAATAGGGGATCGGCATATCCATCATCTCGCCGGATTTCAGCAAGCGTTCCGAGTGTTTGCGGCTGAGGAAGATTTTGCCGTCATAGCAGCGTTCGCCTTCAAACACCGAGCTGGCGTAATGCAGTGCGTGGGTCAGGATGTGGACATTTGCGTCGCGCCATTCGATCAGTTGGCCATCCATCCAGATTTTACCGTCGCGGTCATCATATCCGCTCATGTTCCGTTCCTTTCATCTTGTGCGACCGCCGTGTGTTGCGGGTCGGATTTGCAATTATTGCGCGCCATAGGTCCGGACCGGACATAAAGTTGCGTAAAAACTGATCATCGCTAACAATTGATTCTTGGAAAGTCAACAACACTGACATAAAATCAAAAACTGTAACACATTTCGTGAAGTGGCCCGCCGTGCGCCAGTGCAGGCGCGAAATTCGGGTCAGGAATGGCGACACAGAAAAGGGGACGGCATGACGGATACGCGCGCCACGGCGGCACCGGGGGGACAGGCGTTGCTGTTTCTGACGGACGAGCAGCTGCGCAAGGGCATCGAGGCGATGTTTTTTGCCTACCGCGGCTTTACCGCGGATCCGGACCGAATTTTGGAAGACAAAGCCTATGGGCGCGCGCACCACCGGGCGATCCACTTTATTTCACGCAGCCCCGGCACCACGGTGAACAATCTGTTGTCGATCCTTGGGGTCACCAAACAATCGCTCAACCGGGTGTTAAGAACCTTGATCGAAGATGGGCTGGTGGAAAGCCGCGTGGGCACGCGCGACAAACGTGAACGGCATTTGGTGTTGACCGAGGGGGGCGAAGCGTTGGAACGTGAACTGTCGGACGCGCAGCGCACGCGAATGCGCGCGGCCTACCGCGAGGCGGGGCCAGACGCGGTGCAAGGGTTTCGCGCTGTGCTGGAAGCAATGATGGATCCGGAATTGCGGCGCCATTTCAACCGGTTGAAGGAGGCGCAAGATGGCTGACCTGGCGGACGCTCATCTGTTGATCATCGACGATGATGAACGCATTCGCACGTTGTTGCGCAAGTTTCTGATCCGCAGCGGGTTTTGGGTGACCGCGGCACGCGACGCCGAACACGCGCGCAAAATTCTGTCGGGGTTGGATTTTGATCTGATCGTCTGTGACGTGATGATGCCGGGTGAAGATGGGATTTCGCTGACCCGTGCGTTGCGCGAAACCATGGCCACGCCGATCCTGCTTTTGACCGCCAAAGGCGGCACGGATGATCGGATCATGGGGCTTGAGGCCGGGGCGGATGATTATCTGGCCAAGCCGTTTGAACCGAAAGAGCTGTTGTTGCGGATCAATGCGATCCTGCGCCGGATGCCTGCGGTGGAAGAGGCCGCGCCCACGTCGCTTGGGCTGGGCGGGTTGCGCTATGACATTGAACGGGGCGAGCTGTGGGAAGGCGAGGATTTGATCCGTCTGACCGCCACGGAAAACCAGTTGATGAAGATCTTTTCCGCTAAACCCGGGGAACCCGTGACACGCGGTGCATTGGTGGAGCAATTGGGGCGTGACCAAGGCCAAGCGCAGGAACGCGCGGTGGACGTGCAAATCACCCGCTTGCGGCGCAAGTTAGAGGCAGACCCCAAACAGCCGCGTTACCTTCAGACCGTGCGCGGTGCGGGATATATGTTGGCGCCGGACTGATCGGTCGCTGGGGGTTTTGCACCCCCAGACCCCCGCAGGATATTTCTGGAAAGAGGAAAAGGGGCGCGGCCTAGAGCGTTTCCAGTTTACGTTGTATCGCGTGTTTGCTGCCTTTCGCGTCATACAAACGCAAAAAGCGATGACAGATGCTTCAATGAAAACTGGAAACGCTTTAGTTCAGAAGCGCGGCGCATTCCTTAGGCATGTCGTTGGGCCATTCGGTAACGGGGTGCGATTTTGTGGTCAGGCGGATGGTTTTGGGGGTGTCGTTTTGGCCAAGTGTGATTTCCCCTTTGCCGGACAGCAGGTTCAGATCGCAGGTCCCGGTGTCGTCAAGGTTCAGGGTGTCGTACCAGTGAAACGTATAGCCCGCGACGTGCAGGGCGTCATCTCGGTAGGCCAATGTGATTACCTGTTCCCAGCGATTGCGCCCAATGGCGCTGTTTTGCGAGCCGACCAAAAGCGAGCCATGGTCCGTCAGCTCTAGCCATGGTTCTTGGCCAATCCCACCTATCCAGACGAAGTTTTCCAATGTGAGGGTTTGCCCTTGGCTGAGGGTGAGGTGCAGCAGCCCTTCGCCAAGCTTATCTCCGTCTAGGGTGGCGGTGTCGGGTTTGCCGTCACCGGTGAAATCGCCTTGGACTGTGGTGCTGAACGGTTCTTCAGCGGCGTCTTGGGTGTCCGCAAAGGTACAAAGCGGAATGAACGCGGTGGTGAGGGCAAAAAGCAATGGGCGCATAGGCTGATCCTTGTGATGTGATCCACAGTATCCTAGCGTCACCCCATGACAACACTTCTCTATTCCCATCCCGTTTGCCATGACCATGTCACGCCCCCCGGCCACCCCGAACAGGTGGCGCGGCTGAAGGCGATTGAGGCGGCTTTGTCCGAGCCAGCGTTTGATGCGCTTGTTCGAAAGGATGCCCCAAAAGCGACCCCAGACCGGGTGGAGCTGTGCCACCCGCGCAGCCATTATGACCGGATTGTTGCATCTGAGCCCCGCGAGGGTTGGGGGCAATTGGATGGGGATACCTTCATGGCGCCGGGGTCCCTTGAGGCCGCGATGCGGGGCATTGGCGGCAATCTTGCGGCGATTGATGCGGTGATGACGGGCGAGGCGTCGAACGCGTTTGTCGCTTGCCGCCCGCCGGGCCATCACGCGGAAACGGAAACGCCGATGGGTTTTTGTCTCTTTTCAACCGTCGGGATCGCTGCGCGCTATGCCGCTGAACACCACGGGCTGACGCGTATCGCGGTGTTGGATTTCGACGTGCATCACGGCAATGGCACCCAAGATGTGTTGTGGAATGAGGACCGCGTGCTTTTTGTCTCTAGCCACCAAAGTCCGCTGTATCCCGGATCGGGATCACGTAACGAACAGGGCGCACACGGCCAGATCCTGAATAAACCGCTGGAAGGCGGGTCGGGATCGGTGAAAATGCGCGCGGTGTGGGATCGGGCGATTGACACGGCGCTGACCAATTTTGAACCAGAACTGATCTTGGTGTCCGCCGGTTTTGACGCCCATCGCGACGATCCATTGGCGGGGCTGAACTGGCACACTGATGACTTCGCGTGGCTTGCGCGCCGCATCTGTGATCTGGCTGATCAAACTTGCGCGGGCCGGGTGGTATCCTCGCTTGAGGGGGGGTATGATTTGGATGCGCTGGGCGAAAGTGTCGGCGCCTATGTAGAAGTGATGATGGAGCGGGGCGCATGAGCGAAACACCAGTTGCAGAGATGAGTTTTGAAGAGGCCATGCGCGAGCTTGAGGGCGTGGTGGGTCAGCTTGAACGCGGGGACGTGGCGCTGGATGCCTCGATCAAACTGTATGAACGCGGGGCGGAATTGAAAGCGCGCTGCGAAGCCAAGCTGAAAGAAGCCGAGGAAAAAGTGGCGGCGATCACTTTGAACGCCGATGGCGCACCTGTGGGCTTGACCCCGGTGGACGGCGCCTAAATGTTTCAGGCACGGCTAACGGCGACCGCTTTGGCGGCGCGCACCTGTTTGCATGGGGAAATCAGCGCCAAGGGCGCGCTTGCGGATGCGATGCGATATGCCACGGCGGGCGGTAAAGGTCTGCGCGGGTTTTTGGTGATGGAAAGCGCGCATTTGCACGGGGTCGCCGATGACCGATCCGTCTGGGTGGCGGCGGCGATTGAGGCGATTCACGCCTATTCTTTGGTGCATGATGATATGCCCTGCATGGATGATGATGACCTGCGCCGGGGCCTGCCCACGGTGCATAAAAAATGGGACGAGGCAACGGCGGTTTTGGTCGGTGACGCCCTTCAGACCTTGGCGTTTGAGCTGTTGACCCATCCCAAAGTGCAAGGCCCCGTTGGTGATATGCGCATTCCCCTGATCCGGTCGCTTTCTGTGGCCGCAGGTCAACTTGGCATGGTGCATGGGCAAGCGCTGGATATCGCGGCGGAAACGGCCACCACGCCGCTGACGTTGGATGAAATCACCCATTTGCAAGCGGGCAAAACCGGCGCGCTGATCACATGGTCGGCAGAAGCGGGTGCAATGCTTGCAGGGGCGGATACCAAACCGATGACCGATTACGCCACCGCGCTGGGCCTTGCGTTTCAAATCTGGGATGATGTGTTGGATGTCGAAGGGGACGCCGCCGCCGTGGGCAAAGCCGTGGGCAAAGATGCCGGCGCCGGAAAAGCCACTTTCGTCTCGCTTTTGGGGCTAGAGGCGGCAAAGACCCGCGCAAACACGCTGATCAATGACGCGTGTGACGCGCTTTCCCCCTATGGTGCGCGGGCGGATGTCTTGCGAGAGGCCGCCGTATTCGTTATCCAACGCGACAGGTAGCCGAAAGTAAGCAAATGTCCCAGCGCCCCGTGACCCCGACCCTTGACCGCATTGACCGTCCTTCTGATATGAAGGCGCTGACGGATGCTGAGCTGATCAAGCTGGCGGATGAAGTCCGGGCCGAGACAATTTCGGCGGTCTCAGAAACCGGCGGGCATCTGGGCGCAGGGCTTGGTGTGGTGGAATTGACCGTGGCGTTGCACGCGGTTTTTGACACACCAAAGGACCGGCTGATCTGGGATGTGGGCCACCAATGTTATCCGCATAAAATCCTGACTGGACGGCGCGACCGCATTCGCACATTGCGCATGGAAAGCGGCTTATCCGGGTTCACCAAACGCACCGAAAGCCCGTTTGATCCGTTTGGCGCGGGGCACAGCTCGACCTCAATCTCCGCCGCGCTTGGTTTTGCGGTTGCCCGCGATTTGGGCGGCGCACCTGACCCCGGTTTGGGGGACGCGGTTGCGGTGATTGGCGATGGCTCGATGTCCGCCGGCATGGCGTTTGAGGCGATGAACAACGCAGGCCACCTTGGCCGCCGCCTTTTTGTGATCCTTAATGATAATGAAATGTCGATCGCACCACCCGTTGGCGCCATGTCGTCTTACCTGTCGCGCCTTTACGCGGGTGAACCGTTTCAGGAACTGCGCGCCGCCGCCAAAGGGGCCGTCAGCCTGTTGCCCAGCCCCTTCCAAGAAGGCGCGCGCCGGGCCAAGGAAATGGTCAAATCCATGACCGTTGGTGGCACCCTGTTTGAAGAGCTTGGCTTTTCCTATGTCGGTCCCATTGATGGTCACGATTTGGAAAGCCTGCTGCCGATCCTGCGCACCGTGCATGAACGCGCCACCGGGCCGATGCTGATCCATGTGATCACCAAAAAGGGCAAAGGTTATGCGCCCGCCGAGGCCGCGCGTGATCGCGGCCATGCCACCGCAAAATTCGACGTGCCCACCGGAAAACAGCATAAATCACCGTCAAACGCGCCCAGCTATACGTCGATCTTTGGTAAAACACTGGTCGATCTGGCGGGCGAGGATGACAAGGTTTGCGCCGTGACCGCCGCGATGCCCGATGGCACGGGGTTGAACCCCATGCTTGAACGCTACCCCTCGCGCACCTTTGATGTGGGCATTGCCGAACAGCACGGCGTGACCTTTTCTGCGGCCTTGGCTGCGGGCGGGATGAAGCCGTTTTGCGCGATGTATTCGACGTTTTTGCAGCGAGGTTATGACCAAGTTGTGCATGATGTGGCGGTGCAACGCCTGCCTGTGCGCTTTGCGATTGACCGCGCCGGATTGGTTGGCGCCGATGGTGCGACCCATGCGGGGTCTTTTGACATCGCGTTCATGGCCAACCTGCCCGACATGGTGGTGATGGCCGCCGCGGATGAGGCAGAACTGATGCATATGATCGCCACCGCGCATTCGATTAACGATCGCCCGTCTGCGTTCCGTTATCCACGCGGCGAAGGCGTTGGGGTTGAACTGCCCGAGCGCGGCGAAGTGCTTGAGATTGGCAAAGGCCGGATGATCCAGACCGGCGCGCGCGTTGCGATCCTGTCGTTTGGCACCCGCCTGTCCGAGGTGGAAAAAGCGGCAGAGAAACTCGCCGCCAAGGGTATCACACCGACCATTGCCGACGCGCGTTTCGCCAAGCCGCTGGATCGTGCCATGATCCTGGATCTTGCCGCCAACCACGAAGCGCTGATCACCATCGAAGAAGGGTCCATCGGCGGGTTCGGCAGCCATGTCGCCCAGCTTTTGGCCAATGAGGCGGTGTTTGATACCGGGCTGAAATTCCGCTCGATGGTGTTGCCCGACACGTTTATCGACCATGCCGCCCCCGACCGGATGTACAAAGACGCCGGGCTGACCGCGGCAGGGATTGAGGCTAAGGTCTTGGAAGTCTTGGGAATTGCCCAGATTGACGCCAAACGCGCCTAAAACCCCTTGTCACATTGACGTTTGCGCGACATTTTGTTTGTGGACAAATGGGGGCTTTTTTCGCTATGGCTTGAAAAACCCAAGGAGAGAGCCATGCAAAAAACCATCCTCGCAGCCGTTTTTGCAACCCTGACCGCGCCCGCATTTGCCGGTGGCGTTTCTGACCCGATTGTGGAACCGAACATCACACCAGAGATGATCGAAGTGGACACGGCCAGCTCTGCCAGCCACGATTGGTTGGTTCCCGCGATGACCTTGATCATGTTTGCCGCCGGGTTCGCGAACTAAGCGTCCATTGTCGACGATAAAGGGGGGCGCCGTTTGCGCGGGCGTCCCTTTAGCTGGTTTCGCGTTTTACCAGCGCGGCCAACCCCTCGCGGTAGGTGGGATAGCGCAATGTGACCCCCAATTCCTCTTTGATGCGCGTGTTTGTGACCCGTTTGCTTTCGGCATAAAAACTGCGCGCCATTGGGGTCATTTCAGCGGTCATAAAATCCTCTGACGGGGGGATCGGAACGGACAACAGCTCTGCCGCATGGGCCAAAACATCCTCGGGCGGGGCGGCTTCATTATCGCAGACATTATAGATGGCGCCGGGATTTGGGCGCGCAATAGAGGCCGCCAGAACCTGCGCAATATCCGCGACATGGATGCGCGAAAACACTTGATTTTCCTTGATAATCCGCCGGGCGGTGCCGCGACGCACCTTGGCAAACGGCCCGCGTCCGGGGCCATAGATGCCCGCCAGACGAAAGATATGCAGGGGAAAATTGGCGTCTTGGGCCAGCGCCTGCCATGCCGTTTCCGCCTTAACCCGCCATTGGCCGCGTTTTGTGGCGGGCGTCAGCGGTGTGGCCTCATCCACCCAACCGCCCTGATGGTCGCCGTAAACGCCGGTGGTGGACAGATATCCAACCCATTTCAGATGCGGGGCGTGCGCGGCAATCATATCACCTGCGCCCGCCAAAACCGGGTCGCCATCCTCATTTGGGCCGGCGGAAATCAACAGGTGGCTGGCCTGTGACAGCGCATCTGAGATGTCGGTGCCCGGCCACATCAACGTGCCCTCGCGCCCCTCGCGGGACGTGCCCGTGACCTGCCAACCGTCTGCCACCAACATGCGCGCCAAAGCCTGCGCGGAATAGCCATATCCAAAGATGAAAAGGTTCTTATCCATAAAGCGGTTGTAGCGGCGCACGCGGGGTTGGGAAAGCCTATTTCCCCTTCCAAACCGGGTCACGTTTTTCCGCAAAGGCCTTGGCCCCCTCCAGCTGATCCTCGCTGGCATAAAGCTCATCCACCGTGCGTAATTTTCGCTGGGTGATCCGGCTCATCGCGTCCTGGAATTTGCTGTCTTCGGCATCGCGCACCACCTCTTTGATCGCCGCATAAACCAAAGGCGGACCCGAGGCGAGCAGACGGGCAAGTTCCCACGCGCGGTCCATCAGCTGATCTGCGGGCAGGATTTCATTGACCAACCCCCAGCGGTTGGCTTCCTCCGCATCAAACCAGCGCCCGGTCAGCAAAAGCTCCATCGCGATGTGATACGGGATGCGTTTGGGCAGCTTGATGCTGGCCGCATCCGCAACCGTGCCGGACCGGATTTCAGGCAGGGCAAAGCTCGCGTGATCCGCTGCCAAAATGATGTCGCCAGAGATGGCAAGCTCTAACCCGCCACCACAGGCAATGCCGTTCACGGCGACAATCACGGGCTTGTTCATGTCGCGCAATTCTTGCAATCCGCCAAAACCGCCGACACCGTAATCACCATCCACCGCGTCGCCATCAGCGGCTGCTTTCAGGTCCCAACCGGGGCAGAAAAACTTCTCGCCGCCACCCGTCAGGATCGCCACACGCAGGCTGGGGTCATCGCGAAATTCCGCAAAAATGTTTCCCATGATGCGCGAGGTGGCAAGGTCGATTGCATTGGCTTTGGGGCGGTCTAATGTGACCTCAAGCACCATGCCATCGCGGCGGGTTTTAATGGGGCCTTCGGTTCTGTCACTCATCTGTGTTGGTGCCATCTGGGGCCTCCTTCATCAGCGCATCTGCGGCAACCGCGCGGGTCGTCGTACAGATCAGCGGGTTAATTTCAGCTTCTTCAACGTGGTCGGCATTGTCCAGCACATAAGCTTGCACGGCCATGATTGCGTCCAAAATGGCGTCAATATTCGCACCGGGCTTGCCGCGAAATCCTGTCATCAATTTAGACACTCGCAGGCAGGTTAGAGACTGTTTTATGTCTTTGCGGCTGACTGGAATCAACAGGTTTACGCTGTCTTTCATAAGCTCGGTCAAGACCCCGCCCGCGGCCAAGGTCAGCACAAACCCATGCGCGGGGTCGCGGGTTATGCCAACCAGCAATTCAACCACAGTCCCTTCGATCATCTCTTCGGCAAGGAACCTGTCACAGGGCATGTTTTGCGCTGCGTTAGAGACGCTTTCCAGATCTCTCAACCCCAAAACCACAGCGCCCGCTTCGGTCTTATGGGCGATGCCTTCCCCCTTTAAGACCAGCGGAAACCCCACAGCCTTGGCCAGCGCAACAGGGTCGGCGCCCGTGGCTGACTTCGGAATGATCACGCCGTATGTTGCGAGCCGCGCCTTGGCCTCGGCTTCACTCAGAACAATACCCTCACGATCAGGACCGGGGGGCAGAATGGGCAGCGTGGCGGTTGGCGCGCGCTTAACGGATGCCTCAACCGCAATCATCGCGTCGTCCAACCCGTGCATTGGCACAACGCCCGCCGCCATCAATGCCTTTGAGGCGGCTTCAGGCAACAGCTCTGGCAACGTGGTGACAACGGCAACCTGCCCACCAGTGTGCGTGCGCGCAGCAATCGCGGCGTCCAAGGCAATGTCCCAATCTGACGGGTCGCAAATGTCACTTCGGGGGATGTCCAGAATGATCATCGTCAGCGCCAAATCCGGATCGACCATCGCGGACCATGCCCGCGTCATCGCCGGCGGGTCGCGCCAAATGTAAGTGTGGTAATCCAGCGGATTGGCAAGCGCTACCATCGGACCCAAGGCGGCGGCAAGGTCGCCGCGCTGTCGATCATTTAACGGTGGAAAGACCACATTGCGCCCATGCGCCGTGTCCGCCGCAAGGCTCGCTTCGCCGCCAGAACAGCTGATCGACGCGATGCGGTTTGAGGGTAAGCCGCCGGTGACATGAAGCAGTTTTAGTGTCTCTAAAAAGGCCGGAAGGCTGGATGCGCGGGCAATCCCCAACCGATCCAAGACCGCCTGTGCGCCCGCATCGCCACCCGCCAAAGACGCTGTGTGTGAGATTGCCGCCGCCTGCGCCTGATCCGATCGCCCCACCTTAAGCGCCACAATCGGCACCCCCTTTTTTCGCGCTTTTGCGGCAAGGGCTTCCCAGTCACTTACCGCGCCAAACCCCTCGATATGTACACCAATGGCCGTGACACGGGGATCGTCCAGCAGGGCCGTGGCAATTTCCGCCTGCGAGGTCTGCGCCATATTCCCACAGGTGACCGTATAGGCAATCGGCAGGGCGCGGGCCTGCATGGTCAGATTGACCGCGATGTTGGAACTTTGCGTGAGGATGGCCACCCCGCGATCGACCCGCGTGCACCCGTGTTGATCCGGCCACAAAAGCGCACCGTCCAGCGCGTTGATGAACCCATAGCAATTTGGCCCAAGGATTGGCATATCCCCGGCGGCGTCCAGCAACTGCGCCTGAAGATCTGCGCCGCTTTCATCTTCCAAAAGCGCCTCAGAAAACCCGCTGGCAAAGCAAACCGCCCCCCCCGCACCAAGCTTGGACAACACCGCCACCGCTTCGATGCTGGCGTGGCGGTTGATGCCGATGAAACTTGCATCTGGTGGGGCAGGCAGGTCTTCAATTCGGGCAAAAACCCCATCGCCCCCTTTGGGATGCACGCGCCAAACCTCGCCTTTAAATCCCATCTTGTGGCACTGCTCGAATACGGAAGAACACCACGCGCCGCCGCCAATAATGGCAATGCTGCGGGGTTGTAAAAGTCGGGAAAGATCGCGCATCACAGCACTCCTCGCGCAAAAACTTTTAAGCCTTCGGCGAGGATATTTTTAGAAAGAGGAAAAGGGGAGGCCGCGCGGGCCGTCCCCAAGAAAGAGAGCGTCGCCTCTTCCCCTTTCACGGTCATCGGCGTCCCCGCCTGTACCGCAGCTTTAAAATCGCAGGTCATGGTTAACAAATCGTGTCTTCCTCTTTCCAAAAATATCCCCGCCGGAGGCAAGAATATTTGGCATGACCGTGCCGCGCGCTGCGTGGTCTAAGTCATGCACCGTCAGAATGTTTGTCGATGTGCCCCAGGTCGCGGTCCGGATCGAAATGGTCACGCAGGCGCGCTTTCAATTCCTTGGCCTCCGGAAACCCGCCATCGCGTTTGCGTTCCCAAATCAGCGTGCCGTCCACGGTCACCTCATAAACACCCCCCATTTCGCCGGGGATCAGCGTGACCCCACCCAAATCGGTTGAGAAGGTTTGCAACAGTTCCTGCGCCATCCACCCTGCGCGCAGCAGCCAGTTACAGCCGGTGCAATAGGTGATGGTGACGATGGGCTTTGTGGGGGTGGTCTGGGTCATTTTATGCTCCGAGTGGTCTGAGAAGATCTCGGGAAATGATATGACGTTGGATCTCGCTTGTCCCGTCCCAGATGCGTTCCACACGGGCATCGCGCCAGAACCGTTCCAGCGGATAGTCATCCATCAACCCCATGCCGCCGTGGATCTGGATGGCCTTATCCGTCACGCGGGCCAGCATCTCGGATGCATAAAGCTTTGCCGACGCAATCTCGCGGTTTGCAGGCAAGCCTTTGTCCAGCCGATCAGCGGCGGCGAGCGTGAGCAAATCGGCCGCGTCGATCTCGGTGATCATATCCGCGATCTGAAAACTCACCCCCTGAAACTTGCCAATCGGTTGGCCAAATTGCTCGCGCTGAGCGGCGTAATCCAAGGCGTAGTCAAAGGCCCGGCGCGCGCGGCCCACACACATGGTCGCAACGGTGATCCGGGTGGCATAAAGCCAGGTGTTCATCACCTCAAATCCGCCATCAACCTCGCCCAAAACCTGCGCATCGGGCAGGCGGCAATCGTCAAATTCTAGCACCATATTCAGGTATCCCCGGTGGCTGACCGATTTATACCCATCGCGCACGGTGAACCCAGGATGGCCGCGATCGACCAGAAACGTGGTGATGCGCTTTTTGGGGCCGCGCGGGGTTTGATCCTCTCCGGTGGCCACAAAGACAATGAAGAAATCGGCGTGTTCCGCGCCTGAGATAAAGTGTTTGGTGCCGTTCAGAACCCAATCGCCACCATCCCGCACCGCCGAACATTTCATGCCGCGCACATCTGACCCGGCGCCCGGTTCGGTCATCGCCAGCGCGTCCATACGGTCGCCGCGCACGGCTGGCAAAAGGTACTTTTCGCGCTGCTCGCCTTCGCAGGCCATCAGGATGTTTTGCGGGCGTCCAAAAAAGTGGTTCAGCGCCATGGACCCGCGCCCAAGCTCACGTTCCACCAGCGCGAAATCCATGTGGTTCAGGCCCGCCCCGCCGACCTCTTCGGGGAAATTACAGGCGTAAAACCCCAGGTCTAGGGTCTTTTTCTTGATGTCCTCAGCGATTTCAGCCGGCACATGGCCCTCGCGTTCCACAAGCGCTTCATGCGGATAAATCTCATTCTCCACAAAGCTGCGCACGGTTGAGACAATCATCTCTTGTTCGTCGGTCAGGCCGTATTGCATGCGTCATTCCCTGTTCGCGTCACGATCCCTATGGATCTGAGGGTTGACGTTAGGGCGGGAAATTGACTTGATCATGCAGAGATATCCAAAAATGTGCAGTAAATGACAGAAACGATCGACCTCCTTTTGTTTGACCACTTCTCAGGCTTGTGCCTTGCCAACACGGTAGAGCCTTTGCGGGCGGCTAATGATTTGGCGCGAAAAGGTCTCTATTCTTGGCGATTTTTAACGATTGATGGGGAAAGCGTACGCTCGTCTTCGGGCATGCAGGTGCAAGCAGATGGGCGGTTGTCTGACCATCGCGGTGATCTTTTGGTGGCGATGCCGTCATACAACTATCAAAGCCACGGGACCCCCAAAGCCAGCCGGGCGCTTGCGGCGGCGGCGCGGCGGTATGCGCAACTGGCGGGGTTTGACACGGGGGCGTGGCTTTTGGCGCAGGCGGGGCTTTTGGACGGGTACAGGGCCACCATCCATTGGGAAGAATTGCCGCGTTTTGAAGAGCGTTTCCCTGATGTAAATGCCGTGCGCCAGCGTCATGTGCTGGACCGTGATCGCCTGACCTGTACCGGGGCTTTGGCCGCGTTTGATGTAATCTTGGACCGGATTGGAAGTGATCACGGGGCGGCGCTTCGGTTGGAACTTGCGATGTTGTTTATGGCGCCGGGGGCGGTGGCGTCTGTCTTGCCGCCGATGGCCCGGTCGCGGATTGTGGGACGCGCGCTGTCCGCCATGCGCGCCGCCATCGAAGACCCGCACAGCATTCCTGAGATTGCAAAAATTGCAGGCTGCACGGTGAAAGAGCTTGAACGCCGCATGCGGGCGGAACTGGGCGAAACCCCCTCAACCACCTATCGCAGATTGCGGCTTATTTCGGCTCGAAAGTGCGTGTTAGAGACGGGTTTGTCCATTTCCGAGGTTGCGCTTCGGGTGGGGTACGAAAATGCGTCTGCCATGACCCGTGCCTTCAAAGCCGAGTTTGCAATCACCCCGCGAGCGATGCGGCTGGGGCTGTGAACAAATAGGGGTTGCGCTAACATTGGATTTGTCGACAATTGGTCCATGGACAATACAACAAAGAACACCCCCGCAAATATATGGCCCGTAAAAACATGGTCCGAAACCGCCCCGCGCCTGATTGCCGTTGCCGCAGGGCGCGAGGCCGCTGATCTGGTGATCGAAAACGTGCGCGTTGTGAATGTGCACACGCGCGAGGTGCTGGATTGGCAGGTCGCTGTGGCCGAGGGGCGCTTTGCTTATGTTGGCCCGGATGCGCGCCATTGTATTGGTGACGTGACTGAAGTGATTGATGGGGGCGGGCAATATCTGATCCCCGGCCTGTGTGACGGGCATATGCACATTGAAAGCGGCATGTTGACCCCGGCAGAATTTGCCCGTGCGGTCATTCCACATGGCACCACCACCATGTTCACCGACCCACATGAAATCGCCAATGTGTTGGGGATCGAAGGTGTCAAACTGATGCATGACGAGGCGATGTTGCAGCCCGTTAATATCTATACCCAAATGCCCAGCTGTGCGCCCTCTGCCCCCGGATTAGAGACCACTGGTTATGAAATCACCCCCGAAGATGTGGCCGAGGCAATGACCTGGCCGGGCATCATTGGGCTGGGTGAAATGATGAATTTCCCCGGCGTGATCCACGGTGATCCCAAGATGCTGGCGGAAATGGCGGCCACGCAAAACGCGGGTAAAACCATCGGTGGGCATTACGCGAGCCCAGACCTAGGCCCGAGTTTTCACGCCTATGTCGCGGGTGGTCCGGCCGATGATCACGAAGGGACTTGTGAAGATGATGCCGTGGCGCGGGTGCGTCAGGGGATGCGATCCATGATGCGCTTGGGGTCTGCGTGGTTTGATGTTGAGAAACAAATTACCGCCGTGACGGAACGGGGTCTGGACCCGCGCAATTTCATCATCTGCACCGATGATTGCCACTCTGGCACCTTGGTCGAAGAGGGCCATGTGAACCGCGCGCTGAAATACGCGATCAGCTATGGTTGTGATCCGCTGGTGGCGTTGCAAATGGCGACGATCAACACCGCAACGCATTTCGGGTTAGAGCGTGAAATAGGCTCTATTACACCCGGACGGCGCGCGGATATGATCCTGACCGACGATCTGACCACCCTGCCGATCAACCGCGTGTTTGCGCGTGGGGTCAGCGTGGCCGAGGGCGGCGAGATCACCGTCGATTGCCCACATCTCGCGTGGCCGGATCATGCGAAAGCCACCATGCATATGGGGCGCGACTTGGCGGCGCAGGATTTTGAGGTTCATGCCCCCGAGGGCAAAAACTCGGTCACCGCCAAGGTCATTGGCATTGTTGAAAACCAAGCGCCAACAAAGGCTCTAACCCGCGACTTAGGCGTGATCGATGGCATTGTGGAACCGGACGAGGCCCAAGATGTGGCGCAGGTTGCGCTGGTCGAGCGGCACAAAGGCACTGGCACGGTGCAGAACGGATTTGTGAACGGGTTTGGTTATAAGGGTCGTATGGCGATGGCCTCAACCGTGGCGCATGACAGCCACCACATGATTGTGGTCGGCACCTCACGAGGTGACATGGCGCTGGCTGCCAACCGGCTGGGCGAGGTCGGCGGTGGTATGTGCATTTACCAAGACGGGGTTGAGCTGGCGTTGGTTGAATTGCCGGTTGCCGGGCTTATGTCTGATGCCCCGGCCACCGAAGTTGCCACCAAGGCCCATGGCATCATCAAGGCGATGGCGGCCTGTGGTTGTACGCTAAATAACGCGTCGATCCAGCACAGCTTTCTCGCGCTTGTTGTCATCCCTGCGTTACGAATTTCCGATCTGGGTCTTGTGGATGTGACCAAGTTCGAGCTGACCGATTTGTTTGAGGAATAATCAATGCCCGCAAGTGATATGTCGATCCCCGTGATCACCCCCGAAACCGTGACCCATGAGGTGTTCACCGATGCCGCCCTTGCCGTCGCCCGCCTGACCGAGCTTTATGACGCGGCCTGTGCGTTTCTGTGTGACCGGTTTGAGGAAAACGCCAGTGGCGTAAAACCCGCCACGCGATTTCGGGCGTTTTACCCCGAAATCCGTCTGACCACGACCAGCCATGCGCAACGTGACACGCGTCTGTCCTTTGGCCATGTGTCCGCGCCCGGCGTTTACGCCACCAGCATCACCCGCCCGGATTTATTTGCGAGCTATCTGGAACAACAGATCGGCCTGCTGCTTGGCAACCACGGTGTGCCGGTGGAAATCGGCGTGTCAGACACGCCCATCCCGGTGCATTTCGCCGTGGCGCGCAACCCAAACATCACCGTCCCGCAAGAGGGCGCGATGGCGTTTCCGCTGCGCGACGTGTTTGATGTGCCGGATCTGGCGACCACCAATGATGACATTGTGAACGGTGTGGCCGAATGGGATGAAGATGACCCAGCACCCCTGGCACCGTTTTCAGCCCAACGGGTTGATTACTCGCTCGCAAGGCTGTCGCATTACACCGCGACCATGCCCGAGGATTTCCAGAACCACGTGTTGTTCACCAACTATCAGTTTTACGTGGAAGAGTTTGAGGCGTACGGCCGCAAAATGCTGGCCGACCCTGACAGCGGTTATGACGGGTTTGTGGGGCCGGGCTATCACAGGATCACCGGGGCCAAGGATGTATTGCCGGTGCCGGCGAAACTGCCGCAAATGCCAAGCTATCACCTGACGCGGCCGGATGGGTCGGGCATCACGTTGGTCAATATCGGGGTGGGGCCGTCAAATGCAAAAACCGCGACCGACCATATCGCCGTGTTGCGCCCCCATGCGTGGCTGATGGTGGGGCATTGTGCCGGTTTGCGAAACTCGCAACGCTTGGGTGATTTTGTGCTGGCGCACGCGTACCTGCGCGAAGACAAGGTGCTGGACGATGATCTGCCGATCTGGGTGCCGATCCCGCCCTTGGCCGAAATCCAAATCGCACTTGAACAAGCCGTGGCGAAAGTCACCGCCCTTGAGGGGTACGAGCTGAAACGCATCATGCGGACCGGCACGGTGGCATCATTAGATAACCGCAATTGGGAACTTCGCGACCAAACCGGCCCGGTGCAGCGCCTTAGCCAGTCACGCGCCATTGCGCTGGATATGGAAAGCGCAACCATCGCCGCCAATGGATTTCGCTTTCGGGTGCCTTACGGTACGCTTTTGTGTGTCTCGGACAAACCGCTGCATGGCGAGCTGAAATTGCCCGGTATGGCGTCTGATTTTTACAAGGATCAGGTCGGTCGGCACCTGTTGATCGGCATTCATGCGATGGAACTTTTGCGCGAAATGCCGATTGAACGCATTCACTCTCGTAAGCTTAGAAGTTTCGAAGAAACGGCGTTTTTATAAATTAACCTGTGGTAAGCGGGGGGCAAATGGGCAAAAAAACGCTGTTTTCGCCTTAATTTCCTGCAACAAATCGTTGTGTCGCCCCGCTACATACAGTTAAATGCCGCCAATGAAGCCCTAGGAATGGGTGATTTGAGGAGTGTATACATGTCGAAACCAATGACAAAAACCCAGCTCGTGGCCGCTTTGGCCGAAGAAATGGGCGCTGACAAGAAAACCGCTGGCACCGCACTGGACGCCATGGTTGGCATCATCACCAACGAAGTATCTGGTGGTGGCGCTGTGACCTTGCCTGGCGTTGGCAAAATTTATTGCCGCGAACGTCCAGCACGCACAGTGCGCAACCCTGCCACCGGTGAGCAAATCCAAAAAGAAGCTGACAAAGTGGTCAAAATGACCATTGCGAAAGCTTTGAAAGACAGCGTGAACGGCTAAGCCTTCTGCGTCTTTGGACAGCATTAAGAAAGGGTCGCCTTTGGGTGGCCCTTTTTTGTTGCGCGCGCGGCATGTGACCCTGTGGGGCGGGGTGGTCCGAATTCAGAACCCAAAGATGCATATGCGACGAATTTCTTCCCCCAAGGTGTCGTCAGATATTTCCAACCGACGGTCAGAGCGTATATGGCTGAAAGGGTGAGGTGCTCTGGCAATTTTTTAAGGAAGCGGCATGGATATTCGCGCGATTTTTATGGGGCTGGCGTTTGCCTTTATGTGGTCCTCGGCCTTTACCTCGGCGCGGATTATTGTGGCCGATGCGCCGCCGCTGTATTCCCTGTCTTTGCGGTTCTTTATTTCCGGCGTGATTGGCGTGGCGATTGCCCGCGCACTGGGCCAAAACTGGCACCTGACGCGGGGCCAATGGCGGGCGGTGCTGATCTTTGGCGTGTGCCAAAACGCGCTTTATCTGGGTCTGAACTTTGTGGCGATGCAATGGATCGAGGCCAGCCTTTCCGCGATCATCGCCTCCACCATGCCGTTGATGGTGGCCTTTGCGGGCTGGACCCTGTTTGGGGATCGGTTGAGGCCGATGACAGCGCTGGGCCTTGTGGCGGGCGTGGTTGGTGTGGCGATCATTATGGGCGCGCGCATGTCTGGTGGCGTGGATCTGACCGGGGTCGCGCTGTGTTTCATCGGCGCTGCGGCCCTGACCGTGGCCACCCTGTCGGTGCGACAGGCCAGCGCCGGGGGGAACCTTTTGATGATTGTCGGGCTGCAAATGTTTGTCGGTTCTTTTGTCCTTCTGTTGGTTGCGCCCTTCTTTGAAACCCTCACTTTCACGCCCAGCCTGCGTCTGGCGATGGCGTTCAGCTATACGGTGCTTGTGCCCGGCCTGTTGGCCACCTTTGTCTGGTTTGCGCTTGTCGCCCGCATTGGCGCGGTTAAGGCCGCGACCTTCCACTTTCTCAACCCGTTTTTCGGCGTGGCTGTGGCGGCGGTCCTGCTGGGCGAAGCCCTTGGCTGGCTGGATATCGTCGGCGTGACCATCATCACCATCGGCATCCTGATGGTGCAGCTGTCCAAGCAATCCCCCGTGCCGGTTTCGAAATAATTCCCACGCGGACGTGAAGCGGCAGACCCCCATCGTGAAGTGACATTTTCCGCGCCAAAGATAAGCTGGCGCCATGGAACTTGTGTTTGGATATCTCGCCGGGCTTTTGACCCTGATTAACCCCTGCGTCTTGCCGGTCTTGCCGATCGTGCTGGCCACGGCACTGAACGCCAGCGTCTGGGGGCCAGTGGTTTTGGCCGCGGGGATGAGCCTGTCTTTCGTGGCGCTTGGGCTTTTCGTGACCGTGCTGGGCCATCTTGTTGGGCTGGACGAAGGGCATATCGCCAGCGCCGGCGCTGTGCTGATGATTGCCTTTGGCCTGATCCTTTTACTCCCCGCGCTGTCGGACCGCTTTTCCACCCTCACCGCCGGGTTTTCCACCCGTGCCGATCAAGGGCTGGACGAGGTCGACCGTGGCTCGCTGCGCGGCCAATTCCTTGGCGGGATGCTTTTGGGCGCGGTCTGGAGCCCCTGTATCGGCCCCACACTGGGCGGCGCCATCGCGCTTGCCTCACAAGGGCAAAACCTACTGTGGGCGGGTGCGATCATGGCGATGTTTGCCCTTGGCGTGTCGACCATCATCCTTGCCCTTGGCTATGGTGCGCGCGCCGCCATTATGCGCCGCCAAGCCTTGATGCGCAGCATCGCCCAGAAATCCCGCCCGATCATGGGCGCGGTGTTCATCACGGTGGGCACTGGCATCTTGTTTAAATTCCATCACATCATCGAAGCTTGGGCGGTGCAAAACCTGCCCATCTGGCTCGTTGACCTATCCGTATCGCTTTAAGGAGACACACATGAAACGTCGTGATTTTATCACCCTCACCGCAGCCGCCCTTGTTGCCCCGCTCGCTGCAAAAGCCGCCGTGCTTGACTATGCCCCCGGCCTCGTGAAAGACGCACTGGCCAAAGGCGACACCGTGTTTCTGGACTTTAAAGCCAGCTGGTGCTCCACCTGCGCGCGGCAGGAACGCGTGATCAATGCGCTGAAGACGGCGGACCCCGCTTACGGCGCGGCCATCACCTTTGTGAACGTGGATTGGGACCAATATGGCCGCCACGAGTTTACCAAATCCCTGAATATCCCGCGCCGCTCCACGCTTGTGGTGCTGAAAGGCGACGCAGAACTGGGTCGCATCGTGGCCGGCACCGGCGAGGCAGAGATCAAAGCGTTGTTGGATACCGCATTGGCCGCCGCGCAAGCCTAAACGTTAGAGGGGCGCTGCCCCGCCCTTCGGGCCCCCGAGATATTTAAGGCAAGAAAAAGGAGGCCGGACGTGATGCCTACCCGGTCTTCCTCTTTCTAAAAATATCCTCGCCGAAGGCAAGAAAGTCAGATGCGCGGGGTCAGCCGCCTTGCGGGCCGATTTTGCCGCGCGGCCCGTCCCCAACCTGCGCGCGGTGCAGCAAAAGGTGATCAAGCACAACACAAGCGGCCATAGCTTCGCCCACGGGCACGGCGCGGATACCCACGCAAGGATCGTGGCGGCCTTTGGTGATCACTTCGATGGCGTCACCCTCTTTGGTGATCGACTGGCGCGGGGTCAGGATGGAACTGGTGGGTTTCACCGCAAAGCGCACAACGATGTCCTGCCCGGTTGAGATCCCACCAAGGATGCCGCCCGCGTGGTTGGACGAATAGATCGGCTGGCCATCATTGCCCATAAAGATCTCGTCGGCGTTTTCGGTGCCGCGCAACCCAGCGGCCGCCATGCCTTCGCCAATTTCAACGCCTTTCACCGCGTTGATCGACATCATCGCCGCGGCCAGATCGGTGTCGAGTTTCGCATAAACCGGCGCGCCAAGTCCCGCAGGGGCGCCGCGCACAACCACTTCAACCGCGGCCCCAACGGAGTCGTTTTCCTTGGTGCGCAGCATGGTGAGGTAAGCTTCCCATTCGGCGACAGCGGTGCCATCGGGCAGCCAGAATGCGTTGCCGTCAATCGCGTCCCAATCGAAGTTGTCGCGGTTCAAATGCAGCTCGCCCATCTGGGTCATATAGCCTTTGATGGCAAGCCCGGGGGCAAGTGCCTTCAGCACCTCGCGCGCCACGCCGCCAGCCGCCACACGGGCCGCCGTTTCGCGGGCAGAAGACCGCCCCCCACCGCGCGGATCGCGGATGCCGTATTTCAGGTGATAGGTGATGTCGGCATGACCGGGGCGAAAGGTTTTCTCAATATCACCATAGTCTTTTGACCGCTGATCCGTGTTCTCAATCATCAACTGGATCGGCGTGCCGGTGGTTTTGCCTTCATACACACCCGACAGGATGCGCACCTGATCAGGCTCATTCCTTTGCGTCGTATGTTTGTTCTGACCGGGGCGGCGTTTATCAAGCCACACCTGGATCATCTCTGCCTCAAGCGGCACACCGGGGGGGCAGCCGTCAACGGTGGCGCCCAAGGCGGGGCCATGGCTTTCACCCCAAGTGGTGACACGGAAGATATGGCCAAAGCTGTTCATCGACATGCGCGCGCTCCTTTGCTTGGCCCCCTGATAGCGGGGACAGGCGCGAAAGAAAAGATTGCACTTCTGCGCAACGGCGCGGCGCTTCGCTTTTTCTTGCCCTAAATATCTTGGGGTGAGCGCGCAGCGCGAGGGGCAAAGCCCCTATTTTTGCACCATGTCTTGCTTTTTTGTGCCTACCGGCCTGCGGTGTTTCGGTTGGGGACTGACGCCCGCGTCATAGCGCATGTTTGGGTTGCGCAAAATGGGGTTGCGATCCGACACTTGTGGGCGGGTTTCACGCCAGACGATGAACACACCAGAGGCGATGATGATCGACGCCCCAACGCCCACCCAAATGTCTGGGAATTCACCAAAAAACAGCACGCCAAACGCGGTCGCCCAAAGGATCTGGCTGTATTGCGTAGGGGCCACCACAGCGGCGGGGGCGGTGCGATAGGCGATGATGATGCAAACCTGCGCCAGCACCGACATCAACCCAACGGATGCCGCCAATCCCAGATCCCCCAGCGACATCGGTTGATAAACAAAGGGTAGGCTGCCGCCCATCACCACAATCGATCCCAGCATCGGGTAAAGGATCATCACGGCGGTGCGTTCTTCGCCGCCGATTTTACGCATGATGATCGACCCAAAGCCCGAGCAAAACGCAGCCGTCAATGCGCTGACATGCCCCAAAGTGATGGCCGTTACGCCGGGGCGCAGCACCACCAATACGCCGATCAAACCCACCAGCACCGCCGCCCACCGTTGCGCGCGCACGGGTTCGCCCAGCAACAGCGCCGACATCGCGGTGATGATCAGCGGGGTTGCAAACAACAGCGCATAAACCTCGGCCAAGGTCAGCACAGTAAAGGCATAAAACGCCGAGGACATCGCCAGAATGGTCATCATCGCGCGCAGCAAAATCAGCCACGGGTGGCGCGGGCGGAAATTGTCCACCTGACGGTCCGCCAGCATCATCACCGCCATTGGCACAAAGGCAAACAGCATTGCGAAAAAGATGATCTGGAACACCGAATATTCGGCGCCCAGCACTTTGATGGCCGCGTCATGGGTGGCGAAAATGGCAAAGCCTGCAAAGGCATAGCCAAGCCCGCTTAGCGGTGTGCGTTGGGTGTCCGACATGGCCGGCTCCATCGTTTAGGGTGGGTGTTATCGCTCACATTGCGGATTGTTGCGCGCCCGTCAAGCCCCGAAGGCGGAAGGGTCTGGGGCCATCCGCCTTCGGGGGGTGCGTAAAGCGATGGATCTTAGCTGTCAGATCGTGACGGTGCGGCAATGCTGCCGGCCAAAAGACCACCGTCAATGTTGATCTCAGCCCCGGTCATATAGGCGGCTTCATCTGATGCGAGCATCGCGCAAATTGCGGCCACCTCGTCCACCGTTCCAAACCGCCGCAGGGGGGTGTCGGCGACAAAGGCGGCCATGCGGTCCGCGCGGTCCGGCCCATCCCCCAACATCGGTTCCCACATCGGGGTCAGGATCGCGGCGGGGTGAACCGAATTACAGCGAATGGCCAAGCCTTGTTCGGCGCAATAAAGCGCCACAGATTTTGAATGATTGCGCACCGCCGCCTTGGACGACGCATAAGCCGCCGCGCCCGGAATACCCACCAGACCGGACCGGGACGAGATGTTGATGATCGCGCCAGTCCCCTGTGCCCGCATCGCCCCAATCGCGTAGCGACAGCCCAGAAATGTGCCGTCCAGATTGGTCTTATGCACCGCGCGCCAATCGGCGAGCGTGGCATGTTCCGGGTCTTGCGCGCGCATGCTGTCTTCAAACCCGGTGATGCCCGCGTTGTTCACCAAGACATCAATCTGGGGGAAGTCGCGTGCAAATTCCGCCCAGTGATCTTCATCGGTCACATCCAGCAATCGCGCGGTGCCGCCGATCTCATCCGCGATGGCGTTCGCCCCGGCAAAATCCTTGTCGGTGACAATCACATCACCGCCCTCAGCGGCAAATCGTCGGGCAATTTCGGCGCCAATGCCGCGCGCCGCCCCGGTCACAACACAGCGTTTTTGGTACAACCGTTTCAGGTGTAAATCTTTCATAGAAATCCTCATGGGTCATAGGTCGCGCCGTGGAATCCGGCCACAAAAGCGGCGGATTGGCGGCGCATAAAGCGTCAGAAAAACAGCGGTGCCCTTAACGGGCTGCGTTATTTGATCACTAGACCTACTCCTTGAATGAAACAGGATATACGCGATTTTCCCACGTTTTTCAAGGATTTCGCCCGGTCCAATCCGCGCCAGATATCCCGCCCCCAATTGCCCCCTTGCCAAGCCCCCCGTTTTGCGGGCAAACAGTCCCTACCTCGGGGTGCTGTGCCATGTGCGCGGCTGAGACGCGATTTCGCAAACCCGTAGAACCTGAACCGGTTAAGACCGGCGGAGGGAAGGTCGGATTATCCCACCCGAACACCGTCTGACTTTTCGCCGCCATCTTGGAGGATGATATGAAGACCACAATTTTTGCCGCAAGCACCCTGTTGCTTGCCAGCGCAGCCCAGGCAGACACACCCGTTTTACAAGTCTACGCCCCCGATTATTTCGCATCAGAATGGGGCCCCGGTCCCGGTATTGAAGCCGGATTTGAGGCACAATGCGGCTGTGATTTGAAATTCGTCACCGGCGACGTGCTGCCCCGCCTGTTGCTGGAAGGCGAGCGGACCGAAGCGGATGTTGTCATTGGCCTTAACACCGATGTGACCGCGCGCGCCCGCGCGTCTGGCCTGTTTGCGCCACACGGCCAGAAAACTGACGATCTGACCATGCCGATCGACTGGACAGACGACACATTCTTGCCGTTTAACTACAGCTATACCGCGTTCATTTATGACAACACCAAAATGGAAACGGCCCCCACCAGCTTTGACGCGCTTTTGGCCCTGCCCGATGACACCAAGATCGTGATCCAAGACCCGCGCAGCTCAATCTCCGGCCTTGCCCTGATGCTGTGGGTCAAGTCGATTTACGGCGACAACGCGCCTGAGGCCTGGGGCAAACTCGCCCCCAAAATCGTCACCGTGACCAAAGGCTGGTCCGAAGCCTACGGCATGTTCACCGATGGCGAAGCCGACATGGTGCTGTCGTTTGTGACCTCGCCCGCCTATCACATCATTGCCGAAGAAGACCTGAGCAAAACGGCGGCGATCTTTGACGAAGGCCATTATTTCTTTGTGGAACTGGCCGGGAAAATCAAAGGCACGGATCAGCCAGAACTGGCGGATAAGTTCCTTGAATATGTGCTAAGCGAAGAGTTCCAGACCGCGATCCCAACGTCCAACTGGTCGTTCCCGGCCAAGCTGGCGGATGACAAATTGCCAGAAGGCTTCGCCAAACTGCCAGTGCCTGCAAAGACGCTGTTTTATTCCGAGGAAGAGGCCGAAACCCTGCGCAAACCTGCGCTGGACGAATGGCTTTCGGTGTCGTGGAAGTAATCCCACAACATAAGGTGATCTTGTGAATTTCACCCGCACCACCACCCTTGGCGCCACTGCGCTGGGGGTGGTTTTATGTCTGACTTTGGGCACGCTTATCGCGGTGATGAGTAAGGCCGAGGGCGGCGTTTTTGCCCTTTTGTCCCTTGGTCCGCATGACTTTGCCGCGATCCGGTTTACCCTATGGCAGGCGCTGGCGTCAGCCGCGCTTTCGACCCTTTTTGCCATCCCCGTTGCCCGCGCGCTGTCCCGTCGTCAATTCCGTGGCCGTGCGGCGCTGATCACCCTGTTGGGCGCGCCGTTTATCCTGCCGGTGATTATCGCGATCTTCGGGCTGATCTCGGTGTTTGGCGGGCGCGGAATTGTGTCGCAGATGCTGGTGTTTTTCGGCTTTGAACCAATTGCAATCTATGGCTATCACGGTGTGCTTTTGGCCCATGTGTTCTTTAACTTGCCGCTGGCCACCCGCCTGATCCTGCAAGGCTGGCTTATGATCCCGGCCGAACGCTTTCGCCTTGCTGCCTCGCTTGGCATGACGCCCCGCGATATTGCCCGCACGTTGGAACGCCCGATGCTGCGCGAGGTGCTGCCCGGTGCGTTTTTGGTCATTTTCCTGATCTGCCTGACGTCCTTTGCGGTCGCCTTGGCCCTGGGGGGCGGGCCGCGTGCGACCACGGTGGAACTCGCCATCTATGAAGCGTTCCGTTTTGATTTCGACCTTGCCCGCGCCGCCATGTTGGCGCTGGTGCAATTTGCCATGGGCGGGGCGGCGGCGTTGATCGCGTTTCGCGTGGCGATCCCGCATGACACGGGCACGGGGCTCGATCGCGCCGTGATGCGCTGGGACAGCACGCCCGTTCAGCGCGGCTTTGACGCGCTGGCCATCAGCCTTGCCGCCGGTTTCCTGATCCTTCCGCTTGCGATGATTTTTGTGAAGGGCCTGCCAAGCCTGATGAGCTTACCGGTGGTTGTCTGGAGTGCGGCCGCGCGGTCCGTGACTGTCGCGCTTGGCTCGGCGATATTCACCCTGATCCTGACCCTGCCCATTGCAGCCCTTGCGGTGCGGAGGCGGTCAAAATGGGTTGAGGGCATCGGTTATCTGACCATCGCCGCCTCGCCTTTGGTGATCGGCACCGGGCTGTTCATCGTGATCTTTCCGTTTGTGTCGCCGTCGAAACTGGCGCTGCCTGTTACGGGTCTTGTGAATGCGGCGATGAGCCTGCCATTTGCGCTTCGGATCCTTGTGCCCGCTTTGGCGTCGGTGGAACGGGATTATGGTCCGCTCGCGGATGGTCTTGGGCTCACCGGTATGGCGCGTTTGCGTCTGTTGTGGCTGCCCCGTCTGCGCCGCCCGATTGGGTTTTCCCTTGGTCTTGCCGCGGCATTATCAATGGGCGACCTTGGGGTGATCACCATGTTTGCTGACGGTGACGCCGCCACTTTGCCGTTGCAGCTGTACCGCTTGATGGGCGCCTACCGGATGGAGGATGCCGCCGGGGCCGCCGTGCTGTTGATGGGGCTGTCGCTTGCCCTTTTCTGGATGTTTGACCGAGGGGGGCGTGTGAATGCTGACCATTGAACAGGGTTTTATTGATCTGGGTGATTTCCAATTGGCCGCCGATCTGAGCGTGCCCAAAGGCGCGCGGGTGGCGGTGCTTGGCCCATCAGGTGCCGGGAAATCCACGCTGTTGGCGGCGATTGCCGGGTTTCAACCTCTGACCTCGGGCCGTATTCTTTGGGACGGGCAGGGGATGGCCAAACCCCCCGCCGCGCGGCCGATTAGTATGGTGTTTCAGGACAACAACCTCTTTCCGCATATGACAGTTGCACAGAACGTCGGGCTGGGCCTGCGGGCGGATTTGAAACTGTCGGCAGGGGATCACACCCGCGTTGAAGGGGCGTTGGACCGCGTGGGGCTTTTGGGCCTTGGGGCACGGAAACCGGCGCAATTGTCAGGCGGTCAAATGGCCCGTGTGGCACTGGCCCGCGTGCTTTTGCGTGATCGTCCACTGCTTTTGCTGGATGAACCTTTCGGCGCGCTTGGCCCGGCGCTGAAATCGGAAATGCTGGCCCTGGTGGCCGAGCTGTTGGATGAAACCCAAGCCACGATGTTGATGGTCAGCCACGCGCCGGACGATGCAAAACTGATCTGTGATCAGGTGGTGCTGGTCGCAGGTGGCCGCGCCGAAGCCCTGGTAGAGACGGCCAAGATATTCGCCAACCCACCCGCGGTGCTGCGCGATTATTTGGGCGATCACCCACGGACGTAACCGCGCAGCACCACAGGATCCTATTGCCCCGATCAAACCCACCCGCTAGGCTTTCCCCATGAAACAAGTTCCCAAAGAAAACACCGATGACGCGCTTATTCAGGAGTATCTGAACAAGGGCGGCAAGATCACCAAAGGCAAGACAAAGCCCAACCCACCAGAGCTGGGTCTGAGCAACAACGTCTGGAACGCCGATCTGACCAAAGAAGAAAAAGCCGCGCGCGATAAAAAGTGATTGCGTGGGCAAGTTGGTGAGAGGGCATGGCCTTTTGCCTGCCCCATCCCGCGCTGTGATCCGGGGCGGGGGAAAACTTGTGCTGTTCGGGGATGCGGCGTTGGGCTAACAGGATGTGACACACTGTAAAAAGGCCCCATCCCATGTCTGATCCCTGTTCTGAACCGTGCTTAAAAATGGTTCTGGTGACCCCGGAAATCCCCTATAACACCGGCGCGATTGGGCGGACCTGTGTGGCGCTGAACCTCGAGCTGATCCTGATCAAACCTTACGGGTTTTCCCTGGATGAAAAGGCGGTGCGCCGGGCCGGGACCGATTATTGGAAGCACGTCAATCTGTGTGAATATGACAGCTGGCAGGATTTTCTGGGCGCGCGTAAGCCCGCGCGCGACAAGCTGCATTTCTTTGAAGAACACGGCGCCGAGACGTTGTATGCCCCGGAGTATCCCGAGGACAGCTATCTGGTGTTTGGCTGCGAAAGCGCGGGCCTGCCGCCAGAGGTGTTAAACGGCATGGAAGATCGCACCTTTAACCTGCCCATGCTCAGCCCAAAGGTACGCTCGCTGAACTTGGCCAATGTCGCCACGGCAGTTGTGTATCAAGCGATGCGGGGGAAACTGGGCGGCTGAGGGGCGCTTTCTTAGCCGATGGCCGCTTTGAGCCCATAGTGACGGATGCTGCGCTGCACATGAATGGCTGCTTTCAACAAAAAGCCAAAACCTTCAACAACTGTCTGGGTTTTGAACGGGGTTTGTGGCAGCGTAAGATGATATGATTTATGGTTGTTCCAAAAAGTTGGGTTTTGGGCTGATGGTTTTGCGGTTCGTGAAGACATTCAGCAACCGGCTCGATAGGCTCAAGAAATGAAACCGTCATCTGATCTCGGATTGCTATTTCTTCATACCTTACCGTCGGATTTGGGCGACGTGGCACGTGTGCTACCGAGGATTGAGACAGCCCCGGACGGTTTCATTTGTCCGCAAGAATGGAACATGCGGCGGAATGGGTCAGCCAAGACCCCTTGGCAACATACAGTTAAATCAGGCTTTGTCAGGATCTCCGATGCAGCATGACACAGGTGTAATTGGTGGGCCCTTGTCCAAGGTGTCAAGGTGCCGGTTCTTTTTGACGGTTGGCCGATTGGCTGCGTTGGTTCTGTCCGTCGCAGCGTGCAGCAAAACGTATTCTTGGAACCAGCGTATCACACTTGTGATCTCGACGCCGAATGGCGAAGTGATAGGTCAAACAGTGCAGGCCGTCGAAATGGTCTACTACCGCAAATGGGCGCAAATAAACGGTTTTGCGTTAGACTACTCCCAAAAAGGCGAAGCGGTTGTTGTCGACCTGGGGGAAGGCCGATATGTCTTTGCCTTGGTTGCGCTACCGTCTTTGGCTGAGGAAATATTGCCTCAACTCGGCAAGACCAGCGACCGGCCGGATGCGTTTCGCGAAATTGAAAAACTCGAAGGGACTGGGCTTCACGATCTAGACGTTTTTGGCTGGACCGGGATCGGCTTGGTCACTTTTGGCGACGTGATGGACCCATCGAGTATCCAAGTCCTCCAAGAAGGGGAGTTGGCCGAGTTGATGGGGCCGGGCTTTTCTGTCGCTCGGCAACAGATCGAGATCACGCCAGACCCGATCACGCTCGGTAAAGTCGAAGAGGTTTTGCCATGGCTGGAGGCCCACGGCCGCCATCACAGCAACGTCAAAGGCAAATCTGAAGAAGGCATGACATACGAACAGCGGGTTGCCGAAAGTTATACTGTGCGCCACAGTTCATTCACGACGGAGCTCTACAAATGACTTTTTTAGAAGAGCTTTCCTTTATATCTTTGCGATGAAATCCTGCAGCCGCAGTTAATTCTTCCAAAAACCACCGTTTTTTGAACGCATTTACCGAAGCCGACATTGGCGCAGCCGCAGCGAAATGGCGCTTAGTCTGCATTGCCGCCATCAGACACATATACAATATGATCCTACCCCAACAAAAAAGGGCGCCCTTTCAGGCGCCCTTTTCTAATCTGATGAAACCGGCTTACAGCTCGGTTTTCTTGCCCTTGTGTGGGGCCCAGAGTTTTTTGTTGGTCAGATACAGAAGCGAGGTCAGGACAACCAACAGCAGCACGGCGACAAAGCCGGTTTGCTGACGCGCCATCATCTTGGGTTCAGCGGTCCACATCAGGAATGCGGCCACGTCTTCGGCGATTTGGTGGGCGTCGTTTGGATGGCCGTCGTCATATTCGACAGTCCCGTCTTCGATCTGCGGAGGCATCGAGCTCCAGCCGCCCGGAAAGGCGGTGTTGCCGTTCAGGTAGTTACCGGCAACCTCTTGTTCCTCACCGGTAAAGCCGGTCAGGAAGCTGGCGATATATTCAGCGCCACCAATGCCGCGGAACAGCTGGTTCAGGCCGGTGCCTGCGGGGCCGTGAAAGCCCGCGCGGGCTTTGGCCATCAGGCTTAGGTCCGGCCCCATGCCTTCGCCCGACACGGTCGGGAAAAAGTCAGCGGGACGTGCTTCGCGGTCGTCTTCCAGTTCTTCGTCATACACGGTGAAGTTTTCGGCCGCATAGGCGCGGACCTCATCTTCGGTGTACTCAGGGCCACCGGGGTCGGACAGGGTGCGCAGCGGCACATATTTCAGACCGTGACAGGCCGCACAGACTTCGGTGTAGACCTTCAGGCCACGACGAAGCTGTTCTTTGTCATAGGTGCCAAACGGGCCTTCGAAGCTGAACGCAACGTCTTCGATGTGACCTTCGCCACCAGCGGCTTGTGCGCCGCTGGTGGTAAGGGCAAGTGCCAAGATGGCGGTTGCTGTGAGTTTCTTGATCATTGTTCTAGATCCTCTCACTCGGCTGCGCCGGGATAGTGGGCTTTGAAATCTTCTTCGATAGAAGCCGGCGGCGTTTGGGGTTTCTCAAACAGACCCAAAAGCGGCAGGATAACGAGGAAGTAGGCGAACCAATAGGTGGCACCGATCAGCGAGATCCAGTCATGCGGGAACTCGGTGTCACGGGCACCCACCCACATCAGAACGACAAAGTCGATCAGAAGCAGGCGATACCACCATTTGAAGGCAGGGCGATACGCACCCGAACGAACCGCCGATGTGTCGGTCCAAGGGGCCAGCGCCATCACGGCAATCGCACCAAACATGGCAAGCACACCGAAGAACTTTGCGTCGACGATACCGCCGGTGACAAAGCTGACCAGTTGCACAGCCCAAACATCCGCCGTGAACGCCCGCAGGATCGCGTAGAACGGCAAGAAGTACCATTCAGGAACGATGTGCGCCGGGGTCGCCAGCGCATTCGCTTCGATATAGTTGTCAGGGTGGCCAAGGAAGTTCGGCATAAAGCCAACAATGGCGAAGAACGCGATCAGAACCATGCCCAGACCCACGAGATCTTTGATCACGAAGTAAGGCCAGAATGGCAGGGTGTCTTTGGCGGCTTCTTCTTTCGACCCGCGACGCACTTCTACACCGGTTGGGTTGTTGTTGCCCGTGTGGTGGAACGCCCAGATGTGCAGCGCCACAAGCGCGGCAATCACAAACGGCAGAAGATAGTGCAGCGAGAAGAAGCGGTTCAGCGTGGCATTGTCCACAGCCGGTCCGCCCAACAAGAGCGTCTGGATAGGTTCACCAATCAACGGGATCGCCCCAAAGAGACCGGTGATAACGGTGGCCCCCCAGAATGACATCTGACCCCAAGGCAAAACATAACCCATAAAGCCAGCGCCCATCATCATCAGATAGATCAGCATACCGATGATCCATGTGACTTCGCGGGGCGCCTTATATGACCCGTAAAACAGGCCACGGAAGATGTGAATATACACAGCCACAAAGAACATTGATGCGCCGTTGGCATGAACATAGCGCAGCATATGCCCGCCATTCACGTCACGCATAATGTGCTCAACCGACGCGAACGCCAGATCAACATGCGGGGTATAATGCATCGCCAGAATGATACCGGTGACAATTTGCAGCGCCAGGCAGAACGCCAAAACGATGCCCCAGATCCACCACCAGTTCAGGTTTTTCGGGGTTGGCACCATCAAGGTGTCATAGGCCAGACCGATAACGGGCAGGCGCTTGTGCATCCACTTACCGAAACCCGAGCTGGGTTCGTAGTGATCGTGCGGAATTCCAGACATTTACGCCTCCCTTATCCGAGTTTGATTGTCGTTTCGTCAACGAATTCTGCAACCGGAACCGGAAGGTTCTCAGGCGCAGGACCCTTACGAATACGGCCAGAAGTGTCATAATGCGACCCGTGACAAGGGCAGTACCAACCGCCAAATTCACCAGCGCCGTCACCCAAAGGCACACAGCCAAGGTGCGTACACACACCCATCATGACCAACCATTCGCCATTTTCATCCATGGCACGGTTTTCGTCATTTGCTGACAGGGCCGCATCGCGGTTGTCATTCCGGGCGAAGGCGTCAATCAGATCGGTCGCACTGTCATCAGCGCGCGCCTGTGTGATCTCTTCTTCCGTGCGGCGGCGAATAAACACCGGCTTGCCCAGCCACTTCACAGTGATCTGGCTGCCCACGACGATATCAGCGATATCAACGCGGATCGAGCTTTGCGCCCGCACATCGGCAGAAGGGTTCATTTGGTTGACGAGGGGCCAAACCGCTACACCGGTCGTAACGGCTGCGGCGCCACCTGTTGCATAATAAAGGAAATCCCGGCGGGATCCTTTATGGTCGTCGGCGTGTGACACGTGAGCATCTCCTTAGCTGGGCCGCTTTTTGGCGACCAACACGACTTGAGACCGCTTGAAAGGCGGCCCGCTTCGCGGCTGTTTAGCCAAGGATCGCGCCCCAGTCCAGACGTCATTAAGGCGCAGGGGCGGCTTTTCAACCGGTTGATGTGCAGAAAAGACACCACGGCCCCCGGTTGATGGCGCTGACATTCAGAAAGATGCGGGGGTTTTCCCCTGATTTCGGGGTGATTCTGCCGAAATCTGCGCCGGGCGCTATGACATCGCTCAAACCCACCCCGCGCGGCGATCGGTCACGTGGGGGATGAGGCTCACCCGGCACGTGCACCGCACGGGCTCTCGGCGATTGCACGCAATCACCTGCCGCCAGCACATTGTGCCAATGTGCTCCGGCCACGCCCGACCCTCCCGTCGCACCAAAGGTGCGTCAACTAAATTCGGCATGCCCTTGGCATGACGGGAGGGCGTATAGCAACGCTGAGCATTTCACAAATGTCTCGTGTGTGGTGGTGTCTTTGCCTTCAATCCTGGTGCGAACGCCCACCCAGGGTCGGGCGTGGCCCTAACAATCAGTTCAACAGTATTTCTTGAAAGCCGCCCCCAAGTTGCCCAAGATGCAGACATTAAAACAGAAAAGGCATTTGCGACATGACGCAGCAGCTTGCAGAAAATTGGCTACACGACATTGCTGTTCTTAATGAGAGCCGTCAGTTTCAAATCGCCAACGATGTGTCAGTTTACCGAACCCTCCACGACCTTTGCATAGAGCTTGAGCCGTGGTTTGTAGAAGAAAAGTTTGGCTTTGCGCTGACAGGCAGCGGTTTGCGCATTGAGCTTACGACAGATGGGAAGCAGGTGTTTGCTCAGGTTGATCCAGAACAGGGAGCACATGAAGATATCCTAAACACTTGGCTACAAGAGGCTGCAAAAGAGCTGAGGTACTCTCGTATTGAAAGGTCGCAATTAAGAGGCTGGGGTTTCAAGCGTCCAATTTCTATTGGGTGTGCAGAGCGCAATGGCGCGCTCCCTGAATCCACCGAGGGATTGTTGGCCTATATTGCGATGCGCTGATCCTCACCCCGGCTTCGTCGCCACAAAACTCTCACGTTGTGAAAACACCGCAAACCAATCGTCCAGCGCATCGCGCCCGACGCGCCAGCCGCGGTCGTCATGGCGGAAATCGAGGTATCCAAGCGCGCAGCCCACGGCGATCTGCCCCATATCCAAAGGCCCGGCAAGGTGGCTCATCCAACGGGTGTTCAGCGCGTCCAATGCGCCTTCGATCTTGCCCCATTGCGCGTCCATCCAGCCGCCAAATTGCATATCCTCGGGCCGGCAACGGTTCTCATACACCATCAGCACACCCGCATCCATGATCGCATCGCCCGTCGCCTCCAGCGTCAGCACCTCCCAAATGCGACCATCCGGGTACAGGTCAGCACCCGAGCGCGCGTCCAAAAACCGGGTAATCACCCGGCTGTCATAAAGCGTGCAGCCGTCAGGGCGGATAAGGGCTGGAATTTTCGACATCGGATTGGCCGCGGTCAGTTCAGGATTGGGTGCGGTTGGCGTCGACATCACCTCATCAACCGCCACATCCTCTTGGCCGGTTTCCAGCAATTGGATTTTGACTTTGCGCGCAAATGGCGATGCGGGGGAAGAGATCAGTTTCATGGCGTGTCCGGTCTGTAAAAACTTTAAAGTTTTGCGTTTTGGGCCTTTAAACAGTTTAAAGTTTCCGGTTTCAGACCTTTAAAGAGTTTAAAGTTTGCGGATTTGAAACTGTAAAGACTTTACAGTTTTCGAAAGCGAATTCGGGTCAGGCTGGTCAGGTCAATTTCCACGCCGGGGCCGGTATTTCCCAACCGAATGGTGCGGGTGATCCGGGCCGTGGCGTTGATCTGTTCGGTCTCGCGTCGGGCGGTGATCCCTTCGGGAAGATCATCCAAAGCATCCTCAACCCGTTGATCCCGCCGGCCTTTTTCAACAGTGCGTGCAAGGGCATAGGTGGCCACAGCCACGGTGCCATAGCGCAGGGCAACAGCGGCAATTGGGGCAAGGGGCAAAGCCATGGGATCCTCCTTTACGTGTCCTAGGTTAAATGTAGGAACGCTGTGGGCAAATGTCCACTTATTCGGGTGGATTGCGCATCATTTCGGCAAGGGATTGCAGCTCGTGACCAAAGCCATTTTCCAGCTGTTCTGACGCCGCCAAACGGGCGCTAACCCCTTTATTTTGACCAATTTTCCACGTGCTTTCGACCCGTTCAATATGCAACCTTGCAGGGCGGATCATGCGCGCCATGCGGGCATAAGTCTCATCGGTCAGCTTGCCCATCGTCCAAGGGGCTTTGCCTTGGGTGCGCGCCTCATAAGCGGCGGTTTGACGGTCTAGAATGTCGCGCAAATCCTCATCCGGCAGGGCCTCAAGATGGCCGCGCAAATGCACCGCAACATAGTTCCAGGTGGGCACCTGATCCTCGATCCCGTACCAATCCGGCGAGACATATCCGTCCGGCCCCGACACCACCAAAGTGGCGGGAAGCGGTTGGTTCAAAAGCCCCGCAATTTCGTTTGATCGCACAAGGTGCATGTCGGCTATCTTGCCGTTATCATTCAATAAAAATGGAAGGTGGGCCATCACAGGCCCCACTGATCCGTTCACGCTGATCATCCCGAAACTACGGGTCTGGGCAAAGCGAAGGCTGGCCGTATCGGCGACATTTCGGAAATTGGGATTCGGGTGCATGGCGACCTCGTGCGACTCGTTGCAACTTAACCTTGTATCAACCAGCCCACAGGATCAGACAATCAGCTGGCCGTCCAGTGACTTCGTTGGGGTCGCGATCACGATTTCGCCTTCAATTTGAGGCGTGGAAAATTTGACTTCGGCAAAATGCTCGGTTCGGCCCATGGTCGGGTTTTCCATCAGGATATTATGGGGTTGGCCGATTTGTGCGGTCAGATGGCGGGTGACAGCGGCATCGCCAAGGGCGCGCAATTGGGCCGCGCGGTTTTTGATGATATTGCCGTTGACCTGGGTTGGAATCTTCGCCGCCGGGGTGCCTTCGCGTTTGGAATAGGGAAAGACGTGCAGCCATGTCAGGCTGCAATCTTCCACCAATTTCAATGAGTTAGCAAAATGTTCGTCGGTTTCGGTTGGAAAGCCCGCGATGATATCGGCGCCAAAGGTCATACCGGGACGCAGCTTTTTCGCTTCTTCGCAAAAGGCAATGGCGTCGTCGCGCAGGTGGCGGCGTTTCATCCGTTTCAGGATCAAATCGTCGCCGTGTTGCAGGGACAGATGCAGATGCGGCATCAGGCGCGGCTCGGTGGCGATGGCCATCATCAGATTGTCGTCGGCTTCAATACTGTCGATTGATGAGATCCGCAGGCGCGGCAGGTCGGGCACCAGCTTAAGAATGCGCATGACCAGATCGCCAAGGCGCGGTTTTGCGGGCAGGTCGTCGCCCCAGCTGGTCAGGTCCACGCCGGTCAGGACAACCTCGTTAAACCCCTTATCCACAAGGCGTTTGATCTGGTCGACCACCACACCCGCAGGCACAGAACGCGAGTTTCCGCGACCGTAGGGGATGATACAAAACGTACAGCGGTGATCACAGCCATTTTGCACCTGAACATAAGCCCGCGACCGCGTGCCAAAGCCGTCGATCAGGTGGCTGGCGGTTTCTGTGACGGACATAATGTCGTTGACTTGCACCCGTTCGGTCTGGCCGATCAGGTCAGGGGCAAGCCCGGCCCAGGTGTCTGGGGACATCTTTTCGCCATTGCCAATCACCGCGTCGACCTCAGTCATTGCGGCAAAGGTTTCCGGTTCGGTTTGGGCGGCGCATCCGGTCACGATCAGCTTGGCGTCCGGGTTGTCGCGGCGCAGTTTGCGGATTTCCTGACGGGCTTTGCGCACGGCCTCGGCGGTCACGGCGCAGGTGTTGATGACCACCGCGGCCTCAACGCCAGCCTCTTCCGCCAGCCGTTTCATGGCTTCGGTTTCATAGGCATTCAGGCGACAGCCCATGGTCGCAAAGACGGGCGGTTTGGCGTTCATTTACAGGCTCTTAAGAAAGGCGGGGGTCAATTGCCCCGTATATACAAAAGCGGTGGGGCCGGTCATCCAGATGCCATCGTCGCGGATGTCGAGGGTCAGCCATCCGCCGTCTAGTTCTATCCGCATCTTGGCGTCGGTTAGCCCCCGTTGGTGGGCGGCGACGGCTGTTGCGCAGGCGCCAGATCCACAGGCCAAAGTGATGCCTGTGCCCCGTTCCCAAACGCGCATGCGCACGTTATTGCGCGAACGGATGGTGGCAAATTCCACATTGGTTTGTTCGGGAAACAGCGGGTGGGTTTCAATGGTTGGGCCGATGCCCGCCACGTCCACGCTGTCAGCGTCATCGACAAAAAACACGCAATGGGGATTGCCCATGCCAACGGCGGCGGGGTCGCCGTCAAGTGGCAGATGCGCGGTGTCGACGTCTTGGGCAAGCGGCACCTCAGACCAAAGGGTCTGCGGCTGGCCCATATTGATGCTGACCTCATCCCCGTCTTCGCGGGCCTGTAAAATACCGCGCGCGGTGCGGATGGTCAGGGCGGGTTTGCCCGTCTGGTCCATCATATAGCGCGCCACACAGCGGGTGGCGTTGCCACAGGCGCCAGCGCGCGAGCCATCCGCGTTCCAGAAATCCAGATCAATGTCAGCGGCGTCAGAGGTTCGTATCTCGGCCAATTGGTCGAATCCAACCCCGCGATTGCGATCGCCAAGGGCGGCGGCCAAGGCGGGTGTGACCACAGGGGCGCGCCCGCGGGAATCAAGCATGACAAAGTCATTTCCCGCGCCGTGCCACTTCATAAACTGGATGTTTTCAGCTGTGTTCACATGTTCCATGTTGCGCGATATAGACCTTTCGCAAAGGTTTTGCCAGAGATCGTGTTTTTCTGCGTTTTTTGGGTTGACCGCTAGGGGTGGCAACACTAGAACCCGCCAACAGAGAGTGGGCCGTTAGCTCAGCTGGTAGAGCAACTGACTTTTAATCAGTAGGTCGATGGTTCGAACCCATCACGGCTCACCACTTTCTCCTTGAGTATCAAGGTCTTGAAAGCCGCGTCACCCGACGCGGCTTTCGTGTTTCTGATTGCCGGAAGCAATACGGAAGCACCGTGATGAAGAATCAGGTGTGACTGCATGGCAACGTGTCTGGTGCTATGACCACGGTATGGTCTTCACACATTCATATTCTGACATGAGTTGTTTCGAGACATTGACAATTAATTAAAATGAAAATCTATCTATGCGCGAAGTTTGTATTAGGTGACCCGTGCATTCCAATTCCAGCGTTTTGAGCACTCCTGAACTTGAAAGCCCGCCAAGCAAACCGCTTTGCTTTCATGTGGTGTCTGATCGTGCTGACATCCCGAAAATCGTTGATCTTGCCCGCGAGGCGCATGCCGAAAGCCGGTTTGGCTATATTCCGTTCAGCGCTGAGAAAGTGCGCAAGATTGCGGAACGGGCGATTGGGGATGAGACACGCCACGCGGTGATGTTTGCCAAACGTGTGACGTATTAATTCGTCGGCGGAAGCTTTAGATGGGCGAAAATATTGGGAATGGATAAATATATATGAGCAAAAAAATGTCACTTATCGACCGACTGAAATGGGCTCTCAGAGAAAAACCACGTTTGGTCGCTCGGATAACGCTAGTCTATGGAATTTTGGAAGTTTTTGCGCTCTACGTTCTGTTTGTGCATCCAGAATGGTGGGTGGAATATCGACTTTACTCTGTTTGGGTAACAAGGTTGCTCCCACTAATACTCCCGCTCACTTATATCTGGGGTGTTCTTACCTTAGTTGATCAAAAACGAATTGAAGAGAGTTAGTTTATCTGAAGAAGAGAACGGTGTTTTCAGCAATGCTGTAACAGCGACGTATGCAATTTCAGATGTTGTAAATGAGGTTGATGGGGGTGGTGGGGTTCCCGGAGGTGTCAAGGTGAAGCTGGTGGCTTCAGTTGGGGCAGCGGTTGCGGGACAAGCTGGAGATGGTTTAACAGCCAAAGATGGGTTCGAAGTGGTGGGTTCAACTATATCCAGCGCAGGCATTGGAGCTGCTGTTACGACTCTTGGGTTGGCAGCAGGCATCGGAACTATCCCAACTTTGCTGGTTGGCGGAGGGATATCACTCATTTCAGGCAAACCTGATGAAGACTTTATGGGTAATCTTTATGATTTCCTCGCTGAAGATGCTAAAAATGCAGAAAATGACACCTTTCCTGCGCCATCTGTTCATCCAGAAACAGGTGAAATAATGACCGTCACCATGGTGAATCAGTAGGTCGATGGTTCGAACCCATCACGGCTCACCACTTTCACCAAAACCCTGGGCAATTGCTTGGGGTTTTGTGCTTTTAGGCGCCTAAAGACTTGTTTGCGGCGCCCACGCCCGCTAGTTGGCCGGGATGAGCAGCGCATATACCCCCCCGAATGATCCGTTGGTGATTCTGCACCATGACCACGAATTGCTGGTTGTGGACAAGCCTGCCGGGCTGTTGTCGGTGCCGGGCAAAGGGCCGGAGCTGGCGGATTGTTTGATTGCCCGCATTCAGGCGGTGTTTCCCGAGGTGCTGTTGGTGCATCGACTGGATCGCGACACGTCGGGTGTGATGGTCTTTGCGCTGACCCCACATGCACAGCGCCATCTTGGTTTGCAGTTTGAAAAACGGCAGATGAAAAAGACCTATGTCGCGCGGGTGTGGGGCGAGATGGCGGAAAAAGAGGGCACGGTGGACCTGCCGTTGATCGTCGATTGGCCCAACCGACCGCTTCAGCATGTGAACCATGAGACCGGAAAACAGGCGCACACAGACTGGAAGGTGATGCGGTTTGAGGGCGGAAATACGCGCGTGCGTTTGTTCCCCAAAACTGGCCGCAGCCATCAGCTTCGCGTGCATATGTTGGCGCTGGGGCATCCGATTTTGGGTGATCCGTTTTATGCCAAGGGGGACGCGCGTGATGCGCCGCGTATGATGTTGCATGCCGAAAGCCTGCGTTTGCGGCACCCTGATGGGGGGCGGGGCATGAATTTCCGCGCTAAGGTGCCGTTCTAACCTTGGCCGAGCTGGGTGACTTCACGTCACCTGCCTTGCCCTTTGCGCCCTTATTTGCTTGAGTGTTCCGACATTGCAGGAGACCAAAGCATGTTCCAACCCGTCATCACCGGCACCGGGGTTTTCACCCCACAAGAGATCATCACCAACGCGGAATTGGTGGTGGCCTTCAACGCCTATGCCGACCGGGTGAACGCGGAAAACGCGGATGCCATTGCGGCGGGTGAGATGGAACCGGTGGGCCATTCGAATGAGGATTTCATCGTCAACGCCTCGGGTATTCATCAGCGGTACGTGATGAATAAATCCGGCGTGTTGGACCCCGCGGTCATGCACCCGTTGTTTCCCAAACGCGAAGATGATCAGCCGGGCATTATGACCGAGATGGCGGTGGATGCGTGCGTTAAGGCGCTGGCCAAAGCGGGTGTTGCAGCGGAGGAGATTGACCTTGTGATTTGTGCCGCCTCAAACCACGAACGCGCCTATCCGGCGATTGCGATTGAGATCCAACAGGCGCTGGGCGCGGGCGGATTTGGCTTTGATATGAACGTTGCCTGTTCCTCCGCCACCTTTGGCATTCAGGCCGCGGCCGACATGATCAGGTCCGGGTCCGTGAAAAAAGCGCTGGTGGTCAACCCAGAGATTTGCTCGGCCCACTTAGAATGGCGCGACCGGGACTGTCATTTCATCTTTGGGGATGTGGCCACGGCCACGGTGATTGAACGTAAAGAGGATGCCAAAGGCGATCATTTTGACATCCTCGGCACCAAATGCCTGACGCAATTTTCCAACAATATCCGCAACAACAACGGTTTTCTGCGTCGTGCCTACGCGGGCGCGATGAGCGATCAGCGCGACATGCAATTCATGCAAAACGGCCGCAAAGTGTTCAAAGAGGTGCTGCCGATTGTGTCCAAACACATCCTAGGGCATTTGGCGGAACTGGAGATTTCACCGGATGATCTGAACCGGCTGTGGTTGCACCAAGCCAATAAAACCATGAATGACTTCATCGGGAAAAAAGTACTGGGCCGTGTGCCGGAAGAAGGCGAACAGCCGAACATCCTGCAGGACTACGCCAACACATCCTCCGCCGGATCAATTATCGCGTTCTCAAAATACTCAGACGATTTGGCACCGGGGGATACCGGGGTGATCTGCTCGTTTGGGGCCGGGTATTCGGTTGGGTCTGTGGTGGTGCGGCGGGGATAAGGGGCGCTGCCCCTCGGCTTTCAGCCTCACCCCGAGGTATTTCACGCAAGAAAAAGGGCCCGCAACTTGCGAGCCCTTTCGTGTTTCTAACGCCTTAGATCAGTCGTTCGACCACCCCGACACAGCTTTCACTTCGAGGAAATCTTCGATCCCCAATTCGCCGCCTTCGCGCCCGTTGCCGGATTGTTTGTAGCCCCCAAAGGGTGAGCCAGCCGCGCGGGACGTGCCGTTCATTTCCACCATGCCAGAGCGCATCTGACGGGCCACGCGGTTGGCGCGCGCGCCGTCTTGGGTTTGGACATAGTTGGTCAGGCCATAAACCGTGTCATTGGCGATCTCGACCGCCTCTTCTTCGGTGTCAAATGGGATCATCGCCATTACTGGGCCAAAGATCTCTTCTCGGGCGATGGTCATGTCGTTGTTCACATCGGCAAAGATGGTGGGTTTGACGAAGTAACCTTTGTTCAACCCTTCGGGACGGCCTGTGCCACCGGCGATCAGGCGTGCGCCCTCATTGATGCCCACTTGGATCAGGTCCTGGATTTTACCCCATTGCAGCTCGCTGACAACTGGGCCGATGTGACGCCCTTCTTTGGAAGCCACATCCACGGATGTTTTCTCGGCGGTTTCGCGTGCAATCTCAACCGCTTGATCGTAAACGCCACGTTGCACCAACATGCGCGAGGGGGCGTTACAGCTTTGGCCGGTGTTTTGCATCATGTGACGCACGCCGCGTACCACGGCTTTGTCATCGGCATCATCAAAGATGATATTGGCGCCCTTGCCGCCCAGTTCCAGCGACACACGTTTCAGCGTATCTGCGGCGGCTTTGGAGATGGCAATGCCTGCGCGGGTTGATCCGGTAAAGCTGACCATATCCACGTCTTTATGGGTGGTCAGTTGGGATCCCACGCCCACGCCGTCGCCGTTGACCATGTTGTAAACGCCCGCTGGCACGCCCGCCTCGTCCATGATTTCGGACCAAACGATAGAGGACAGCGGCGAGACCTCGGATGGTTTCAAAACCATGGTGCAGCCTGCGGCCAATGCGGCCACAACCTTCAGCGACACTTGGTTCATCGGCCAGTTCCACGGGGTGATCAGCGCGGTCACACCGATGGGTTCGTAAAGGATACGGTCATTGGGGGCGTGGTCGCCCAACATGCGGTCAAATTCGAAGTTTTCAAACGCTTTGATGAAATTTGAGATGTGCCACATGCCTGCGCCCACTTGGCTTGTGCGGGCCAGATCAATCGGTGCGCCCATTTCAAGGCTCATCGCTTGGGCCAGATCCTCGGCGCGCTTGCCGTAAACCTCATTGATGGTTTTGATCAGCTCAAGTCGCTGGGCTTTGGGGGTGAAACCCCAAGTGCCAAAGGCGGATTTGGCGGCGGCAACGGCGGCGTCTGTGTCGGCCTGATCGCCCAGTGAAATCACCGCGCAGGCCTCTTCTGTGGACGGGTCAATGACATTGCAGTCGTTGGGTTTGGCTGGGGCCACCCATTGGCCATTGATATAAAAGTCGCGTTTCTCGATCATATTACTGACTCCTTGGACGGGTTTGCGGGCACTGTCGCACCGGCACTTGGCTGGTGCAACCCCTGGTGTTTTTAATTTGATCAAATTATTTTAAGAAGAAATCAACCCCTCGTCTTACAAATCGCCAAATCAGACGTACTTAAGGGTCAGGTATTTAGAAATAGGAGCCAAAAATGGGCCTTCGCATCAACGAAACCGTACCGAATTTCACCGCAATGACCGATCAAGGAGAGATCACATTCCACGATTGGATCGGTGACAGCTATGCGATCTTGTTCTCGCACCCGAAAGATTACACCCCCGTCTGCACCACCGAATTTGGTGCCGTGGCGCAATTGGCCGATGAATGGGCAAAACGTGGCACCAAAGTGATTGGCCTGTCGGTGGATGGGGTCGAGGATCACAAGGGTTGGAAGTCCGACATTGAAAATGTTGCCGGCACCACCGCCGGGTTCCCAATTATCGCGGACGAAGATCTGGCGGTGTCAAAAGCCTTTGATATGCTGCCTGCTGACGCCTATTTGCCTGACGGTCGCACGCCGGCTGACAGTGCCACGGTTCGGTCGGTGTTCATCATTGGGCCAGACAAGAAACTGCGCCTATCGATGACCTATCCAATGACCGTGGGGCGCAACTTTGCCGAGGTGCTGCGCGCGCTGGATGCGCTGCAGATGACCGATGGAAAACCGCTGGCGGCCCCGGCCAACTGGCAACCCGGTCAGGATGTGATTGTGGGTCTGGCGCTGGATGATGATGCGGCGGCGGCACAGTTTGGTGCGCTTGACATCAAGCTGCCATATCTGCGCTTTGCCAAAGATCCCAGCTGACCCGCACACTGTGCAAGGGGCTGTAACACCCAAAAGTGCGCACCAGCCCCTTGCGGACAAAGAAAAGCCCGGTCCAATTGGCCGGGCTTTTCGTTTGATTTGTGGATTTTTTATCGTCCAAGCTTGGCGGTTTGAATGGCCTGCGAAACCGCCTCGCGGTCGCCGATGTGGTTTGCCAAGATCAGCACAAGGCGGGCGTTTAACGCATCGCTGTCGTCTTTTGACAGGCCGTCATGCGCGGCCAGAAGTTCGGCATAGAAATCATCAGCGCCGTCGATATTTGGGGTCAGGATCAGATCAGTCATATCGCTTACTCCTTGCCAGTTGCGCGGCGGATCGCGGCGCGAAACAGGTTGTCGTCATAGGTGGGGCGGCGCGAGGCCACGTGCTGATCGGGGCGAATCAAATAGACCGCCGATGTGGCATCGCCCAGATAGCGGGCTTTCAGCGCGCCGGATGTGTCGTCTTTCACAGACAGCGCCAGCCGGGTAACGGCAATCCCATCCTCTTCCACCATGTCGGGCGCATCGGCGTCGATGGTCAGAAGGGTGAATTTTCCGCCAAGTTCCGGCAGCAGGTATCCATCGCCCAAGGGGACATCAGGACAGGTCGATCCGGGCCGGGTCCGGGCGGGGCCGTCCAGGGCGTCCGATGAATTCAGCGGTGATCCGTCATAGGTGCAAGGCACGGACAAGCGACCAGAGTTCACCAGCGGGCGCGCAAATTCATGGTGTTCGGACAGGTCAAGAACTGCGTCACGCAACAGGCGGCTCATCTCTGATTTCGGGGTAATGAAGTCGGTGGAGCGAGAAGAGTTCAGGATGTTTTCTTCGGCCCCATGCACACGCTCAATGTTATAGCTGTCGAGCAGGCTGTCAGGGGCTTTTCCCTCCATCACCAGCTTCAGTTTCCACGCGAGGTTATCTGTGTCTTGCAGGCCAGAGTTTGCGCCACGTGCGCCAAAGGGCGACACTTGGTGGGCGGCATCACCGGCGAACATCACGCGGCCATGGCGGAAGGCCTCCATGCGGCGACATTGGAAGGTGTAGATCGAGACCCACTCCAGCTCAAACTGGACATCATCACCCAGCATCGCCTTAAGGCGCGGGATGACGTTTTCCGGCTTTTTCTCTTCTTCTTTGTCAATGTCCCAACCCAGTTGAAGGTCGATGCGCCACACGCCGTCAGGCTGTTTGTGCAACAGCGCGGATTGGCCTTTGTTAAAGGGTGGATCAAACCAGAACCAGCGTTCGGTCGGGAAATCAGCCTCCATGATCACATCGGCGATCAGGAAGTTGTCTTCAAACACGCGCCCCACAAAATCGAGGCCGAGCATTTTTCGGGTGGGCGATCCTGCGCCATCGCAAGGGATCAGCCACTCTGCCTCAATGTTGTAAGGCCCTTCTTGGGTGTCGATTTCCAATGTGACGTGATCGTCGTGGGTGCCAATGGCGGTGACTTTATTGCCGCCGCGAATTTCAATGGGTGCGCCGGCGGCTTCCAGCTCGCGCACGCGGTTCACCAGGTATTCTTCAAAGTAATATTGCTGAAGGTTGATGAAGGCGGGGCGTTGGTGGCCTTCTTCCGGCAAAAGATCGAATTTATAGACTTCACGGTCGTCAAAAAAGACCTTGCCCACGTCCCATTCGACACCCTTGTCGACCATCGGTTGGCCGCAGCCTAGGCGGTCGAGGATTTCCAGTGGGCGTTTGGCGAAACAGATCGCACGTGACCCGAAAGAGACCTTGTCGTTGTCATCGACGATGACGACCTCGATGCCCTCTTGGGCAAGGTCGATACCCATCGCAAGGCCGACGGGACCCGCGCCGATAATCACCACTTTGTGTCGGACGGGGGCACCTGCCCGTTGGTCTTTGCTGCGCTTATAGGCGTAAAGCGGGGTTTCGAAAATCTTGGTCATTGGGTCCTCCTCCGACGGGCGGTGTGGCGCGGTTTGACGGTGCCAGCGCCCAAGGGTCGGGCGCTGGTGTTTGGTGTGATGTCAGATGCCTCCGGCGGGGATATTTCCAGAAAGAGGAAAAGGCCGGTGGTCTGACTTAGCCCTGCAGGGCCTCCCACATTTCGATATCGCGCTGGGCGGTCCAGATGCGGGGGGTGTCGATGCCGCGGGCTTCGTCAAAGGCGCGGGCGACGTTGAAGGGCAGGCAGTGTTCATAGATGGCGTAGTCGCCGAATTTTGGATCGCATTCGGCGCGCACGGCGTCCCAGGCTTCTTTCAAGGTGCCATTGCGGGCGGCCACGCGGGCGGCCGGGCGATAGGTGCTTTCGACAAAGTCGCGGGTGTTTTCAATGGCGGTGTTGACCATGTCTTTGCCGACAAGGGCATCGCCGCGACCCGGTGCGATTGCATCCACGTCAAAAGAGGCGATGTTATCAAGGGTTTCGCCCCAATCGCTGAAATGCCCATCGCCGCAATAGCAGGCCGAGTGGTATTCAACGATGTCGCCGGTAAACATCACGTTTTCATCGGGCACATGGATCACGATGTCGCCAGCCGTGTGGGCGCGGCCAAGGTGCATCAGGTCGATGCGGCGGTTGCCGAGATACACGGTCATATCGTCCGAGAATGTGGTGGTGGGATAGGTCAGGCCGGGGATGGATTCGTACCCTTCAAAGAGGCGCGGAAAGCGTTGAAATTCGCTGTCCCAATCTTCTTGGCCGCGTTCTACAACCATCGCGCGGGCGGCGTCGCCCATGATGATTTGATCGGCGCCAAAGGCGGATGCGCCCAATACGCGCACGGCATGATAATGGGTCAGCACCACATGGCTGATCGGTTTGTCAGTCACGGACCGCACGCATTCGATCACTTTGTTCGCCAGACGCGGGGTGGCTTGGGCCTCGACGATCATCACGCTGTCGTCGCCAATGATTACGCCTGAATTTGGGTCGCCCTCGGCGGTGAAGGCATAGATGTCTTTGCCCACTTCGCTAAAGGTGATCTTTTTTTCCGTCATGTCCCCTTGGGATGCAAAAGCTTTTGCCATGGTTGGGTTTCCTTCGTGGATGCGGGCAGGATAATATGATTCTGCCCGGGTGTGTTTGATCGGCATCATGTGCCGGAATGGGGTGTTTTGACCCGGCGGGGTTGGGGTTTGACCTGCGCCGGGGGGTTACTTTGGCCAGTTGACTGCGGGCAGGATTTTTCCCGTGCAATCGCCAAAGCCGATTTGGAAGCCGTCGCCTTTGGCCGCGCCGCGCAGGGTCAGCGTGTCGCCGTCTTCGATAAAGGTGCGGGTCTCGCCTGTGTCCAGCGTAAAGGGTTCACGCCCGGCCCAGCTCATCTCCATCAAGGATCCGTATTCGGTTTTGGTGGGGCCGGAAATGGTGCCGGATCCCAGAAGGTCGCCAACGTTCATCGCACAGCCGCCAATGGCGTGGTGACAGAGCTGTTCGGCGGCCGAATAATACATGCGGGTGTAGTTGGTTTCCCCCACAACGCTGGCTTTGTCCGCCCCTTCGGGCTGCATCAGCACCTGAAGTTCAATGTCGTAAAGACCGTCTTTTGATCCTTCGAGGTAAGGAAGCAATTCCTTTTCACGTTCCGGTGTCGGCGCGCGGAACGCTTCCAACGCGCTTGCGGTCACGATCCATGGGCTGATTGAGGTGCCGAACGCTTTGCCCTGAAACGGGCCAAGTGGTTGGTATTCCCAGCCCTGAATATCACGCGCGGACCAATCGTTCAAAAGCACATAGCCAAAGATCATATCATCCGCTTCATCCACCGTGATCGGTTGGCCAAAGGCGGACGGTTTGCCGACGATTGCGCCCATTTCCAGCTCGATATCCAACCGGGCCGAGGGGCCAAAGCTGGGCATCTCGGCATCTGGCGCTTTGCGCTGACCATTGGGGCGGTGGATGTCGGTGCCGGACACCACAACCGAGCTTGCGCGACCGTTATATCCGATTGGAATGTGCAGCCAGTTGGCGGGCAGATCGGGGGATCCACGCAGGATCGCGCCCATGTTGGCCGCGTGCTGACGACCGGCGTAAAAGTCGGTGTATTCAGACACGAGGAACGGCATGTGCAGGTCTGCACCCGCTTGGGCCACCAAAAGGGGTTCCACGGCGGCGCGTTCGCTTGCGCCGTCTGCCAGCAATTGCACCAAACGCGTGCGCAAGGCGGCCCATGCGTCCGAGCCAAGTTCCATCAGTTCATTCCAGAACGGCACGTCAAACACCGGATCATCACCGATTTCAATCAGACCCAGTTCTTCGGCGGCGGCCATATCAAGGATCATATCCCCGATGGCAACGCCACAACGGGGTTCATCATCCCCAACTGAGAACACGCCGTAAGGCAGGTTGTTCAGGGGGAAAGGTGTGGTGGGTGAGTTCGCGCTTTCGACCCAGGATTTCTTTAGTTGACTCATAATGTCCTCATTCAGCATCTGGTTGGGCCTCGGGCCGCGCATTGGCAAATGCGGGCAAGGCCAGACAGGTTTGTTCGATTTCGATCAGGCGGGCAAAGGGCGCCATATCCACGCCCCAGCGATGCCCGTTATAAAGTTGCGAGACAAGGCAGATATCGGCCAGTGTCGGCGCATCACCAAAGGCAAAGCGTGTGTCTTTTGGCAGCATTGCCTGAAAGGCGGTCAGCCCTTCGTTCATCCAATGCACCATCCAGTCCACACTCTCGGCCTTGCTGTGTCCCATCGTGTCCAAATGCTGCACCACGCGCAGGTTGTTCACTGGGTGAATGTCCAGCGCAATCACATGGGCGGCGGCCATGACCTTGGACCGCTCGATCGGGTCGCTGGGCAGAAGCGCCGGGTCAGGATAGGCATGATCCAGATAGTCGAGGATCGCCAGCGACTGTGTCAGAACCGTGCCATCGTTCAGTTCCAGAACCGGGACACCTTTGCCGGGGTTCATGGCCTGATAGTCGGCGCTGCGCTGCTCGCCTTTCACCAGATTGACCGGGTGGCTCTCATAGCTCAGCCCTTTCAGATTCAATGCAATGCGCACCCGATAAGATGTGGTGGAGCGCCAATAGGTATAAAGCTTTAAGGCCATCACTTTTTCCCCGGTTTCCCGTCAAACTTCTTCTCAATGTCATCCCAGCAATCGATGTAAGTGTCCTGAAGCGGCGCTTCTTTCGCGGCAAATTCCGTCAGGTGCTGCGGGAACCGTGTTTCGATCATAAAGCTCATTGTATTGTCGAGCTTTTGGGGCTTGAGATCCGCGGTCGACGCCTTTTCAAACGCATCTTTGTCCGGGCCGTGCGGGATCATCATATTGTGCAGCGAAATACCACCGGGGACAAAGCCCTGCGGTTTGGCATCATATTCGCCGTAAATATTTCCCATCAGTTCGGACATGATGTTCTTGTGATACCACGGTGGGCGGAAGGTGTCTTCCATCACCATCCAGCGTTCGCGGAACAGCACAAAGTCGATGTTCGCCGTGCCCGGCACGCCAGACGGGGCGGTCAGAACGGTAAAGATCGAGGGGTCCGGGTGGTCAAACAGGATTGCGCCAACCGGGCAATAATTGCGCAGGTCGTATTTATAAGGTGCGTAATTGCCGTGCCACGCAACCACATCCAGGGGCGATTGCCCGATTTCAGTTTTATGGAACTGCCCACACCATTTGATCGTGATGGTCGAGGGCACTTCGCGGTCTTCAAACGCCGCCACAGGCGCTTTGAAATCACGTGGGTTGGCCAGACAGTTTGCGCCGATTGGACCACGGCCCGGCAGTTCAAATTTTTGCCCGTAGTTTTCACAAACAAAACCGCGCGCGGCCTCGCCAATCAGCTCAACCCGGTAAACCAGCCCACGCGGGATGACACCGATTTCTTTTGGCTCAAGGTCGATGATGCCCAGTTCGGTGTAAAATCGAAGGCGGCCCTCTTGGGGGATCACCAGCAGCTCGCTGTCGGCGGAAAAGAAGTAATCATCGACCATAGATTCGGTGACCAGATAGACATGGGTGGCCATGCCGACCTGCGTATTTACGTCACCGGCCGTGGTCACGGTGCGCATGCCGGTGATCCAATTCAGACCCTCTTGGGTCTCAATCGGGTCCCAACGGTATTGCCCAAGCGAGACAACATCGGGGTCAACGCAAGGTGCCGATTTCCAATAGGGCATATCGATTTTGGTGTAGCGGGCCGAATGCTTCACCGAAGGGCGGATCCGGTAACACCACGTGCGTTCGGGCGGATTTGCGGTGAAGGCGGTGCCGGACAGCTGTTCACCGTAAAGACCATAATTACAGCGCTGTGGGCTGTTTTGGCCTCGTGGCAAAGCGCCCTCCAGTGCTTCGGTTTCAAAGTCATTGGCCCAGCCGGGCATATAGCCCGGCGCCAGGCCGTTAGAGCGCAGATCAGTTGTGATCTTGCGGGTCGTTTGGGTGTTCATCGCGCGTTCCCCCAGATGTAAGTTTAGCTTTTGTTCAATTCTTTGGCGTGCAGCCAATCGGCGTGTTTCGGCGCCCGTTTGGTTTCAGACCATTCATTCAACATATCCCACTTTACAGCATCCATACGTTTCAGCATGGCCTCTTCTTCGGGATCTGGGCACGCCAGTTCAACACGATGGCCGTTTGGATCAAAGAAATAGATCGAATGGAAAAGCGAGTGGTCCGTGACGCCAAGAACCTCAACGCCCTTACCTTCAAGATGGTCTTTGAATTCGATCAGCGTGTCACGGTCTTTGACCTTAAAGGCAATATGCTGCACCCAGATCGGCGTGTTTGGATCGCGGCCCATTTCCGGTTTTGTGGGCAGTTCAAAGAACGCCAATACGTTGCCATTCCCGGCATCCATGAAAATGTGCATATAGGGGTCGGGTTCGTGCGTTGACGGGACTTTGTCTTCGGCGATGGCCAAAACGAAATCCATATTCAGCATCTCGTTATACCACTCAACGGTTTCTTTGGCATCTTTACAGCGATAGGCGACGTGGTGGATCTGTTCGATTTTCATTTGGATATTCCTCTTGCAGCTTCACAAGCCCATTCAGGCTGTCGGGATCTCAGCCGGTGACCAATGGTACGGACCAAGCGGGGTGGCCGCCGGATAAATCATTTCGCTGTTAATTAATATCGTTTCAGATGCAACGAAGTCAAGAAAAACTGCCCGCGCAGTCAGCTTTGTAATTTTCCCGACAATTTGAAGGGTTAAGGGGGTGTAAACGCCTGTTTGATATTCATTCCCATGGGTGAATATTAATGAGGTGGTGGGATGAGCGCGAATGGACCTGCGCCAGTTATCATCATTAAGAAGATCAAAAAGGGTGGTGGCGATGGTCACCACGGTGGTGCGTGGAAAGTGGCTTACGCCGACTTTGTGACCGCCATGATGGCCTTCTTTCTGTTGATGTGGCTGTTGAATGCAACAACTGAAAAGCAACGCAAAGGGATTGCGGATTACTTTAGTCCGACGATTCCAATTAACCGGGTGTCCGGCGGTGGTGCTGGATCCTTTGGGGGCGACAGTATCTTTACAGAAGAAACGCTTGCCCAATCGGGCAATGGGGGTTTGCCAAGAAATCCGACCGAGGATAACGAAGGGGAACACTCTGGCGGGCGCATTGCGGATGAAAGCACAGATGCCACGCAAGAGCTGGAGAAGATCGAAGAGATGCTGACAGGGCGCAGCGGTGAAAGCATGGCCAGCGATGAGACACGGCGCCATATTGTGACGCGTGTCACGGATGAAGGTTTGCTGATTGAGCTGTTTGATATCGAAAACGAACCCTTGTTTGAAGACGGAACCAATGCCCCTACGCCGATCATGGTCGAACTTGCGGGCCTAATGTCGCGGATGTTTGCAATCGTGAACAATGGCGTCGCCGTCGAAGGTCACGTGCGGGCCCAGCCTGTGGTGGTTGCGGAAAACACCGCTTGGGATTTGTCGGGTGACCGGGCGGATGTCATGCGCGAACTTTTGGAAACCCACGGTTTGGACCTGGCGCGGGTGCGCCGCGTCACAGGTCACGCCGATCGAAAACCGGCTGCGCGCAACCCAATGGCGCTGCGCAATAACCGGATTGAGCTGATCCTTCTGCGCAAATAGCACAAGCAAACACTTAGGATTTTAGCTGTTAGGCGCCTGTTAAGGGGTCTGCAGCTAAAGTCCTAAGTTGAAAATACTTGATGCAGCAGAAAGGCGCACCATGACCATTTCCTCTTCGCTGAGTGCCGGCGTGGCCGGGTTGAATGCAAACGCAACCAAACTCGCCACGATTTCGGATAATATCGCGAACTCTTCAACGTTCGGATACAAACGCGCAACCGCAGATTTTCAAAGCATGGTTATTGGCGGCACCGCCGGTTCCGGGTCTTATTCTGCCGGCGGCGTTCGCGTGTCCACGCAACGGTTGATTGATGAACACGGCCCCCTGATTTCAACGGATAACCCTCTCGATATCGCAATTGGTGGGCGCGGCATGTTGCCGGTGACCCAAGAGGTGTTCTTGGGTGCAAATTCGGGTGAACGCCCGATGATGATGACCACCACAGGATCGTTTCGAACTGATAGCGAAGGGGTCTTGAAAACGGAAACAGGGCTGGTGCTATTGGGTTGGCCTGCGGATGCGGACGGCAACGTGGGGACCTTCCCACGTGATAGTGGCGCTGGGTTGGAACCTGTTGTGATCAATGCCAACCAAACTGCGGGTGATCCCACCACAAGGTTGAAGCTTGGGGTGAACCTTCCCGCAGTTGATACCGAAGTTGGTGCGCCGGGTGATACTTTGCCGCTGTCTGTTGAATACTTCGGCAACCTCGGTACATCTGAAACGCTCGACTTCTCTTTTACACCAACCGTTCCCGGCGCGGGCACTGCCCCCTCTAATACGTGGACCATGGTTGTGCGTGACAGTGCGGGTGGGGGCAATGTGATCGGAGAATACACACTTACCTTTGATGATAGCCGCGCGGATGGCGGCACACTTGCGTCAGTCACCCCCGTGTCCGGTGGGACCTATGATGCGGCGACAGGCGAACTTGATCTGACCGTTGATGGCGGCCCAATGACGCTTACAATCGGTAAAATTGGTGACCCCAACGGGTTGACGCAGTTGTCTGACAGCTTTGCGCCAACGTCGATTACCAAAGATGGTTCGCCCGTTGGCAACCTAACAGCGGTTCAGATTGACGAACACGGTTATATCAAAGCGACCTATGACACTGGGTTTACACGTACCATTTATCAGGTGCCGTTGGTCGATATTCCCAACCCGAATGGGCTAAGGTCTTTGTCAAATCAAGCGTATCAGGTCTCTCCGCAATCTGGGTCCTTTTTCATGTGGGACGCCGGGGATGGCCCAACAGGCGAGGTGATTGGCTTTGCACGAGAAGGGTCCACCACGGATGTGGCGGGCGAATTGACCGCGCTAATTCAAACACAGCGGGCCTATAGCTCTAATGCAAAAGTGATCCAAACCGTAGACGAGATGTTGCAGGAAACCACCAACATCAAACGCTAACTTCCGGGGTGGATAACGGAGGTTGAAATATGAGTATTGCCAGTTCAATGCACAACGCCCTTTCTGGGCTGCATGCGGCGTCTCGTGCCGTTAATGTCGTGTCGTCCAATGTGGCGAATGCCATGACCGAAGGCTACGCCAGCCGTTCTTTAGAATTGTCATCTCGGTCCCTTGATGGGGCCGGGTCAGGTGTCTTTGTTGAAGGGGTGCGGCGTCAAACAGATGATATCCTCATTGGGGATCGACGGTTAACCGATGCCGCTGTCGGATATGACAGCACAAAGTCGGGTTTCTTAAGCAACCTTGAGGGGATGATTGGCACCCCGGATAAGGCGGGTTCTTTGTCCGGACGTATCGCAAATTTCGAAAGCGCGCTGATCGGGGCTGCGTCGCAACCTGACAGCGAAGCGCGACTTTCTGCGGTTAATGACGCGGCCAATAGCGTGGTGTCACACCTGAAGAACACGTCCAAAAAAATTCAGCAAGCACGTATGGATGCGGACCAGAATATCGCTCACCAAGTCGATAAGTTGAACATCGGTCTTAAACAGGTTGAACAGCTGAATTCCAAAATCCAAGAGGCCGCCACCCGCGGCGTGGATCCTTCCGGATTGATGGATCTTAGGCAAAAAACCATAGATCAAATGTCGTCCATCTTGCCGATGAAGCAACTGCCAAGAGACAATGGAATGGTTGCTTTGATGACAACAGGGGGCGCAATTGTTCTAGACGGCAAAGCTGCGGAATTTGAGTTTTCACCTGTAAATACCATTGTCCCGGAAATGACTTTGGCAAGCGGTGCGTTGTCCGGTTTGACCATGAATGGACAACCAGTACGTACGGAAGGTGATCGTAGCCCTATTCGTGGTGGGTCATTGGCGGGTGAATTTGAAGTTCGCGATCAGCTGGCACCTGAAGCACAGGTTCGCCTTGATGGGTATGCCCGTGATCTTGTCGAACGGTTTCAAGACCCGGCATTGGATGCAACGCGTGCACCAGGGGCTGCTGGTCTGTTCACGGATGCCGGTGCGGCGTTTGATCCGCTGAATGAAGTCGCCCTGTCGACGCGACTGTCTGTGAATGCAACGGTTGATCCGGCACAAGGCGGCGCCGTTTGGCACATCCGCGATGGTTTGGGTGCAGCAGTTCCAGGGGAAGTTGGCAACAGCACCCTCATCAACGATCTTGTGGATGCAATGACAGCGGCACGTACACCGGTATCTGGTGGTTTTTCCGTCGCATCCCGAAGCTCTGCTGGTTTGGCGGCAGACCTTTTATCAACGGTAAGTGCGGATCTATCAGCGGCGGAAACCCAACAAAGCTTTTCAATGTCCCAAAACGAAACATTAAAGCAGCTGGAGATGTCTAAGGGCGTTGATACTGATGCGGAAATGCAAAAACTGATGTTGATCGAGCAGGCATATGCCGCAAACGCGAGGGTGATTACCTCTGCAGATGAAATGATCCAAACCATTTTGAATATTTAAGGGAGGCTTCGCAATGTTTGCAACTTTTGGAGATATGGCCAGCGCGTTCCACTCCCGCACGATGAGCGCGCGTTTGAAATCAGACATGGCACGGCTTGGTGTGGAATTGACGACAGGGATCAAAACAGACATTGGTGCGGCGGTTTCTGGAGATTTTGGTCCCATTGCTGGCATTGAGCATAGTCTAAAAACCCTGGAATCCTATAAAGTAGCGACGGATGAAGCATCGACGGTGGCAAGCGCAATACAACATTCGCTTGGTGCGATCCAAACCCAAAGCCAAGAATTGTCGTCTGGCCTGCTTAGTGCGACAAGCTCTCGGGGGGCGACACTTATTAAAGCAACCGCACATGATGCCGAACAGAAGTTCTTGGCAACGGTGTCGCATTTGAACACCACTGTAATGGGGCGCAGCCTTTTTTCTGGTGCTGCAACAGACCAACCTGCTTTGGCAAAAGGCGAGGAAATGCTTGCTGCTTTACAGGTTGAAATTGCTGGTGAAACCACCGCTGCGGGCGTTTCGGCGCGTATTGATGCGTGGTTTGATGATCCGGGCGGAGGATTTGAGACACTCGGGTATCTGGGATCAGACAATCCCGCAGGGCCAATTCGCTTAGGTAATGGCGAAACTGCTGAGTTGGACATGCAAGCTGATAATCAAGAAATCCGCGATGTTTTGAAGGCGATTGCCAAAAGCGCTGTGATGGCTGATGGCGCTTTGGATGGGCGAATCGATGAGCAGATTTTGCTAACCAAAGCCGCGGGCGAAGGCCTTTTGACCGCAAACGAAAGCTTTACCTTGGCCCGCGCGAATGTGGGGGCGTTGGAGGCCAGAATTGAGAGCGTGTCGACGCGAAATGAAGCCGAAAAATCTGCTCTCGAAATTTCGCGAAATGAACTTATCGCGGCGGACCCTTATGACACGGCTACTGAACTACAGGCTGCATATGGCCAGTTGGAAAGCCTCTACACTGTTACGGCCCGCATGTCGCAACTCAAATTTACGGATTATATGAGATGAAAAAACTTCTCTCGGCGCTAAGCATTTTGCTTATGTTTGCTCTGACAGCACAAGCCAATACGATCCGGATCAAAGATTTGGTGGAATTTGATGGCGTGCGCGGCAATGACCTTATTGGCTATGGGCTTGTTGTGGGTCTGAACGGTACCGGTGATGGGATCCGAAATGCGCCTTTCACCGAAGATATCATGTCAAACATCCTTGAGCGGCTAGGGGTTAACATCACGGGTGAACAGTTCCGCCCCAAAAATGTAGCGGCCGTGTTTGTAACTGCAACACTCCCGCCATTTTCGCGTTCGGGATCACGAATTGACGTTACTGTGTCCGCAATTGGGGATGCAAAAAGCCTGTTAGGTGGAACCCTTATCATGACGCCGCTAAATGCCGCGGACGGAGAGATTTACGCAGTCAGTCAGGGCACGGTCATTGCAGGTGGTGCCGCTGCCGAGGGGGACGGTGCCCGTGTGGTGCAAGGGGTGCCCACAAGTGGTGTTATTCCTGCGGGCGCGCGCGTTGAGCGGGAACTGGATTTTGATTTTACCAAGCTCAAATCAATTCGACTGGCGCTTCGTACACCTGATTTCACAACAGCAGAACGGATCGAGGTGGCCATCAATAAGAACTATGGCCAAACTGTTTCGCGGATGCTGGACAGCGGCACCGTGCTTGTTGACATTAACGCAACCAGAGCGCTGTCGCCTGCCCATGCTTTGGGGGATATCGAAAACCTGCGTGTTGTCCCCGAACGCAAGGCGCGTGTTGTTGTTGATCAGCGGTCTGGAACGATTGTGATGGGGGAAGATGTGCGGATCAGCCGCGTCGCGGTTTCACAAGGCAATCTAACCCTGCGCATCCAGGAAAACCCCATTGTCGTTCAACCCAATCCATTTTCAGATGGTCAGGCGATTGTCGTTCCACGAACGGAAGCCGAAATTCAAGAAGAACCAGGCACGGGATTGGCCGAAGTTGATGGAAGTACATCGCTTTCGGTCCAGATGATAAATTGTATGTTCCAGTCGGAG
>CBDUJY010000003.1:0-236140 GCA_965367685.1 uncultured Planktotalea sp. | reverse complement strand
TGCCGCCCCCAAATGCCGTGGACATGGACAACGAGGCCCGCGCCTTTATCGTCGCGTGGGTCCAAGAGGTCCGCGACGGAACGTGACTGGGGATCGTGACTGGGGCGCGTGTCGGTAACATACAAATAAACGCGATTGGGAACGGGACATTGCACAATCTCTTGTGAAACCCGTTCCACCCGACTTGATTACAAGACCATGCCCCACGCCCGATACGGCGGAACCTTAGATCTCAAACGCGACATTCAAATGGATACGATAAGAGCTTTCGATGTGATCCTTGGCGGCTTGTTCGGCGCGGTCGGGGTCACGGGCGCGGATGGCGTCCACAATGGCTTTGTGCTCGCGGTACAGCTCTTCCGGGCGCCCTTTCGGAATGTATCTGGCCCCACGCAACAGCGCGAGATCATCGCTGATCGCGTTAAAGGCTTTCAGCAAATACCGGTTCTTGGCCGCATAAAAAATGGCGTGATGCAGATCCCAGTTGACTTGGTTCAGCGTGCGTATATCCGCATCTTCACCATGCACACGGTCAAGAATGACCTCCATCTGTTCAATTTCCATATCCGAGGCATGCTGGGCTGCAAAGCGCGCCGCGATGCCTTCTAGCTGTTGGCGCAGAAGGTAAAGTTCGGATATCTCCATCCGGTCCAGTTCGGCCACAACCGCGCCGCGCTGCGGTTCAATCGTAACGCGGCCTTCTGATTGCAACCGGCGGATGGCCTCGCGGACCGGCGTGCGGCTGATCCCCAATCGTTTTGCGATCGACGCTTCCTTGATTCGCTCGCCGGGATGAAACTGTCCTTCACGGATATCTTCCAAAAGCAGGCGATACACCTGCTCTGCCAGCGGCACATCCGGGTTATCGGTTACAATGGAAATTTTGTGTCCTTTCAGTTTTTTAAGGCACTTACCGGGGGGATGTGGCTCCGCCGGGAACTGGTTCGAACCTAGATAATACAAAAATGTTGAATTCTCAAAATGTTTCTGATTGTATGCATTAAGGAACATTATATCAAAAATGTGTCTCTCAACAGGAGGAAGCCGATGTTTGCCGCAATGAAATCAATCGCTCTGGGGGCTGCAATGGCGGTTGCCAGCACCACCTTTGCAATCGCCGAGGATTATCCCAAGAAGCCCGTCAGCATGATCGTTGCCTATTCACCCGGTGGTGGTACGGATACAGCCGCCCGGATCATTGCCAACTATATGGACAAGCACCTTGGCCAGCGCCTTATCATTCGCAACAAACCCGGTGCAGGCGGCCAGGTTGGGTTTTCCGCCCTCGCACGGGCCAAAAACGATGGCTACACAATCGGCTTTATCAACATCCCATCCATCTTTTTGGTGAAGATGCTGCGCGACAATGTGCCATTCGAGATGTCGGATTTCGAACCCATCGGAAACATCCAGCTGGATCCAGTCGTGCTGACCGTTCCCGCAGACAGCCCCTATCAGACGTTTGCTGAATTTGCCGAAGCTGCCAAGGCCAACCCCGGCGGCGTGACCGTTGGTGGGGATGGGCCGCAGTCGAACAATCAGTTGCAACTGGTGGTCGCCGAAGATGCGCTTGGCATTGACGTGAATTTTGTCCCGTTCAACGGATCCGGTCCAGCAATTACCGCCACCCTAGGCAGCCAGGTTGATGCGTCCGTTCCATCCGCAAGTTCGGCCACCGGACAGGTAAAAGAGGGCCGCCTTCGGGCCTTGGCTGTCTTTGCCGACGCGCGTTACCCCTATCTGCCTGATGTGCCGACAATTGCCGAAGCTTCGGGCGCTGACGTTCAGAACATCGGCGCATCCATGCGCGGTGTGGCCGTTCCAAAAGGCATGGCACCAGAGCAGAAAGCCGTGCTGGAAGAGGCGTTCAAGAATGTGGTCAACGACCCCGAGTTCATCGCCCACATTGAACGTCTGGGCCTGCCGCTGACCTATATGAATGCGGCTGATTTTGGGGATTACTTGTCCTCGGCCGAAGCAGGCATCGGCAATTATGTCGACTTGCTGAAATAAACAGATTGGGGGCCGTGACCATGATGACCAACCGCAACAAAGATATCCTGTTTTGCGCTCTGGCGATTGTCGCGGCCCTTTCCGTGCTGGCCGTCAGCTTCAGCTATCAGGCGGCATCCTCTTATTTTCCGCAATTGCTTGCGCTTTTCATCGCGGCGCTTGCCGCATCGCTTGGGGTACAAAGGCTGAAAGTGCCGGCCGAACCAGACGAGCCAGCCGACAACGCCGAGCTGATTGGCTTTGCAAAAGTCGCACTCAGCATTCTGACCTATACTGGTGCGATGCTTGTTGTTGGGTTTTCGATTGCAACCGCGCTGTTTCTTATCCTGATGATGCTGATTTTGGGCGCCCGCCGCCCACAGGTCATCCTTCCTGTCGCACTTGGCCTAACGGGCCTGCTGCATTTCCTGTTTTTCTGGTTTCTCGGCGTCTATCCACCCGAAGCCATGATTTCATTCTGAACCTGCGCAGAGACAACCAAATGTTTGAAAACCTTCTTCTCGGACTTGATGCGCTTTTGACGCCGATGGCTTTGTTCGCCGTGACCATTGGCGTCATCGGCGGCGTGGTGATCGGGTCACTGCCCGGACTGACCAGCACAATGGGCGTGGCGCTGTTGATCCCACTGACCTTCTCAATGCCGCCCGAAGCGGGGTTGGCGATGTTGGGCGGGATTTATCTTGCCTCGACCTATAGCGGGTCAATCAGCGCGATCATCCTGAATATTCCCGGCACACCTGCGGCGGTGGCCACCCTTTTGGACGGCCACCCGATGTCGCAACGTGGTGAAACCACCCGGGCGCTGGCGCTGGCGACCTTCGGGTCCAGCTTCGGCGGCATCCTAAGCGTCATCGCCCTGCTTTTGCTGGCGCCGCCTCTGGCCGAGTTTTCGCTTCGGTTTGGGTCGCCCGAGTATTTCCTGCTGGCGGTGTTTGGCATCACGGTGATTGCGTCCCTGTCGGCGGGTGCCATGTCCAAGGGGTTGATGGCTGGTGCAATGGGGCTGTTGCTAAGCACCATTGGATCGCACCCCCTGACGGGCGAGCTACGTTTTACGTTTGGGTTGCCTTCGCTTTATGACGGCATTCCCATGGTCGTGTCGTTGATCGGGTTGTATTCGATCCCCGAAGTGATTTCGATGATCAGCAAAAAGACCAATGTGGTTCCACAGGCGGATATCGCCGGAAGCCGCGGACCATTTTCATATTTGGGTGAGGTGCTGGCACGCAAAGCCAATGTCCTTCGGTCGTCATTGATTGGCATTATCGTCGGGATCATCCCCGGAGTTGGGTGCAGTGTCGGCGGGTTCCTATCCTATGACGCCGCCAAACGTGCGTCAAAAACGAAAGAGGAATTCGGCAAAGGCTCGCCGGATGGGGTGATCGCCAGCGAAACAGCGAATAACGCTGTTACGGGTGGCACTTTGATCCCACTTTTGACGCTGGGCATTCCGGGCAACCCGGTCACGGCGGTTCTGCTTGGTGGGTTGATGATCCACGGGCTGCGTCCGGGCGCAGACCTGTTCACAGTGAACGCCGACATTACCTATGGCTTTATCCTTAGCTTGCTGCTGGCAAACATCCTGTTTGTGCCGGTCGGTCTGATTTTCGCACGCTACTGTGCCAAGGTCATTATGGTGCCGCGCGAAATCCTTGCCCCCTGCATTCTGGCCTTTGCCGTAATCGGTGCCTATTCCATCCGCAGTTCAGTGGATGACATCCTGATCATGCTGGCCGTGGGGGTGATCGGTTTTGGCTTTAACTACTTCGCTGTGCCCCGCGCGCCGCTGGTGCTGGGACTTGTGCTTGGAACCTTGGCCGAGGGGGAATTGGCCCGGTCGCTGGCGCTGGTCAGTGGCGATGTTCCAACGTTCCTTCTGCAACTTGTAACGCGCCCGATCTGCATCGTGCTTTTGATCCTCTGCGCCATCGCGCTGTATCAGGGTGTGGTGCAGCACCGTCGCAATTCTCACATGCTCGACAGCTAATAATAACCAAAGGGAGACTATAAAATGATCCGTAACCTGACCTGCACGACAATCGCCTGCCTTCTTGCCATGTCGTCGGCACTGACCGCACAAGAGCTGACAACCCAAGGCCCCGCAGCTTTGGACAAAAAAGGTGTGATGGAGATTTCCGGCACCGGATTTTCCGCAGATTCAGCGGTCCTGTTGCTGTTTACCACAGCAGACGGCGTGACCGCAGAAATCGGCTATGCACTTGAGCCGCAACCTGTTGCGGACGCAGACGGCAATTGGACGACAACCTGGTCCTATGGCCGTTTTGTGTCAAAGAAACTGGTCGCCGCCGGTGATTTCAACCTTGCCGTCACGGATGAGGATCTGAACGAATTGGCAACCACGTCGATTACCTTCACTGAATAACCCCCCCCCCAAGACCATCCTGTCCGCCCAAGCGGGCAGGAAACTTCCCCGTTAATTTTGAAAGCACGGTATGTCCTCTTACGCCCCTATCCGCCGCGTTGGTGATGCCAGCGCACACCATTTCTTTGGCTATTACAACAAGTCGAACTTTGACCGGGATGACAAGCGGTTGCTGGGGCAGCGGGTCGATCGGTTCACGGGTGACATCTCCGGGCAAGAGACTGCAATTGTGGGTTACTTTGACCTGACCGACAGTGATCAGTTTCACGAGGTCGGGCAGACAAGCACATGGAACTGGCAAATGGGAAGCCAGCTGCAATGGGTGGGTGATCACAACCAAATCATCCACAACGCACGGTGGGACGGCGCCACGCGCGACACGCCCTACCCCGATTTCTGTTCAACTTTGGTTGATCTTGACAGTGGGACAACCCGGACCCTGCCCTTGCCGGTCTATGTGCTGGCACCGAACGGGGATTATGCGCTTTGCGTGAATTATTCGCGGTTCATGGTGACGCATAAAACCATCGGCTATCCGGCCACACAGGCCGAGCCGGATCTGGATCTTGCCCCCGCCGATGACGGCATTTACCGGATGGACATCGCATCGGGTGACTATCGGTTGATCCTCAGCCTTGCGCAGCTTAAGGCGCATCAGCCAACCCCGTCGATGGACAAGGCCATTCACTGGATCACACATCTTGAGGCCAACCCATCGGGCAGCCGGTTCCTGTTCATCCACCGCTGGACTGAACGCGTCGAAGACGAGACATGTTTCCTGCATCGTCTTTACACCGTGAACGGGGACGGCACGGATTTGCGCTTGTTGGAATGCTCGGATCACCCATTGCCGCAACTTGCGGATGATTTTGACCTTAATGCGGTGGGCACCTTCGATTACGAGAAATCCGAATACCAGATTTCACATCCGATGTGGAAATCGGATGACGAAGTGATTGTCTGGGGGCCGCATGACGGGGCGATCCACTATCACCTGTACCATGACACAACCGGCATCGTGGATATCATCGGGCCGGGCATCCTGACCGAAAACGGGCATATGACCTATTCCCGCGATGGCCGTTGGATACTGTCTGACACCTATCCGGACGCAAACACAAACGAACGCATCCTGTTTCTGTTCGATACAAAGACAGGGACGGGGCATGATCTTGGATCGTTCTATACACCGCCGGATTTAGGAAAACACAACCGTTGCGACCTTCACCCACGCTGGAGCCATGACAACACCCATGTCTGCATTGATTCCGTGCATGAAGGGACGCGGCAGATGTATCTGGTGGATGTGACGGGCATCACAAAGCTGCGTTAAGCATTTGGGCCCCGTGCGCAATGCCCGTCATTCCCTTCAGGGGCATATTCGACAAAACGCCAATTCCCAAAAGCCTCACCGCAGCTGGCCCTGCGGTGAAACAGTGTGCGTCTCTGACAGAATTGGCCGCCACCTTTCAGAACCTTGGCGCACAGATGTTTCGACCACCTTGCGCAGTCACAGCAAAATCAGTCGCGACAAACAGCGTAAGCCCATTACAGGAAATACATCTGATCTGAATTGAACCATCCATTCAGTCAAGCAACGGATGTGGGAACACCTGTGGGAACGGAATATCAAAGCGACTATGCCTTCGACCCAACTCAGTACACTAGGTGGTGATATGGCGGAGGGAGCGGTTCTGGCACACAACTCTCTCTCGCCCTAACCCATTGAAATAATTGATGCGAGTTTGTGTGCGTGAGCCATTCGGTCCAGGTAGCTCTGGCAGCCAAATGTGCTCAATTATCTTGGGGGAGAGGTATCATTGCGCTGCTCTGCGGCTTTCCAGGTCGCATTCGCGTGGCTCTTCATGCTGACAAAGACCTAGACAGGTCCCCTGCCCTGGCTTGCTGGCGGCGATCAGCTGGCCCCGGCGTTTTTTGCTTCCCTGAGCGGGGTGCCAAAATGTAAGCAAGCCCCATCACCTTGACATAGCGGCATTTTTTTTAAACGCCGCAGGGGAGCCCGGCAAGATGAATTCGACCCTCTCTCTGCTTCTGGTCTTCCTGAGCCAGTTCTTCATGCCGCGGCACAATGCGCAGCTGAGACTGCTGAAGGCACAGATCGCGATTTTGCGCGCTCGCATCCCCACCGACAGGATCATTCTGTCGCCCGCAGAAAAGGCCGAGCTGCTGCGCATTGGAGAGGAGTTCGGTCACGAGATCGACGGGCTGATGGAAGTCGCCAAGCCCGCAACTTACAAGCGCTGGCTCGCCCAGATGCGTGGTGGCCGCCCCTTCAAAGCGCTAGGGCGACCGCGTTTGACGCAAGAGCTGCGCGATGTTGTCATCCGCATCGGATCAGAAAACCTTCTTTGGGGCTACAAGCGGATCGCGGGCGAGCTGAAAAAGCTCGGGCTTTATGCCGGTGCCAACTCGGTCAAACGCATCCTGAACGATGCGGGCATTCACCCGAGCCCGGAAAAGCGCAAGAAGAAGCCCGCCCTGCCCTGGGCCACGTTCATCCGCGCGCATATGGAAACCATGGTTGCCTGCGACTTCTTCTCGAAGACCGTGTTTACGCTCCGCGGGCCAAGGACGGCTTATGTGCTGGTGTTCATCCATCTCGGCAGCCGCCGCGTCTTCTGCAGCGCACCGACCTATGCCCCGAACTCGGCTGGGGTGACCCAGCAGGCTCGCAACGCTCTGATGTGGTGCGAAAAACAAGGCATCACGCCGGAGTTCCTGATCCGCGATGCCGACACCAAATTCAGCTCCAGCTTCGATACTGTCTGGGCGTCGGAGGCCGCTCAGGTCATCCAGATCCCGCACAGAGCACCAGACGCAAACGCCTTCGCGGAATCGTTCATTGGCACCATCAAGCGCGAATGCCTCAATTTCTTCGTCTGCTTCAGCCGCTCCCAGCTCGATTACATCCTGCGGACCTGGGTGCGACACTACAACGTCGAGCGACCACATCGCGGACGGGACATCGGCAACAATGTGCTTCAGGTCGATTTTCAGCCAACCTGTGACGGCCCAATTCAGCGCAAGCGCCAGCTTGGCGGCATCGTCACATCCTACACCCGCGAGGCCGCGTGAATATCCGAGCCACGAAGATCAGAAGATGGGATAAGGTCGAATCGCTCTTGCCGGGTTCCACCCCAGACCTTAAAAAAACGCTTCTGTATCAACGTGATGGGTCGCGCCTACATTTTGGCACCCGTCTCAGGGATGGCCATAAGCGCGGTGGTCAAAAGGTCCCGTCATCAAGCCGGCGCCGACGATGCGGCAGAGCATCGACCCTCTCGTTGAGCCCCTCGATCATAACGCAGCAGGCTCCCTAACAGCCTCCGACGCCCGCCGAAATGAAGGCACGCGAAGTTCCCAACGCGGCAATGTGCTGGAGCACTTTCAAGCTGACTTTAGCACGGGAATCTTGTGACGAACTTGGCACCCTCCGAGCTTAAAGCTGATGGTCGAATTCCCTGGTAAAAAACCAGTAGCACTCGACAGTCTTGGCGAAACAGATGAACCGCGCCGCGGTCGTAGAGCGCGCGCGGCTGGGCAAGCCGAAGCGCGGACCTGAACAACAGGTTCTGCCGTTTTCGACAATTAAGACCATGATCAAAACGGTGACCATCCCCAAAGACGAATACCTCCGCCTTAAGGCGATCGAGGAGGACATGGCTGATCTGAATAGTGCAGCCGACGTCTTGGCCCGGATCAAAGCTGGAACCGAGGAGCTGATCCCCTCCGCCCAAGTGTAATGTTACGCCTACGAGGTTCAGACATCAGGCGGTCCCGCGATTATCGGCGGAACCGGCGGATCAGACCGGGCGCTGCCGCATAACTCGCAAAGAACAGCACCCCAAAGACCATAACGGCCAGAAACGCGTTCTGATTTTGGTTCCACAGCAGCACACCCGCAATTGGTGGAGCGATAACGAAGGGCGACAGCACCAGCGTGGTGAGCGGGTTTGCAATTTGACGGCGGTTTCGGCCGAGGATGCATATTTCCAGTGCGCGCATCACCATTTGATGCACATGCAACCGATCCGGGGCGGAAACGTCTTTGTTTCTGCGAGACCTCCGATAGATCGCCAGCAATGTATCAGCCACGGGCCAATACAGTGTCAGCAAAATGGCCCAGGGCGAGACATCAGGCGCATAGAGCAGAACCGCTATTCCGAACCAACTCAGCACAAAGCCGATGGTGTATGCCCCAGCATCGCCGAGGAAGATCAGACCAAAGGGATAGTTCACGAGGAAGAACCCGAATATCCCTGCGGTAACCATCATCGTCAGGGGGACCATCGTGGCGTATCCTGCCAGCTCCGCGATTTGGCTCAGAGCCATCGCTGCTGCGATAGCCGTCATAGACGCGAGGCCATTCACCCCATCGATCAGATTGAAGCCATTTGCGATCCCTGCCGTCACCAGAAGGGTCAGCGGAACGCCGATCACCCAGTGCGCTACCAGCAGGTCAAACCCAGGGATGCCGGCGCGTGGAAGCCAAACGCCCAAAAGCCAGATCGCCAGCAAACTCGCGCCCATGGCAGCCAACATGCGCCTGCGTGGTGACATGTGGAACCCAAGGTCCTCGGCCAGCCCCACCACGAAGAGCAGCGAGGTCGCAAGAACGAAATTGGCATACCGCTCAGAGATTGAATCGGGCGCAAAGATCACGCTCAGACCCAGTGCACCGAAGATTGCAACGCCCCCAACACGTGGGGTGAGCCGCGTATGCATGGATTGCACCGCACGCAAGTCCGCCGTGCGCCCACTGAGGCGCGGAAACCGCTTACGCAGCAAAACAACCGCAGCACAAATCACAAACGCAAGCGCGGCCAAAACAAACTCGTGCCATTCAAAATGCAACATGGCTTGGTGAACCAAGGTCAGCCCCTATCAAAGTTATAAATGAGTCTCAGGTTAATGTGGACCGAGTAGGCCAATCGGCCCAATATCGCCAGCATATCTTTTGAGTGCGAGGGGCCTCCGCCCCCAAGTGTTACATTTTCATAACATCTCAAGAGTGAACTAACCGAAAGATGCGCTCACGGGCGCGTGAACCATCGTGCACCAAAACCCGCCAGTTATTCAATCACTCCTTGCTGCCTTTGTCATCATAGGCATAACGTTTGTTGTAGTAATAGTAATAGCCGCCCTTGCCCGACGCCTCGGCCTTGTAGCCGTTCAGGATCGCACCGATGAACTTACCGCCGCCCGCCTCAAATATACGGATCGCGGCCTCAAGCTCGGGCGCCGCGGTCACCTTGTGACGCGCCGCAATCATCGTCGCGCCAACGTATTTTGACAAAATAACAGGGTCGGTCACGGCCAAAATCGGCGGCGCATCCACGATGACGAAATCAAACTGTTCCGAGAGTTGCTTGATCACCTGCTCAAACTTGGGCCGCATCAGCAATTCCGACGGGTTTGGCGGATAGTGCCCCGAGGTGATGTAAAACAGGTTCTCAATCGGACCTTTACGGATCACATCTTCCAGCATCACATCGTCGGCCAGAACTTCTGACAGGCCATTCGTATCTCGCGGACAGTTGAAATACTTGCGCAAAACGCCGCGCCGCAGGTCTGCGTCAATCACCACAACCCGCGTGCCAGCCTGTGCCATCACCGCAGCAAGGTTGACACAGATGAACGACTTGCCAACACCAGGCTCAGGCGAGGTAATCGCCAGCGACTGCGATTTTGCGTCAATCATCCCGAAGTGCATCGAGGTCCGCAGCGACCGCAATGCCTCAACCGAAAGGTCAGTGGGTCGATCAACCGCCAGAATGGACATGGTTTTATTCTTGTTCGACGACTGGTCTGCCAGTTTCGAGAACCCAACAGAGGCAAACACCGAAAGCCCCAGGTTTTCGAGATCCTCAACCCCATCCACCGTCCGGCGCAGCATACGCGGCACGAGGATCGCGCCAACACCCGTGATCAGGCCCAAAACCGCCGCCAGCATGACGATGATTTTGGTGCGCGGCGCGACCGCAAAACGCTCGGTCAGAGCGTTATCAATCACACGGATGTTCCCGATGGTGGAGGCCCGAACAACCTGCAATTCCTGACGACGTTGCAACAGTGACTGATAAATTTCCTGCGCAACCTGCAAATCACGGTTGAGATTGAACACTTCCAACTGCTGCTCGGGCAAGCCTTGGGTTTCCTCACGAATAGCCGCCAGACGCTCCTCAAGGATCACGCGGTTTTCTTCCAGACGCTTGTAGCTCGGGTGGTTCGGCGTCACATCCAATGCCAGTTCCGCTTGCTGCATCTTCAGATCGTTCAGCTGGGTTTCAATCTTTGCGGCACTCGACAGAACCTGCTGGGTTTCAAAGGTCAAATCGACCGAAGACACAGACCGCTGGTAGGAATTGAGCGCCAATTGCGCCGCTTGAACCTGCGCCTCTGCGTCGGGCAGGCGGTCCTGAATGAACTGAAGGCTCTTTTCAGCAGACGCGGCACCGCGCTGAATGTTCTGGCGCACATAGGCCGCCATCACAGCATCCAACACGCCCGAGGCCATTGCACGGTCGGGGTGGCGATACGTCAGACGCAGGATCGACGACTGACGGCCAACCTCGGCAACGCCCAGATCTTCTGACAATTCTGTGGCAATCAGCACCGGATCGCGGCTCGACACGATGTATTCGCGCCCCACAGGCCCCGTCAGCGCATCCACACGCAAAGCAAAGTCTTCGCCGCCCGCAACAGGCGTGCCAACCTGACCAGAAAGCGCGGATCCATCCGGCAATTCTACGTCAAACGATCTCTCATCGGTTTTGACGACAACGATCTCTTCGCCGATCCATTCAGACCGAACCCGCAACACGCCGACTTCAATGGTCTCAGATTGCCACGAATAGGCCTTGAGCCACGAGGTGCCGAAATGCGGCACACCAAGATGGCGGAAGATATTCCCCAAAAAAGGCAACGCGCGCGGGGCGGCATCGATGTGAAGCCCCAAGGCATGCACCGCGTCGCTCGCCACGCTACGGGATTTCAGGATCTCGATCTCGGTCGCCGCGCGACCACCAGAGCCGCTGCCCATCAATGCCTGCAACTCTGCCGGCAGGTCCCCTCCGCTCGACCGTTCCTCTAGCTGAACGAGAGCTGTGGATTGGAAAATTGGCGTCTGGGATTTTGCGTATAAAAACCCGATGATTACAAAACCGACCACAAAAGCCGCGATGAACAGCTTGCGCGCCCAAAGCACGTGGAAAATTTCAGCCAGGTCGATCTCGTCGTCATAGTCATTTTTGTTAGACACGTAACGGCCTCCAATACTTTAGCCGAGCCGTTTAGCCCAAGACCGAGCCGACTTATCGATCTCGGCAAATACCAATTCATGAAATTCGACGCTCTGAAGATAGGGGTCTTCGATGCCTTCATCGCGCTCCCATTTGTCGAACATCATCGTTTTGCCACTCGCGTGCGGGAAATTCTCGCGGATGTATTGGCGATGTTCTGGCCCCATCACCAAAACCAGATCGTGCATCGCAAGAATTTCGGAGCTGATCTGACGGGCCGCGTGACCCTCGACTTTGACGTTGTGCGCGCGCGCAACCGCCGCCGCGTCTTTGTCGACACCCTTGCCAACCAACGCACCGATCCCGGCAGAGGTCACGGTCAAATGCGGGCAAAGCGCAGCTAGAGCACGTTCACCCACAGGCGATCGACAGATGTTCCCTGTGCAGACGACCAGAACCGACTTAAACATCAGATATTGCTCGCGTTTTGATAGAGACTCAAGCTCGGCAACAGGTCAGAAATCAGACGGTTCCAACGCGACACCGGGTCGGTGGTGACAAATACAACGTCTTGCGCCTGCATCGCGAAACGCGTGCCGATCAGATAGGCGCTCGGGTTCGAAACATCCAACTGGAACACGGTCAAACCATCACCATCACGGCGGAACACAAAGATACCGCGAGCATCGGCGCCACGGATATTCAAACCGCCCGCCTCGCTCACGATCTGGGTCAGACTCACGTCACGCTCGGAGATATTCACCGAAGATGCAGTTTTGATCTCACCCAAGACAAAGGCTTCATCTGGCTTGCGATCCGGAACAAATACGGTGTCGCCATCCAGAACCAATGGGTTCGACGACTCGCGGCCATATCTGACAAATGCATCGAGGTTGATTGGATAGGTCTTACCATTACGACGCAAGATCACCCGCTCCGTATCCGCCCGCGCAGGATCGAGGCGCGCCTGCGCCACGAGGTCCAACAAACGGGTCGGGTTTGTACTCAGCGGATAGCGGGCCGGATTTTCCACGGCGCCAGAGATGACCGCGGATTGTGAGTTAAACTCTATCACGCGCACCTCGACCTGGGGGTCGGGGAAATACTCGCTCAAACCTTTGGTCAGCGCTTCGCGGATTTCCGGGACGGTTTTGCCCGAAACCTCAACGGCGCCCACATAGGGGAAGAATACCGTTCCATCTGCTTGCACAACAGTGCCCGGAGCCGGCGCGCCTTCGATGTATTGCGACGGGTCGTTCAGCTCGGACACACCCCAAACGATGATCTTTAGAACGTCACCTGTGCCGACGCGATAAACCCACGACGACCGACCGGGAACAGAGGCGCTTTGCGGAACGCTGGCAGCCGCAGCGGTGAACTGAAGAACGTTTTGATCGTCAAGCAAAACAACCCGGGCATCCGGCAAGACCTCAACCACGGCCTTGCTCAACCCATCACCAGCCACAGGCAATTGGCTCTCACAGGCGCTCAAAAGTGGAAAAAGCGCTGCCCAGATAAAAATTCGCATAGGTGTAGGGCCCTTGATCATCAATTCTCCTGGATGTTTATAAAGCGAAGCATGAACGATTTCGAGCTTTTCATGCATCACAATTACAACGGAAGCAACCCCCGCTACCTTCCGAGTAAGTCGCCCGGAGTGCGGCCTCCAGTTCCTGATTGCTGTCGAAATGATCCTCAATCGCCCGCTTGTTGCGCCCCGTCACGAAAATCAGCGTATCGATCCCCGCCGCAATGGCTTCTTCGGCCGCATATTGAATAAGCGGCTTATCGACGATCGGCAGCAGCTCTTTCGGCATAGCCTTGGTGGCCGGCAAGAAACGGGTGCCGAAACCGGCAACGGGAAATACAGCTTTGCGAACGGGTTTCATGAAGATTTTCCGATACGAATTATTTGTGATTGCGGTTATCTATCGAATTCACAAGGACCGCAGCTGGTCTGCCCCGACGGCAACGCGGGTCTGTCCGCCCATGATCTCCATCAGGACCCAGACCCGCCGGTCGGGTGCGATCTTTTCGACCTCGGCCACGAAATTGGCAAAGGGCCCCTTGGTCAGCGTCACCTGGTCGCCCGGCTTCAGGAGCTTCGGCGGCAGCAACTTGCCCTTCGCGTCACAGCGCAGCATCAGCTGCGAGACCAGATCCAGAGGCACAGCCGTCGGCTCTTCGCCGAAGCTCACCAGCCGCGTGATGCCATAGGTCGAGTTCACCGTGCGCCAGAACCCACTGGCCACATCGAAGGCCACGAAGATGTAGCCCGGAAACAGCGGTCGCATGGAGGTGATGAATTTGCCGTTCCGCTGGCGCGTTTCCTCTTCCAGTGGCAGGAAGGTTTTGAAGCCTTGGCGCTTAAGGTTCTTATCCGCGATGTTGGCGCAATTCGGTTTCAGCTGCGCCAAAAACCAGCTTGTGCCGCGATCGTGGAATGTCATCTTGCAACCTCATTAAAACTCTATGCTCCACATATCGCTCGAACTTGAACAGATGCAAGTCAGCTTTTCCGGAAGGTTTGTGATATTTTGATGAAGGTCATGGCGCGTCTCGCCCTCAGAACATTGATATAATGGGATAATCCAGCACTATCAGCTTGATACGTTTTGCGCCCCGAGCAAACGTCCGACCGACTTGAAGATGGATTGGAGGCTGAGTTGGACGGGAGTGGCGAGATTACCGAGTTTCGGGCGGCGCAATATGTGCGCATGTCGACAGAGCATCAGCAGTATTCCACCCACAACCAGTCCGACAAGATCCGCGAATATGCCGACAAGCGCGGCATCGAGATCATCAAGACCTATGCCGATGACGGCAAGAGCGGCCTTTCCATCGGCGGGCGCGCGGCTCTGCAGCAGCTGATTGCAGACGTGGAATCCGGCGCAGCCGACTTCAACGTGATCCTGGTCTATGACGTCAGCCGCTGGGGCCGGTTCCAGGATGCCGACGAGAGCGCCTATTACGAATACATTTGCAAGCGCGCCGGCATCAACGTGGCCTATTGCGCCGAGCAGTTCGAAAATGATGGCTCTCCGGTCTCGACCATCGTCAAAGGCGTGAAACGCGCCATGGCCGGCGAATACAGCCGGGAGCTTTCGGTCAAGGTCTTTGCAGGTCAGTGTCGTCTGATCGAGTTGGGCTTCCGCCAAGGCGGTGCCGCTGGCTTTGGGCTGCGCCGGGTGCTCGTGAACGAGCGCGGCGAGATCAAGGGCGAGTTGAAGCGCGGCGAGCACAAATCGCTGCAGACCGACCGCGTCATCTTGATGCCAGGTCCCGACGAGGAAGTGGCCTGGGTCAATAAGATGTATCGCTGGCTGATCGAGGAAGATCTGTCTTTCCGCGAAATCGCTGACCGCCTGAACGAGGAAGGCGTGACCACTGATCTGGACCGGCCATGGAATTCCGGCACTGTGCGCACGGTTCTGACCAACGAGAAATACATCGGCAACAACGTCTACAACCGCTCCTCCTTCAAGCTGAAGAAGCTGCATGTGGAAAACCCACCCGATATGTGGGTGCGTAAGGAAGGTGCCTTTGAAGGGATTGTGCCACTGGAATTTTTCCTGACCGCGCAGGAAATCATCACAGCGCGGTCGGCGCGCCTTTCTGACGAGGAGCTGCTGGATCACCTGAAACGGCTCTACGCGGACGCCGGCCAGCTTTCCGGGGTGCTGATCGACCAAGCGCCGGGCATGCCGTCCTCTTCAGCCTATCGAAACCGGTTCGGGTCGCTGGCGCGGGCCTATGAGATGATTGGCTATCGATCGGATCGGGATCAGGAACGCATTGCGCTCAACAAGCGCCTGCGCGGGATGCACCCGGAGATCATCGCGCGGACTGAGGCGGCAATTGCCGAGGTGGGCGGCACAGTGGAGCGAGATCCCAAGACCGACCTGCTGACCATCAACGATGAGATGGTCGTCAGCTTAGTGCTGGCGCGTTGTCAGCCGCAGGGCGACGGCCGGCTGCGGTGGCGGATCCGGTTTGACCCAATGCGCTATCAAGCGGACGTCACGCTGGCGGTCCGGCTCGATCCCGACAACCGCGGGGAGCTCGACTACTACCTGCTGCCTTGGCTCGATCTGCCCCGGCAGGAAATCCGGCTCTGCAACCGCACCGGCATCGCCTTCGAGGCCTTCCGCTTCGAGGACCTCGGCTTTTTCTACGGCATGGCTGAGCGGGTCGGCATTCGCCGGAAGTGGGGATGAGGGCCAGCATGATGCTAATCACCGCAAGCACAAAACATGAATAATTTTGCCGAAAAAGGAAACCAACCCAATGATGACTGACACACCCGAGAGCGTCACGCTCGTCCCCATCGACAGGATCGAGGTCCTGAATTCTCGGGACCGCAACATGAAGGTCTTCGAAGAGATCGTCGAAAATATCCGCTCCATTGGCCTGAAAAAGCCAATCACCGTGACAGAGCGCGAGGGTGCCGATGGGGCGCCCGCCTATTTGCTCGTTTGCGGCGAAGGGCGACTGAACGCTTTTCGCCTCCTTGGTGAAAGCCACATCCCGGCGCTGGTGGTGAATGTGACCGACGAAGACGCCTTCATCATGTCGCTGGCAGAAAACATCGCCCGGCGCGGGCACAGGCCGCTGGAGATCCTGGCCGACATCGAACTTTTACTGGCGCGAGATTACAGCATCGACGACATTATCGCGCGCACTGGGCTTTCCGAAAAATACGTCCGCGACATCGTCTTCCTGCTGGAAAAGGGCGAGGAACGCCTGATCGAGGCAGTGCAAAACGGGACCATCCCGCTCACGACCGCCCTCGAAATCGCACGCGCCAAGCACGACGACGAGAACCTCGGCGACATGCTGGAAGAGGCCTACAAGACGGGTCAACTGAAAGGGCACCAGATCACGGATGCCAAGCGGCTGATCGAAAAGCGCCGCGAAAAGGGCCCGAAAACCGGGGGTGATCGCCCGAAGCTGCCGAACTCGGCGCATTCACTGGTCAAGACCTACCAGCGCGAGGTCGCACGCCAGCACAAGCTGATGCTGAAAGCCGATCACGCGCATCAGCAGCTGCTCTTGGTGGTCCAAGGGCTGAAACGCCTTTTTGCCGATGAGCACTTCGTGACGCTGTTGCGCGCCGAAGGTCTTGACAGCCTGCCGAAATACCTCGCCGACCGCATTGAAACCGCCTGAAACCCGAAAAGGAACATCCCATGAATGATCTCAGCACAGTAAAGCCGCTTTACCCCGGGGCCTTTCCTCAGCCTGACGCGGACGACAGCGACGCGCCCTATCCCAAGGCGCCGTTGAACCTGACCCTCGGGTTTGATCTTGAGACCTTCCAGATCCCGCTCGAAGAGCTCATGCCATCGAAAAAGGTTCCGGACGGTGTGATGACCACGCGCAAGTTCAAGCAGATCGTTTCTTCGATCCGGGAAATCGGTTTGATCGAACCGCTTTCCGTGATCAAGCCGGACCAAGATGCGGCCGGGTTTCTGCTGCTGGATGGCAATCTGCGGGTGCTAGCGCTGAAGGAACTGGGCCAGGACACGGCGCCCTGCTTGATCGCCAAGGATTTTGAGACCTATACCTACAATCACCGGATCAACAGGCTTTCGACGGTGCAAGAGCACTACATGCTGCGCCGCGCCATTGACAAGGGCGTCAGCAAGGAACGGCTTGCACGCGCGTTCAACGTGAACCTCTCGACGATCAACAGCCGGATCAACCTGCTGCACGGCATCTGCCCCAAGGCGGTGGAACTGCTCCAGGACCACCAGTTCACGCCGGATGTGACTCGACACCTGCGCAAGATGAAAGCGGCTCGGCAGATTGAGGCGGTGGAACTGATGATCGCGGCAAACACGATCACAGCCGCGCATGCGGACGCTCTCCTGAAGGCGACCCCGCCGGAACAGCGCACAGACTACAAGCCACCGCAGCCGGAGCAGCCCAAAGGCGATCCGCTGGAACAGATCGTCAAGCTTGAGCGCGAAATGAGCCAGGTGCAGGAAAAGTACAAACATGCCGAGGAAAACTACGGGTCTGAGCTGCTGAACCTCGTGGTCGCCAAGGGATACTTGAAAAAGCTGATGGAGAATGAGGCCGTCCGGTCCTACGTTGCGCGGCATGCGTTAGAGATCCTCGAGCAGTTCGAACTGGTGCTGAATACGGTCAGCATGGAAGAGGCGGTGGAACAAGCTGAGCGGAAGGGCGAGCTGAGCGGGACCGCGTCGGCGGAGCAAGCCCAACCGGCGCAAGATGGCGACGATGCAATGTCAGACCCGAGCATCGACGGACAACTCGGGTGATTGGCCCGGCTCGGGATGAGCTTCCGAAATCTTTGCCCAAGTGACTGACCCCAAAGAGACATGTGGTCGTATGTCGAGGAGCTATCGCCAAGCCACGCAAGGGATCTTCGACTAGCCATGATCATGAAGCGACCTTGTGCTGACAAAGTTGTTCAGTTATGAGCTTTCTAGAGTGCAAGGGCTACGGTGTGGAAGTGTGCATGAATTCCAGCCGCGGCCGTCGACCCACGCAATACTCCGCCTACGTCTGAGCGCCAAACTCTCAGATCGTCTACCGCGCGCGATATGACGAATACCTCGTGAACCTCTGAATTCCCTCTTGTTCCCGTCCGCAGCATTTGCTAACGCTCGAAACTGAAAGATGTGGAAACTATTCTCACCATCACCTTTGCATCCAACAAGGCGCCCAGCGGGCAGTCCTTGTGCGGTAGCCTGCGAAAATCACAAAATGACCAGCAAGCGCACCAAGCTGCAGGAGGACACGCATTTTCGCGTGCTTCGCCTTCTGCAAGAAAACCCTGAAATGTCACAGCGTGAACTGGCGGCAGCGGTCGGGGTCAGTGTGGGTGGGATCCACTACGTGCTGAACGCGCTAATTGAAAAAGGGCTGGTTAAGCTGGGGAATTTCACGGCTGCAGAAGATAAGCGGCGATACGCTTATGTTCTGACCCCAAAAGGGATCAAAGAAAAGTCGCTGATCACTGGCAGATTTCTGAAACGCAAGCTGGCGGAATACGACGCGCTTAAGGCAGAGATCGACACGCTAACTTACGAATTGGAGCGGGACGGCAAGCCCAGCGTAATTGGAAAACACTCCAAATGAGATCTCGTATGGACTGAGTCCTGTAACACAGGGCTATCGCGTTTGGAAATTGGCGACGCCTGGACAGGCACAAAAAAAGAACGAAACTTGTGTTCTCGTCGCGCTCAGGGGGCGCAACAGCCCTTTTCAGTGCTCAGCTCGTCGCCTCAGGCCCAAACGCGATTCCCCTGTCCTGTGAGAGAAGGCAGAAGCCATGCGAACTATTTCAACTCAAGCGAACGATAGACGACACGCGCGTTGACCACCTGCGCGCCGTTGGGAAAATACATGCTAGGTGGTATCGACGACCGACTGACTTTCCCAATCACCAGCGTCGCTTTGGCGCTTTGCATACAACGACGCACGGCTCGCGGGACACCAAGCCGCCTAGTAAATATTAATGCCTTTTGAATATGCGGTTGTCACTTTGAAACTTTTGAACAGACTCAGATCCCCAATTATTCGCGACGTGCTTGGCATTGGAATTATCAAGCTTATCTCAATCCCTGCGACGCTGGCGATTTCGATAATGCTCGCTCGAAATCTGGGGCCAAACGATTTTGGCACTTACGCTTTTGTCATAAGCTTGACCAACCTTGCCGCGCTGACGCTGACGGGTGGCCTATCGCAGCTGATGACAAGGGAAGTCGCATTCGCACTGCAAAATGACGCCAAGGGTATCTTGAAAGGCCTGATACACAGCGCAACGACTTGGGTGCTTTGCAGTTCACTTGCGATCATGTTGTGCGCTTGGTTCGTGATGCAGCTCGCAGTTACAAGCAATGACCAGTCGTTGCGGACGGCATTGCACGCCGCCCTACTTGCTCTTCCAATTGTCGCGCTCTCCCCGGTCTGGTCCGGTACGCTTCGTGGCTATGGCCATGGCGCTCAATCGCAATACCCTGGCCTCCTGCTGGTCCCGCTCGGGCAACTTTTGGCGGTTGCGGGGCTGGTGACATTCGGCTTACTGTCGGTTCGTACTGCAATACTTGCATTTATAGTGGCCAACGTCATCGCCGCTGCCGTTGGCCTCTATCTCACTAAGGCGACAGTTTCGAATTCACTGCGTAACGTTGCCGCAGAATATCAGGTCTCCGCTTGGGCGAAGTCATGTGTGATATTTACTGGCATTGCCCTTATGACCTTTCTCCAAACGCAAGCTGGCGTTATTCTTCTGGGCTTCCTGTCGTCCACAGCCGATGTTGCCGCTTTCCAAATTGCCGACAGGGGTGCGCAGATGGTGGTCCTCGCAGCCGCCATTATCGAGCTAGTCCTTGCTCCGCACGTCGCGCGGGCCTTCAAGGCCGGATCACATGATCAACTGAAAAGCATCTTCCTAAAGGCGCGCCGGGTCGGGGGGCTTGTCACAATTTTCGTCGCCCTCCCGCTGATCTTTGCAGGCGCCCCGATCGTACAACTCGCCTTCGGGAGCGCGTATGTCGAGCTTGCCGTGGAACCCCTTGCCATCATTTCTGCCGCACTATCCATTCGCGCATTTCTGGGCCCCACAACCACCTTTCTGGCGATGACCAACAATGAACGATACGCATTAGCCGCTCAAAGCTTCGGTCTTATACTCAACATCAGCCTTACGCTTCTGCTAGCGCCGCGCTTGGGTGCTGTGGGCGCGGCATCGGCCGCTGCCGTAGGGATCGTTGTGTGGTCCGCACTTCTTGCATTTAAGACTAAAAAGACCTTGGGTATTCAAGTGCTGAAACTATGAATATGGTGGCAAAGCCCTCACCAAAGGCTGTAACAGGATTTAACCGGGCAAACCCGTGCGCATAGCTCTTCCGACCTTTTTCAGTGCAACCATCGTCCTAGCATTTTTGCTGGTGCCACTTTCCGACATCATTTCCGGTTTGGCGCCGCTGGCAATCCTCAGATTCCCCATCCTCCTTGTCGCGGCAACAATCGCGCTCTTGGTTTCGTCAACCAAGAAGCCGGCCCGCAGGTTATCCCTTTTACTTCTCAGCATCTCCGGGTTCGGAGTGCTGTCCTGCATATGGTCTGTAAACCTTGAAGTCAGTCTTGAGCGCGCCTTGCTTAATATCGCGGTGGCCTGCTTCCTGATCGCATACGCAATAGCCTTTTCAAGTGCCAATCAGCTGCGAATCCTAATAACGCTTTCCGTTGGTGTAACAATTGCCCTAACCCTTGGTATCGTGTTTGGAGTTGCCTTCAATAGCTCCCAGATATTCTTTCAGGGAAATTTCAGAGGCGGTTTTTCAAACTCCAACTCCCTCGCGCTTATGATTATTGTATTCACTGTTCCGTTGTGCCTGGCATACTTGGGCCAGGGAGGTTTTGGCACGCGAAGTCTATGGGTGCTGGTGTTGTTTGCTGCAATATGCATCCTCGCACTCACACGGTCGCGCGCCGCCTTGCTGGCCTTCGCCGTTGCCATTGCGTTCTTCGTGCTCACAAGACGCCAAGTTACCGTGCGCTTGCTCCTGTTTATCTCGATCGCCGCCACACTGATCTATTTCAGCCCAGATATATTCGACCTCTTCACAGGAAAATACAGCTCTGTTTCGATTGGAGCACTTGGAACCCGTTCACTCCTTTGGAGTCTCCATCTGGCTGCAATCTGGGAACAGCCCATCCTTGGTTATGGCATAGGCGTCAACCCTGTGAACTTTAAAGACATTTCTGACTTCGCCAGGGATACAGAGAAAGGAAGCTCGCTTATCTCGATTCCGGAAGAATTGGGAATACCTTTCTTCATTGCCTTCGTTATTGCATCAATTGCGCTGCTACTTGGCCCAATCCGCCGGCTCATGGGGAGAATTAAGCATCGAACTGCTCCACCCCTCAGCATTCTACCGGTCGCAGTTGTGTTTTCTTCCATGACCCACGGCCTGTTCGAAACCTGGATTTTCACCTTCGGAAATATCTCGGCACTATTTTTCTGGATGTGTCTCGCCTTCATCCTTCGGCTTGACCTCGAAATGGGCCGAACTGGCAAACGGCAAGGCCGCAGCCTCACATGAAAATTCTGCATGTCATCCGCGGCAAGGCCGACAAGAATCGCGCCAATGGCGTCAACCAGGTCATTGCGGGTCTGGCCAAATATACGGCCCGGCATGCGGCTTCGGTCACTGTTCTGGGCTGGGCGCAGACAGCCGCGCAGGAGGGCGAAGTGATCGCGCGAGACGGCTTTGACGTTACGGTCTACTCGAAGCAGAGCCCGGCGTTTCGTGGCGCCGTGCGGCAGGCAGTCGAGGCGGCTGACATCGTGCATCTGCACGGCACCTATTCGCCGCTCAACCTGTGGGTTGGGCGGGTCTGCGAGGCGGCCGGCACGCCTTATGTCGTGACTCTTCACGGTGGCTTGTCACCGGCGCGCAACAATTGGCGGAACCGTCTGCAGAAACGACTATTTCACGTCTTGATCCAGAAGCGCCACTTGGAACGGGCAGCGCTGATCCAGGCCTTGACCGAGGAAGAAAGCACTGAAGCTCTGGCAGGAATCCGGCCCAGGGCGATGCGCGTCATCCCCAATGGCGTGGACCTTGCGGATTTCCCGCCGCCGCCCGCGCGAGACAAGGCCAGTGCCGATCTCCGCATCGGCTATATCGGCCGGATTTCGCGCGAAAAGAACCTCGAGGCGCTCTGCGCCGCCTTTGCCAAGGTTGCTGCTGATCACCCTGCTCGGCTGCTCCTGGCCGGGCCGGCATCGGCCGAAGGCGACGCCATGTCGCGCCGCTACGCCGCAAGCGGTGTCGAGCTCGTGGGCCCGCAATTTGGCCACGACAAGCTTGCCTTCCTCGATAGCATCGATCTTTTCGTGCACCCGTCGAAGACCGACGTGTTTTCCATAGGCGCGATGGAAGCGCTGGCCCGCGGCGTGCCTATGGTGATTTCGCGAACCTCTGACACGAGCCATTTCGCCGAAACCGGCGCCTTCATCATGTGCGAACCCACCGCATTCGGCATCGAACGGGCGCTGCGCAAAGCGTTCGACCATCAGGATGATTGGCCCGCGATGGCGCGTCGTGGGCGGCAATTGATCGAGTCGCGGCTGAATTGGGACGCTGCCGCCCTGGACTTGGTCGCTGCCTACCAAGACATTTTGGAGAGTTAACGTGTCATTCAAGCAAGCTGCCACCGATCTTGTGCGCGAAGCCCTTGACGGGCAAATGGATTTCCTCGTCCTGCGTGGCCTGGATGACCGCGCACGCGAGGACGGGGATGTCGACGTGCTGGTGCCCAGTCGCAGTTCACGCCAGGCTCTTTTGCGGGTCACGGAAAGAGCGGTTGAAGCGGGTTGGACCGTCGCCGGGGCTGGTGACATTGGTTACCTGACACAGATCTGTCTGGTGCAACGTTGGGGCGAAGACAGGTCCCATCGCGCGGTCAAAATCGATTTTTTCAACGGCGCGACATGGGCGGCCTCGGGGGCGGACCCACTGGGGCGCGCCTTATTTGAAGGATTGCACGAGATGCTCTCCGAAGCCGAAGCTATCGGCCTAGCGACACTCCTGCAAAAGATGCTCTATGCAGGTTACTTGCGCGAGCGCGATAGCGAACGGATTGCGGCGGCTTGCGCGCCTGAGCGGATCAAGGCGTTCATTGATGCGACTGGCCTGCCTCTATCACACGCCGATCTGAACCGAGGCCACATATCACGCTGGTCGCGTTGGCGTGTGCGTGCAGCCTCGGCGGGTGTCGGCCTCGCTGGCATGCCGGGCTGGATCCTGAGTGTCATCTGGAGAAAGCTTCGGTTCACCCTCGTTCGCTCGACCATTCCCGGCCGTATCTTGCGGGTAACGGGTGCCGACGGCACCCGGCGTGCCGCAGTCACCAAGCGGTTCCAGTCCCTACTCGAAAAAGCGGGGTTTCCCAGCCTATTGGCTATCCCGAATACCGACATGGGCCTCGTTAGCCTGACCTGGCGCAGGTTTCGCGGCGAGACTGTTGTCCTGCCAGCTGCATTTTCTGGATCAGCGCCGACCGACACGGCCTCGCTGGCGCCCGTGTTGCAGGTGCATCTCCCACAACGCGATGCGAGTTCCGGCGATGATCTAGAGACGGTCCTGACCGCTGTGTCGCAGCACATCCTCGAAACGCTGCGCCGGAAAGTCCCATCATGATCAAGCCTCCGAAAGTAGTTGTATTTCTTGGTCCCGACGGTGCCGGCAAGACGACGCTTCTGAGCCAGGTGGAAGACAGGCTGGCCGCGCGGGGGGTTGATTTCGCGCGCTACTATTTCGCGCCCGGCTACTTGAAACGGTACCGCCCCTCCGGAACGCCGACGGTCAATACGAACCCACACGAAGGGCAGCAATATGGGGCCGGGCTGGTACTACTCAAGGTTTTGCTGATGCTGTTTGAATTCAACATGGGCCTACCGAAGGTCAAGCGCCGCAACTCGCTTGTCCTGTTCGATCGCTTCATTCACGACCTTCTGGTGGACCCCCGGCGTTACCGGATGGGCCGGGTTCGATGGTGGATGCGGGCGCTGTTGAAACTTGCCCCCCGCCCCAGTCTGGTCGTCATCATCACCGCTCCGCCCGAAGTTATCCAGTCCCGCAAGCAGGAGGTGCCACCTGAAGAGACCGCCCGGCAGGTAGCGGCCTACCGGCATGCTGCAAGACTGTTTCCCCGTGCCTTCCAAGTCGACAATACCGGCGCACCCGAGATCATCGCGCGGCGCATCGTGGACGAGTTTCTGGACGGATGATTGATCTTCCCTCCTTGTTTGGGCCTTGGGGCGCCCCCGGCCAGCTTACGACCTTCCGGTTATTTCCACGCCGCGCGCGGGACCGTTGGCTGCTTGAAACACGCTTCCGGCGGCCCTGGCACCTGGAGACCTGGCCGCAGGCGAGCCAACGCGCCCGGATCATCTATCGCGCGGCACAAATACTCGGAGCGCTCGGCATTCACCTGCCGTCGCGGCGCGTGACGGTCAGCATCTCCAACGGCTCGCTCTACGCAGTTTTGCGCGCGCGGTTCGAGGCGCTCGGTATCTTTCTTGGCACGCCGGGGCCAAACCGAAAGGTCGTGGTCTTTGCGAAGGACAAGGACAGGGCCTGGTTCATCAAGGTACCGATCAACGACAAGACACGCGCCTTGGCACAAACCGAAGCCGCAACCCTAGAGGCGCTTGCCGCAGATGAGGACCTTGCCCCGCTGGTGCCGCGATGCCACTGGGTCGAAGACGCCCTAGCGGTCGAAGATGTGCGCGCCTGTGGCGCCCGCTTCGTGCCGCTCGACCAAGCCGAAGTATTACGGGTTCACCAGTTGCTCTTCGAGCGTAGCCGCACCGAAGTCTCTTTTGCGGAGCTCGTGGACGATTGGACGGCGCAAGATGTAGCCGCCCGCTCGCACCCAGACCCGGTCACTGCCGCCAAGATCGCCGCAGCCCGAGATGCCGCCTACAGATTCGTCGCGACGATTCCTGCGACGCGCTCGCTGGAATGCTACGAGGCGCATGGCGATTTCACCCACTGGAACGTTCTCCGCGCGCCCGACGGCAGCGCACGCATCATCGACTGGGAGCTTTTCGGCCGCAGGGCAAAATTTTTCGACCCGTTCCACTACCTTGTCTCGCAGGCAATCCTTGTAGATCGCTTGCCTGCCGACGAAATCCTGCGCCAAGTGCGGCAATTGGCTCTCGGAACCATGGATGAAGACGGGATGTCGCTATATTTCGGGGCCTATGTGTCGGCGCAGGTGTTCTACTATTGTAAGCTCTATGAGAGGCAAGACGATTTGTACGAGCAGGTGCATTGGCAGCTCGAAACCTGGACACAGCTTCTGGAGGGGCAGGTTGCGACCACGATGCCTGATCCCGAAGCAATACACTACACGTCATGACCATCAGGGATTTCGTCATTACGTCAGCGTCGCAGATCCTAGGCCGTCCTGTTGCGCTTGATCCGGATGTGCCGCTGGGAAAAACGCCGGTTCAGCGGATGCTTTCGCTTGCTGCCGGGCCGATGCGTCAGCGCAGTGTCTTGGTGCACTCAGCGCGGGTGCGCCCCTGCCGCAAACTTCGATTTGAAGGCGGCATGATCCGGATCGACACGTCATCGGCGGAGGCCTGGCCCGCCGCTTCAGGTCGCTGGACGAATGGCCTAAACCGCAATGACCAGTGAAGACCACCGGCTGACGCCGGAGGCATCACTTGGCGGAATGTAATTCCAGGTATTGTCTGATCACGTCGTCAGTCACGTTGCCGGAGGTCGTAGAGAAATACCCACGCGCCCAAAAGCGCCTTCCCCAGTACCGTTTGCGCAGGTCGGGGAACTCCATCTGGATGCGGCGGGATGAGCGGCCCTTGATGCGCTGCATGACCTCGGAAAGAGACAGCTTGGGCGGGATCGACAGGAACATGTGGACATGATCGCGCGCCAAAACGCCCTTCACGATATGGACGCCGATTTCCTCTCAGGTCAGGATGATGATTTCGCGGATCTGCTCACGCATTGCCCCCTGCAGAACTTTAAACCGGTATTTCGTGGCCCACACGACGTGGTATCTGTGATAAAATCGCGTGTGCGCGGATGACGAGTAGCGCATGATCTTCCTCCCCGGAATCTGAAGCCTTACCCCTTCGGGGGCTTCAGATTCCGGGGAGGAAGATCAGAACAAATTCGCTGAAGCGGACCGGCTGGAAGCCGGTGGCTTCGATCCATTAGATGGAAAGTAAACTGACAAAACCCATGACTCTCCCCATGTTGCGACAATGCGTCGTGATTGCAGCCTATGATACCGGACTGCGTAACAGCGAAGGCTATGTCGCGCGCAGCCTGCTTGCACGTCTGAATCGCGACCTGCGGGTCGTCCTGATCACACGCAGGAACAACGTGGCCGAGCTTCGGGCCAGTCCGGAGTTCAAGGCTGCCTGTCCGAACGTCCATCTTGTTGGATTTGACCTCCCTAGATGGGCTTCGTGGTGGAAAAAGGGGCCGCGCGGATACGGAATATATTCATATCTTTGGCAAACCACATGGCCCTTCGTTCTAAAATCAAAGCGCGGACTGGTAGACCGCATTCATGTAGTTCACACCTTGAATTTCCACAATGACAGCATCCCCAGCACGGGCTGGATCCTCGGCAAACCCTCGGTTTGGGGGCCGATTAACCACAATGAGCGAATACGGAACTGGCGGCTCAGACACTGGCCGCTAAAGCTCAAACTCCGCAACGCGCTCAAGTCTGCCTTCCGGGGGCTGGCATGGCGTCTCGATCCCTTGTTGGCACTTTCGACGCGGAAGACGGATGTTGTGTATTCAGCCGGCAGTTGGGTAGATGATCGCCTGCGGCTGCACGGTCGTGCCAATGTGCGACGCAAAAGCCAACTGGGGTTGGATATCACCGGACTTTCTGCTCGTCGGACGTCAGCGACCAGCGGCCTGCGCCTTGTAAGCGGTGGAAGGTTGGACTGGATCAAAGGCATTGACCTTGCCTTGGAGGCCTTGGCGCAATTGCCCGAAGCCACCCTAACCCTTATCGGGGATGGCCCTTGCAAGGCGGTCCTGGCCGAGCGCGCAAGGGGTCTGGGCGTATCCGAACGGGTCACATTCATATCGGCGGTGTCCCGACAAGAGTTGATGCGACATTATGTCGATCACGACATATTCCTGTTCCCGTCCGCCGAAGCCGGCGGGTTGGCATGGGTCGAAGCGCTCGCCATCGGGCTGCCTGTCGTAGGGTTCGAGGGGCCGGCCGAGTTGTCGGATATGGCAGACAGCCTTCCGGGGATTACCCTGGCACCAGATACCGGGACATTTTCACAAAATGTGAAAGCCCTTGCCGAGGCTATCGCGGAAACCGGATCGCGCGACAATGATCCGGAAAAGATTTCTCTTGCTGCCAGACACCACTATGGGTGGGACGTATTTGCAGATGAGATTCAAAGCGCTTATCGGGCCGCTGTAGAGGCGCGGGGGTGATCGTCTTTTGCCACCTGCTGAACGATCGCTCGGGCAGTCCCACGGTGCTGCGCTCCACATTGGATGCGCTTGATGCATCCGAACAGGGGCTTCTCTTTGTGGGCTCGCAGGGGCGCGGCGTGCTTGAAGAAGCGGGCGTGCGGACGCGGCGCTACTGGTATCGCCGCAGTCGCTATCGGCTGATAACCCTGTTCACTTTCTTCGTAAGCCAAATTGCGCTTTACCGTGCCCTTTCGAGGGCCACCGACATCCCGGGTAATGCCGTTGTGTTCGTCAACACGCTGCTGCCATTTGCAGCCATGCTCTGGGGACGGCGAACAGGACGGCGTGTTGTCGTGCATGTGCACGAGGTCTCCATAACGCCGGGTCCCCTACGCCGTTTCCTGACAGGCTGCGCGGGGCGTTTTGCGGACCTGCTGCTCTACGTCTCGAACGATCATCGAGCACGTTTGCCGATCGAGGGACCGCCCGCGCTGGTCGTACCAAATCCCGTCGGCGCGGCCTTGGTGACCCGCGCGGATGGACATTTGCCCCGCCAAGACCAACAGCGGTTTCGGGTGCTGATGCTGGCATCGCTTCGGGGATACAAAGGCATTGAAGAATTCATGGCGCTGGCCGAAGGGTTGCAGAAACGCACCGATATCTCGTTCGATCTGGTTTTGAACGCCGAAGAAGACGATGTGGCGGCCTTTGCTCGGCATCATAGCGATACAGCTAACGTGACCATCCACCCGCGCACAGACGATCCTGCGAATTTCTACAGCAGAGCGGACCTCGTTCTGAACCTTTCCCGGGTGAACGAATGGGTCGAGACCTTCGGACTGACGATAGTCGAAGCCATGACCTTTGGCTTGCCGGTCATCGCGCCGCCCATCGGTGGCCCGGCCGAGATCGTGACACATGGCACTGACGGATATTGTATCGACTCGCGCGATGGCGACGCGCTCCGCGAGGCGGTCCTGAAGATGGCAGATGACCCAGAAACCTATGACGCGATGGCACGGGCGGCACGGAAGCGAGCGAAGGATTTCTCCTTCGATGCCTATGCTGCCGCATTGCGCGATGTACTCAACACACTGGGTGAAAAGAAAGCCTCATGAAAATCGCACTTCTTGGAACTGTCGGCGTGCCAGGGCGCTACGGCGGATTTGAAACCCTGGCGGAAAACCTTGCTCGATATCACAAAAGCACCGATCAGCGCGCTGCAATGACTGTTTGGTGCTCGGCGAAAGATAACGCTGAACACCCCGTGCATTTCGAAAACGCTGATCTGCGCTATGTCGGCTTGCGGGCCAATGGCGTGCAGAGCATTCCCTACGACGCCATAAGTCTATGGCAGGCCGTCCGCAGCGGACATGACCGTATTCTGCTCCTGGGTGTGTCGGGGGCACTGACCTTGCCGCTGATACGGCTCATCAGCCGTGCGCGCATCATTACCAATATCGACGGGATAGAGTGGAAGCGAGAAAAATGGCGGCCATTTGCGCGCATGGTTTTGCGAGCCTCAGAATGGGCCGCGGTGCGCTTCTCGCACGAGGTGGTCGCCGACAACCAAGCCATCGCCGACCACGTGCGCGATAACTATGGCAGCAGTTGCCACGTCATCGCCTATGGTGGCGACCACGCTTTGCATGAAGTGGGCGACGCTACGATACCAGAGAGATTGCCAGACCGTTATGCGTTGGCGCTGTGCCGCATCGAGCCGGAGAACAACGTTCATGTCATTCTCGAGGCGCTGGACGGGCTCGGCATTCCGCTCGTCTTTGTTGGCAACTGGCACAATAGCGACTACGGGCGTGACCTCAAAGCGCGGTATAGCGCAAGCCCCGACATCTTCCTGTTAGACCCAGTCTACGATCCTGGCGCGCTCTATGCCCTCCGCGCGCGAGCTTCGGTCTATCTGCATGGCCATTCTGCCGGCGGTACCAACCCGTCTCTGGTGGAGATGATGCATTTTGGCGTGCCGATTTTGGCCCATGGTTGCGATTTCAACCGGCACAGCACCGAAAACAAAGCGCGCTATTTTGAATCCGCAGCAGAGCTTGCTGAGCAGCTGCGCAATCTGGACACAGAGGATGCCGATCGGATCGGAGCTGACATGCTCGAAATAGCGCAGCGCAAATACACCTGGGACCAAATCGGGAAGGCTTATTTCGAACTTCTCGATCGCGCGTAAGCCGAAGCAGGCGGTACGAATACGCGTTCAAAAAAATCAGAAAGTCGAATAAAAAGTGGACATCACAGAAACAAAGCTGTCAGGCGTTAAGCTTCTGAAAACTCGTAGATTTGGCGATCACAGGGGGTTCTTTTCCGAGACTTACAGCCGTCGAGTGTATACAGAGATGGGCATGGGTGATGAGTTCGTCCAGGACAACCACTCCCTCTCGGCGGCTGTGGGCACGGTGCGGGGCCTGCATTTTCAGGCGCCTCCCGCTGGGCAGGCCAAGTTGGTGCGCTGTGGGCGGGGTGCCATTTTTGATGTGGCGGTCGATATTCGGCGCGGCAGCCCCACTTATGGCCGCTGGGCGGGCTATACGCTCAGCGCAGAAAACGGTGCGCAGCTTTATATTCCGGTGGGCTTTGCCCATGGCTTTGCCACGCTCGAGCCCGACAGCGAGATTATCTACAAATGTAGCGATTATTACGCCCCGGAAACCGAGGGCGCGCTGCGCTGGGATGACCCGGATATCGGCATCGAATGGCCCCTCACCAGCGCGCCGGTGCTGAGCGGGAAAGACGCCGCAGCCCCTCTGCTGGCCAGCTTTAACAGCCCATTCACCTTTGAGGGATAAGAGATGAAGCTACTGGTCACAGGGGGGGCGGGGTTTATCGGCTCGGCCGTGGTGCGGCTGGCGGTGGCGCGCGGGCATCAGGTGGTCAACCTAGATGCGCTGACCTATGCTGCCAATCTGGCCAATGTGGCGCCGGTGGCGGAGAGCCCGCTTTATGCCTTTCATCAGGCTGATATCCGCGACCGCGCGGCGCTAGATGCAGTCTTTGCCACGCACCAGCCCGATATCGTGCTGCATCTGGCGGCTGAATCCCATGTTGATCGCTCTATCGATGGGCCCGCCGATTTTATCGACACCAATATCACCGGCACCTTCAACATGCTGGAGGCCGCGCGCAAATATTGGCAGGCGGCGGGGCGGCCTGATGGGTTTCGCTTTCATCACGTCTCGACAGACGAGGTGTTTGGCTCGCTGCCCGCAGACCCGGCCGTGCAGTTTACCGAGGCCACAGCCTACGACCCGCGCAGCCCCTATTCCGCCTCGAAAGCCGCGTCAGACCATCTGGTGCGCGCCTGGTTTGAGACCTATGGCTTGCCCGTGGTGCTGAGCAATTGCTCGAATAATTACGGCCCCTATCACTTTCCAGAAAAGCTGATCCCGGTGGTTATTCTGAACGCGCTGGCGGGGCGGGCGCTGCCGATTTACGGCGATGGCAGCAATATCCGCGATTGGCTTTACGTCGAAGATCACGCCGATGCGCTGCTGCTGGTGGCCACCAAGGGCGCGCTGGGGCGCAGCTATAACATCGGCGGCGAGAACGAGTGCACAAACCTGCAGCTGGTGCACACGATCTGCGCCATCCTCGACCGGTTGCGCCCGCGCGATACGGGCGCTTACGCCGATCTGATCACCTTCGTCGCCGACCGCCCCGGCCATGACGCGCGCTATGCCATCGACCCCACGCGCATCCGCACCGAGCTGGGCTGGCGCCCCAGCGTGACGGTGGAAGAGGGGCTGGAACGCACCGTGCGCTGGTATCTGGATAACGAGGCCTGGTGGCGCCCGCTGTTGAACCGGCAGGGTGTGGGCCAGCGGCTGGGCCGGGCCACACCATGACCGGCCTGTTGGTCTTTGGCCGCACGGGCCAGGTGGCGCGCGAGCTGCAGCATTTGGCCCCGGTGCTGGCCTTGGGGCGCGATGCGGCCGATCTGGCGCAGCCCGGCGCCTGCGCTGCCGCCATCCAGGCCCACCGCCCCCGCGCGGTGATCAATGCCGCCGCTTACACGGCCGTTGACCGGGCGGAAGACGAGGCAGAGCTCGCCACCGCCATCAACGGTGCGGCGCCGGCGGAAATGGCCCTGGCCTGTGCTGCGCTGAATATTCCCTTGGTGCATATCTCTACCGATTATGTGTTTCCCGGCACCGGCCACCACCCTTGGGCGCCCGGTGATATGGCACAGCCCGCCAATGCCTATGGCCGCAGCAAATGGGCGGGCGAAGAGAGCATTCGCGCCAGCAGCTGCACCCATGCCATTTTGCGCACCTCTTGGGTGTTTTCCGCCCATGGTGCAAACTTTGTCAAAACCATGCTGCGCCTGTCTGACACCCGCGACCAGATCAGCGTGGTTGATGACCAAATCGGCGGCCCCACGCCCGCGCGCGCCATTGCGGCGGCGTGTTTGGCGATTTCCGATCAACTGCAAACCGATCCGGAAAAAACCGGCACCTATCATTTTAGCGGCGCGCCCGATGCCAGCTGGTGCGCCTTTGCCCGCGCGATATTCAGCCTGGCGGGCCGGCCCACCCGCGTGCAGGCGATTTCTACCAGCGCCTATCCCACGCCCGCCGCTCGGCCGCTGAACAGCCGCCTTGATTGCAACACAACCACCTCCGTTTTTGGTTTGGCGCGCCCAGATTGGCGCGCAGGGCTGAAGGAATGTTTAACAGAGTTAGGGGTATCCACATGACACAGCGTAAAGGCATTATTCTGGCCGGTGGCTCGGGCACGCGGCTTTACCCAATCACCATGGGTGTGTCGAAACAGCTGCTGCCGATTTATGACAAGCCAATGGTGTATTATCCGTTAACCGTGCTGATGCTGGCGGGCATCCGCGAGATCATGATCATCACCACCCCCCACGACCAAGAGCAGTTCATCCGCACCTTGGGCGATGGCAGCCAATGGGGCATCGCGCTGCACTATAAGGTGCAGCCCAGCCCCGATGGGCTGGCGCAGGCCTTTATTCTGGCCGAGGAGTTTCTGGCCGGCAGCCCGGCGGCCATGGTGCTGGGTGATAACATCTTTTTTGGCCACGGCCTGCCGAACCTGTTGCAAGAGGCAGACAAAGCCACCACAGGCGCCACGGTCTTTGGCTACCGCGTGTCAGACCCGGAACGCTACGGCGTGGTGGACTTTGACGCCAACGGCACGGTCAAAAGCATCATCGAAAAACCGTCTGCGCCGCCCTCGAACTATGCCGTGACGGGGCTTTATTTTGTCGATGACGCGGCGCCCGAACGCGCCCGCGCCGTGCGCCCTTCGGCCCGGGGCGAGCTGGAAATTACGACGCTTTTGGAAAGCTACCTGCACGACGGCCAGCTGAACGTGCAGAAAATGGGCCGCGGCTATGCCTGGCTAGATACCGGCACCCACGCCAGCTTGCTAGATGCCGGCAACTTCGTGCGCACCCTGACCGAACGCCAAGGCCAGCAAGTGGGCAGCCCCGATGAGGTCGCATTCGAGATGGGCTGGATAGATGCAGCCCAGCTTGAGTCGCGTGCGCAACAATTCGGAAAAAATGATTACGGTTCTTACTTAGAAAGGATCGCACACAGACGAAGCTGACAGCAGCTTTCGAAGGTGGCTTCATCAAGGCAGCCAAGCATTTATCCGCTCATTAGGCGCAAGTAGCTCTGATTCTTTGTTTCTTTCGCGAGGTAAATGACCAGGAACCCTGCCTGCTTGGCCTTTCCCGGTAGCTCAAGTGGCCCTTTCCATAGATCTGGACCACCAGCTCTTTCCACCTCTCCGGTAGATTTTACTTCACCCGCGGCATCGAACCGATCGATCAGGAGGCGCTGTTTGCTGTCGGGGTCCCGTCGATATCGTTTCCATTCTTCCAGTTTCCCCACGGCGGAATAGGTGAAGCCAAGGAGCACGGTTTCCGGTTTATCCCCATCGATGTAGAACCGGGCGCGTCCGTCAACCAAGCTTTCGAGGTCAACGCCATAACGCCGAGTTACGGCGGACGTAATCTCGTCGGGGACCTCACCGGTGACTTCGCGCAGGGTTTCAACGTCGCTAAACACAGCTGTGGCCGATAAGACGCCATGCCTGAAACAAAACACGATTTCCACCAGTGCCGCGCGCTGGCCTTCAGTCAGGGCATCCAGTGCAGCCGAATATCCCGTCAACGCGTCGATCTCTAGAAACTGCATTTTCTCGCCTCCTAGTCGACAACCAATGAGCCGCTCGCTGTAAAGCGGGCGGATTTTTCGTCCCAGGTCAGGCGTGCGTATCCCGCCGCCCCGTCGCCTCCGCGATATCCGGCAGTGGAACCAAGGCCACGCGCACCGATGTTGACTGCCAACACGGCACCGTAAACAACCTCGATTGAGCCGATGCGCCGAGTCCCAGCCGAGCCGCCAAACCCGCCCGCACCGGACGAGTCGTAGGTTGACGGATTATCCCCGCCCCCACCGCCACCTGCGCCGTAAGATGAACGCGGTGCAGCGCCGCCAGCAGCATTGACGTTTCCCCCTGTGCCACCGGGACCATAAACTGTCGCCTCGCCACTATTTCCGGAACGTGGCGCTTGACCGTTCAAGGCCAAAACAAAACTCCCTGCTGTATTCCGCGACCGACAGACTTGCCGCCAAACCACTCGCTTCAAAACCCGCCGTCGAGCAGCTAGTCAACCAGCTCGTCACGATCACGAAGACGACGAGCTGCCGCCTGCAGGATCCGGCGTTGAACTGCCATTCTCGGCCACAACCCAAGCCCCAAACGCCCCACTTTCGTCTGTAATCCTGCGCTCGATCCGCGCCGCGCGCTCTGCAGCATCAATCGCATCCAGGACCTTCGCCTGCGCGGCATCAAAACTGGCGGCCTCAGCCGCGCTGTCGGTCCGGTGGTTTAACCCCGTGGTACTGTCATGCCAGATGAAGGCATCAAAGCCCGCCAGATCATCATGCGCTGGATCCACCACCTCCCAAGTCTCTACGCCGCCCTCGCCAAACCGCACCCCGTTGATCACCCGCGCCGCGGCATGATCGCGGCGCAATTCAGCGTAACGACGTCGATCATGATCGCGCGCAGCGTCGAGAGTCTCGTGCAGCTGCCCGTCCGCCGTGCGGAATAGGTTCTCCTCGATATGATCACCGAAATACATGATGGCCTCGGGGCGGCTGCGCAGTTCGTAGCACCACTGCAGCCAGCCCTGGGCGGTGTCATGGCCGGGTTCACCGCTTTGCGCGGCGTCGACCTCTAGCTGGTCCATCATACTCAGCATGACTTCGTACCCTTGAGCATAGTCAAACTCGGTCACGCCCGCCTGCCCAAACACGCGTTCAAGCACGGCATAGGCGCCGTCGCAGACGCCCATATCTTTGAAGAACTGTAGGGACGTCTTCATCCGATTGCTCCATATGCGCGATTTGAACCAGCCAGCCAAGTCACTGCATGCCCGTTTGTTTTAATAGCCTTGCCACCGGCGGCGCCGAGATTACCGCCTTTTTGAACGGTGAAGTCCGCCAGGGACTGCGTTCCAGAGCCACCTGCGGCGCCCCATCCACCCCCGCCGCCAGACGTCGGCGTGACTGGTGCTGTCGTGCCATCATTGGCATTCACGGAGACATACACCGCAAACCCATCGCCTTTGCCGGGCTGCCCCGGCCCGCCGCCTGGCGCTGCAAACACCGTATCGAACGTGGACCCATAAGGTGGGGTCGGTCGATAATCGGGTTGGCCGGGTGCCAAAGTTGCTGTTGCATCAATCCGGTTCGCGCTCAGGATGAGTTCCCCAACACCGCCGCCCGTCCCAGGCAGAATACGTCCGCCTCCCTGACCCGATATGCCGCCAATCTTGAACGGTCCAGAATTGCCGCTTCCTCCACCCATCTCGTTTCCTCCTAGATACCGCCGCCTTCTGTGGCACCCGCGCCGCCCCCGCCACCAGCTCCGCCATGGCTTGGTAAGGTTGCGCCGGCCCAGTTGTTCGAATTCGTGGCCATTGAACCCGGCTGGCCGATCGCACCACCGAGGCCAAAGGCACCCATCACAAGACTTGATGTATTGCCGTAAGGCATGGCCCCGCCGCGCCCACCACCCGCACCGCCGCCACCGGGGCTGTGCGATGGGCTATTCAGGATCGCGAGGGGGCTGCCGGTTGCCGCAGCCCCTCCGCCACCGCCGCCGCCAATATACCCGGTGGCATTATCAATGGTGATCGGGCCGGTCAGACCAATCGCCGGACCACCTGACGTGGGCGCGACATAACTCGTGCGGTCGGCAAGCTGATAGCCTCCGTCGCCACCTTTCCCCATGATAAAACCACGATTGACCAGCGTCAGCCCGCCAGGGAAGGCCCCGCCCATGTAGAGGGCCGGGATCGTGATGTTATCCGACCAGATGTAGATGCCGGCACCCACCGTCACCTCGACCTTGCTCGTGCCATCCCAGCCCTGCGCTTGCAGGTAGGTGTGCAGGTCCAGCTCTTGCTGATGGCTGGTGATCGTATGTGTGAACTGGGCAGATTTACCGCGCAGAGCGCCGAGCCCGATGGCACCAGAGGCCACGCCCGCCAGCCCGCGCACCTCCGCGTCCCCAAGCGAGATCGTAGTACCAGTGGCGCGACCAAGCTCGGTGTTTATCTGGCTGAGCGAGATCGGACCTGTCAGTGGAAGCGCCATGGATCACAGGCTCCCAAAGGCGGTGACATCGCCCAGAACGGTCAAATTTCCAGAACCATCGAGCGTCATGACGTCGGTACCATTGTAGCGGAAGGTCAGGCTTGATCCCGCGGCATGGGCCGTAAATGCGCCCCAACGGGCGCCGACCTCAATGATCTCCTCGCTGCCGTCGACGCGTTTAAGAAACAGCTTACCGTCGCGGGTGTTGATCGCAAGCTCGCCCAGATCCAGCTGAGCCGGGGTTGGCACCTTCGTGGCGATTGCCGATCGTTTCATACGGATTGTGCTGGCCATGGGACCTCCTGCGGTTCAGCCTCATGTGAGGGAAGGATCAAAGCGGATCAGAACGTGCCGCCATCAAGCGCGATGCCGGTAATGCTTCCGCCGGTGATGGCCACTGCGTTTGCCGCTTGCGTTGCAAGCGAGCCGAGCCCCAGATTGGACCGCGCGGTGCCCTTATTGGGCAGGTCTGCGAGGTTGGAACTTGCGGCCAGTTTGCCGGCCAGCCCATTGGTCACGGTGCTTGCGAAGTTTGGATCATCGCCCAAGGCAGCGGCCAACTCATTCAAGGTGTTCAGCGCGCCGGGGGCAGCATCAATCAGTGCGGCGATGGCCGCTTGGACAAAAGCGGTGCTCGCGATCTGGGTTGTATTGGTGCCGCTGGATGCCGTGGGTGCGCTTGGCGTGCCGGTCAAGGCAGGTGAGGCTAGTGCGGCTTTCCCGTCAATCGCTGCCTGAAGGCCGGTGATCTGAGAGATCGTATGGCTGTGCACCGCAGGCGCAAAGGTGGCGGGTTTGCCGGTGACACCTGCCCAGGGCACACTGTCTGCCACCTCAGCCGCGTCGACCTTGCCGTCGTTATCCGCGTCATAGGCGGATTTGAGCATATCCCCTGCACCAAAGCCTGCCAGTGCGGTTTGCACAAAGGCCGTGGTGGCCAGCTGGGTTGTATTTGTCCCGCCTGTTGCCGTTGGCGCGGTAGGCGTGCCCGTAAGTGCCGGTGAAGTCAGGGGCGCTTTTGCGTTCAACGCCGACTGCAACCCCGTGACATCGGCAATGCCATGGCCGTGCCCATCAGCAGCTTTCCCATCAAGAACAGCCTGCAGCCCGCTGACCTCGGAGATCGCATGACCATGGGTAGCGGCCGCCTTGCCCGCAAGCCCCGCATCGAACTGCGACTTGCGCACAAGATCGGTGCTGCCGCTGGCGTCCTGGCTCGACTTGGGCACAATCGAGAATGTTTTCGCGCCGCTGATCGTTTGGCTGCCCACCCGCGCGACAAACCCGCCTGAGCCGGCAAGCGGCACGATGGCTGTGGCATTGCCTGCGCCATCATCGCCTTTGCCGATATAGAGCGTGTCATCCACCTCGTTGTGGGCCACCTCGCCGGATTTGAGCGCGGCGGGCGCGCCGGCATTACCGGCCTGGCGGCGTTTGAATTGGATCGTATTGGCCATCAGAAGAAGCCTCCGTTGATTGGGGTGTTGGTGGGCAGGATGGTGATGCCGGGATCGCCCTGATCACCTTTGTCACCGGGGGGACCGACCTTGCCCTCCGGGCCAGGCTGGCCGCCAAGGCGGATGCGCAACGGCCCTGTGAGCACACGGACCTTGATGGGGGCGGTGATTGTGATGGGTCCTGTTTGCGAGACGGCAGCACTCATGGGGCAAGCCCGCGCGTCACCGGCAGGATGACCGGCAGTTCCAAGAGAAAGCCCAGATGCAGATCGGGCGTGAGGTCGGTGCGCACGAGGTCAAGCACAACACGCCCGGGCGCGAGACCCGCTGTTTGCTCCGGGCGCAAAGCCAGTTCCAGCACGGTATCGCTGATACGCATGATCCCGTGATCGGCGCTGGTGAGCGTGGCCAAGACCTCCGCCGCGTTTGGGCGCTCACGGATTTGCCCTGCATAACTTGCGCCCTCGGCAAAGACTGGTGCTTCCGCCTCAATCTGCAGCCGCCATGCGTAGCCGATCAGCACGGCCGGGCCTTCCGTGACAGTGGTGGTCGTCATGAGCGCCACCCGCACAGCCGCGCGCCGATCTCGTTATGTGCCACGATCTGCGCAAGCGTCACGTCACTCAGGACATCCTGACGGGACAGGCGGATAGGCTCTGCCCAGTCGCAATCCTCATACATGACAACTGGATCAATCGCGCATCCAGCGGTCAGCCCGGCGCTCAAGATCAGCGCGGTCAGCGTTTTGCACGTCATGGCGGATGTCCTTTGAGGTTTGCATGGATCTGACGCGCGCATCGGCACGGCGGATGGCAAAGTTCGCCGCTGCGGCTTGGCGGCCCTGGCGGACGGCGATCCAGAGGGCGGTGAGGAGCGCCAAAGCCAGCGCGCCGTAAAAGACAGCCCGCCTGCCTAGACCTGTCAGGAGTGCGCGGACAACGCCGATCATGGTGTGCGCCCTGTCTGATGGTCTTCAATACGGGCGGAGCGCGCCTTTAGCGCATAGAGGATGACACCGACAAACACCGCCATGCCGATCCAGGGGAGTGCAGCGGCCAGCCCGCTATCCATCCCAAAGAGTGCAAACATCCGCGCCGCCAGATCCTGCGCCTCTTCTGCGTCGGCCAAGGCCGGCGCGATCTGTGCCCCGAGCGTTCCGGCAGCCCCCAGAACTCCGAGGCTTATTTGCGCATTCGCCGCCGTTACGATGCGGCTGTTCTCTGGCAGGCCAGAAGCCCGTTCCGGCGCAACTTGGCGCGGGGTCGCCAATTTCAGAGCCTCTTCCAGCGCCACATCAATGATGGGCACTAGCGGCAGGGCCGCGTCATCGCGGAATGCCAGGATTGCAGCACGGGTGCGTGCGCCGATCACCCCGTCGATACTGCCGACCTCGTGGTACCCGAGATCCTGCAAGCGGGCCTGCACTGCCTTGACGGACATCGTCACTGATGGCGCCACATTGCCAGCCCGCCGTACACCCAAGAGCTTCGAGACCGGATAGCGTTTCACATTCACCGCATCAGACTGGTTGCCGCCAAGACCCCAAATCCAGGCACCTTCAATGCGGTCAATGAAGAACACATGCCCTTGCCAGCTGGACGCGCCCCGCGGGATCACCCCGATATCACCGGGCTGCGCGTCCGTGATCTCCACTGGAACGCCCCAGTCCAAATAGGACCGCGCGGTCAGCTTGCGCGTCGAGCGAATGCCCGCCGTCTCCAGACAATGTCCGACGAAGGCGGCGCACCAAGCAACAGAGTCGTGTTCGACCCAATCGTGGCCGACCGAGGCGTACATCTCCATGACGACGGGGTTGTTTGCGGGACCTGGGCCCTCGGTGGTGCCGATATACCCGCGGGCAATCTCAAAAGGTGTCATGATGCTCTCCCATGCAAATGGAAAGCGCCGCCCCGAAGAGCAGCGCTGGATGTGTGTGTTCGTGGTTGTGTTCAGTTTTGTGGGGCGTGGCTTACTTCTTACGGCAAAGCCAGGCTGTCATCAGGGCCTCCGCACCGCGTGGTCCCAAATATGCCAGCGTGGCCACAAGCCCCGTGCGCACCGGCTGGCCAAGATCAAAGTGGCTTGCGATGGCCTCGCCAATGATGGCCATGCCGATGGCCACGGGGATTTCCCACAAGAGCTCCTTGCCAAAAAACCGCCGCCGACCCAGCTTGACCTCACCCGAGTGATACATCAGCCGCCCCGTAAATGCGCCGATCAGCGTGGTCACCGCCCCGCCAAACAGGCTGTTCAACGATTCTAAAAAGCCCGGCTCGGTCATGGGCCCCTCCCGTGGTCGTGTTCATTTCGTGGTGTCGGTCAGTATTCGCCGCCGTCGAGCAGCGGCTCAAAGGTGGCATCGGCCAGATTGCGCAGCTTGAGCGTTGGCGGTGTGGTGCTGGTATCGAGCCATAGCATGCCCGGCGCGGTGGCCGCAGGTTCCACCCCACCGCTACTGGTGGAGCGCAATGCGGCAACAATCTGGTTGATCTGGGCGCGCACAGCCGCCCCGTTTTCGTTGATGATCACAAAGCTGGGTGCTTGGGACACTAGGCCACCTCATCTGCTATCAGCCGCAATTCCGAGACGATCGGCGTAAAGGCCGGATCACTGGTTCTCAGCCAGGCCCGTGCCTCTACCGCATGGGCCTCGATCTCGCTGTTGTCGATCCGCCCCCAAGGTCCCCAGACGGGGTTTGCACCCGCCGGATCGTCATCGGTTTCCCGGACCTCAAGCACAACGTCGATATCCGCGCCCTCGGAGCCGTCAAAGTCAGCCCAGGCATCGATCGGCGTCATGCGGTCATCGATGTAATCCGACAGGGCCGAAGCCCCGACCAGGATATCCGAGCGCAGGCGGACGCGCTTCAGGCCACCAAAGTCGAGCAGGCCGTCGAACTGATAAAGACCTTCGGCCGCCAGCACGACGGGTGAACCCGCCGCATCTGTGCCGGTTTGCAGCTTCAACGTACCGGCAGTCGCCACCAGACCGGTTTTCAGGCCGGGGAAGCCTGGCTCGGCTGCCAGCGTATTCAGCTGGGCAAAGCTCAGGATCTGCACGCCCTTTGTGCTCACCGTGCTGACAGGACCAATGCGCCCCTCGCTGTCTTCCGCGCGCAGCAAATAGGTCCCGGGCTTGAGCGGCACGACCGCAATGGCCTCGCCGCCCGAGACCCGGTCCATCAGCGTGGAGTTCGCCCAGGTGGCCGCCATTTCCTTGCTGTGCCTTATAATGACATTGCCGCCCACACGGACATCCACATCAACGGAACGCTGCCATTTCAGCACGGCAAGACCGCCCGCGGACTGGATCGTCAGCCCCGTCAGGGCTGCCGGTGGTGCCGTCAGGCCCACGATCTCCAAAGTCCCCTCACGCCAGATCGATGAGACCCCCAGCACCGAGATGGCCTTGATCCGCACGGCCCATTGCCCCGGCTGGATGTCGCGCAATTCCATCACCGTGCCAGAGGTGCGACCCCGATCCAGCCAGTCACCCCCATCCCGGCGGGTCTCTACCTGATAGGTGTCCACAAAGCCCGAGGCCGCGGGCTCCCAGGCGATACGGGCCAGCACTTTGACCGCCGAGCCATCGCGTGTGACGTAAAGCTCTTCGGTGATCTGCGGCGCACCCGGTGGCGCGATGTCAAAGGCTGAGGGCAGCGTCGTGCGCGGCGCGGCCGCATAAATCTGTTCCTCGGAGGCGTCCCAGTCGTAGATGAGCGGAGAGGTTTCCCGCAGAAGGAGTTCTGGTGCCAGACGCGGGCCCGGTCCAACTTGGCTTAGATCCAGTCGTACCGCTTCAACCTCAAAGGGCTTGCCCTCAGGCAGAGCCGCGCCGCCGAACCCCCAACGTGCATAGTGCACATATGTTGTCTCGCCGGCCGCCACGCGCCAGGCCTTCAGCTTGCCCGCCAGTTTCAGGCTCATTTGCCGGCGCGCGCGCTCAAGCGTGATCTTAGCAAGCCGCTGCGCCATGGAGGCGGAGATCGTGAACGGCAGCGAGATATCCCGCCAGACCCGCTCGCCATTGTCCTCGAGCCGGTAGACCTCACTGGCATAGGCAGGGAAGTCATCAGGCTGCCAGCTGTTCTCGGGGCTCACGAACTGGCCGCGCACCGCATTAAAATTCGACGCCCGGCTTTGCCGCGTGGTCAGGGTCATCCCGCCCTCGCGCAGGTCATCTGCCGTGATCACTGTCTCCGGCACCCGGTAGGCCCCCGCCCGCATCCGCCATTGGCCCGCCTGCCAGATGCAGCGGCCTGCCATCGCCGTCAGCATGGCCTCGATAATGGTCTTGGGCGTTTCCGAGAGCGAGACCACGCCATTACAAGTATAGCGCGGCTCAGATCCACCTGCGGCCAGTGGCACTGCTTCATCGCAGATATTGGCCGCCTCGATCAGACTGTCCGGTTCGATCCCGTCGGCACCCCCGATAACAGCCCCGATCCCATAGGTTGGATGGGCCATGTAATCGGCCACACAGAGGGCCGCATTGTCCGTGTAACCTTCCGTACCCGTCCGTGGATCGAAGATGTCAGCCTTGCCCTCGAGATCCACGGTGATGTTGGGAATGCCGCCTGGAAAGGCATCCGCATCATAGGTGAGCCGCAGATAGATCGCAGCACAACCCGCAAGGCGGTGGGCATCCGACCAATGTTCGGGGGCTGCCGCAATGAGACCGGCAAAGGCTGTCTGGTCTTCAGTGCCGAGGCGCTTTTCAACGGCAACCTTGCCTGCCCATCGGCCCTGGGCCACCCCTGAGGCATCAATCGCCTCTTCTCCCTCAAAATAGATCGCGTCGATTGATTTGATGCGGTGTGCCGCCAAGACGATCACGAGATGCAGGTCTTTGTCTTTTGCCCCTGTGGAATGCAGGAAGACAATCACACCGCCCTTGCGCGTGCGGCCGTAGACCATTTCGCGGGGCATCACCGGCTCGCGCACCGTCACCGTACGGGCCTTCATTTCCATCTGGCCCAGGCCTGGCGTGGGCATCAAGGCCTGTGCTGCAGCTGATAAGAGCATCGACGCCCCGAACTGGGCTGCAAAGCCAACCAGACCCGTCGCCGCAAATGCCGCGGCCACACCGCCTGCTGCAATGGCAGCACCTCCGAGGGCGACAGCACCTAAAACCACTGGTGGCATAGATCACGTCCTCCAGGCGAGACGGCAGGTTGCAAGGGGTAGACGCACCAGACCCTCAGGCGCGACAAAAGCGGCCTTGGCGCCGATGACGATGCCAAAGGCTTCAGGCTCACCGCCCAAAATCAGATCGCCGCGCTGTGCAAGGCGCACATCATCAAGCGGGTCGTCCAACAAGGCGCGCCCGCCTTCTTCAAGGCTTGCCCAGCCAAGCCGGCGCATCACCCGCCCGCAGCCGATCGCTGTGCGATACCGCCCGCGCCAAAGTGCGGCATGATCCGGGCCATTCGTGAGGTCGCGGTACAGATCAAAGGCCCAGGTCGCGCAGTCGTGCTGGCCCCAGACAAAGGGCTGGGTTCGTGCGCGTGCTATGGCGTCCGCCAGGACCTGCTCCCAATGGGGCACGCGGGTGGCCATGCGGATGGTAACGCTGTTCTGTTTCATTAGCCGCGCCCCCAGGTGATTTCCTGATCCTGGATGGCCGTGACATGCTCAAAACCACGATCGCCCGGATGCAGGACTTGCTGGCTTTCATGGGTATAGCGCCAGGTACGCGGGACACTCAGATCAATGAGCCGGCTTTCATAGCTGATCGTGATCCGGCAGCTCTGCCCGTCCTCTTGCAGTTCCGGCACATCAAGACGGCCGGTAAAGGCCTGCACGGGATCAGCGATGACTGTCCGCTCCTCCGTGAGTAGCGCCAACCAGATGCGCCCCGCCTGACCCTGGCGCGCTTCCTCAATCGCAAGCCCCACCAGATCCAGTGGCACGCCCGAGAGCGAGACCGTCGTGCCAGAGGCCACAACATCGGAGGTTTCTTCCAGAGCCCCAAGTCCAAGAAGCACGCCGACGCCTGTCCAGGTCTTGCCGTCCCAGTCGATTGGACCCGGACCGGTCCAGATCCGCACCATGCCGGACGGGAACGCCCCCTCAAAAAAGATGGCAGGCTGCAGATCAGCACAGTCGAGCGCCGCGGCCACAGAAGGTGTCATATCACGGCTCATAGCGCCTCGCGGGCTGACAGGGTGAAGCGGTGACGCGCCGCGCGTTCTATGCGCGTTGGCACCGAACCCATGGGGCGGAGCAGCACTTGCGGTCTGTTCACTTCCAGTTGCGTATTGGCGGGCAGCGCACTGCGAATGGCCGGAAAGAGCGTCAGCGTCGCCAGGCCATTGATGTCCGATGTGACATCAAAGGCGATCTGGTGCAGCCGCGTCTCGCGCGCGGTGCCGATGGTGACAAAGTCGCCAGAAGCCACAGCGGGCAGTCCCGGCGGCCAGCCCTGCGTTTGTACGACATTGCCGCCTGTGATGGCTGCCGCCAGCGTGACCGGTTGCGCAAGGGTCTTGGGTTCAATGGAGGGATCGGCAAACAGCAGCAGGCCCCGTCCTGAGCCAAGGGCCGTGAACGCGGCAGAGACCGAGCGCGCAAGCGGTCCGGCTTGCGCGGCAAATTCGATATCATATTCCCACCATTCTCCGCCCCAGTCCTGGACTTCCGTCGTCCCGGTGAACGGCGACTGCGTCTGGCTGGTGGCAGTCACGAGCCGTCGCTCAATGCCGGCCACCCAGGTGCGCGGCAGTTCCACAATGATGCTCATGCCATTCGTCCCCGGCGCATGGCATTGCCGACGGCTGCCACCGCAATGCGCTCAAATTCAGGCTGGGAGCCGCGCATCACCGCCGCGATCTGCTCGGCCACGCCCATTTGCGCGCCGCGCGCGTCCACATTGAGATTTATGGCCACAGGGGTGGTGCTACCTGCGCCACGCGCGACCTCAGCCCGTGACAAAACCCGCTCGCCACGCTGCAGGATGGTGGGCACTTCATCGGGCCGCAACCCTGCCCAGGAGCCAGCCGGCCCCACGGTGCCACCGCCATGCATGCGTGGCGCACCGGCAAAAACCGCCGCGGGTACGGCGCGTGTATAGCCAGAAATCCCAACCATTCCGCCAGCGTGCGAGACAGCTGCTGCAACAGTGCCGCCACCGCCAAAAGCGCCTGAGAGTGCGTTGGCAATGGGTCCCAGCACCGCATTCTTGAATGCCAACACGGCCAAATCCGCCAGAATCGAGCGCACGAGGCCCTTGAAGTCGAGCTTGCCGGTTTCCACAAAGCTGCGGAAGGCGCTTTCGGCGCCAGAGAAGGCACTGGACAGGGTTTCGCCGAGACCTTTGCCCCAATTGAGCGCGTCCGTGGCATAAGAATTCAGGGCGTCTGAGACGGCACGCCAGCCGGTCACGATCTTTTCGGCCGCGCCACCACCAGACCCGCCGCCGCCCACAGCATCTCCGGCCTGTGCCATAGCACCCGCCAGACGGTCCGCGGAGGCGGAGGCGTCATCAAGGGCGGCAGCGCCGTCCTCGCCGGTGCCTGCAACAGCATCGCGCAAAGCAGCCCAGCTGGTGAGCGGGGCCGTTGCTCCGGCCGCAAGGTCGGTGGCGGCCTGTCGGTAAGTATTGGCGGTCGCTAGAGCGTCTGCAGCGATCCCATCCAAGCCCAGATCAGGCGCCGTGAGAGGATTGTCCTCAAAAGCACGCCGGAATGCCTCGGCGGCGGCGCTGCCTGCATCTGATGATGCCCCCGCGAAAGGGTTTTCGATATCACCAAGACTGATCTCACCGATTTCGCCGAAGGACGTCTCGATGCCCACAGCCGCCAGCGCATCGCGGATCTTGCCCGTAAAGGCATCAATGCGAGCGATCGCGCCATTCAGCATGGCCTCAATTCCGTCGAGCATGCGGTTTGCCGCCGCGTAAATGAGATCCCCGATCACAGCTGGCAGGCGGGACCAGATTTCGCGGACGGCCAAGAGCGCGCCCTCGAAGGTATTCGCGGTCGTGTTGCCAAAGGCGATGACGCTCTCGATCGCGCCCGCCATGCCGGTGGCCGCATCGGCTTTCAGGTCATAAAACATCGCCGTGGCGCGTGCTCCGGCAGCCGCAGCCCCCATCTTGATCCGGTCCCACACCTCGACACCGACATCCTTCAGAAGGCGCATCGCCTCGCCAAAACTGCCTGCACCGGACGCCAGTCGCGTGAACCAGTACACGAGCTCTCCCGCACCAACGATCAACGCGCCGATGCCAGTGCGGATAAGCGCACCTTTGAGAACCACCAGCGTCGTTGCCAACCCGCGCATCGAGAAGGCTGCCGCGGCCATCGCGGCCACCCAACGACCGGCAAGGAAGGTGGCGAACGTCCCGGCGTAGATCGCCAACCGGTCAAGGTTGACCAGCACAGCATCAAACGCCCGGCTGATTGGGCTGGTGGATGAGGCCAGTGCGACAAAAGCATTGGCCACCGTCTCCAGTGACGGGGCAAGCGCCACGGCAATCCGGTTGCGCACGCCCGTAAACACCTGGCCGATGCTGACCAGCGCCAGCTCTGAGCGACGCATGGCTGCAATCGCATCGGCATCAAGCACCGCGCCCAGTGCCTGCGCCTGCGCCCCAAGGCGCGTCATTTCCGCGCCGCCGTTTTGCAGGAGCGGGATGAGCCGCGTGGTGTCCGAGGCCATGGCCTCGAGATAGAAGGTCATTTCCTGTTGGCTGACGCCCGCGCGTTCGAGACTGTCGACATAGAGCTGCAGGGCTTCCGGCCCCGAAAGCCGTGCGAACTGGTCGGCCGTCACGCCAACCCGTGGCGCGATGTTCTCGAAGAAATCCGCCATGGGGCCGCCGCCCGTCTGCAGGAAGTCGCCGACCCGGTCGTTCACGTCCTTCAGGATATCCGCCAGCTTCTCTTGCTCGATACCGACTGTGGCAGATGCCGAAGACCAGCGCTGGAATACTTCCGGGGCGGCATTGGCCACCTGGCTCAGCTGGCTGATCTCGTTGGCGGCAGCAACGGTCGAGCGGGTCATCGACACGACGGCGGCACTGAGCGCGGCAGCGGCGGCCGTTGCCGCAATCCGAGCCCGGCGAGCAAAGGCCGCCATACGGGCGTTGGCCTGTTCCATCTCGCACGACAGACGCCCAAACCCGCGCTTGCCTGCCTCTCCGACTCCTTCAAGCTCGGCGCGCACCTGTCGGCCGCCGGTCGCGGAGAGCCGGACGGATACCCTCTTCTCAGCCATTGCTTTGCTCGATTTCTTCGTTGGTTTTGCGCACCATCACCGCCTCGATGGGCGGTAAAAGTTCCGCGATAGTGAGTGGCGAAAGCCCGAGGGCGATGCCAAGTTGCAGGGCAGCTCCCATCTCCCAGCCGACAACTGCACTGCTACTCACACCGCCAGCCACCCGCATCTGGCCACCTAGGCGCTGGACCAGATCCCAGATCTGCCAGCCCTCGAAGGTTTGCGGCGCGTGATTAGTGCGGGGGCAGTCAGGGCATGCCCCCGAACAAGCCGCACAATAGTCACCGCCCCCGCCGAATTCCCAGTCGGCAAGAGCGGTCAGGCGTTTTTTTCCGCATCCAGTATTAGCGCGCCCGCGATGTATTTCGTCTGGAAGGCCTCGAAGATGGGCCAGAGCTCGAGCAGCGCGTCGATGCCTGCTGGGGTCAGCGGCAACGGTTTCCCGTCCTCGTCTCCGACGCCGTCCCAATCCTTCACGACGATGCGCGCGACAGCTTTGGCCACGATACGGGCCAGGTCGTCGTTGGAGGCGCTGGTTTCAGCATCGGTTGCGGCGGCGACGATCGCCGGATCGCTGCGCGCAGCCAGCATGATGGCCGTGGTCAGGGGCTCTACCAGCAGGCGAACGCCATGGCCAAGATCAAGCCAATGCGGCTCGGTGGATAGGTTCAATCGTAGCATCAGTAATCCTCGCGGTCGTTGGTCAGTGTGACGGTACACATGCGGCCCACCACCAGGTCACTCGCCGCCTGCCAGTCAAAGGTGGCCTGCACACCTTGTGGACCGGAGATTTCGATCCGGGGGCGTGGCAGATAAACGGCATGCGCGGTGACGGTGAGGCTTTCGCCCGTTGGCAGCGCGTAGGAGAATTCCAGCTCGCAGGCCTCCCCGTTGATGGCCTGGGTCACAAGCGTCTGATCGGCGAAACGCACGACAATATTTCCTGTCAGCGCCGCAATAGACGGGTCCGCACCGTCGATCTTACCATCCGCCCGGATCGTCTCAATCCGGTCGAGATTGTTGGCATAAGTAAGGTCGGCAGAGACAACGTTACCGATGTTCGCGCCGTTCCGCGTGATGGCTCCGTTGAAATGGCCAAAGCGGTTCAGCACTATATTGGCGGGGGTCCCTACCGCGCTGTTCGTGGCGATGGCCTCGCCCTGCGCCACGATACTGGCCGTCGCGGTCAGCAACCCGGAGCGGGCCATCTGCCAGTTGAGGCTGTCCACCATGCAGCCGGAATACATCGCATAGCGCGGCACCTCCGGCATTCCAGTTTCGACCGAGAAGCTCGGCAGCGCCCAGTTTCCGGAGCGGAATTCATGGGTATAGGGTGCTTCAGTTCCAGTCGTCGTGGGAGTGCTGAACGCAGCCTTCAGCCAGAAGCCGAAGGCCTCGGCATCGATCGGGATCACCACGTCACCGTCCGCCGTCACCGCGTCCTTGATCGGTGCCTGCGGATCCCGGCCATAACCCAGGAGCTCCGAAGTCTGCAACGGTTGCTCCGCCCCCAGCGTGGTGCTGGCAAAGGGCATCTTTGAGAAACCGCTCGCTGGTGGCGTGCCATAAGTCGTTTCGAACGCAAGCGCCATTAGCGCCCGCGCCCCTTGGGCTCGTGCCATGTTTCAACTCCTCAGATTTTCGGGATCAGCCGAGCGGATCGGCCAATGAATAGTGCAGTACCACCGGGATCACGGCGGCTTTCAGGCTGGTTGCGCCTTCGACCGGTAGGTCGACAGGCTGCGGCGCTTCCGCCTCAATCCAATCGCAAAGACCACCGAGCGTTCGGTCGTCAGCGAGCGCTGTCCCAATACCGGCGGACAGCGTGTCGAAGGCCGCGTCGCGGTCGGTGCCATGCACAACCGCCTCGATCTCGGCGCGATGCTGGTAGTGGTAAGCGAGCGGCGAAAGCGTGACCTCCGGCTCCCCCGGATCACCGTCGCGCAGGATCAGCAGGCCATCGGCAGGCACGCGTTCGGGCAGCACCTCGCCACGCAGAGCGGTTGCGGGCAACGACGCGAGCCGCGCGTGCAGCGCGGCGAGGATAGTTTCGCGTGGGGTGGGCATACTGTCCTGGACCGCCAGTCAATAGTGCGCGGTCACAAGAACCACGGCAAGAGTAGCCTAAAGCGGCTAGTGGTTTAAGCTGTCGAAGCCGAGGCTTTGAAGGGTCGCCCTGTCTGGCGCGCCTGTTTCCGGCAACCCGACAGACGACTGATAGGAGCGCATCGCCCTTTGGGATGCAGGGCCCCACTGACCATCGGGCGTGCCGGCATCGAAACCGCCCGCGTTGAGCAAGGTCTGGATCGCACGGTAGTCGTCTGTGGAGAGCGACAGTGTGGTCCATCCGCAGGCCGCAGCGACTTCCTCGAAGGCATCTTGCCCACCGGACAGGTCGAAAACCGCGTCGTGGCGTTGGCCATTCGATTCCACGAGACGCAGGAACATTTGGTCGGCGTCGTAGATCGTTCGGATGAAGGCTTCCGCGTCGCGACCGAAGAGGCCGGCTCCCTTGTTGCTTGTCAGACTACTCCATCGCGCCTGTCGGGCCGGTTCGTCGTCGATCCTGATGGTCATCTCGAAGGAATTCCGCCGAAAGTCATTCATCAGGAAGTCTTCCTGAACGAAGATCAGCGCCGTTTCACCCTCCATGCAGCGTCCGATCAAGGCGGTGAATCCCATGAAATTGTTCGGCTCGTACTCCGAATAGTTCACCGCCGTGATCTGCGGGCTGTCATCGACAGCCGCGCTTTTTGTCTGGATCGTCCACCAACCTGAGATCTTGTGGCCTTCTTGGTGCGCTTGTTCGAAAGGCTGAAGAGTGTAGTCAATTTCCGGAAAGCGGGGGTCTGCCCAAGCCACCCCTTGTCCGGCTTCGACGGGATCGTCAACCGGCTCTGCCGCAGCGGGGGTTCGGTCTGCAGCTTCCGGAGCCTGAACCTGCGCAATGGGGAAGGCTATGCCATAGCGAGCCTGAAGATATCCCATCTGCAATTGGGCCAGTGTCAACTTTTCCGTTTCCACGCGACTGAGCGCGAGAGCCTGGATTAGCCCGCCGGCGTTTGCAGCTTCCTTTTCAGCTTCCTTGATGCGTGCTTGGGCAGCCGCCATCTCGCCCAGAATTTGCTCTGCACGGCTCGGGTCGGGCTGAATTGCCGGCACGACTACCTCAATTGTCGCCTTGCCCTCCTCCGCTAGCATGCGGTTCTGGATCAGTGTTCGCGCCAGAAGAAGCGCTTCTTTCCGGGCGTCGATCAACCCGACGATGAGGCCGCCATCATATCTTGATGCCTCGGCTTCCACTTCAGTGATCTGGCGTTCGATCTCGGTGAGTTCGAGCGCCAGGTTTCCCTCCTGCGCCAGTGCCGGTAGTGGCGTGACCATCAAAGCGGAAAGAAGGTATGGTCTGACAGACATGACATACTCCGGAGAAAACAAACAAGATCTTCGAGGAAGGTAACCTTGCAGTTTCCGCCAATCAAGCGAGGGAGGGATTGTTAGCCTTCGTCCATGTCAGAATTTGACATCCACCCAATTCCCCACAATCAACCTCGGCACCGTCGCCTGCGCCCGTTCAGCATCACGGTCGAGATTCAGCCGCTTCGGCAACCTGACCTGTGGCACCAGCAGGAAGATCGGCACAGTGGTACGTCCGCGCCCAGTCTTCGAGCGCGAGGCCACGCCGAGGCCGCGACTGTTGAGCCTCCCGTCAGCAACCAATAAGCTCGAGCCTAGACGGCGGTAAACAAAGCGCAGCCGCAAGCCCCGTCGCCGTTCCCATTCGCCAGGCGTGATCCTTCCACCCCGCAACCCGCGTCCTGCCGCCTCCGTCGGGATCGCCAGCCAGAAGCCGTCCTTTGAGCGGATCAGAGGGCCAGTGTCATGCGCGCCGACGACCACCGGCGCCTTCGACCAGACAAGCGCTGCTGCTTTCAGGCTTTCGCCAGATTTGGGATAGGTCTGGCTCCGGATCGAGTTCGCAAGCCGTCTCCCCAGACCCGCATGCGTGATCTGCCCGCGCCAAGCAGACTTCAGATCCGTGCCAGCTTCGCGCATCGCGGCGCTGACGGCCTTTTCACCCGCCTTGACCTCGGCTGCCATCACGGCAACGAAGTCCGGTGTGATGTCGAGGCCAAGCTTCATGCAGGGGTCAGCTCAATCGTCCAGATCAGCCGCTCGCGGTCACGCTGCGGTTCGCCCTGGATCAGGAAGGTTTCCTCGCCGATCAAGATCTGTTCCTGTGGTCGAGGGTCCGGAATATCCGCCACCCGAACATCAATCCGGGTGGTTTCAGACAAGAGCCGCGCCGACCCAAACTCCGTGATCTCATCAGGCCTGCGCAGGATGCCCCTTCCCCTCGTGAAGCTCCCCTCACCATCACGATGCCAGAACTCGACTGAGAGGTTTGGATCAGCAAAGAGAGCCTCGATCGCAGCTGCAACCACCGTCATCAGGTACGCCTTGCACTCCGCAGCACCTGCGGCCGGGTGCAGATCGGCAGCGGGTTGCTTTCGATCTCGAGGCGCACCCATTCGTCACGGTCGCGATCAGGGATCATGCGCGCATAAAGCGGCAGGCCGAGCGTGTTGACTGTCTCGAAAGTGTCGGCCGGAGCATAGTAGATCTCGAAGAGACCCTCGATACCTTCCGGGTAGAAATACGCCTTGTCGGTCGGCACGCCGAAGCCAAGCCCGCCCCGATAGCGACGGAAGGTGATGCCGCCGAAGCTGACCTCTTCCCCTACCCTGCCCCGCAGATCGGCGGCAGCGGCAGTGTTGAGATAGGTCTCACGTACCTCCTTGTGGGCCACGAGGTCGGAGAAAAATGCCGAGCCGCATTCGGCACGCAACTGCACCTGCCCAGCGGCTAATCCGCCAAGGCTGTCCTCGACGCTTTCGATCATCGCCTGGCAGCGTTTGCGTAGGGCGCCCGAGGCAGGTGACTGGTTGTCGAGATCGAAGTCGACCTCGGCGGCCGGCGTGATGCCGAACTCGGTGTAGTAGTTGATGACCGTGGCGCCATCCTTCGGGTCCTTCACCACGCCCTGAATGCCATTGAAGAGGTGAAACTCAAAGGTCGCCTCGGCGTCATTCCTGAGCCGCGCCATCTTGCGGGCGACCTCGGTCTGCACCTGTTGGGTGGCGGTTTCCGAGCCGAAGTCGCGAATGGCCTGGATTTCAGAGGCCCAGAGCACGTCCTGCTTCTTGAACTGACGGCAGACGAAGGCGCGCATGTCTCGGCGCTCGGGCACCTGCTGCTCATAAGCCGAACCCCGCTCCGAGAACGGGATCAGCGACAGTGTGCCATCGCGGCTTTCGATCATGACGGTGCGTTGGCGCACACCGCGCGATCCGAACAGGCCTGCACCCGACAGGATCGCCGGTTTGAAGGGGATGTTTTCCAGAGCCCGGGTGAGCTCGATGATGCTGAAGGCGTCGCCCTCGAAGATGTCCATGGTTGCCATGGGGATGTCCTTTCTCTCTCAGGCTTAACGCAAGATGATGCCGAGCGCGGCCAAAGCCGTGGTGGCGGCGGTGATCTGGGCCGCGGTTGCACCATCAGGCCAGACAAGCTCATGCTGGTTCACAAGCGCGGGGCCGCGCAGGACGACGACGCCCGGGGCATCGGCCGCCGTGGCATCGACGCCAGCCCAGAGAATGCCAGCGGCATTTTGACTGCCGTTCGTGGCGGCGGGCGCGAGGGCCGTGAACTTGCCTCCGGTGGTGATTTTTCCGAGCACGGTGCCGGGCTCGAGCTTGCCTGCGCCGGAGGCGATGGTGACGGTTTCGCGGGTGTAATCGCGCAGGACTTCCCAGACGAGGAAGCCACCCGCGTGTTTGCCTTCAGTGAGCGTGGTCATGGACGCTTATCCTTTCGTCTTGAAGGTGCGGGCGATGACCTCGCCCCAGGGATTTGTGGTGGCCGCGCGCCCGGGCTGGGCATGGGCCGCTGTGATGTCGGGTGTTGCCTCGGCCTTTGCCGCCAGAAGCCGGTTGCGGACCTCGTCCAGGCTGGCATCCTCTTCGAGGAAGCGCCCAGCCATCTGCGGCTGGCCTGCAAGGCGACAGAGATCGATCACGGCCCGCGCATGGGCGATGGCCTCTGCTCGGACTGCCGCAGCATCGGCCACTGTGGTTTCACTTGCGGCCAAGGTTGGCGCTTTTTCATCCGGGCATTCAGGGTCAGGCTGGGCGTTGGCGTCGGCAACACCCTCGGCCTGGGGCTCCGGGATTGCGGGCTCATCGGGTTCACTTGCCGCGTCCACCAATTCCGGCGGCGCATTGCGGAAGCGCGCGACATCAAAAGAGGCGGCGAGTTTCACAGGCTCGGCGATGCGGTCGATGAAGCCGAGATCCAGCGCGTCTTTCGCATCAAGCCAGGTTTCGGCCGCCATCAAGGCGGCGATTTCGTCGTCAGACTTGCCCGATTTCGCGGCATAGCCTTGGATCAGGCTGCCCTTCACCTTGTCGAGCGCCTCGGCCGTTGACCGCATATCCTCGGCCGTGCCCATGACCAGCCCTGAGGGGTCATGGATCATCAGGAAGGCGTTTTCCGGCATGACGATGGTGTCGCCCGCCATGGCGATGTAGCTTGCCGCCGAGGCCGCGATGCCATCGATCCAAACGGTGATGTCGCCCGCATGGCGCTTCAGCGCATTGTAAATGGCGACTGCATCAAAGACCGAGCCGCCGGGGCTGTTGAGGCGCAAATCAATCGCCGCATCGTCGGGTAGCGCGCCGAGTTCCGCGAGGAACCCCTTGGCGCTGACACCATAGGCGCCGATTTCGTCATAGATCAGCACTTCCGTGCCCGATGCACGGGCGCGGATCGTGTACCAGGATTTCATGGGATCACTCCTGTTGAATGTCGGTGCCCGAGTTATTGTCGGACGGTCCGTCATTAGAATTTGGATTGGGCTCTTGGACGGGCGTTGCCCTTGCCCCCTGCGTCTCGCCGGGACTGGCGCGATAGGTCAGTCCCAGATCAGATGCGCGCTTGGCATCCGCGGCGTTCTCGCGGTCGACTTCTTCGATGTCGTAGCCCGTGCCCTCGACCACCTTGCGCCGCGAGGTGAGCCCCGCCTCCATTGCCAGCACCTGCGCTTGAATGTCCTTCAACGGATCCACCCAATCCCACCGGGGCGGGATCCATTGAACCGGCCGAGCCGTGACAGGATCTGCATCCAGAGCCCCCGAGAGCACAGCCGTTTCCAACCAACGCCGCCAGATTGGGCGGCAAAGCTGGTGTGCCATGACCCCGTGCTGCAACTGCCCGATGCGGCGGCGGAACTCGACCAGTTCGGCCCGCAAGCTCGAATAGTTCGCCTGCCGGACATCGCCGGTGACGAGGTGATAGGGCAGCCCCAGCGAGGCGGAGACCGCCAAGAGGGTACGGTATTGGAACGCCTCGTATCCACCGCCGACATCAGCGGGGCTTGAGAACTTCACATCCTCGCCGGGCAGCAGCACCTGCATAGTGCCGGGCTCAAGGCTCGCAATGGCGGCACCATCGAGATCAGGTGCCCCTTCGCCCATCATCGGGTCTTCGGGTGCCGTCTTGGTGATGAAGCCCGCGAACATCGCCGCGGTCTTTTTGCGGTCGAGTTCAGCGTCGTCATATTGATCGAGCAGGAAGAGCCGCACCATCGCTGGCGCCACATGTGGCAGGCCCCGGATCTGGCCAGCGTCGATGGGACGATAGATGTGCAGCACGTCCGCCGCCGGCACGCGCACTGTCTCAGGCACGGCGACCCGCTGGTCGGTACTGTCGCCCGGATGCCGCCTACGGAAGTGATAGGCCACCCGACGCCCAATCATGTCGAATTCGATCCCGCAGCGAATGCGGTTGCCGTTCGGGTCCGTCTCCGTCTTCTCGAAGGGCAGCATCTCGGATTGCAGAAGCTGCAACTGTAGCGGCACCAGCAGACCGTCCTCCGCCCGCCTCGGCCGAAGTCGAATGAAGCACTCGCCCGCGACAAACATCTCGCGCGCGACCATGGCCTGCAGGCCGTAAAAGTCGGTCAGCCCATCGGCATCCGCCTCATCCGTCCAGGCCAGCCAGAGCTTCTGGACCTGGTCGCGCAGCGCCGCATCCGTGATCAGCGACGAGGGTTTGATGCCGTCGCCCACCAAATTGGCGGCAAAAGCCTCGCAGGCATTGGCTGCGTACCCATTCGTCACCACCAGTTCCCGCGAACGTGCCAGCAGTCGCGGCCCACCCGAGGCGACCAGCGCATTGATGTTTTCCAAGGGCGGGTTCCAGCCCCGCAGACGCCGCTTGGCCATAGCCCCTTCGAGACGCGCGCGCATGGCGTCAGGGCCGCCCGGCTTGGGGCGGCGGAACATGTCGAACAATGCCATGTCGGTTAGAGACCCTTGGTCGCTGTTATGCGAACTTGGCGGATGAGTTTCCGCCCCTCGGCCGCTGCAATCTCGCGGTCAAGCGCCTCGATGGCACGATCGATTTCCGCGACGGAGCGATAGTCCACCGTCTTACCGTCGTAGGTGACGCGGGCCACGCCCGAGGCGCGCTGCGAAGTAAGAGCCTCCCGGCGAAGTTTCAGTGTCGCCAGATCCGCCATGCTCAAACTCATCCCATATATGTTGACCGCGCAACGCGGCGGACCTGTGCCTTGCGTAGAGATTGCGGGCCTGCGGCAGAGGTCATACCCTTGCCATCAGCGACCACAAACTGCGCCGCCAACTCCTCCCACCGCGCATCTGACCATCGATCCGCGCCGAGGATCCATGCGGCAGCGCGAGCGTAAACCCGGCAGTCCAGCGCCTCGTTGCGTTCCCGCAGTTTTTGCCATTCGAGTTTGGCAAAGCCGCGCTTGTTCTTGACCGTCACCAGCTGCTCGGCCGTCAGCTGCTTCAGCCATTCGGCATCGACCCAGCCCGGCAGATGAAGAAAGCCGGGAGGGAACTTCTCCCCCTCCGCCGGGCTGCTGACCTCCGGCGGATCAAGCCGCAGGAAGCGATAGGTCTCGGCCTTGAAAGTCGATGTTGCCACGGTCCAAAGCCGTGCACCGCGGCGCAAACGTTTGCCCGCGATTGTCGCATCGACAAATGTTGGCCCCGTCACGGGGCTCGCCCGATTGAACCCCTCGAGGCCTTTGACCGGTGCAACCTGTCCAAACCCGACCTGCCGCGCCCAGGCGTAGACGGCGGCCGTCTCATAGCCCGTGTCGATCGCAAGTCGCGAGATGGTCATGGGCGTGCCGCTGGCGTGAGCCCACGTTCGGCCGAGTAGGTCAGTCAGTTTCTGCCAGCAGGCGGGATCGCCAGGACCGCCGTCGATGACGATGTGGTCAATGAGCCAGCTTTGCAAGCCTTTGCCCCATGCCCAGACATCAACCTCGATCCGGTCCTTCTGGACGTCGGCCCCTGCGGTCAGAAACAGCCCGCCCGCGGGTACTGTGCCCGCGCGCCAATCCTCTTTCAGCCCCTGAAGCCGCTGCCAATCCGGGGCCTCGCCACTTTCCATCCAGGTCTCGCCGAGCGAGGTGTTGACAAAGGTCTTCATCGTCTCGTCCCCACCGGCGCGCGCCGATAGAAACGCCTTGGCCATGGCCTCAAGCCGCACCCAAGGCGAATAGATCTCGTTCAGATGGAAGCCCGCCGTCCCGTTGAATGGCACCTCCGCGATCCAGCGGCCCTTGGAGATGGCCGCCCAGCGGGTTTCATCCTTCCAGGCAGCGTCGCAGTCGGCGCAGTGGTAGCGCGCGGTTTCGGGGCGATGGTCGCCGTTCTCATCCTTGTCCCATTTCACCTGTCCCCAGGTCAGCAACTGTTCCGCCCCACACGCCGGGCACGGCACCCAATACCGACGCTGGTCGCTCTCCTCGAACGCCGCTTCGATCCGGCTTGCGCCCTTGTTGGTCGGCGTCGAGACCAGCACGATCTTGCGGTTCCAGAACGTTACCGTCCGCTTCTTCGCAAGGTTAACCGGATCGCCCTCAGCCCCCGCGCTGAATGGATAGCGGTCGACCTCGTCGCAGAGCAGCAGCCGGATCGGTCGGCTTGCCAAGCCCGAAGGGGCGTTGGCACCCACGATGGTCAAATGCCCGCCTGGGAACCGTTTGTGCAGGATCTTGTTGTTGCCATCCCGCGAGCGCGGATCTGCGATTTTGCCCTGCAGGCACGGCGTATCCCGTGCCATCGGCGAGAAGCGGTCCTTTGACCAAGTTTCGGCATCCCGCTCGGTCGGCATCACCACCATGATCGGTGCCGGATCGTGGTCGATGTGATAGCCGACCATATTAAGGATCGACTCCGACTTGCCGATTTGGCTGCTCGACATGATCACGACGGTTTCGGCTGCCGGATCCGAGATCGCATCCATAATCCCGCGCTGGTATTCCGCGCGGCTCGTGCGCCACTGGCCAGGCTCGGCGCTGGCCTCAGAGCTCAGTCTACGGTTCTGATCGGCCCAATCGCTGATTGTTAGATCCGGCGGCGGCTTCAGAACCGCCAGTGCCTTCGCCACTGTCCGCTTCAGGATCGCTGACCCCTTCAAGGTCAATGTAGGCTTCAAGTTCAATGTTTGGCTGCGCGAGATCATCGAGCACCTCGCGGATGGCGGCGCGGATCAGGTTCCGGGTGTCTCCGACGGTGGCTTGTTCAAAGGCTTGTGGTGCCAGCCGGTCAGGCAAGGCCAGCAGTCGGGTGCGCAAGAGCGCCAACACCGCGATCCAGGCCGCCTCGATCTGTTCGGCCGCGATCAGCGACCGGCGCTTTTCCTCGGCCTCCATCTCGGCGAGGTCGGCCCGCGCTCGGATGAACCGTGCACGTTCAGCGGCATAGTCAGGCGCACCCGCCTGCGCCTTCAGCGCCTGATCACGCAGATAGCGGACATAGCCGCGGACTGAGCCGATGAGGTCGTATTGCCCCCGCTCAGCCTTCGGGATTACGCCCTCGCGGCTCAGTTGTTGGACCCGTCGTTCCGAAAGGTCGAGCAGCCGCGCGATCACGCCGATGGGTTGTGTGGCGGATGACATTCGCAGACCCCGAGAGTGCAATTAACCGTATGAAATTGCGTCGAATTCACTGGATAAGTGCGCCCACCAGAGCAAAGCTAAAGACAGCAAATAACGCAATTCAGGACGCATCGAGATGAGCCACCACCCCACAGCCAAAGACGCGTTCATCGCAAAGAAGGCCGCGATCGACGCGATGCTCGCGCGGCTACAGGCGCTGAGCGAGGCGAACTTCGGCTCCGACCCTGACGCCCTGCATTGGGGCCATGTCGGCAACCTCGACTATTACGCCGAGCTTCTGAAGCGCATCACCGACAGCGCCTTCAAGGAAGACGAACACGCGGAGTGACCCCCATGGAAACCACCAGCATCCGGCTCCCTATCCGAAACCTGCCCGAGCACTTCGACCGCAGCCGCATCACCGTCATCCTTGAAGAGATCGAAATGGCCCTGATGGACGATGGCGGCGTTTACGCCCAGACCTCTGCCGACAGCTTCACGATCACGGTCGAGGTTCCGACCCATCAGCTGATGGATACCGCAAGCTGCCTGAAAGATCTCGGCTTGATCTAACTGCGCTGCCGCGCAACGCGGATGGACTCGAAGAGCCGCCTCAGAGCGAACGATCGCAACAGGCTGACGATCGTGAAGATCCCGCCCATCGCGAGGTTTTGTCCGAGTGTCGTTTGCAGCCCAAATATCGGGAAGATCAGGATCTGCGTCATAACCGCGACGCCATAGCCGACGACCACGTTGGTGATGGCTTCAACCATCGACATTAAACGTGACTGTTTCATGCGACCTCGCGCTCAGCCTTCAGCGCTTCGAAGGTGGTATCGCTACCCTCTAGCAACGCCTGCTTGCCCGTAAACTTCTGCCAGCGCTGGACGGCCACATCGACGTAAGCAGGGTTCAGCTCGATGCCGTAACAGACCCGTCCAGTCGTCTCGGCGGCGATCAGCGTGGTGCCCGATCCCATGAAAGGCTCGTAGACCGCCTGACCCGGACTCGAGTTGTTCAGGATCGGACGTCGCATGCATTCCACGGGCTTTTGTGTCCCGTGGACGGTCTTTTCGTCCTGATCCTTGTTGGCAATCTGCCAAAGCGTGGTCTGCTTGCGGTCCCCCGCCCAATGCCCCTTGCCGGACTTGCGCACGGCATACCACGCGGGCTCGTGCTGCCAGTGATAATCCCCGCGGCTCAGAACCAGCCGATCCTTGGCCCAGATGATCTGGGAGCGGATGGTGAACCCGCAAGCTTCCAGGCTTTCCGCCACGGTCGCCGCGTGCAGCGCGCCATGCCAGACATAGGCGACATCGCCGGGGAAGAGAGCCCAGGCCTCGCGCCAGTCGGCGCGATCGTCATTAAGTACCTTGCCGGTGCGCTTGGTCTTCGCCGCACCTGCCTGGTTACGCCAGCCAGGGTCATACTCCACTCCATAGGGTGGATCGCTGACAAGCAAGAGCGGCTTTACGCCGTTCAGCACTATCTCGACATCCGTGGCAACCGTGCTGTCGCCGCAGAGCAGCCGGTGGTTCCCGAGGATCCAGAGATCGCCAGGACGGCTGATCGGGTCCTCTGGGGTTTCCGGAATATCGTCCTCGCCCTCCTGCGGACCGGTGCCTTCGTCGAGGCTCGACATCAGCGCGTTCAGCTCATCCTCCGTGAAGCCCGTCAGCCCGAGGTCAAAATCCGCCTCGAGCAAATCGGCAAGTTCGAGGTTCAGTAGGTCGTTGTCCCACTCGGCGTTTTCGCTGGAGCGGTTGTCCATAATCCGAAAAGCACGCGCCTGGCTGGCCGTCAGCCCCTTGGCAACATGGACCGGCGCAGTCTTGAAGCCGAGCTTGCGGGCTGCCTCCAGCCGGGTGTGCCCGGCGAGAACCACCATCGCCTCGTCCACGACGATGGGCTGGCGCCAGCCGAACTCCTGGATCGACGCCGCGACCGTTGCGATCGCCTGCTCGTTGCGCCGCGGGTTGCGCGCATAGGGAATGATCTGCTCGAGCGGCAGGTCGACGACGTCCATGGTGTTGTCCTTGGGGATGCCCGAAAGCGAAATGGGGTCTGACCCCCGTTTCGGTTCAGGCGGGTTGTGTCAGGCCATCAGGCCTTTGTTTTGTTGGGGTTCGGCGGAAACCGAAACGAAACGGGTATTTTCAGCGGTGTCACTGGGAAACCCTCGGGCCTCGCCCCCCCGTATACGTTTGGGGCCAGGAAGGACCCGTGAATTCAGAGGGTTAGTGCGCTGGATGCCAGCTGGACCCTTGGGCGGACTCGGGGGTCCAGCGGGGTACCCACCAACGAAAACGGGGAGAGCCGTTTTCCAACGCACTCTCCCCATTATGCCCTACGGGTAACACGAAACTGTTGCATGTGTCGAATAGAAACGTGTTGCAACACATTGGAGTCATTCAGGCATTCAGGCGCGACGCGATCTTGGTCAATGCCAGCTTGTGCTTGCGCCATGCCGTTGTGCGGTCAACGCCCAGTTCATAGGTGATCTCCTTCCAGGGACGCCGAGCTGCCCGAGACCAGATCAGCTTGCGCTCAGCCTCTTCGATCCAAAGCACCCAATCAAAGGTCTGCTCAAGACGGGTGATCGACGCCGCCGAAGGCCAGACCCGCATGGGCTGCGGTTCCATAGCTGCGATCTCACGGCTGGTCCGCGCGATGTCAGGCCAGGCGTTGAAGTAGCCCTTTGCCTTGACCGGTGGCAGCTTGCGCAGGGTCCGGAACGCTTCTTCGAAATGATCCGCGACATCGTCCGCGGTCCAGGTCTTTTTCTCACCCATGGCGCACCTCCCCAGCGTGGCGTGGCCCATAGAGTTTTGCGCCCAATTGCTCGACCAGTTCACGTTCCGGCCAGGTCAGACGATGATCGTCAACGCTGACAGCCAGCACGCCTTGTTCGTGCCAACCGTCCCGTTTGACCTGATCGGGATCACGGCGGTGTCCACCATAGCCTTTCGGAGTAAACCTCATGCCACACCTCCCCGGGTCTCAATGGCCCAGTGCAGGATGGCGATAGCGTCCGCCTCATTGTCATCAGCGGGGCTGAAGCCGCGCGCCCGTGCGGCGGCGATCATGGCATCCTTGTTGGCGTTGCCCTTGCCGGTGGCGTGATGCTTGATGGTGCCAACCGGCACGCCCGCATAGGGAATGCCCCTCAGCTCGCCCCAGCTTGTCAGTGACGCCATCAGGCCCCCATAGACATGGGCCGCGTCAGTACCGGCATGACGACGGACTTCCTCAAACCAGATCGTTGCAATCGGTCCAGACAGCCGATCAAGTTCCGTGAGCCAGTTGGTGAACCGCAGATAACGCATACCACCGCCATCGTAGCGGCCGGGTTTGAACGACACTGTCCCGCTGGTGATCAGGCCGTCAAAGCCACGGATCGCCCAGCCGGTGGTCGTGCCCAGATCGAGCGCAAGGATGCAGCGCGGGGCTTGTTTGGGTTGGGTCATAGAGACCTCCTCTTCGATTTGATGAGCAAGGCGAGAGGGCTGGCCGATGAAGGCTGCGGTCTCGCCAGGCCCCGAAGGGTGGTCTGGTCAAGTCAGGCGCGGGGCGACGAGGTCGCCCGGCGGATCTTTCAAAACATTCAGGGAGGGCTCTTGAAAGATTTCCGCCCCTAAGTCGTTGTCCTGTATGTATAATATATAATCTTTCAATTATTCAATATTTCAATAGGTACTTCTCTCCTAATATTTAAACGCGCGCGTACGCGTATAGGGATAAGGGGTCCTCTTGAAAGATTGAAGGATTTGAAGGATTTCTTTTTTCCGTTTTAACTCATGGTGTTATCCCCAATGCCTGCTTCAAAATCAGCTTCAGTCGGTTTGAAGGATCTCCGGTCACCCGCTAAACCGCGCGAGCCTGTACACCATGGCCTGCTTGGTCGATGAACCGCGCATGCCGGTCGTGACATCCCCGCTTTCGATCAAGGTCAGCAGGATCTCATCACGATCACGCGACTTGAGCCATTGCGAGGCGCGCGTGATTTCGGATTTGGCGATGCCTTTCGCACCTGCCGCCCGAATGATCTCCTTCAACCGCTTCAAATGCGCTTCTGTCTCGGTGTCAGCGACATGGCGTTCAACAGCCTCCATGGTTTGCCGCGCATAGTGGCGCACGAAGTCGATAGCCCAATCTGCGGCCGAGAGGTCGATCGCAGGCTTTGTCGGATCGCGCCCGACCGCGACAATCAATGCAAGCTTCAATGCGTTCTCCCCAATACGGGCCAGGATCGCCGTGAAGGCTGTTCCACTTGCTGCGCGCAACTCACCCGTCAGCTCTGCGCTGAGCAGCCGAAACCGGGCACGAGCCTCATCAGTCATCGGCACGATAGTTGGGTTCACCGCAGTGTTCTGATCGGCCGTCTTGCCCGCAAGATTACCCTTCTGATGCCCACCACCGGAGGCCACGCTTTGCAACCCAGCGACCAGCGCGGGATCGGCCTGGCGCATGCCCACAGCGATATTCTCGTCAGGGTAATCCTCATCACTGGGCAAGATCAGAAAGCGGGCCAGCGATCCATCGACGACGTTTGCACCCTGCAATGCGCCCCAAAAATGCAGCGGCGTTGTTGTGCCGTAAACACTTAGGCAGGGCTGATTGATATCCCGCCGCTCGTTCGTGCCGTCCCTGTTCGCGTATTCCGCCCCAAGGAAAATCCCGCCCGCAGCCGTGTAAAGCTCGGTCATGTTGTCGAGGATTTCGGTGATATGGCGCGGACTGCGCCGCCGGTCGGCCGCCGCCGCCAAGAACATGCCAAATTCATCGATCTGGAACAGGATCGCAGGCTGGCGGTGCAGCGCGGTTAAAAGCCCCGCCCCAGAGGCGATCTTATTGCCGCCCAGATGATGGGCCAGCCCCGCCTCGAAAAAGACCTCGTTGATGATCTCGCGGGCGTGGTTTTTGCCTGATCCGCTATCCGCAATGCCCACGACATACAGGTTCGAGCGCAGGTTGCTCTCGGTGCGATACTGCCGCCCCATGAGCGCACCAATCGCGCAAAGGCTCGCACCGAGTGACAACAACGGCTGAGGACGCCGGGCTGTCGACAGCATGTAATCGGTCAGATCCCCCACCAATCCATCCGGCATGGCCAGTCTGAATGGCGAGGTGGCGGAAGGCTCCTCATTACCCTCGTAATGCCCTCCCAGCTTCGACAAGAGATCCGCCGCAGGATGCTGTTCATCGCGGGCCGTCGATCCATCAAAGCGCAGTGAAGCATCAGCTTGCCAGCCGCGCTCCATGGCAAGGTGGTAGATCGTGCCGGCGCCAATGCGATCGGGTTTGAAGCTGGCCCAGGCTTTGATCGTGGCTGCAGGCACATCCTTTGCCGCCTGCGCTGACCAGCCGGCAAAGATATCGCCCCCAGCCTCGCCAAGCGCCCCCTTCAGCGCCATGCCAATCCGCACCCAACTGTCATAATCCAACTCTGCATTTGGCAGCCATTTCAGCGCGGCTTCAATGGCAGGCAATGTCCCCATCTGGCTATGGGCCTGCAGGTGCTCCGTGGCAGGTGATCCTGTCGCAAGGCCACGTTGACGCAAGTCTTCGGGCAACAGCGCGTAGGCCTCATCCAGAAAGGCGCGCGCCATCTCTGCGGTGATTTCAGGCAGCTCTGTGATATCAAGATCAGCCAGCCCTTCCTCTGGCCAGGCATAGGGCGCGCCAGTGTCCGGGTGGTTGGCGTAGGCCACGAACTGCTGACCCAGGCAAAGCACCTCCAGCGGATGACGTTTGATGCCCCGAAAAGGGGTTGCAGTGCGGTAGATCAGCATCCGTTTTGGCGCCTTGCCAATGCGCAGCGCCGGGGTATCCCCCAGCCTCGCGCGGGCCAGATGCTCGATCCGGAGCGCGAGTTCCGCATCCTGAACGACGTCAATATCGACAGCCGCAACCGTGCCGCCAACAAGCCCGATGCCACACTCGGGCCAGGTCGACCATGTCGTCACCTCAACCTCCGTGGTCGGGCGCTCGGTGTGCCGGTTCCATTCGGGGTAGTCTGCCCATGCTCCGCGCTTGAACTGGCCAGGTTTTTTGGTTCCCGGACCGATCGGCAGGATGCCATAGCCATTGGTGACCAGCCGTGCGCCGAAGCGCGCCATATACGATGTATTCGCCATCAGAGAGGCACCTCCGGGGTCATGGCGTCGAGCCGGGAGCGGTCTTGTCCCGCCAGCGCGCGCAGTTGGTCACAATATCCGGTGATGACCGTATCAAGAAAGCGATTCCACTCGGTCTCAGTCAGGGTGGCGAGATCCGATTTGCCGATACTCTCGAGGTATTCGCCACCATATTGGCCGCCAACGCTCATTGCCTGCATTTCATTCGGGGTGGGATCGATCATGCCCGTCCTCCTGTGACAGATGTCCTGGCAGGTGCGAGAACAGAGGCGTTTACGGCTTTGGTCCCGCCGCTTGTCCGAGACGGTGAATATCGGGTTGAACCAGCCAAACCCGCGAGGTTCCCGGTGGCAGACGGCGCAGAGGCCGGAGTTGATGTGGCGCATGGATCAAACCTGTAGCCGGAGATTTCAAGAAAGCGGCCAGACGGGCGCACCGAGATCGCGGTTGGCCGGGCCAGTTGCCCTGCCTGCGCTATGGTATCGTCGACAGTGCGTGGCATCGGGCTGCCCGGCGCGCGCTTGCGCCACCACTCGAGCGCCTTCTGGCGCGCATAGCCTTGATGCTCGACACAGACCCATTCGTTGTAAGACTTGAGCCCGCAGCTATAGGTGACCTTCATTGAGGGCAGCCCGCCGCGCTTGTCATGACGGCTGTAGGACACACCATGCACTGGCAGCCATTGGACCTTCGGAGACAAAACCGGAAGCGTGGCCGCTGTGGGAGCAATTTTCACCTCACGAGCTGGGAAGACATAGCCGCAGTCCGAGCATTCCGCGGCCGAGAGCGCGATAATGCTGTCGCACTCGGGGCAGACCTTTGTGGGTGCCTCGCCACCCCCGCCATCGCCTGGGCGTTTCGGGCGGACCAGATCGATCGGTCCGTGCCGGCGGACATTGCCCGCAAAGTCGAGAACCAGACAGTTTTCCTTGTCCGGAGCCAGACGTGTGCCGCGACCGACCATCTGCACATAAAGCCCTGCTGATTTGGTAGGGCGCAGCAATGCTATGAGATCGACGCCAGGCGCGTTGAACCCGGTCGTCAGCACGCCCATTGAGGCCAGTACGCGGATTTCACCGCGCTTGAAGGCCGCGATGATGGCATCGCGCTCCTCCTTGGGCGTATCCCCAAAGATCGTGCGGCAAGTGATGCCTTGACGCCCGAACTCCTGGGCCACATGGCGGGCGTGCTCGATGCCTGAACAGAAGGCCAGCCAGGATTTTCGGTCTTTCCCATGGGTGATGATCTCGGTAACTGCCGCCCGCGTCGTCGCTTCCTGATCGACCGCGGCTGCCAGATCGCGCGCAATGAAGTCGCCCGCACGTGTGCCGACCTTTGAGACGTCGAGCCTCGTATTGGGCTGTTTCGAGACCAGCGGGCTCAGATACCCCGCGTCAATGAGATCGCGCACCGGTGCCTCATAGGCAATGTCGGTGAAGAGTGCGTCCTTGCCCTCATGCAGCATGCCGCTGCCAGTGCGAAACGGTGTGGCGGTGAGGCCAATCACCTTCAGCGCGGGGTTGATCGCCTGCAGCGCGTCCAGAAAGCGCCTGTACATCGTGCTGGAATTGCCGGGGATGAGATGAGCCTCATCAATCAACACCAGATCGGTGTGGCCGATTTCATGGGCGCGGCGATGGATTGATTGGATGCCAGCAAACAGGACGCGGGCCTGAGCCTCACGTTTGCCCAAGCCCGCCGAATAGATGCCCGCCGGTGCCTCTGGCCAAAGCCCGATCATCTCAGCATGGTTCTGGGCGATCAACTCGCGCACATGGGTCACGATCAGGATGCGCTGATCCGGCCACGCCTTCAGCACGCCTTCGATGAATGACGCAATGACGAGCGACTTGCCGCCGGCTGTTGGAATGACAACCAGAGGGTTACCCTTGTTGGTCTTGAAATAGCTGTAGATCGAAGAGATCGCAGCGTTTTGGTATGGGCGCAGGGTCAGCATGGCGCGGCCTCCGTGACACGGGCGTCATTTGACCAGGAGGAGCCATCAGCCATGCGGTAGGTGACGATATCCTCCCCCGCATTGATGACCTCACCCGGCACGAGATCGGGGATGAAGAGATGTTTGCCGCAGGCGGCGCGCTGCTCGGGTGGAGCCAGCATCCGGTCGTGGCGGGCGCAGTGCCAACCGCCAACGACTGCAGTGGAATGCAGACAGGAACGACAGGTCACAGCGGCAGCGCCACCCTCATGACAGGCAGCGTGATGATCGCAAAAACGGCATTCAAACCAAGCCGGATCTTCGCTGATCCGCGCTGGTGGGTGTTGGGCGAAGATAACCCGGCCAGCCTTTTCCAGAAGGCGTTCTGCCATCGCAGGATCGGCCTCAACCCGTTCGATATGCAGCGCGTCCGTGTTCTTGCAGACCGCCATGTAAAGTGCCCGAGTGATACCGGTCAGGTGCATGTAGATCTGCATCTGCGCGGCATGCTGCGGCTTGGACAGCACGACGCCCTTGGCGGTCAGCTCAGTGAAGCTCTTGACCCCATGGGTCTTGAACTCGAGCACATGCCAGGTTTTCGGCGCCTCAAGCAGACCGAGTGCGACGCCATCCAGCGAACCACCGAAATGACCGCCATGGGCCTCCACGCGGATTTGCCGTCCTGTTTCCGGATCCAGCTCCAAAACAGTGGCCCCGGTGGCACGTAGGTTGCGCACCATACGGTCCTCTTCCAGCTGGCCGGTCTCAAACAGACGCAGCAGGCGGCCGGAAAAACGTGACGGCGTCACCCAGCGGAAATCATACCAGAGCGCGCGTGCGCAAGATTTACCAATGATGGATGCGCCGAGATGGTCGCGGAAGCCATCACCCTGGCGGGCCTCGTAATCGGCGTAGATCGCCGACAGTGTCGGCGTAGGTGGTGCGGGAAGATCAGCCATCACAATCCCTCCCGTTCACTGCGGGCTTGGGCCTCGGCCAGAAGGCCGCTCCAAGTTTCCGGGTCGTGGCGCTCGCGCAGGATGCCGATCAGCGCGTCTTTAAGCTTTTCGCGGCGACGGCGGCCGGTGCCTTTGGCAAGCAATTCTGCCCGTTCACGGCACAGATGGCGCAGCGCGGTCCGTGCCCGGTGGAACCAATCAGGGTCAATGGGCTTTTGCCCCCGTTGGCGCGCCAGATCAGCAGTCGCAATCTGCGTGCGGATCTTGGCAATATCGTCGTCGAGTTCGATCAACCGGCGCTGATCATCAGGCAAGCCGAAGCTGATCACGGCCCCAAGATTTTTCTCGGGGGCCGCGTTATGCAGGTCAGTCATGGGAATATCCTTAGATGGGGTTGAGCGCTGCCCCGTCAGTCAGGGATGCGGAGCAGCGCGATTGATCAGCCCTTCTTGTTCCAGGGCGCGGAGGCCATCTTGGGCGGTGTAGAAGCGGCCTGCGTTGTCGGCGGCGCTGACGAGGTTGCAGCAGGCTTTGCAGCCGTGGCACCCTCACCTTCAGGCGGCAGATAGGCGATGGCATTGCTCTCGCCGTAGCCGTTCTTCGGCGGCTTGATCTTTACCTGGATCGTCATCGGGATCAGGTGCAGCTCCTCGCTGTCGCTCACATGCATCCGGCCCGTCGCATGGCAAATTGCCGACAGCGTCCGCTGTGCAATCTCGACCGTGGTCGGGTTCGGGTTCACCAGGTTCAGCTGATCAAAGATCTTCCGGCCCTTATGCTGGCCGTCCAAAATATCCAGCATCAGCCAGAGAAACTGCCCCATACCGTTGCGGGTCACACGCATTTCGCTCTCGACGATCTGAGCGCTGTATTTACCTGCGGGCAGCAGCTCATAGGGGGTGGTGGGTTCAACGCTGGTGGCGTCAAAGGACGTATCAAAACGTGCCATGGTCGTATCCTTTCAAGGCAATCATTGGGATTGGGGCATGGCTGCGAGGAACTCTGACCACGAAAGTGGCAGAGTGTCCGGCAGGCCGTAACGGTTCTTGGCGAGGAACGCGGGACGCTCTTCGGTGTGCATAACGCGCGCACCGGACCCGAGCGCCCGGGTCACCTTTTTGTTGAAGCCGACATCGGATTTGGCGACCGAGATCTGGTAGTTGGCAAACAGCACCACATCAGAATGCTCCTGCAGCAGCGCCGAGGCGCGGGTCTGCAGTTTGATTACATAGCGGTCGTAGGGTTCGTGCTCGGGGCTGTCGAACCGCTTGATGTCGGTATGGGCGATCTGGATGACCACCATGCCTTTCCGGTCGCGCAGCGCATTCAGCTTATCGAGGTATTCGCGCCAGATCGTCAGCGCCTCTGCGAAGCCCTTGCCAAAGCCCGGGGTTTCGATCGACTGCCAGCCATTGCGTTTGCACGCCTCAGCCCAAATCAGCGGCTCGAGCCAGTCGACGCTGTCAACGACGACCGTGCCGTAGTCGTGATCTTCCTCCAGCAAGGCGTCGAGCGCTTGTGCAACTTCGGCATAACTGGTCGCCAACGGAAAATGCGGGACCTGCAGTTTGCCAAGACCATCCTCGGTCATGAGGAACACCGGCGCGCCCGCGTCAGCCGCGAAGGTGGATTTGCCGACCCCGGCTACGCCGTGGATCAGGATACGCGGTGGTTGGAGCACCGAACTGGTGCGCAGAGATGCAAGAGAAATAGCCATCAGCGCACCTCCTCGCCCAGCACCAAGCGGAACTTGGGTTTGCCGGTCCGGACCGTACGCGCAGGCTCGAAACCTTTGCGCCAGCTTTCTGGCAGCGCCGTGTATTTGCGCTCTGACACCTTCAACGTGGTCTCGATGAACTCGGCCGGGTCTTCGCCAGCCGAGGCGATGTTTTCAGCGATCTGGGCGAGTTTCGCCTGATCCCAGTCGATCCGTTTCGCCAGGTCGGCAATCACGGTGACACCGCCATCTGCAAAACGGATCATGCCCGTGTCCTTGCCCGCGTCGTGACGGAGCTCAGTAGCACGGTCAGCATAACGCACCTCCAGAGCGAGGGCGAAGCGCTCGGTCACTGATTTCATGCGTGCAGCAGCGGTATCGATTTCCGCCTGAACAGCGGCAAGCAGCGACGGCGGCATGAGCGCCAGTTCTGTCACTGGCATGTTGAGCATGTCATCCACGCTCGGGATATTTTCAGGGTAAGCCATGTAGGTCTCCAATTCCGGGGCTTCAGTGTCACGCGGCTGGCAAGAGCCGCTCGGCGATGGGTTTGATTGGGGTGGTCGATCTCGATCGGGCGATCGCGAGGTAGGCAAAGCGATCAGGGGCGAGCCGTTCCTGAACGAGATGGACCAACCCCTGTTCGGCGGCACGCCAAGCCGCCGCAGCGAGATCTTGCAGTGCCCGTCTCTGGTCAGGTGTCAGCTTTGAGATGAGCGAAGCCGCATCGACCGCGAGGAACCCACGGTGATAGATCACGGCCGCGCCCGGCTCGGCCTGGGCCACCCAGGCACAGAAGCTGATTTCGTCAGGTGCCTCGGACAGCATCACGCCACCCGTGCGTCCAGGCTGTCGGCCGTCTGGCGTAAATGCGCCTCTTCATGCGCCAGCACATCCTCGAGGCGGTAAATGATCCGCCCACCGATTTTCATGAAGGCCGGGCCTTGGCCGGTCCAACGCCAGCGCTCGAGCGTGCGGTGCGAGATCGTCCAGCGCCGCGCAAGCTCCTTTTGTGTGAGGCAGGGTTTCTGCTGCATCTCTGTCTCCTCTGATGATTACAGAGCAAAGATGCGAAATCCTGACGTGGGATGTCGTCGGGATCGGTGATGGATACGGTGGGGGATGGGATGGCCCTTGGAAACAAGGCGGCGAATGAGAAAGGGGGATGAGCATCCACCGCTCATCCCCCTCTCGATCCCCCCGCCATCCCCCACCTGAGGGAATGTAGTTCGCCTAGTCGACCCTCAACCGGTAGCTACCGCGCCCATCGGAATGAATCAGCTCCCGCCAGTTTTTCTTCGACTTGAAAACGTCCGCCATCTTGAGGCTCTTCGAGCGGGCCGCCGCCAGGATCTGCTTTCCGCTCTGCCAGGGCTGACCGGATTGCGCGGCCGCATGGAGCGCGCGCACGACTTCCGCTTGTATGGGCCCCAATTGGAACTGAAGGCCGTTGCAGCGCACGTCCTTGTAGTCACGCGAGGCGATGAAGGTCCGGTCCTCACAACTACCGTTTCCAGCGTGAAAACCTGATTTAATTTCATAGCGATCGCGCTCGCTACGCCGCAAGAGAAGATCCCCAATCACCACGTAAAGAGGCGCGTAGTCGTCTTGGAGACAAGCATAGCCTGAAGGGCCCGAGCGAAACTCACTCAAGCGCACTTCGCCCGATCGAAACAAGTGAAAGACATCGCAGGCATGCAGATCAAGAAGGCCGCTGAAGTATCGCTGGTCTTCTGGCACACGGAACCGCGCACCGTCGGAATCTTCCTCGTATCCCCCGATCTCGAGCGGTAAGTCGAAGACCCGGATCGACAGCCGCAGCTGGTCGTTCTCAGCAAGATAGACGAGATCATCCTCTGGAATGGACCATCGTTCGAGAACCTCAGGCAGAGAGAAGTAAGCCTTTTCTATATCCATCTGCCCCCCGAATCTTGCGTGCAACCGTTCCTTTTTTGTTCTAATGCCTTGACCAACGTCGCGCAATCCTATCTTATCCTATTTAATCCACACTTTCTTGGGGATAACATGGACGTCCACCACACGCTCGCCGACCGTCTCCATGCCCGTGCCAACCAGCTCGGCCTGAGCCCTGCCCATGTTGCCGAGATGGCCGGGGTCAATCGTTCCTTCGTCTACGACATCCTGCGTGGCCGCTCGACGCGGCCTGGAATCGACCGCCTCGCGGAGGTCGCGCGTGTCTTGAAGGTGGAACTCGACTGGTTGATCCACGGCATAGGTAATGTCGAAGGCACCCCTCCGTTCATCGAGAACCCGGACGATGCTTTCGTTTCGATCACCCACGCGGGCGTCAGGCCTTCAATGGGCGGCGGCTCCGTTGTGCTGGATGAGCATGAGGCGCCAGGACGTGCCTACCACTTCCGAAGATCGTGGATCAAACACGGCCTCAAGGCATCGCCCTCACAACTGCGGATCATGAAGGTCGAAGGCGACAGCATGGAACCCACCCTCTTCGAAGGCGATACGGTTCTGGTCGACATGACCCGCAAAGCGCCAAGCCCGCCAGGTATCTTTGTTCTTGACGATGGTATGGGGCTTGTCGCCAAACGCCTGCAGCACGTTCCGAATAGCGAGCCACCAGCGGTGCGCGTGATATCTGACAACAAGCATTACCCCGAGTACGAGCGCACAGCTGACGAGATCAATATCGTGGGGCGGATCCGCTGGTTTGCGCGGGAGATTTGAGATGATCGAATTTCGCTCCCTCGCCGACGATGAACCTGCCATGAGCCATTCTCCACTCTTGCGCGGAGTTCTGAAAACCTTCGCCTACATCGAGGAACATGGTTCCATCGGCCTCACCCCGTCCAAAGCCTTCAAGCGCAATTTCGTTCACTGGGCCGCGGCGGAATTCGACTGGCCCGGGCATACCGAGGCGGACCTCTTCGCCGTCAACAAAGTGCTCAACGAACATGACTTCATGCCGCTTGGGGATATTCACTTCCTGCTGACCACCCTGAAAATGGGTCGGCACTACAAAGGGAGTTTCAAGCTAACGAAGTCAGGGGCGGAGCTGGCGCATCAACCCGGACGTCTGTTCGGGATCATAACGCCGTTCTACCTCTTTGAAATCGATCATTCGGGTTGGTCACGGACCCCGGACCAAGTGCTGCCAGGCAACTGGGACGTCTTCCTCAACGTCCTCAACGTCGAGACTGAGGACGGCGCATCGGGCGCCTACCTGCGACAGATCTTGTTCGGTGAACCAGATCCCAGCCCCTTTCCACGCTACGATGAGATGATGGGCAGCCTTTACACTCAGATCCTGCGCCCCCTTGTCTGGACCGGCCTGCTTCAGGAAACCCGACCCGCTAAGTCCTTTCGCGCGCAAGACAGCCTGTTCACCAAGACGCCCCTTTGGAAGGCCGCCCTGAAACTCGGAACAGATTCGATGGCTAAATCCGCGACACGGCACTGAACGGCCGTGCGACGCAAACCCGATCTGGCACGCAGCACCCCGCACCAGCCCCGCAACCCATTGTTTTTACTTGAATACCAGCGTCGCTTGAAGCCCAGTAAGGGCAACAACCCGAAAGGCGCTCCAATGCTTGATGATCTCTCAACCCCGGTTTCGGGGCCAAATCCCTTGTGCCCGGACAAGATGTCAGGCCGTGCACGCTTCGAAGAACTCGGTCGCATCCTGGCGGCAGGCGTCATTCGACTGAACGCAGCTCAGTCCAGTTCTTTATCTGCCGATATCGGAGACAGTTTCGTGGACTTCTCGCCCCGAAAGAGCGGTGATCGTCGTGTTAAACCTTTGCCGCTAGGAGGAATTGATGAGGCATCACAATAAGATAACCACAACTGCGCCCAGGCGAGATCCTGAGGCAGACCAAACCGCGCTATCCCGTCTGGCCGCCTTGAAGGTCATGACGGTGAAGGAACTGAAGGCCGAATGGGAGAAGCTTTTCGGCAGCGCTGCGCCGAACAATAGCCGCAAGTTCCTGGAATTCAGGATCGCCTACCGCATCCAAGAACTGACATACGGCGGCCCTGACCAGGAAACGCATCGCATGTTGGACCTGCTGGCCGACGAGGTCGAAGGCCATGCGCGGCGGAAGCACCGGATAGCGGATCCCCGAAATCCCGTCACAGGTACCAAACTCATTCGCGAGTGGGACGGTGTCGAGCACACCGTCACCGTGCTGAAAGACGGCTTCGACTGGCAAGGCCAAAAGTTCAAATCGCTCTCGGCCGTGGCCCGCACCATTACCGGCACTCGGTGGAATGGCTATCGCTTCTTCGGGCTGCGTGAGCGCAAGCAGGAGGAAGCATGATGGACATTAACGCCCGCCCCAACCGTCGCCTGCGCTGCGCGATCTACACCCGCAAGTCGACCGAAGAAGGACTCGATATGGAGTTCAACACTCTCGACGCCCAACGAGAAGCCTGCGAGGCCTATATCGCCAGCCAGCGATCCGAAGGATGGGTTGCGACCCGCGAACGCTATGACGATGGCGGGTTTTCTGGTGGCAATCTTGAACGCCCCGGCCTCAAGCAGCTTCTGACGGACATCGAGGATGGGTTGGTCGATGTGGTTGTGGTGTACAAGATCGACCGTCTGTCGCGGTCGTTGATGGATTTTTCCAAGCTGGTCGAGATCTTCGACCGCAATGGCGTCACCTTTGTATCGGTCACGCAGTCGTTCAACACCACCACCTCGATGGGGCGGCTGACGCTGAACATCCTGCTCAGTTTCGCCCAGTTCGAGCGTGAAGTGATCGGCGAGCGGATCCGCGACAAGGTGGCTGCATCACGCAAGCGCGGGATCTGGATGGGGGGCTATGTGCCCCTCGGCTACGATGTGCAGGATCGCAAACTGTTGGTGAACGACGCAGAGGCCGCATCGGTCCGACGCATCTTCGAGCGGTTTGTCGAACTTGGCTCCGCCACGGTTTTGGCCCGCGAACTCCGCCGCGACGGCTTCTGCAACAAACAGGGTACGCTGATCGACAAAGGCTACCTCTACCGGCTCCTGAACAACCGTGTTTATCGTGGTGAAGCCGTCCACAAGGGCAAGGCCTATCCCGGCGAGCATGACGCCATCATCGACGAGGCGCTCTGGGATCAAGTCCACGCAATCCTCAAGGAAAGCCCTCGCAAACGGGCCAACAACAGCAGATCCAGGACACCCGCACTCCTGAAAGGGCTGATCTTCAGCGATACCGGCGCGGCCATGACGCCCACCAGCACGAAGAAAGGCGCGAAGCTTTATCGCTACTATGTTTCGATGGACGTGATCCGGAACCGCGAGACCGGTGAAGAGACCGCCCCGATGCGGCTGGCCGCTGGAATGGTCGAGGATGCTGTCGTGACCGAGGTTCGGCGCATTTTACAGACGCCAGAGGTCGTGTCGCAGGTGCTCGTGGCCCTGAAAAAGGAACAGGGTGCAGTTTCGGAAGCCGACGCCATCGCAGCGCTGCATGAGTTCCTCGCGCTCTGGGCAAGGCTGTTCCCGGCCGAGCAAGCACGGATCATTCAGCTTCTCGTCCGGCGCGTTACCGTCACCGCAGCAGGGCTTGAGGTCGACATCAGGCGCGAAGGGATCGCAGGCGTGATCCGCGAAATGGTCACGCCGCGCAGGGTTGAGGCAGCGGAATGACCAAGCCCGACGATACGATCCGCCTGCTGATCCCGTTGAAGGTGCGCAAGAAAAACGGACGCCCGAAGATCTTGCCGCCCGCCGACTATTTGCCGAGCGAGGACCAGACGCAGGACTCGCATGTCCTGCGCGCCATAGGCAGGGCATGGGGCTGGCGGCGGCGCATGGAGGCCGGTGAGTTTGGCACCATTCAGGAACTGGCTGAGGCGGTCGGGCTGGCGGAACGCCATGTCAGCCGCCAATTGCGGCTAGCCTATCTGGCACCCGAGGTGCTGAAGAGGCTGACCTGTGGGCGCGAGGCGTCGGCCGTCAGCCTGTACGATCTTTGCTTCCTCGCGGGGGAGGCTTGGTTGGAACAAACGAGACGGGCATTCGAAAAAACTGGATCCTGACCGTCGTCATCGGCCCTGTTCGATCGCTCGATCAGATGGCGAAGCGATACACTTCGGCCCGGCATTCCTGACATTCACTGCACTCGCGCGACCAAGATGCTGCCGTATTGCGGCGGCGCTGATCACCTCTCACATGAGCTGGGCGGGCGTTTTAAATTGCAGTGAAAGCGAATCTGAATGCTATGATGTCCTATCAGAATCAAAGAGTTCAGTCACATCTATGCCGTCAAATGCCCTCGCCAAATTTGAAAACAAGATGCTTGTTGATGTGAATAGGATCATTGAAAGCCATGGAACATTAAATCACGATGGAGGCGGTCGAAGAGGCCTCGGGCATATAACCCGTAGTGGCGTCCTGATGCTCTGCGCGTCTTGGGAGCTTTATGTGGAGGAACTTGCCATCGAGGTTGCTGGTCACTTAGCAGGCCGAGCCAATGCCCCATCCCAACTTCCCCTAGGCGCACAGAAAGAGCTGTCTCGCTTGGTCAGGGATCACAAGCACGATTTGAAACCGCTCGAATTAGCAGGCTCTGGTTGGGAGCAGGTTTATACTGCCCATGTGACAGAGGTGGTGGGCGGTCTCAACACGCCTAAAGCTGGCCCTATTGACGAAACCTACAAGAAGCTCCTCGGTTGGGAGACCCCCTCTAAGAATTGGACCAAAGGCAAAGACTTCATTAACGATTTCGTTAAGGTGCGCGGAGACGTTGCGCACCGAGGTTCCGATGCTGACTACGTTAGAATTGACCACCTTCGCGATAACTATGTTGCCGGAATCAGCGCCACCGTGATCGAACACGACAACGCAGCGTGTGATTTCATCAACGAAAACTCGGATGGTGGTCGCCCGTGGCGGCGTCGGACGTAGTGAAATCACTATCTTGTATTTAATGGCAGCTTTCGCCGCAAACCATGAGAAGCATACACCGGGGGCAAAAGCCCAGTATTCGCAATTAATGCCGTTGTGACTGCAAGCACAACGATTTCGTCACATGCTTCCGTTATCTTCACCTTCCAAGCAACAACCATGGAACAATTGAGCCGCGCAACAAGCTAAACCTCAGTGAAAGCTTGCTTGAAAGGCCGTCGCGGTCAACGAGACATGGGCGTCCAGCGGCGCGTGCAACTCAAACGCTTTTGGCTCTCGCGAGAAGTTCCAGAGCCGGAACAGGCACCATTTCGACCGGCGCTCTTCGGCGACCGCCAGTTCATTGCGAGAAATGTAAAAGGGCGTGCGTTCCCAGCCGTTTGTTGTTTTCACCTCGATCAATCGCTCCCGTCCGTCCGGCGTGAAGCTGGCTATGTCATACCCTGCACCATCGCCGTCCTCTTCTGAAACCCAGCGCACCTTGCGCGCCAGATCCTCTCGTCCGGCCACTTTCAATGCGGATCGTTCGTGTGCGACGACGCGCTCTTCTCCGGCGCGGCCGAGAGCACGGTTGCGTTCATCCCGACCCGCCACGTCAAACTTTCTGGCGACATGCAGCATCTGCTCCAGCTCCTGCGGCGGTGGTTGGTTGGACAGTGTCGGTGACGGTCCAATCCAGATCTGCGCAGCCTCACGTAAACCATTTACTGGTCGCGAGCTCGGCATCCGCCCAAGCCAGGCCGGGTTCCATGCCAACCAGCGAGCCACAGCATCAACCAAGGTCATCTGGAAATTGAACGCCGGCTTGTAGCCGGGGATCCAATCTTCGCCGAGCCCCTTCAGCACCGCGCTGATATTCTGATGCTTGAACTCGATAGAGCCTTCAGTTCGGCTCCGCAAAAGGGGCATCAAACTGCGCCGATGCTGAGCCTTATTGTATGGACGGCCCGCCATGTCCTCAGCCAGCATCGCGAAGTAATCCGCAACGATCAGGTCGTTTTCTGCGTCTGTCCAGGGCCATTTCGACATGCCGCCAGGCTATGAGCGGAAAGTCTGTTTGTCATCAACGACTTCTCGCTACCGTTCGCACCACCCCGCACAACCACGCCGCCTTCGGGTGTCTCCGATCGTTTCGATAGAGGTCGAACCTACCTCAACTGCGGCGCAGCCCACTTTCGACAAGAACCTGAAATAAAACAGATTTTTTAATGCGTCTCGATTTGGGTTAAGGGCGGGTGGAAAGAGACGCGGGGCGTTCGGAGACCAATTTCGGCCAAAGCCCTAGTCTCCAAAAGTCGGATGGCTTCGCTAAACCCCTTTGAAACAAAAAGAAAAAAGGCCCCATCAGGGACCTCATCTCAGGTTTGCGATGTGCAAGTGGCGGAGCGGAAGGGATTCGAACCCTCGAGACGGTTCCCCGCCTACACACTTTCCAGGCGTGCGCCTTCGACCACTCGGCCACCGCTCCGCCGGTGTTGCTACAGAGAAAAGCGAAAGGTTTCAAGCATCTTTCTGCATGGATCCACAAAGATTTTTCAAGGGCGCTCAGTCAACCAGATGGAGTGCGACACGGCGGTTCAGACGGCCTTTTTTCTCGATCTTGCCAATACGGATTTTTCCGATTTCAGCGCTGGATTTCACATGGGTGCCGCCACAGGGTTGCAAATCCACCTGTTCCGCATCGGTGCCCATGCGCACCAAGCGCACGCGCCCTGCGCCTTTGGGCGGTTGCACGGACATTGTTTTCACCAGACCGGGGTTTGCAGCCAGATCAGCATCGGTAATCCATTGTTCTGAAACGGTAAGATCACGTGCAATCAGATCGTTTAACGCAGCCTCAAGGGCGATTTTATCCTCGGGTGGATGTTCCATCGCGAAATCCAAACGCGACTTTTCCGCGCCTATTTGCCCGCCAGTGACGGGCAAGGGGATGATCACCGACAAAAGATGCAGCGCGCTGTGCATGCGCATATGGCGCAGGCGAAGATCCCAATTCAAATGCTGGGTCACTTTGGTGCCAATCGCGGGCAATGGCACGCCCTCATCTGGGACCATCACCGATGTCGCCGCCCCCTCAAAGGTGCCTTTCACCGTGGTCCGCACAGCAATTTCGCCGCCCTGCCAGCTTAGGCTGCCCTGATCGCCGGGCTGACCGCCGCCTGTGGCATAAAACAGCGGGCAATCGACAATCACGCCGCCGTCTTCAGAATGTCCAACAACCGTGGCCGGCGCCTTTGTCAGATACGCGTTTTCCAAGTAAAGTGCCTCACTCATCGCCGTCCCCTTCCACACCTTCGTCCATGTTGTTTTGCATGTCGTCCAGGGTCACCGTCGCGGGCGCACCGCCTTGTTTCTTTTGCTTGCGCTGTGTTTTGGGCTTTGGTTTAGGCTGCAACGCCTCTGGATTTCGCAACCACAAATCGCGCTGTGCAAACGGGATTTCAAAGCCTTCTTCGGCAAATCGGCGCGCAATCTCATGGTTCATTTCGCTTTTCACCGACAGGGAATAGTTCACATCGCTCAGGATCGCGCGGATTTCAAAGTCCAGCGCATCCGCACCAAACCCAGAAAACAGCACGCTGGGCGGCGGGTTCACGGTGACCATGGGGTGATTTTCCGCCACCTCGCGCAACACCTCTTCGACCCGCTGGGTGTCGGTGCCATAAGCCACGCCCACCCGCAGGATGATCCGCCCAATGGCATTGCCGCGGGTATAGTTGGTCACAACACCAGAAATCAGGTCTGAGTTGGGCAGGATCACGTCAGAGCGATCAAACGTCTCGATCCGGGTTGAGCGCACGGAAATGTCACGCACATAGCCCATCTGGCCGCCCACCTCGATCCAATCGCCTTCCGAAATTGGGCGTTCAATCAACAAGATAATGCCCGACACAAAGTTCGACACGATGTTTTGCAAGCCAAAACCAATGCCCACCGACAAGGCCCCCGCCACAATCGCAACCGAGCTTAGATCCAGCCCCGCCGAGGTGATCGCAACGAGCGCCGCCAGAAAAATTCCGACATAGCCAACCCCCGCCGAAATCGCGTTTTGCCCGCCAATATCCAGCTTGGTTTTCGGCAGGATTGAACTTTTCAGCATGGATTGCAGCATCCGCGTCGCCGCATAGCCGACCACAAACACCGCCGCAAAGACCACAAAGGTGCGCGGGGTCACAACCGCGTTGCCCAACTGAAATCCAGCCATCAATGTGGTCCAAAGTTCGGTCAAATCCGTGACGCGCGCCCCCCAGATCAGCGCAAGAATGGGAATGGCCCCAAGACTGACCACAAAAGACACCAGGATCGGCCACAGTGCCTGATCGGCCTCACCTTCATCTTTGTCGCGCAACACGCCGTAAACACTGATGAAAAACCCATGTAAAACATCAAGAAGCGCAAACATCCCTAACGACAGAACCCAAGGGAACAAGAAACTTTCCGCAAGGGTGCGATACCCAACCGCGGCCACAATTGGCCCAGCAAAGCCCACAAGCGTGGTGATGCTGCTGAGTAGGTTAATAAGGTTTGACCGAAAGCTTGCCCCCTGTTCCTCGCGCACCCGCAGCTGTGTATGCAGCTTTAAAAGTCGCCCAAGGCGCACCAAAAACACCCCGGTCATCACAAAGATCGGAAAATACAGCACCGCCTTGGTGCTGTCGGTGTAATTCTCATAGGTCGCCAGCGCGCTGATCAGCATCCAAATCGCCAACAGCGCCCCCAGAAAAGCCACGTTCAAACGTGCTTCGGTGCGCGCCGCATTTGAAGGCAGCTCAAGAATGGTCCAATTGGCGCCTTCGATGCCAAAGACCCGGTTGCCAATCCACAGGCTGCCAAAAAGCATCAACCCCATTGCGGGCAGTGTTTCAACCAACACCTGCCCCCGCAGCCCTAGAACGCCCGAAAGATAAAGCGCCAGTGCCAGCAAAAATATCCCAATCTGGGGCGCAATCACCTGACCAAGAGAGACAAGAAACCCAACAACACCCCGCGCAGGCCCCGTCCGGCGATGGCGTAAATAGGTGCCAATTCGTATCACCCAATGCCGCCCCCGCACCAACAGCACGGTTCCGATCACCAAAAGGATAATCGTCGCTGGCAGGTCTTGTTGAAAATCTTTCCGCTGGGCATCGCTGCCCCAATTGCCCTGAAATTCCGCCCAAACCGCCCGCAAGCTGGTGCCCAGATCGCCAAACGCATTGGTCCACAGCACCGGGTTCACGGGGGTCGGCCCCAGTTCCATCAGCAAATCGGCCTGACGGCTGCGCAGCAAACTGTCGATGCCCCCAATCAGGGCATTTGCACGGGTAAATGCCCCTTCTGCGGTCTGAACGGGCAGCTGTGCGGCGTTCAGTGCCACCGTCAATTCTTCGCGCCGTTCCGTCAGGATCGCGGGTTCCAGCCCATCGCCTTCTGGTTTTGGTCCAAGCGTTGCAATTTGCGTCTTTAACGTGTTGATGCGCACCGACGTATTTTTTTGCGCGTCGGCAAACAACCCGCGCCAATCCACCAATTCACCGCGCAAATCATTCATCACCGTGTCCGAGGCACGCCCCACATCCAGCGCCTGTTCAACCCGGTCGGCCAGACGATCCCAGGCCGCATAATCGGGCGACCCATCCTTTAGCACTTCATAAGCGGGGGTTTCGGCACGGTCATCAACCTGTGTCGATTGCACAGGAAAGGGCAATGCTGTGGTTGTCGTGCCCTCAAATGTAGTTGTTTGTGCCATCGCCGATATGGGCAACAGCGCAAGAAAAGCAGCCAGTATTAATCGAAACATCAGACGTCCTCAAAAACCTCAGGCAACAACGCCGCATCCCGATCCAGCCATTCCGGCACGGGAAGCTCTTTTTCCTTTAGGAATGCAGGGTTAAACAGTTTTGATTGATAGCGCGTGCCATAGTCGCACAGCACCGTCACAATCTTATGCCCCGGCCCCATGTCGCGCGCCATGCGCACGGCACCGGCGATATTGATCGCGGAAGATCCGCCAAGGCACAGCCCTTCGTCGCGCAAAAGATCAAAAACGTAAGGCAGCGCCTCTTCGTCAGAAATCTGGTAATTCATGTCCGGTGTGAAGCCTTCGAGGTTCTTGGTGATGCGCACTTGGCCGATGCCTTCAGCAATCGACCCGCCCTCCATCGCGATCTCGCCGGTGGTGTAATAGCTGTAGAGCCCCGCGCCCATTGGGTCAGCCAAACCGACCTTCACGCCCTTGGGCTGAAGCACTTCGGCCACACCCGCCAATGTGCCACCAGACCCCACCGCGCAAATGAACCCATCGACCTTGCCATCGGTCTGTTCCCAGATCTCTGGCCCGGTGGTTTCCACATGCGATTGACGGTTGGCGACATTGTCGAACTGATTGGCCCAGATCGCGCCATTAGGTTCGGATTGTGCAAGTCGTTCAGCCAAACGGCGCGAATAATGCACGAAATTGTTCGGATTTCGATAGGGTGCGGCGGGCACTTGCACCAGTTCAGCGCCTGCCAAACGCAGCATATCCTTCTTTTCTTCCGACTGGGTTTCCGGGATCACGATCACGGTTTTATAGCCCATCGAAGCGCCGACCAGCGCAAGACCAATGCCGGTGTTCCCAGCGGTGCCCTCGACAATCGTGCCGCCGGGCTGCAATGCACCGCGCGCCACCGCGTCTTTGATGATATAAAGGGCTGCGCGATCCTTGACCGACTGGCCCGGGTTCATAAATTCGGCCTTGCCAAAAATCTCACATCCGGTCGCGTCCGAGACGGCGTTCAGACGGATCAGCGGCGTGTTGCCCACTGTCGCTGCAAGATCTTGTTTGATATCCATGATGTTCCCTTTTCGCGCGCGTATTCTGTCGGTTTGACCCTCTGTTCCTATTATGTGTAGGCGCGCGCGCGCAGGACTTCAAGAAGTGTGGCGCAACCGATCACGGTTTTGCGACAGCCACATCGCCGAGAGCAAAAGCGGCCCATTGTCCGCCTCGCCACTGGTCACCAATTTCATCAGGTCATCAAAGCTCAGGATATGGCTGCGAATGTCTTCTGCCTCATTCAAAACCCCGCCCAATCCCGCGGCCTCTTGGGGCAGATCACAGATCGCCACATAGGAATAAAGATATTCGGTCACCGCACCGGGGGTGGGATAGTAAAACGCCACTTTTTCCAGCGCCCCAAGGGTCAAATTGGCCTCTTCCAGTGCTTCGCGGTGGGCGGTGGCTTCGGGTTTTTCACCGGGGTCAATGCGCCCCGCAATAGGTTCCAAAATCCACGGATGCTGATCCCCGCGCATATAAGGCCCGATGCGGAACTGTTCGATCAAAAGCACCGTGTCGCGGATGGGGTCATAAGGCAGCACCGTGACCGCATCCCCGCCAACAAACGCGGCGCGGTTGACCTTGGGGCTCATCGTGCCGTCAAAGCGCGGAAAGGACAGGTCGTGTTCTTCAACGCTGAAGAAATTGGTGTAAGGCCGCGCGCGTTTGGACACATTTAAGCGGTCTGGCCCCCAATTTGTACGCAGAGTTGCCGGGCTTGGTGTGCTGCGTGCGCGCACTTTGCTGGCCGCACGCAGGCGGATCATTGGAAACCGCGTCGCGATCTCTTGCGGCGTCAAAACACCCATATAAGGCATGACCTCAGATGCGGCCTCAAGCGTGATGGCGCCCCAATCTTTGGCCCAATCGGCAAGCGACCAAGGCGCGCCGGGCGTCCACAACCCGTCTTCTGGGAAATAGACCTCGGCCTGAACAGGACCGGTGTCGGTGAGCACCGTCATTTCGGCCAATGTATAGGCAAATCCGCCCTCATAATGGTTCAACCGGGCAATCGCCTCAACAGACAGACCTTCCACCAACAGCCCCTCGGCCACACCGCCGGATTTGGCTTGGATCATCGGGAAAATCTGATCTTTGGCCCAAAAAACCGCATAATCCGGCAGGCGCGCGGGGCGCGCGCGAAACGTCTGCCCCGCCAGAACAAGCTCCAGCAAAGGGCGATGACACAGCGTGCCATAGAAAAACAGATTTTTCATGAATTTACCGCCACTTACGCGCGGCAAGCTGTGTCAGCCAACCGCCCAGAAGGCTGCCGACAACCAAGGTGCCAATCACGTCAGGCTGGGACATGATCATCCCAAATTCCAGACCAATTTCGACAATCGCCTGAACAGCCTCAACCGGCCCGTCATAAGATTTGCGCAGCGACAGGCGGATCATTTCGTAAAAGGAAAAGGCAAACAGCCCGACAAACCACAGCAAAAACGCGCTCGACAGACCGATGCCAAATGCCCCGCCCATGCCCGACCCGATGCGTTTCCCGGTAAAGCGCCAGCCCACAAACAGGCCAACCGCGGCCAGCCCCGGCGACAAATACACAAACGACCGCCCTTCGGGCAGATAGGGTTTGGTCAGATCAGCGACAAACCACCCCAAGGCGGCAAAGAAAATTCCAGCCACAAGTTTTGCTGCTGTGGGCATACTGCTCTCCTCCTTTTCAGGGACAGGACCGCAGGTTTTGCGATCACGCCCGGCTTGGTGCCGGGTTCTGGAGTGTCACCTGTACCACATCACAATTACCCGAGTGGAAGGCTGCTGCACAAGATGTCAGGTAAAAATTCCACATGCGGCGGAACTTATCATCAAACCCCAATCGTGACACACGCGCCCATTTGGCGTTAAACACATCATGCCAACGGCGCAGCGTGACCGAATAGCTTTCGCCAAAGGTGATCTGATCGCGAAACGCGAGCCCTGCGCGCTCGACCTCATGCCTAAGCCGGGATTTTGACGGCAGCATCCCGCCGGGAAAGATGTATTTCTGTATGAAATCAACGCCTTTTCGGTATTTCTCAAACCGGGTTTCGGTGATGGTGATGATCTGAAGCACCGCCTGCGCGCCGGGGCGAAGGCATTTGCGCACGGTCTCAAAATAGATGGGCCAGTATTTTTCACCCACCGCCTCAAACATCTCAATCGAGGCAACGCCGTCGTATTCCCCGGTCTCATCGCGGTAATCCTGCATCCGGATGGTCACAAGGTCAGACAGGCCCGCCTCATTGATGCGGCCCACGGCAAAGTCGTGCTGTTCCTGGCTGATCGTCAGCCCGGTGACCCGCACCCCACGCCGCGCCGCATATTCGGCAAATCCGCCCCAGCCACAGCCGATTTCCAGCACATGATCCCCCGGCCCTACGCCCATTTGTTTCAACATGGATCCGTATTTTTGCTGCTGCGCACGTTCCAGACTTTCTTGCCCCGACAAAAACAAAGCTGAGGAATAGGTCATGCTGTCGTCCAGCCATAACCCATAGAAATCATTCCCTAAATCATAATGGTGCGAGATATTTTTGCGGGCTTGCCGGCGCGAATTTCCGTTCATCACATGGCGCATCCGCTCATAGGCGCGCACAAAGATCAGCCCCGGAAACCCGTCGTACAGCATGTCATTGTCATCCTGCACCAGATCCAAAAACGCCTGAAGATCCGGGGTCGACCAATCGCCTTCGATATAGGCGTCGCAAAAGCCAAGATCCCCTTCGCGCACCAGCCGCGCAAAGACATCCGGGTTGTGAATGTGAAGTTCAGCCACCTGCCCGGCCCCCCCTCCGCTTGCGCGAAACCGGCGCCCATCTGGCAGCAGAAAATCCAACTGGCCCCGGTTCAAGTTCTGAGCAAGGTCAAAAACGCGTTTAAAATAGCGTGGCAGGCCGGTTTGGCCGCGTGTGGTAAACAGGATCATGGCTCCCCCCGAGGCTATCCCTGAATGTCAATAGGCTAGGCGCAGGGGGGGGGGGCTGGCAAGATGGCCGTTCCGCAGGTGCAGAATGTCGTGCTGCGCGGGCGAAAGGGCGCCGGTTCACCGCAAATAGGCGGGGGTGGAAACTTCGTAAAAAAGGGGCACCGCAGCGCCCCTTTTTCTTTGGCGTGTTTTCTTTGCCCTAAGGGGTTATAGCACCTGATCCAGCGCCGCGATCAATTTGGCAACCTCGGCCTCGGTTGTGTAATGGGTAAAGCTGACCCGCAGCACGCCGTGGGCCGGATCCACGCCCAGCGCTGTCAATGCGCGCACGGCGTAGAAATCACCGCCACCTGCCATGACACCCATGGGGGCCAGCTTCACCGCCAGCTCTTCGCCGGGCAATTGCGCAGCCAGTGCCACGGTCGGCGCGCGGCTTTCGGCTTGATCTGGGCCCAACAGGCGTACCGAGTTCTTGGCGCTTGCGTAATCCAAAAGCGGCTGCAGCAACGCCGCCTCATGATCCCGCATCAAGGCATGCGCGGCGCGCGCCGCCCCTGCCCCAGACGCGGCGAGGCCGTGATGGGCCGACAGCGCCTCGATATAATCCGCCATACCGGCCGAGGCCGCAATTTGCGCATGATCCGGCCCCGCCGGGGTGAAACGCTTATAAAGGCTGCCCTCGTTAAAATAATGCCCTTGGTTGGGCAGCGCCTCGCCCAAGCCACGGCGAATGACCATGATGCCTTGGTGCGGCCCATAGGTTTTATAGGCAGAAAACAGATAAATATCCGCGCCCAGCGCGTCCACGTCCACAAACCCATGCGGCGCATAGCTGACCCCATCAACGCAGGTATAAGACCCATTGGCGCGCGCCTTGGCACAGATCAAAGCCACATCATTGATCTCGCCCACGACATTGGAACAATGGGGAAAACAGACGAGTTTCACCTTTTCGTCCAAGAGGGTATCAAGTGTTGCGACATCCAGATGGCCGGTTTCAGGGTCAATCTGCCATTCCCGCACCTCGATGCCTTCGTCCGCCAAACGGCGCCACGGGCCGGTGTTGGCCTCGTGGTCCTGATTGGTGACGATGATCGCATCGCCTGCGTTCAGATGCTGACGAAAGGCATTGGCAAGAACGTAAGTATTCTGTGTGGTGGATGGCCCAAACGACAGCTCATCGGTGTCCACGCCCATCATCGCCGCCAGACGGCTGCGGGCCTCGTCCATTTCTGCGCCCGCCAAAGTTGACGCCTGATACGGCGCATAGGGTTGCACCTTGCGTTGGGTGTAATAGCGGGTCAGGCGGTTTATCACCTGTGCGCAAGTGTATGATCCGCCCGCGTTTTCAAAAAAGGCCTGATCCTGCAAGCTGTCTTCGGCAAAGGCCGGGAACTGGCTACGCACCCATGTGGTGTCAAGTGTGGTGGTGTCTTTCATGTCTCTCTCCCAATGTGAGAGCGCCGGGGATCTGATCCAGACCGGCGCCCAAAAGCGTTCCGTTCCGGCAGGTCTTCCAGCCAGCGGTACAGATATGGCTCTGCCCCGCAGCCCGCCTCTTGGGACGGTCCTTTGCCAATGGCTAGCGTGTTGGGGTGTTGGACGTCAAGTCCAACAAAAAAGGGCCCCCATCTGAGAGCCCTCTTTAGGTTTATGTCACGGCAATTACTTGCCTTTGCGTTCCGCGCGCAGACCCAAGAAGATCGACACGCACATCAGCATCAGCACAATGGCAAACGGAAAGCCCGTTGCAATGGCCGCGGCCTGAAGGGCTGCAAGCCCGCCCCCCAGCAAAAGCGCAATGGCAATCGCCCCTTCCAGGATGCACCAGAACACGCGCTGTGCGGTGGGGGCGTTGGTTTTACCCCCGGCGGTGATCGCATCAAAGACCAAGGATCCACTGTCGGACGAGGTCACAAAGAACACGATGACCAGCACAATGGCCACAAAGCTGAGGATCCCGGTCAGCGGGAAGGCCTCAAACATCGCGAACATCTTCAGCTCAAGGGCGGCGTCTTTCAGAACTTGGCCCCCATCCCCCATGACTTGATCCAAAGCAGCCCCACCAAAGACCGACATCCAGATTGCGCCAACCACGGTTGGGATCAGCAAAACGCAGGTGATGAACTCGCGCACCGTGCGCCCGCGTGAGATGCGCGCAATGAACATGCCCACAAAAGGCGACCAGCTGATCCACCATGCCCAGTAAAACGTGGTCCAGCCTTGCAAAAAGTTGGCATCGTCACGCCCCACAATGCCCGACAGCGCCGGCAGGTTTACAGCATAGGCCCACATGTTGTCGAAGAACCCGGTCAGGATCGCCACAGTTGGCCCCACAATGATCACCAGCACAAGCAGAGCCCCTGCAAGGATCATATTGGCCTCGGACAGACGTTTCACGCCTTTGTCCAAACCCGCCACAACCGAAATCAGCGCAAAAGCGGTGATCACAATGATCAACAGCACTTTCATCCCGTCGCTCACCGGCACGCCAAACAGATAGTTCAACCCGCCCAGCGCCTGCGTGGCCCCAAGACCCAGCGAGGTTGCCAGACCAAAGATGGTCGCAAACACCGCCAACACGTCGATGATATGACCCAAGGGGCCCCAGGTTGCCTCGCCAAAGATCGGGTAAAATACCGACCGCATGGTCAGGGGCAGCCCCCGGTTAAAGCTAAAGAACGCAAGGCCCAGCGCCACAACCGCGTAAACCGCCCAAGGGTGCAGGCCCCAATGGAAAATCGTCGCCGCCATCGCCAGATCGCGCGCCGCGTCCGGATCCCCGGCTGCCGCCCCCAAGGGTGCCCAATCGGTGCGCGCACCGGCTTCAATTGCAGTGCCCCCCAAGGACGCCCCGTAATGCGAAATCGGTTCCGCCACGCCCCAGAACACCAGGCCAATACCCATGCCCGCGGCAAACAGCATCGAGAACCATCCCATATAGCTGTAATCGGGTTTCGCCTTAGCGCCGCCCAATCGGATCTTGCCATAAGGCGAGACCACAAGCGCCAGTGAAAACAACACAAAGACATTGCCCGCAAGCATAAACACCCAGTCAAACTGGCTGGTCAGTGCGGGGCGCAACCACCCAAAGAACGCGCCCGCCTGGTCGTTGAACACCAAAGCAAAAAACACAAACGCCAGAATGGTGAGCGCCGACACGCCGAACACCGGATTGTGGATATCTAGACCCATGAACTGGACATTATCCTGTCCAGTCTCATAGGTGGTCTCTTCATCTTGCACCATTTCGCGCCCTTTCATCTATAACGTATCCCCTATCCCTGTCTGGAGCTGGGGATTTAATATGGGCCTAAAAGACCTTGCGCGATGCATTCACGACATTTTTGTCGCAAAAAAGGGATTTCTGTGCGCGAGCAATATTCGCGCACAGATGAATGGCCCCAATACCAAACGGCGCCAGGGCAAACCGGCGCCGTTTTTCTTGACCACAAGATCCGTCCAAAAATGGGAAAGCCTTAGAAACTCATCCGCGCATCGGCATCCAGCATCGCCTTGGCCATTGCATCCGGGGCCGCGACCCCAACACCGTCCAGCAACACCTCTGGGCCGGCACCTTTGTTTGGCAGGTAAATCGCGCAGACATCAACCTTGGCCCCAGGCAGGCCGGTGATTTTCTGCATCAATGCTTGCGGCCCAACACCCAGGGGCTTTTGTGGCGCGGTTGCGCTTTCCGGGGCCTCTTTCAGCGCCAGATCCGCCGCTGGTCCGCACAACATGACATGTGGCGTGGCCCCCTGTTCGGCCGATTTCAAGGTCAACACCATCGCCATCATCTGCGTCTGCGCATCCGGCGCGGTCAAGATGGTCACAAGGCGCGTGTCGTCATCGGCAAACGCCGGCGCAATTGAGGCGGTCAGGGCCAGAACGGTGGCAGAAACGAGGGATTTCATGGCGAGTATCCTTTTACAGTCACGAAGAAGACATGCGCCGCTGATGCGGGCACCCTCTCGACGTATTTGATACATCTAGCTTTTTGAATGCGACACAATCGCCTCGGCGGAAAGCCGCAGAGAAGATCAGGAATAAGCCTGCGCAACCCCCGTCCTCTCTCGGCCGCCCCCACGTCAAAAAGGCAAATGTGCGGCGTTGCCACTCCACAGGGCGTGCAGCACAGGGGGCTTGATCCCTCCCCTACAACCGCTTATTTGGCGCATATGTTCACAATCGCCGCTCTTTATCACTTCACCCGGTTTGACGACCCCTCTGCACTTCAAGGCCCCTTGTTGGCGCTGGCGCAGGCCAAGGGCGTGACCGGATCGCTTCTTTTGGCCAGTGAAGGCATCAACGGCACCATTGCCGGGTCGCGCACCGGCATCGACGCGGTGCTGGCCCATATCCGCGCTTTGCCGGGCTGTGCGGATTTTTCATGGAAAGAAAGCACCGCAACCGATCAGCCCTTTGGCAAAATGAAGGTGCGCCTGAAGAACGAGATCGTGACCATGGGTGTGCCGGATGTGGACCCAAAAGCCTCTGTTGGCCATTACGTGCAGCCCGAAGATTGGAATGATCTGATCGCGCAGGATGATGTGGTGCTGATCGACACCCGCAATGATTACGAGGTCTCGATCGGCACCTTTGAGGGGGCGATTGACCCCAAAACCGAAAGCTTTCGCGACTTTCCCGGCTGGTGGCAAGACAACAAAGATCGGTTCCACAACAAACGTGTGGCGATGTTTTGCACCGGTGGCATTCGGTGTGAGAAATCAACCAATTACCTGATCGGCCAAGGGGTTGAGGATGTCTTTCACCTGAAAGGCGGCATCCTGCAATATCTGGAAGATATCCCCAAGGAAGACAGCACCTGGGACGGCGAATGCTTTGTCTTTGACAACCGTGTTTCTGTGGGTCACGGGCTGACCGAAGGCCCGCATGAGCTGTGCCACGCCTGCCGTCGGCCCATTCTGCCCGAAGACAAAAACCGTGCGGAATTTGAACAAGGCGTGAGCTGTCACCAATGCATCGATCAGTTTGATGAAGCCCGCCGGGACCGCTTTCGCGAGCGCCAAAAGCAAATGGCACTGGCCGCACAACGCGGCGAACGCCATTTGGGGCGGGAAACCTAGCCCCCATCAAAGCAGATGCAAAAGGGCACCCCAGTGGGCGCCCTTTTCTTATCTCACAGGTCTGGCCTTACAAGGTTATCCGCGTTCAGGCGTTCACATCCACCACAACACGCCCCTTGACCTGACCTTTCAGGATATCGGCGCCCAGCGCGGGCAGATCAGACAGGGTCGCGGGGCGGATCATCGCCTCAAGCTTGTCCATCGGCAGGTCGGTGGCAATGCGTTCCCACGCGCGCAGGCGGTTGTCATAGGGTTGCATCACGCTATCAATACCCAACAGGTTCACACCGCGCAGAAGGAAGGGGATGACCGTGGCCGGCAGCCCAGCGCCGCCCGCAAGCCCAACCGCAGACACGGATGCCCCGTATTTCATCTGGCCTAAAATGCGCGCGAGCATTTCGCCGCCCACCGCATCCACACACCCCGCCCAGGTTTCCGTCTCAAGCGGGCGTTTGGTGGTCTCGTTCAGATCCTCGCGGGCGACAATGGTGGTGGCCCCCAACGACTTCAAATAATCTGCCTGATCCGGGCGGCCGGTGACGGCGGCAACCTCATAGTCAAGATGGGCCAAAATCGCCGTGGCAACCGAGCCAACACCGCCCGCAGCACCTGTCACAAGCACCGGACCAGTGCCGGGCTTCAACCCATGATCCTCAAGCGCCATCACGGCCAGCATCGCGGTAAAACCCGCCGTGCCCACCGCCATCGCCTGACGTGTATCCAGCCCCTTGGGCAGCGGCACCAGTTTATCGGCTGAAATGCGGGCCTTTTGGGCATAGCCGCCCCAAGTTGCCTCGCCCACGCGCCAACCGGTCAGCACAACCTTATCGCCAGCGGCGTAACGGTCGTCATCCGATGCCTCGACCGTGCCTGCGTAATCAATGCCCGGCACATGGGGGTAATTGCGCACCAGCCCGCCGCCTTTGGCCGACAGGCACAGCCCATCTTTGTAGTTCACGGTGGAATACTCCACCGCCACCGTCACATTCCCTTCGGGCAACGCGCCTTCATCAATCTCTTTGATCTCAGCTGCGGCCAATCCATCGTCGCCCTGTTCCATTACCAGCGCTTTAAACATCGTCATCTCCTTTTTGCGGGCCATCCTGCCCGCCGGTTATATCCAAAATGTATCGTAAACGGTGGCCGCGCGCGGCCCCTCTGGTGTCATCACGTCAAGCTCAGTACCCGTGTTCCAATGGGTCATGCGCACCATGCCAATCGCGACACCGGTGTTGAAATCCGGGGAATTGGCGGCGGATGTCACCTGCCCCACCTGGTGTTCCCCATCCATCAGGGGCCAGGTCCGATCACAGGGCGGCACGGGGCGTCCATCGCCGGTGTGGATCTCAATCGCGCGCACCTGTTGCACCGGGCCTTCTTTGGCCACGCGCAGCAACGCATCACGCCCCACACAGCCCAAGGCGCTTTGGGTGGAACAAAACCGCCCCAACCCAGCCTCATGCGGGGTGTTGTCGCGGGTCATGTCGTTGCCGTAAGACAAAAGCCCGCCTTCGACACGCTCAATCCCATTGGGACACCCGGCATGCACGTCCATGTTTTTGCCCGCTTCCATCAAAGCATTCCACAGCGGCATGGCAATGTCGGCACCTTCGACATAAATCTCAAACCCGCCCTGTTTCGAGTACCCAGAGCGGGCAACCACCAGTTTGCGCCCCTGAAATTCCAGCTGTTTATAGCGGAAAAACCGAATGTCGCGTACCGCGTCGCCAAAGACAGCCGCCGCCAGATCATCCGCGCGCGGGCCTTGGATGGCAAGGGGCGAGACATCCGGTTCATCCACCAACACATCCAGTCGAAAGCCATAGACCAACCCCTTGACCCAAAAGAGAAGATCACTGTCGGCAATGGAAATCCAAAACCGGTTTTCATCCAGCTTTACCGCAACAGGGTCGTTGAGCATGCCCCCCGTTTCATCCACCATCGGCACATAGAAACATTGCCCGTCCTGCATCTTTGACAGATCGCGCGGGGTGAGCATTTGCATGAGGCGCGCCGCATCCGGGCCGCGCACCTCAACCTGCCTCTCACAAGACACGTCCCAGACCTGCACGGCGTCCTTCAGGTGGCGATAATCCTCTTCCACCGATCGAAACACGGTGGGCAGCAGCATGTGGTTGTAGATCGTATAGCCCTTGACCCCGGCGGCTTCGACGCCTTGGGAAAAAGGGGTGCGCCGCAAGCGGCGAGAGGGGGAAAGTAGTGCCAAGTTTCGCGCTCCTTAGCTGAGGCATGGTGCAGGGTGACCGTGTAGGGCCCACAACCGTATTTCGGGCATGCCTCGGGGTTTTGCTTCGTTGTGATGTCTTTCGGTTGTTTGCTGTGGCCCGCATGACATCACGCGGGCCACGGGTGATCAGCTTTCGCCAAAGCCTTTTGGCACGGGCAGATCCGGCAGGGTCTTGGCGCGTTTTTGCAAAGCACGGCCGATAACCACACGGCTGATTTCCGTGGTGCCATCCACAATGCGCAGCATTTGGCTTAGGCGCGACAGACGGTCCATCCCGTAGGGTTTCAACAGCCCCATCCCCCCCAGCACTTGCGTACAAGTATTGGCCGCATTCACCGCCGCATCCGGCACAAAGCGTTTGGCATGGGCGGCCATCAGCGGCCCTTCGGGGGTGCCCAACGCATTGGCGGCTTTGCGGTACAGCAGACGCGACACCTCAAGATCCGTGGCCACATCGCCCAGCATCCACTGGATCCCATCCAGATCAAGGTTCTTGCCGCCAAACATCTTACGGTTCTTGGAATAGGCCAGCGCCGTGTCAAGTGCCGCTTCGATCAGACCACAACAGCCTGACGCAATGGAAACCCGCGCGATGTCGATCGCCATCAGTGACCCTTGCAGGCCCTGACCGATCGGCAGGATGATATTGTCTTCAGACACCACCACGTCTTTCATATACATCTCAGACAGCGGCAGGAATTCATAAGATGGTGTGTCGTAAGCGGGGCCAAAGCTCAGCCCATCTGCGTCCGCCGGAATGGCAATCATCGCCATGTCCTTGTGGCCGGGTTCATCGCTGGTTTTGACCACGGTGAAATAGACATCCGCCTCGCCCGCCAACGACACCCATGCCTTGGCGCCATTGATGGTCCAGGTGCCGTTATCATTGATCACCGCGCGGGAATACATATTGGTGGCGTCGGACCCTGACTGGGGTTCGGTCAGCGCAAAATTGGCCAGTTTGCGGCCCGAGGTCAGATCGCGCGCCCACTGGTCCTTAAAGGCCTCGGTGCCATAACCACAGCCCGCAAAGGTACAAATATTGTGCATCGACAGCGCAAAGGCATAGGCCCCGTCGCCCTTGCCCAGTTCCTCATAGACGCGGATCCCCTCGCCCAATGGCAAGCCCTGCCCGCCCAGCTCTTCTGGCGCATAAAGCCCGGTCAACCCCAAGGCCCCGGCGGCATCTGATGCGGCGCGCGGCCAGACGCCGGCTTTGTTCCACGCATCCACATTGGGTTTGACCACCTCATCGGTGTGGGATTTGGCGGCGGCAAGAATGTCGTCGATATTGGCGGGCATGATGGATCCTCCTCTTGACTGCGGGGTGCAGCCTTCAATTGTCTTACATTTGAAGTAGTGGTGGCAGGATTTTAAATGTCTGACAAATGAATTTTTCCGATCGCGAAAGTGACGCAGCGTCCAGTTGACCACACGCGCCCCTGCGCCTAGACACAAAGGATGAGCGCGCAAAAACCCACCCCGCAAGACCTTTCGGCCCAAATTGCCAGCGATATTCGTGATGCGATCATTGCGGGCGACCTGATTGTGGATCAGCGCCTGCCGTCCGAGGCAGAACTGGCCGATCAGTTCTCTGTCTCGCGCCCCACCGTGCGCGAAGCCCTGAAAAGACTGGCCGCCCAGAACCTGATCCGCACCCAACGCGGGGCCACCGGGGGCGCCTTTGTGAACCGCATGTCGTTTGAGGACGCTTATGGCCAGCAGATCACCACCTCGACCCTGCTGCTCTCAATGAACTCCGTCAGCTTTGAAACCGCCTGCGAGGCGCGCTATGCGCTGGAACGCGCCTGTGCGCCACTGTCCGCCCAACGCCGCACGCCAGACCACCTTGCCACCATGCGCGCCGAGATTGTCCGTCAGGGGCAATCCGGCCTGTCGGATGAGGCCTTCTGCGCGTCCGATGTGGCCTTTCACCGCGCGCTGGTCGATGGGGCCGGCAACCCGGTGCTGTCTTACCAACTGGCTGGTGCCGTTGAGGCAATGCAACCGCTGATGAACATGATCACCTACACCCAACGCGACCGCGACCGGATCATCGCCCTGCACAGCCAGATCGCGGATGCGGTTGAGGCGCAGGATGGCGTGACGGTTGATGCGTCCCTTGATCAGCTCAGCAAATACACAGCAGATTTGGCCCATACCTTTATTGCCGCAAGAAAATAGAACATCCGCCCCCGCATGCGCCCAGCGAACAAGTGTTCACCTGAAACGCCCGTGCTGACGGGCCGTACAAGCAGAATTTTTTGCGCATTAAGACCCCAGTAAAGTTTATTTTAAATCAAAGGGTTGGTCGCCTTTTATGCGCCTGAAAACCGATTGGATTTATAACGCCCCTTTTCAATCCCGCCCCAACCCCCTACATACAACATGTTCCCTCGGGGACTATGGACATAAACGCGCTCGCAATAAGCGGATCGGACCCGGGGGCGGTACCCGGCGTCTCCACCAAACATCCTATCATTTGGGATCATGGGGACGAAATAGGATCGACGGACGTCTAAAGGGGTTAGCTTTGTTTCGGTGAGTTACCACCGTTATCGGTACATTTTAAGCTAGTTGCAAATGACAACAAAGCTCCAGCAATGGCTATGGCTGCGTAAGCAACCTTGGTCGCTGACCTTAAGTCCTTACGCCTAGCCGCGTTTGGCGGGGTCCGCAGGTACCTGGCAACAGAAACCTGCACTTACACCCCTGCTCCAATACAACGCTTCGAATTTGCAAGCGAAAGCCCTATTTTATATGGGTTTTTTGCACGACCTGTCTAAATAGATAGGTGTCCGTGCAAGGGTTTGTTCACGTTTCACTCACTATACTTGCAGTAAGTATTGAACGCTGAGCAGCAATAAAGGCAGAGGTCACATGTCTAATCTGGACATCCTAAATGAATGGTATCAACGCGTCTGGGTCGAAACCGACCTTGAGGTGATTGATACGCTCTTCACACCAGACACCGAAGCACAGGGCATGATGGAATTTGGCGTTGGGCCAGAGGATTTCAAAGCGCTGGCCGGGGCCGTACATGAACAAATCCAAGACGTGACAATCCACTTTGATCGCGTGGTTGAACTGGACAATTGGATCTGGGCACAAATGTCCGCCAAAGCAACCGGAAAGCTCAACAATGGCACCGTGAATGTGTCCGGACAGATTATGTGCCGCATCAAAGACGGGAAAATCGTTGAAGCCTACAATCAGTTCGACTTTTTGACGTTATTTGAACAGCTTGGGTTGTTGCCGGAACACACATTGGCCCTGTGTTTGGCCGGCGAAACCATCGCCTGATCCATGAAAAAAAGGGGCCTGAAAACGGGCCTGTCTGGCCCCTTTTTCTTAAGTTACAAAATGACGTCAAAACAGGGCAAGTTTTTCACCTCTCCACTTCCTTTTGCGTCAATTTCCCCTATGCTCAAAACAAGCAACAGCAAGGGTGCAGCATGTCTGGTTCAATTGATTATGGAAATCTGATGCATAACGCCATGCGCGGTCTGATAAAGTCCGTGCTGGAAGATGTGTCCAAAGACGGCTTGCCCGGCGAACACCACTTTTTTGTCAATTTCAACACCCGCCACCCCGATGCGGATCTGGCCGAGTGGATGCATGACCGCTTTCCAGAAGATATGACCATCGTGTTGCAGCATTGGTTTGATGATCTGGCCGTGACCGACGATGGCTTTGGCGTGACCTTGAACTTTGGCGACACGCCCGAAACCATGTTTGTCCCCTTTGATGCGATCAACACCTTTGTCGACCCATCGGTGGAATTTGGCCTGCGTTTTGAAACCCAAGACAGCGACCATCATGCCAACCTGCACATCGCCGGCGAAGAAGACGAAAATCCGGACGAGGAACCCCCTGAAGAGGCACCCGAGGTCGCCTTAGAAGAGGCCGAAGAAGAACCAAAAGACGCCGAAGTGGTCAGCCTCGACAGCTTCCGCAAATAACCATTTTCGCAAATGCGCGCGGTTCACATACCGTTTGCTGCGCCTTTTTACGCTTTGCGACGATTATTCGCAAACATGCGACAGGTTGTGGCGCTACCAGCATTGAATTCGGCGGGTATTTAAGTACAAAAGCCGGGAATTCTTTTGCTAAAGGCGCACACAATGACCCAAACCCGCACTGAATCCGACAGCTTTGGCCCGCTAGAAGTCCCTGCCGACAAATATTGGGGCGCTCAGACCCAGCGGTCGTTGATGAACTTCCCCATTGGTTGGGAAAAGCAACCAGTCGCCATCGTGCGCGCGTTGGGCGTGATCAAACAAGCCTGTGCCGAGGCCAACAAAGCCTCGGGTGACATGGACGCCAAAATCGCAGACGCCGTGATCCAAGCGGCAAGCGAAGTGGTCGCCGGCAAGTTTGACGACAACTTCCCGCTGGTCGTGTGGCAAACCGGGTCCGGCACCCAGTCGAACATGAACTCAAACGAAGTGATCGCCAACCGCGCGATTGAAATCATGGGCGGCGTGATCGGGTCAAAAGATCCCGTGCACCCCAATGATCACTGCAATATGGGCCAATCCGCCAACGACACCGTCCCCACCGCCATGCATATCGCCACCGCAATGTCCGTGCGCGACGTGCTGTTGCCCGGTCTTGAAAAACTGTTGGCGGGTCTTGAAGCCAAGCAAGAAGAATTCAAAGACATCATCAAAATCGGCCGCACCCACACGCAGGATGCGACCCCACTGACCTTGGGCCAAGAATTTTCCGGCTATGCCCATATGATCCGCCAAGGCATCGCGCGCGTGAACGCCGCCCTGCCCGGCATTTATGAGCTGGCGCAAGGCGGCACCGCCGTTGGCACGGGGCTGAACACCAAAAACGGCTGGGGCGAAACCGTTGCCGCCAATATGGCGCGCATCACCGGCCTGCCCTTTGTGACCGCACCGAACAAATTCGAAGCGCTCGCCGCCCATGACGCGATGGTCTTTATGTCCGGCGCTTTGGCCACGGTCGCAGGGTCCGCTTATAAAATCGCCAACGATATCCGGTTCTTGGGCTCTGGCCCCCGTTCGGGTCTGGGCGAATTGATCCTGCCGGAAAATGAGCCGGGATCGTCAATCATGCCAGGCAAAGTGAACCCAACACAGGCCGAAGCCCTGACCCAAGTCGCAGCACACGTCATGGGCAACAACGCCGCCATGACATTCGCAGGGTCGCAAGGTCACTTTGAACTCAACGTCTACAACCCGATGATGAGCTATAACCTCTTGCAATCTATCCAACTTTTGGGCGACGCAACCGACAGCTTTACCGAACGTATGCTGAACGGCATCCAAGCGAACGAGCCGCGCATCGACAAGCTGATGAAAGAAAGCCTGATGCTCGTCACCGCTTTGGCGCCCACCATCGGCTATGACAACGCCACAAAAGTGGCCAAAACGGCCCATAAAAACGGCACAACCCTCAAGGAAGAGGCGATCGCGCTTGGCTTTGTGGACGCAAAAACCTTTGACGAGGTGGTCCGCCCCGAGCAGATGATCGGCCCCAAAGACGAATGACAAAAGACGGTTCAGAGCCGGTCAATCTGAACCGGTACCGAAAAGAAAAAGCGCGGGCCAAGGGTAAGGCCCGCGCGACTGAAAATTCTGTGAAATTTGGCCGCACGAAAGCGCAAAAAGACGCGGAACATGTGGATGCTGAACGGGTGCGCAAGCTTTTTGATGGCCACAAACGGGACGCTGGCGAGGATGGCGAAACATGACCACCCGCCCACAAAAACACTCACTCACCCTGCACGGTCACCGCACCTCAGTGTCGCTGGAACCTGAATTCTGGCAAGCCTTTAACGAGATTGCCCGCGCGCGCGGATTGGCGCTAAACGCCTTGGCCGCCGAAGTGGATGAGGGGCGCGGCATGGACCGCGGCCTTGCCTCTGCCATTCGCGTTTACGTGTTGAACTATTACCGCAGTTAACCCCGCGGCGTCAGCCTTAGCCAGATCCCATCTTTCCCGCGCACCGTCAGATGTGCGACCGGCATCGCTGGTTTTTCTTTCACAATTTCAAAGCGATAGGCGCGTATCAGCAGCGATAGGATCAAAGGTCCCTCGATCATTGCAAAGGCCGACCCGGGGCACACCCGTTGCCCGGATGAGAACGGAATATAGGCTTTGCGCATGCACGCTTTGCCCGCGTCGGTCGCAAATCGCCCCGGATCAAAGCCGTCAGGATTGTCCCAAATTCGCGCGTGACGGTGCAAATGCCACGGGCTCAGCACGATCTGGCTGCCTTTGGGCACCTTGCGGCCTCGAAAGCTCTCAGGACAGGCCGCCTCGCGCACCATCATCGGCACGGGGGGATAAAGGCGCATCGCCTCGCGAAACACATCACGTGACAGTTTCAGCTTGGACATCGTTGAAAAATATATCTTTTCCGGGTCAATCGCCGCCTCTGCTTCCGCCGCAACACGGTCCTGCCATTCCGGGTATTGCGCCAAAAGATACAGTGACCACGCCAGCGCAGACGCACTGGTTTCATGACCCGCCAGAAAGAAAATCGCCACCTGATCGACCATCTCTTCGGTGTCAAACTGCGCGCCGGTTTCGGGGTCTTTGGTGGTCATGATTTTGGTGGCCAAATCATCAGGCGCAGTGCCCGCCTTGATCTGTTCCATGCGTTCTTCGGTCAGCTGTGTGATCAAAGCGCGGATATCACGGGCGGTTTCCTTGGTTTGCTTGCTGTGAAAGCGCGGGAACCACTTTGGCAGAGGCAACAATGCGCCCAGATTGACCACGGGTTGCGCGCGTTGATGGTCTTTGAACTTATCAAAAACCGCGCCAGCAACCGCATGTTCAATCGGGATTGAAAAGAGCGTGCGAAAGATCACATCCGCGGCTGCGTGGCTTGTTTGCAATTCAATTTCAATGGGTTGACCATCGGCACGTGGGGCCAATCGTTCCACTGCTGCCACACCTGCATCCCACATCGCTGGAAACACATCGCGCACCCGCCCGCCCTCAAAGGCCGGATCAATGATGCGCCGCTGCCGTTTCCACGCCTCACCATTGGTGATAAAAACCGAATTGCCCAAAAGCGGCGCCAGACCTTCGCGAATGCGGTCAGATTTGGGGAAATCATCGGGGCGGCCCTTTAGGACCAGATCCACCAGCTTAGGATCATTGCACATGAAACTTCTAAAAAACGGCGTGCGGAATTCCGCCATCCACGCGCGATACAGCCGCGCAGGTTGGGCCGACAGAATGTCTTTTCGAAACAGCTTGGCATATTTGCGCAAAGACACGCGCCCCTCGCGCGCGGGCGGTTTCGGGGGGAGCTTTGTGGTCTCTCCACCAGTCTCAGCTGTCGTTTTTGTCATGGATCCATACTCGTAAACTTCGATATGGAACGGTCGATGCGGCTATTGGACGAAGGGCGATTCCGGTAGCGTTCTAAAAGGCTTATAGGGCCTGCGGTGATGCGAAAATAGTCATAATCTTTGGGGCGATCAAAGGCACAAAGATATTGGAAATGCAGCCGGAAAAACCGCCACCTCAGCGCCTTCCAACGTTCCGCACTTAGCGTTTTGGTGAAGGCAGCGGAAAAAACGATCGGCCAGCGTTTGCCCGTTGCCGGCGCAACCCCAGACACGGACACCGGATCACACAGCGCAAAGGCACAGCCATCGCCGGGGGCCGTCACATCCACCCAAGCGATTTGGTCGGTCTGGCAAAGGTCATGCAAATCCCGGCGCAAACGGCCCGCTTTGGGCAGGAAAGACACCATCGGCACCACTTGTCCGAGGGTCAGAAATCCAAGCTTTGGACCGGATTTTGGCACGCGCCCACCGCGCACCAAATCGGCCAAAATGGACACGCCAAGATGCGCGCCAGAGCTGTGGCCCACCACCAAAACCTCATCCACGTCTGAGGTCAGCGCCTCTGCGATTTGATCGGTAAACTGCGCCATGCGCGCTTCAAGCTGGGGCGGATTGGCCCCTTTTGAAGCCGCGGAATAGCTGTAGTCATGCATCAGGTAATAGACGTAAAGTTTGTTGTCGATCTTGCGAAACCATTTGAGAAGAAAGATAAAAACAGCGATGCCCGCCACAAGGCCAGACAGTTTGGCAAGCGGTCCACCGATGATACTTGCAAACCCAAGCGCAAGTCCGCCCCCCACACTCCACCCCGCCAAAAGCGCCAGAAGCAATTGCAGAATGAGCATTCCAACGGGGTAAAGTGCTGCGATCACCGGCCCCTTGCGCAGCTGCATCAAACGCCTAAGCGCGCCGGATCCAATATAGGTTCCCGCCGTGCGTACCATCATCAGATAGGTCTGAAAAATGTTCAAATCCATGCTGTCGCGCACAATGTCCGACCAGACCAGCACGTCAAATTCCGCCTCGGTCTCGACCCCGTCCATTTTGCCGGTGACTTGCCAGCCATAGGTCGAGGTCCCTTGCCGGCCGATCAGATCCACCGAATAGCCAGAAATCTGCCCCTGACGGGCGCTTTCCTTACGGTACAGTTCGCGGTAACGACGTGGATGAATGGGGTCATAGCCGGGGATGTAAAACACCCGCCTGCGGCGAATTTCTTGCTTGGCTGTCACGTTCTCTGCCATCTGCCCGGCCTTTCAACTGGGCCTATGCTAGCGTCAGTTTATGGCCAAAGTAAGCCCTGTTTTCAGGGATTTACCCAAGGGTCGCAAGTGCTGGGAAGGTTTCCAGAAGCCAGTATGAGAAAGACGAAAAGCCGCCCGTCAGCATCAAAAGCCCGATGGTCCACAAAAGCAGCCCCATGATCCGTTCAATCCGCAGCATATTGCGCTTCATGAACGCCATAACCCCGCCCATGCGCGGGAAAAATGCCGCGACCAAAAGGAACGGAATGCCCAGCCCCGCCGCATAGACCGCCAACAGCAATGTGCCGTGGGACACAGACCCTTCGGTGGCCGCCAAGGATAAGATCATGCCCAACTGTGGCCCAATGCAGGGCGTCCAGCCAAAGGCAAACGCCAGCCCCAAAAGATAGGCGCCAAACGCGCTTCCGCCTTGGTCACCCGCATCAATCCGCGCTTCGCGGTTGAGGAAGGGAATGTTGATCACGCCCAGAAAATGCGCGCCAAACACCATCACCAAAAGCCCTGCTAACGTGTTGAATATGCTTTGGTTTTGCAGGAAAAATGACCCAAAGACTGACGTCGTGAAGCCAAGGAACAAAAACACCGTCGACAGGCCCAGCACAAAGAACCCGGCGGTCATCAGCACCTTACCTTGCGCCCCTCGCCCTTCGGACATTTCGCCCATGGACACCCCCGACATATAAGCCAGATACGGCGGGACAATCGGCAGCACACAGGGGCTGAGAAATGACAAAAGCCCCGCGACGAGGGCAACGGTCATGGCGGGCAGAAGGCTCGCGTCTATCAGGTCAATTCCGAACATATTTACCACATAGGCGAAGTTGTCGCGGGTGTCACCTGCCACTTGGTCACATCCCCGCGACATGATGCGCATCTGGTGGCCTTGGGGTCAGAAAGGCAACGCTGGACAGCGCCCATTTGCCGAATTATGCACGGTGTATGAGCACAGAAAACACCCCAAACCCCAGTTATGATGCGACCCTTGATGCGGTTGGGCTCTTGTGTCCCCTGCCCGTGCTGAAGGCCCGTAAGCGATTGAAATCCATGTCATCTGGCGCCGTTTTGCGGCTGGAAGCCTCTGATCCGGCGGCGGTGATCGATGTGCCGCATTTCTGTGCCGAACAAGGCCACACGCTTTTGGGGGACGCCCCGGATGCGGGCAATAACAAGATCACCTATTATTTCATTCGCAAGGGCTGATCCGGGCACCGGGTTTCAGGGCCGCGCGCGCAATGCGGCATGAAAAAAGCCGGGCACTGGGCCCGGCTTTTTGCGTTTCATAGTCGGATCAGTGCCCCGGTTAGCGACCGAGCGACCACCAGCCTTTGCGCTTTGGCTTGGGCGGACCATCGTCTGCCTTTGGCGCCTCAGCTGCCGCCGGGGTTGGCGTTGGGGCCGGAGCCGGCTCTGCAGCGGCCATAACAGGCTCTGGTTTAGGTTCCGCTTTGGGCGCAGGGGCGGGTTCAACTGCTACAGGCGCAACGGGATCCGCAGCGGCATCCTCGGCTACAGGCTCTACCTTTTTCTTGCGCGGCGCACGTTTGCGCGGTGCTTTCTTAGGCTTCTCTTCCTCAGCAGCTTCCGCCGGGGCGGCCTCTGCTGTGGCCTCAGTTGGCCCATCGGACGCCGCCGTTTCAACCGTCTCTTCGGTCTTTGTCTTACGCGGCGCGCGTTTGCGGGGGGCTTTCTTCGGCTTTTCTTCCGAAGCCGCCTCAGTTTCACCCTCAGTTGGCGCATCCTCAGCTTTGGCCTCAGAAGGGGCCTCGGCTGTTTCGGTACCCTCTGTCACGGCCTCGGCCGCAACATCGGATTTTTTCCTACGCGGCGCACGTTTGCGGGGGGCCCGCTTGGGTTTTTCTTCAACCGTGTCGGCTGTGGCATCCACCTCAGCAGGCGCATCAGCACTTGCCTCAGCCCCTTCATTTGAGGTCTCGGCAGGCGTGTCAGCAGCATCTGTACCGGCATCAGACCCTTCAGCGCTGGCACCTTCGGTGGTCTCGCCACCATCCGCGCCTTCACCGTTTTCGCCAGCTTCACCGTTCCCACCGCGACGACGACGACGACGACGACGGCGTTTTTTGGGCTTCTGTTCCTCTTCAGACGCGGCCTCAACCGGGGTGTTCTCTTCGATCACCTCAGCCTCTTCCACCTCGTTTTCCTCATCCAGATCGGCCATCAAGGACGCATCTGCCGACACCACAGGGGCAGCCACTTCGGCGACCACACGGGTGGCGGTTTTGAACTTTTCAATCGCGTAATCCGGCGACACCAGGAAGGGGTCGGCCTCGATGCGGACCGACATGCCGTACCGGGCTTCGATCTGCGCGATATGTTCGCGTTTGTTGTTCATCAGGAAGTTGACGATGCCAATCGGCGCTTTCACCAGCACTTCGCGTGAGCGGCGGCGCACGCCCTCTTCTTCCAACTGGCGCAGGATGTTCAGCGCAAGGTTGTCGTCGGACCGGATCAGCCCGGTGCCGTGACAATGGTTACACGGCTGGGTGGTTGCCTCGATCATGCCGGGGCGCAGACGCTGACGGGACATTTCCATCAGGCCAAAGCCCGAAATGCGGCCCACCTGAATGCGCGCGCGATCGGTTTTCAGCTTGTCTTTCATCCGCTTTTCAACGGCGTTGTTGTTGCGGCGTTCATCCATGTCGATGAAATCGATCACGATCAGGCCAGCCAAATCGCGCAGACGCAATTGGCGCGCCACTTCATCGGCGGCCTCAAGGTTGGTTTTCACCGCGGTATCCTCAATGGATCCTTCGCGCGTTGACCGCCCAGAGTTCACGTCGATCGCCACCAGCGCTTCGGTGATGCCGATCACAATGTAACCGCCGGATTTCAGCTGAACAGTCGGGTTAAACATCGCCGACAGATAGCTTTCGACCTGATAACGCGCAAAAAGTGGCATCTGGTCTTGGTACAGTTTCACGTTTTTGGCGTGCGACGGCATGATCATTTTCATGAAGTCTTTGGCGGTGCGATAGCCCGCTTCGCCTTCGACAAACACTTCGTCAATCTCGCGTGAATACAGGTCACGGATCGTGCGTTTGATCAGGTTGCCTTCTTCATAGATCTTTGCAGGCGCAGTGCTTTCCAGCGTGAACGAGCGGATCTGTTCCCACAGGCGTTGCAGATATTCGTAATCGCGCTTGATCTCGGTGCGGGTGCGTTTGGCCCCTGCGGTGCGCACAATCAGGCCCGCGCCTTGCGGCACGTCGATTTCAGTTGCGATGTCTTTCAGTTTTTTGCGGTCGGCGGCGTTGGTGATTTTGCGGCTGATGCCACCGCCACGCGCGGTGTTCGGCATAAGCACACAATAGCGACCGGCAAGCGACAGATAGGTGGTCAGGGCCGCGCCCTTGTTGCCACGTTCTTCTTTGACAACCTGCACCAAAAGGATCTGGCGCACTTTGACAACTTCTTGAATCTTATACCGCTTGGGGCGCGGTTTGCGGCGCGGGCGAATATCGTCCGAGCTGTCATCATCGGCCACGCGTTCAATCTGGTCGTCTTTTTCATCCGCTTCCAGTGGCGCGTCTTCGTCGTCATCACCGTCAGCGTCATCGTCATTATCGCTGTCGTCATCGCTGTCGTCAGATTTATCCGCGTCACCATCCGAGGGTTTCGCATCCTGCGCGTCTGCCTGAACCTCTGCCTGATCGTCCGCCGCGTTTTCAGACGCCTCTTCAGAAGGTGCCTCGCTTAGGGCATCGGTTGAAGTCTCTGGCGCATCAGCATCAGACGTGGGTTCCGCAACAGGCGTGTCCCCAACCAAATCCATTGGCGAGTGACCTTCCAGCGTGTCATCGCCCCCCTGGTCCAAGTCGATCACATCCATGCCACCAACATTGCCGTCGGTTGCCGGTTGGGCCGAATCCGCCGCGTCCACCTCTTTGGTGGCCACAACATCGTCGGTCTTGGCCTCTTCTGCTTTTGAGCGACCACGCGACCGGCGGCGGCGCGTTTTCTTGGGCTTTTCATCCTCAGCTGCCATGGCTTCTGCATAGGCGCGCTCTTCTTCCATCAGCGCCTCACGGTCCGCGACCGGGATCTGATAGTAATCAGGATGGATCTCGGAAAACGCCAAGAACCCATGACGGTTCCCACCATAATCCACAAAGGCCGCCTGCAACGAGGGTTCAACCCGCGTCACTTTCGCCAAATAAATATTGCCAGCTAGCTGACGTTTGTTTTCACTTTCAAAGTCAAATTCCTCGACTTTGTTGCCGTCGACCACAACAACACGGGTCTCTTCCGTGTGTGTGGCGTCGATGAGCATCTTTTTAGCCATAATGTCTTTCTGCACCCGATATCAGGCGCCCGCCGAAGTCTTGTCGGCGGGAATGCGTGATGATGTGGGTGACTTGTCTGGGCGAGCGGATGCGCGGGATACAGCAGCACAGACAGGGGCGTGTGCCCCTGATGTGTTCTTTGCTCAAACCTCACACGCTTCATCGCGTTTGCTTCTCCGGCGCCGGCGGCCTGCCCTTTCACATCACAGATGGTCATCCCATCTGCCTCATGTCCGGTGGCCCGCCCGACCCCAATTTATATCCCGCCGCCCCCTAAGGGGCCAAAACGGGCGTTGTCTCCAACCCGAACCCATTGGTGTGTCAAACCTTTGGTCGTTCAGATCTTCAATTTCTGGCCACAAGGGGTGGTGTTCGTCGATCTTGTCGTATCGAACCTACCGCTCTGTGGCGCTCTCGTGGCGCTCTTGTCCTGTGTTGCCCGTGCAACCTGCACATGTCTTCATGTGCCACACGTCTTAGCAAAACAGCGAAACTCTCAGGTGGGCGTAAATTCAACGCCATTCACCTCTCTCGACCATATGGGGAGTGGGGGGGCGATGACAATGGGCAAAATGGGCCAAAATGCGTAAATCCCGACCAGAACAGTCTTTCTTGCCGGGACACCCCCTGTTTTTGCCCCTAATTTCTGGTGGGAATACCGCGCACTTAGTACTGTCCGCCCGACGAAAGTGACCCAAAGTCAGCTTTGCCCGGCACAATCACCCGTTTCCCGGTGGACGTGGTCACCTCAGAGGCTTGATCCCCGCCCGGCGCAAACAGCGGCAGGTTTGACCCCATCGCAAAGCCACCGTCAAACATCACCCCAAACAAAGGCTCTTCGCCGTCGCGGAAATATTCTGCCACAACATGATCCCCCGAGGCACTGTCCGGCAGGCGGGCGCCGGTAAAGCGGTCAATCTTGATAAAGTGCCCCCCGGGCGGCACCTTAAAGGGCCCGCCGCCATATTCCGCAATCGCCTTTTTCATGAACCGGTTGAACACCGGGCCACACATGCCGCCACCGGACGCGCCGGGCATGCTGCGCGGGCGGTCATAGCCAATGTAACAGCCCGCCACGATGTTTGAGGTAAAGCCCACAAACCACGCGTCCCGCCCATCATTGGTGGTGCCGGTTTTGCCCGCGGTGGGCACCGGCAGGTTCACCGTCTTCGACGCCGTGCCGCGTTGCACAACACCGGTCATCATCGAGGTCAGCTGATAGGCGGTGATCGCATTCATCACCCGTTCACGGTCTGACAGAATGCGCGGCGCCTCACCCGCTGCGATATTGGGGTTTTCACAATCGGCGCAATCGCGGCGGTCATGGCGGTACACCGTCTTGCCCCAGCGATCCTGCACCCGGTCCACCAGCGTGGGTTCCACCCGCTCGCCGCCATTGGCAAACATCGCATAGGCCGCAACCATTTTGAACAATGTGGTCTCTTCTGACCCCAATGAGTTCGCAAGAAACGGGTTCATATTGTCATAAACGCCAAAGCGTTCGGCATAGGCTTTCACCGTGTCCATGCCGATTTCCTGCGCCAAACGCACGGTCATCAGGTTCCGCGAGCGTTCAATCCCGGTGCGCAGCGGCGTAGGGCCGTAAAACTGTTTCGACGCATTCTGTGGCCGCCAGATTTTGCCGCCGGATTTCACCTCAATCGGCGCGTCAATCACGATGGTTGCGGGCGAAAACCCACTGTCCAAAGCGGACGCATAAACAAAGGGCTTAAAGCTTGATCCCGGCTGACGGGTGGCCTGTGTGGCGCGGTTAAACACCGACGCCTGATAGCTGAACCCACCCTGCATCGCGATCACGCGGCCGGTGTTCACATCCATCGCCATAAAGCCGCCCTGCACCTCTGGCACTTGGCGAAGCGTCCAGCGGATAAAGCTGCCGTCATCGTCTTTGACCATGCGGCGCACATGCACCACTTCGCCAACCTTCAGCAAGTCGCCGGCCACACGGGCCTTGCGCCCCAGCTTGCCGCTTTCGGGATCACGGCGGCGGGCCCAGGTGACGTCTTTGGCGGGGATCCAATGACCATCATCATCGTCTTCAACGCCTTCAATACCGATGCGGGCATCTTTGCCGCCGACCTCAAGCACCACTGCCGCATACCAGCCTTCCACATCACGGGGGAATTTAGTGTCGGCAAGGGCCGCGCGCCAGCTGGCATCATCGCCCAACTGATCCGCAGAAATCGTCACCCCGGATGGGCGCCAAACGCCCTGACGCCGGTCATAATCCTCAAGCCCTTTGCGCAAGGATTTCGCCGCCTCAAGCTGCAAATCCGGATCCACCGTGGCGCGCACAGACATGCCGCCGGTGAAAAACTCTTCTTCGCCAAAATCACGACTTAACTGACGGCGAATTTCATCCGAGAAATAGTCGCGCGGCGGAAGATTGCTGCGAAACCCTTCAAAATCACCATTCTGAACCGAGCGCAGCGGCTGCGCGATTTCCGCGTCAAACTGTGCCTTGTCGATATAGCCGTTTTGATACATCTCACGCAGCACATAATCGCGGCGCTCAAGCGCCACCTCTTTGTTGCGCACCGGGTGCAATTTGGCCGGTTTCTTTGGCAAGGTCGCCAAATAGGCCGCCTCATGCGGGGCCAATTGACCCAGCGTTTTGTTGAAATACGTCTGCGCCGCAGCCGTCACCCCGTAAGAGTTTTGCCCCAAGAAAATTTCATTCAGATAAAGCGCCAGAATTTCATCTTTGGTCAGCGTGTTTTCCAGACGCACCGACAGGATCAATTCCTTGATTTTCCGTTCGGCAGAGCGCTCGGATGACAGCAAAAAGTTCTTCACCACCTGCTGCGAAATTGTCGAGGCCCCACGCAGACGCCCCCCCCGCGCCGCCTCAATCGCTGCGGCAATAATCCCGCGCATGTCAAAACCCTGGTGCTGATAGAAATTTTTATCCTCAGCCGAGATAAACGCGCGTTTGACCAGCAAAGGAATCTCATCCGCAGGCGTATAAAGGCGCCGTTCGCGGGCAAACTCATCCATCAGGTCGCCTTCGCCGGAATAGACCCGGCTGATGGTCGCAGGCGTATAGTTCGCCAATTGTTCGTGGCTGGGCAAGTCCCTGGAATACATCCAGAAAACAGCTCCAATGATCAACGCGCCGACAAACACCCCCAAGGTGAGGAATGTAAAAATCGAACCAAATATACCCAGAATGAATCGGATCACGGGTGCCCCCAAGCCTTGTGTGCCCTCTCATATAGGGTGCGGGGACGCGCGGGTCAAAACAACTCATGGCGATTAAGGGGGGAAAATCGGCACGATTGCGCCAGTTCCCCCGCCGTTCCGCACCACATGCGCGTCAGGAATGCACAGCGCCAGATTGCATCCGCCCGCCACCGCGCCTATGTCTTGATCAAATCCTGGCTCAAAATTTCAAACGCAAGTTTCGGAGACCCCATGTATCAGCCGCTTCCCCACGCCCTTCCTTTCCCCGTTCGTGACGTAAATGCCGGTCAAGGCGCAAGCCCCTTTGGCGATCTGCCCGTCTGGGATTTAAGCGATCTTTACGCGGGTCCCGAGGCCGCTGAGCTGACCCGCGATCTGGCGTGGGTTGAAACCGCAAGTGCGGAATTTGCGGCGCAATATCAGGGGAAATTGGCGGACCTGGATGCCGCCGGAATGCTGGATTGCATCTTGGAAGACGAAAAGATTACCATGATCGTCGGGCGCATCATGTCCTTTGCGGGCCTGCGCTATTACCAAGAAACCACCAACCCGGACCGCGCGCAGTTCTTCCAAAACTGCCAGGAAAGCATCACAGTTTCCACCGCCCCCTTGGTGTTTTTCTCATTAGAAGTGAACCGGTTAGACGATGACCTTTTGGCTGGTTGGTTTGCTGAGAACGCAGACCTTGCCCGGTACCAACCAATCTTTGACCGCATGCGCGCCATGCGCCCGCACCAGCTGTCGGACGAATTGGAGCAGTTCTTGCACGACAAATCCTCGGTGGGCGCAGGCGCTTGGAACACGCTCTTTGACGAAACCGTTGCCGGGCTGATGTTCACCGTGAACGGTGAAGAACGTAACCTAGAAGCCACCGCCAGCCTCTTGACCGAACAAGACCGCGCCACCCGCGAAGCCGCCTCGCGCGAAATCGCCCGCGTGCTGGGCGAAAACATCAAAATCTTCGCCCGCGTGCACAACACGCTCGCCAAAGAAAAAGACATCGAAGACACATGGCGCAAAATGCCGACCCCGCAAACCGGGCGTCACCTTGCCAACCATGTGGAACCCGAAGTGGTTGAGGCGCTGCGAAACGCCGTGGTTGCCGCCTACCCGCGCCTTTCCCACCGCTATTACGCGCTGAAAGCCAAGTGGCTGGGGTTAGACACGATGCAGGTTTGGGACCGCAACGCGCCCCTGCCGATGGAAGACGAAACGCTGGTCAGCTGGGCGGATGCGGAGAAAACCGTCATGGACGCCTACGCCGATTTTGATCCCAAAATGGCCGAAATCGCCAAGCCATTTTTCACCGATGGCTGGATTGACGCGGGCGTGACCCCCGGCAAAGCCCCCGGCGCCTTTGCCCACCCAACAGTGACCGATGCACACCCTTACGTGATGCTGAACTATCTGGGAAAACCCCGCGATGTCATGACCTTGGCCCATGAACTTGGCCACGGGGTGCATCAGGTTTTGGCGGCGGATCAGGGCGAACACCTGTCAAGCACGCCGCTGACACTGGCCGAAACCGCGTCTGTGTTTGGCGAAATGCTGACCTTCCGCAAACTGCTGAGTGAGGCCAAAACCCCCGCCGAGAAAAAGATCCTGCTGGCGGGCAAAGTGGAAGACATGATCAACACCGTCGTGCGCCAAATCGCGTTCTACGATTTTGAATGCAAACTGCACGCGGCCCGCGCCGAAGGTGAACTGACCCCCGATGACATCAACGCCATCTGGATGTCGGTGCAGGCCGAAAGCCTTGGGCCGGTGTTTGACTATATGGACGGCTATGAAACCTTCTGGGCCTATATCCCCCACTTCGTGCATTCACCGTTCTACGTCTATGCCTACGCGTTTGGCGACGGCTTGGTGAACGCGCTTTACGCGGTCTATGAAGAGGGCGATGCAGATTTCCAAGCGAAGTATTTCGACATGCTGAAAGCCGGCGGATCGAAGCACCACAAAGAGCTGCTCGCGCCATTTGGTCTGGACGCCTCGGACCCCAAGTTCTGGGACAAAGGCCTGTCGATGATCGAAGGCTTCATTGATGAATTGGAAGCGATGGAGTGAGGGGCGACCCCAAAAGAACAGACATCCTAAAGGCCATGGAACACTTTGATCTCCATGGTCTTCCGGACGGGTTTAAACCGTCAGTCTATTATTTTCTTGTCCACCCAACTACCGGCAACACCTATCCTCCAAAGGCCATTTGGGGGATAGCAACCAACCATCACGCCTATGACTTCAACGCACAAAGCGCCAAACGCTGGTTGGAAAAGCTGCATTTTTATGTGCATGATACCCGGAAAGAACCGACCGCATTCATCCTGTCGAAAGCCGTCACTGCGGCCCTGAAAGATTCGAAAGTTCAACGTCATTCACGACTAAGAACGGCCAGCAGCCGTGCCTCTGAAAGCCTTGTTCTTATACGCCGTTTCAACCGCAACCCTGATGTTGTTGCTGAACGCCTGTACCTTGCCCAGGGCCATTGCGAAACCTGCGGCAATCCCGCGCCCTTTAAGCGCGCCTCGGATGGCACCCCATATCTCGAGGTGCACCACGTTATCCCCCTTGCAGATGGCGGCGATGACACGGTCAAAAACACCCGCGCCCTCTGTCCAAACTGCCACCGCAAGGCGCACCACGGCTAAGCTCTTTTTCTTGCCTCAAATATCTCGGGGTGAGGCCACAGGCCGAGGGGCAGCGCCCCTCCTTATCTCTCAACGGGCATCCCCCTCACTTCAACTGGCTGTCCTTTGACCCACGTCGGTTGATCCCGGCCCGCGCCTGAAACGCGCTGTCGCGTTCGCGCACGCAATCAATGCACAGCTTCACCCCCGGCAAGGCCACACGGCGCGCTTCGGGGATTTCCTCTTCGCATTCCGCGCAATGGGTAAAGCTTTCGCCCACCGGGGTCGATTTGCCTTTCATCCGCGCCAGCTCGTCTGAAATCGACGCCTCGATCTGTTCACTCACCGCACCATCGCGCGCCCATCCACCAGCCATATCCGCTCTCCTTTGGTCTACATCTAAGCCCAATGCGCACAGGATCAACCCCAGCCTTCCCCCGCGTCAGACTTGGCAAACCGCGCAACCTGACGTTTCATTGCCCCAGACAAGGGAGACACAGCATGAAATGGATCAAACGCGGGCTTTTCGGCCTTTTGGGGCTTTGCGCGCTGGGGCTGATTGGGTTCTGGAGCTTTGCCCCCCGGATTGTGGATGCGGGCGAAAACCCGGTGAAACCGCATGCCCCCTATGTGATCAGTGACGCGGCTAAGGCGCTGCACCGGGATCTGATCATTGGTGATTGGCACGCCGACAGCCTGCTGTGGAATCGCAGCCTGCTGGAACGCCATGATTATGGCCATGTGGACGTGCCGCGTTTGCAAGAGGGCAACGTCGCCATTCAGGTCTTTACCGCCGTGACCAAAAGCCCGGCGGGGTTGAATTATGAACAAAACGCAGCGGATGCGCGCGACAACATCACCCTTTTGGCGTTTGGTCAGCTGTGGCCGCTGCGCACTTGGACCTCGATCTTTGAACGCGCCCATTATCAGGCGGAACGCCTACATGAATACGCCGCCCAAGCGCCGGATGACGTGCAAGTTGTCACCACCATAAGCGCGCTTGATGCCGTTCTGGACGCGCGCTCCAACGGCGATGACACCGTGGCCGCCTTGTTGGGCATCGAAGGCGCCCACCCGCTTGAGGGCGACATCAAAAACCTCGACCGGCTTGAAGCAATCGGCTACCGCATCATCGGTTTGCAGCATTTTTTCGACAATGAACTGGGCGGGTCCCTGCACGGGATCGGCAACAAGGGCCTGACCGATTTTGGCCGCGACGTGGTCGGCGAAGTGGCCAAACGTGGCATGGTTCTGGACCTTGCCCATTCCAGTCAACAAGTGGCGTGGGACGTGCTGGCGATCACCGACATGCCGGTCATTGTCAGCCACACCGGGCTGCACAGCCATTGTGGCACCAAACGCAATTTCCCCGACCCGTTGATGCAAAAGATCGCCGCCACCGGGGGGGTGATTGGCATGGGATATTGGGCTGACGTGACCTGTGATGACAGCCCCAAAGGGGTCGCCAAAGCGATCAAAGCCGCCATTGCCGCAGTGGGCGAAGACGCGGTGTCGCTGGGGTCGGATTACGACGGCACCGTGACCACCAGCTTTGATACGTCTGAGCTTGCGGTGCTGACCCAGGCGATGATGGAAGTCGGGATTTCAGAGGCGCAAATCCGCAAAGTGTCCGGCGGCAATATGCTGCGGGTCCTGCGCGCGCGCCTGGATCCATAAGCCCCTAACCTCTTTTACGACAAAAGAAAAAGCCGCATGAGAACCTTTCCCATGCGGCTTTTCCAATTCATATCCCCGTCAGAAGAAGGCGTTTACGTCTCTTCCAACAAACCCTTTTCAGCGGCCAATTCCTGCATCCGCGTTTGCAGCTTTTCAAAGGCGCGCACTTCAATCTGACGGATCCGTTCGCGGCTGACATCATAGGTCCCCGACAGATCCTCAAGCGTGATAGGTTTGTCTTTCAAACGGCGCTGGGTCAGAATGTCTTTTTCGCGGTCATTCAACACTTCCATGGATTGCGTCAACAGATCACGGCGCACCGACAGCTCATTCGCTTCGGCGTAATCCCCGGCCTGATCGGCATCTTCATCCTCAAGCCATTCCTGCCATTCCATCGCCCCTTCGCCGTCCGCCGAAATGGTCGCATTCAACGACGCATCCCCGCCCGACATGCGGCGGTTCATGGAAATGACCTCTTTCTCGGTCACGTTCAGATCATTGGCAATGCGCTTGACGTTTTCCGGGCGCAAATCGCCCTCTTCCAACGCGCCAATCCGGGCCTTGGCTTTGCGCAGGTTGAAAAACAGCTTTTTCTGCGCCGAGGTTGTGCCCAGTTTGACCATCGACCATGACCGCAGCACATATTCCTGAATGCTCGCGCGGATCCACCACATCGCATAGGTCGCAAGGCGGAACCCCTTTTCGGGGTCAAATTTCTTGACCGCCTGCATCAGGCCCACATTGGCCTCGGAAATCACTTCGGCTTGCGGCAAACCATAACCGCGATAGCCCATGGCAATTTTCGCCGCCAATCGCAGGTGGCTTGTGACCATCTTATGCGCGGATTTGCTGTCTTGATGGTCGACCCACCGTTTGGCGAGCATATATTCCTCTTCCGGTTCCAACATGGGAAACTTGCGGATCTCTTGAAGGTAACGGTTCAGACCGCCTTCGGGGGTGGGTGCCGGTAGGTTTTTGTAATTGCTCATTTAATTCTAGCCCTCCTGGCCAAACTCTTCCTGTCAGCTCGCTCGATGTATCGAGGCTTAACATCGAAATAGTCCCTTTTCACAGATTTTCAAGAGGGACATATCCAATTTCTGTTACCGCTATATGAAACCCAAGACGCCCCTTTGTGAAGGGGGCTCACGCGTTCGTGCAAAGCGTTTCAGTTTTGCGAAACCCCACGGTTACAAAAGCGGCGCCAATGTGCCCATGCCGTTGATCACCAATCGACGGGCCCGCGACCAAGCCACCACATCCTCGCGCAAGACCTGCTCTGAGCTGTGCAAAAACCGCTCTTGTTGGTCCCTGATCTCGCCCACCACAGCCGCCCCCTGAAGCATCATGGAATTTTCAAAATTCAGATCAAAACTGCGTCGGTCCAGATTGGCGGACCCGACCAGCCCCACCTGCCCGTCCACCGTCAAAAGCTTGGCATGCAACAGCCCGCCGTGGAATTGGTACAGCTCAACACCCGCGTTCAGAAAGCCCGAGAAAAAACTTTGCGCCGCCATGCCAACCACCCAGCTGTCATTGCGCGCCGGAAGGTTCACCCGCACCCGCACACCGCGTTTGGCGGCGGAACAAATCTGCCCGTGCAGCGCCTCGGACGGCACATAATAGGGTGTGGTGATCACCACTTCCTTCTGGGCGGACGCCAGCATCATCTGGATCATATCCGGCACGCCTTCATAGGTCTGCGCAGGCCCCGTGCCCGCCATGACGGCGGTAAAACTGTCTTTTGCGGGGGCCTCTGGCACCGGGGCCGGACGGTCCAAAATCTGAGAAATATCCGCACCGCCATGTGCCATCCAGTCGCCCACAAACAGGCGCTGTGCCTGCCACGCCACGGATCCGTCAATGCGCAACATCGTGTCCACCCAAGGGGCGTATTTTGCCTTGATCCGAAATTCTGGATCGGCGCAATTTTGGCTGCCGACATAGGTCGTGTGATGATCAATCACCACAATCTTGCGGTGGTTGCGGATATCAAGCCGTTGATAAAGTGCTGCAAATAACGGGTAAGAGATGTCAAAGGCCACAACGCAGTCCACGCCCGCCTTTTGCATTTCGTGCCACAAGGGGTGCGACAGAAACTTGCGCGATCCCAGCCCGTCAACAATCACACGGGCATTCACCCCACGGGCCGCGGCGGCGATCATCGCATGGGCCACGCGGGTGCCGTTTCGGTCGGGCAACCAGATGTAAAACAAGAGATGCGCATGGTCTTTTGCGCCGTCAATATCGGCCACCAACCAGTCAATCGCCTCATTGCTATCCGCCGTCAGTTCCGCGCGGTTGCCTGCCACCGGGGTAAATCCATTGAGGGACGCAGCGCGGGCAAACGACTGGGCATAAAGCGGCGGCAATTGGGGATCAGGGGTGCCACCAAGGGGCACGCGGGGCAGCTCTTTGCGCAAATCCGTCAGACGGCGATCCATACGCGCATTGGCGCTGGGATCGCCAAACAGGAAATAGGCGATGATGCCAACCCCCGGCAGGGCAAAAATCACCGTGACCCACGCCAAACGCGAGGCCGCCGCCCGGTGATCCCGCGTCAGCGCGCGCACCACCACAGTAAGGTGGAGCAGGAAAAAGCTGATGGACCAAATCACCGCCCAATTCATGTGATTACCCGCTGTTTAGCCGTTGCTTAGCCATTGCTTAGCCGTTGCTTATCCGCTTTTCAAAGCCTCAATCAGCTCTAGCATATCGCGGGGCAGCGGCGCTTCAAAGCTAAGTTTTTCGCCCGATATCGGATGCACAAACCCAAGGGTGGCGGCATGCAGCGCCTGACGGGGAAAGGCGCGCGCGGCCTCTACTGCGCCGTCCCCGATGGCTTTTGCGTTCAATTTGCGCCGCCCGCCATAGGTGGGGTCGCCGATCAGCCCGTGACCGGCATGGGCCATATGCACGCGAATCTGGTGGGTGCGGCCGGTTTCCAGCCAGCATTCCACCAAAGTGGCCTGCGCGGGGGTGCCAAAGGTTTCCACAATACGCGCGCGGGTGACGGCGTGGCGCCCACCGGAAAACAGCACCGCCTGGCGTTGCCGGTCGGTCTTGTGGCGCGCAAGCTGCGTGGTGATTTTCAGGATATTGCCGGTCTCAAAGCTTGCCCCCTTCACACCCCCCAAACGCGGATCAGCCTGATCTGGGGCGCCGTGCACCACCGCAATATAATGGCGCTCTGCCGTGTGTTTGGCGAATTGCGCCGCCAAGCCGTGATGGGCCGCATCCGATTTCGCCACCACCAAAAGCCCCGAGGTTTCCTTGTCGATCCGGTGCACAATGCCCGGGCGTTTGGATCCGCCAACACCGGACAGCGCGCCGCCAAAATGATGCAACAGCGCATTGACCAAGGTGCCCGACGGCGTGCCGGGGGCGGGGTGCACCACCATGCCCGCAGGCTTATTGACCACAATCAGATCATCATCTTCATACACCACCTCAAGCGGGATATCCTCTGGCCCAATGTGGCTTTCCGCCGCTTCTGGCACCGAAATCACCAAAACGTCGCCCGCATCGACCTTGGCGCGCGGGTCGGTGATCACCTCATCCCCGCGCCGCACGGCACCCTCCGCGATCAGTTTCGCCAAACGCGAGCGTGACAGCGCAGCTTCTTCTGGCACATCGCGCGCAATCGCCTTATCAAAGCGCTTGGGCGGGTTTTCCGCAATGATGACCTCGATCAGGCGCAAAGGGGCGGCCATGGACAATACTCCTCAGGACGAAACACCGGACACAGGCGCCATCGACGGCACCGTCCGGTTTCTGAAAATCCTCGTGACCACCCTGACGGCGACCACAATCATTGGTCTCATAGTGCTGATCACGGTGATTGTCATGCGCTTCCAGCAAGAAAGCACCCTGCCCTTGCCACAAAACATCACATTGCCCCAGGGCGTGACCGCCACCGCCATCACCCGCGGGGCTGGGTGGCTGGCGATTGTAACCGATGATGACCGCATTCTGATCATGGGGCTTGATGGGGAAACCGTGTATCAGGACATCGCGATCACCCCCGGCAGATAATCGACCGCCCCCACCAAACACTTGCATCTTTCGCGCCTGCCCCCGATTGTGGCATCGGTGGTGCAGCCGGGCATGAGCCGGTTGGTCATTCGCAATCCTCACCATCCTTCGATTGCGACACCATCAGTTTTTCAGCCAAGACCAAGCATCAAAACGAAAAAAGACGCCCAAAGGCGTCTTTCTCATTCGTCCCCTATGTGGGGGAATGGTACCGCCTCCCCGGCTCGAACGGGGGACCCCTGGTTCCACAAACCAGTGCTCTAACCAACTGAGCTAAGGCGGCACTGGCGCTGATTTAGCGTCACAGGCTGGGGTTTGCAAGAGGGGAAGCTTGAAAAATTCACAAAAGATCCGTAACCCATGACTTCAAAGAATAAGGAGGCCAAATCATGGGCATCAACGACGAAAGCGACATCCAAGCCAACCTGCAAATCGGCCCAACCACCAATGGGATGGTTCGGTTGTTCATCGAAGGCGACGGCGTCGAAGTGCCGATGGATTTCGATCCGGAAGAGGCCGAAGAGATCGCAGAAGAATTGCGCGCCGCGGCCCAACAAGCCCGCGCCCTGTCAGACGCTGGCGGGAAATAATCTGTTGTGACGCGCGTATGTTTGCGGGCGTCACCTCTGGATCTCACCTATGAATTTCACCGGGACCGATCAGTTCAAACCCCGTGATTTCAAACTCGTAAAGCCCTGTTCCGTCAGGCTTTTGCGCCCGTGCGATGAGTACATTTCCAGTTCACTTTGCATCGTCTGATCCTTTAAATTTGGCTGTTCAAAATCCCTGCCACCCCCGGATCGCGGTACGTCTGAAGACGGCGCGCGGCGTGGGTCGCAAATTTCTGCACCATGACTTTGCGCCTTGCGGGGGCCAGTTTGTCTTCTGGTGCCATGCGCATGATCTCGGCGTCATAAGCGTCTGCGATGATCAACCCGGTGTCCTCGGGCAACAATTCAGTCGGGAAATCGCCATCCACCGCCCAGAAATAGCGGTCGCACCATTCTAAATAGCCCTGCCATTTTGTGTCAGAGGTGAAATCTTCGCGGCTGGATTTGCATTCGATCACCCAAATCTCGCCTTTTGGCCCCAAAGCCATCACATCGACCCGCAGGCCGCGCGTTGGCACCAATTCCTCAACCGTGACAAACCCATGTGACACCATATGGCGACAAACGCCGCGCGCCAAAAGCTGGCCGGGTTGGGTGTGCAAAGTCTCATTGTCCGCCGTGTTCATTTCGCCATGTGAACAATTGGTGAACAAAATGTCAATGACCCGATCTCGTCCACGGCCCCTTGCAACATCCCGGCCCGCGCCCTATCTAGGGTATTGGCGGCTTCTGCCCTTTTCGTCATCCCGGGTCATATTCCAGCGGCCTTAAGCAATTCTGAGGGAGCTGGCTCTGTCATAGCCCTGGCTATTTTACCTGGCGCCCACCTGTACATACAGGTCCTCAGGAATCTAGACCCCGACGTCTGCGTGCGGTTCCGCCAACCACCGCCCCACTCGAAAATCGACCCAAACTGAACTTTAAAGAGTTTACAGTTTCACGAATCCCGCCCGCCAAAACTTTAAAGTTTTGGGTCTGGCACCTTTAAACTGTTTACAGTTTTGGGTTTGAAATCTTTAAAGAGTTTAAAGTTTTCAGAGCCGGTTTTGAGGGGTGTTTTGCGGATTTTGGGGCAGGTTTTGGGGCGGCGCTGATGCCTCTACCCGGACCGGAATGTCGGTCGCAATCGGCTGACGCTTGCCGCCTTTTGGCGTGTCATCCGATTGCCCCATGCGCATGATCACAATGGCAAATTGCACGCCAGCAAAGATAATTCCATTGGCCATAAACAGCATAATCACGGCGATCATACCGATGTCAGAACTGGTCACAAGGTGCCAAAGATTGCCGACATTGGTGTAAAGAAGCCCGCCAACAAAAAGAGCAGAAAGACCAAAGCCCAGCAGCACTTGTTTGATGTAAAGATGGATTAATTTCGGCATGTCAGCCCCCAAATATCAGCGTTCCAGACCACAGTTTAACACGATCAAGAATTTACAAAAGGGGCACGCCGTCGCAGGGCAAAGCCCCGCCGATCGCGCCATAAGCCCTTAGAATGCTTCGGGTTTTGCCTCACGCGCCATGTGATCAAGCACGGCGTTGGTGAATTTGGCTTCGTCGCTTTCAGGGAAAAACGCTTTGACCACATCGACAAATTCGCTGATCACAACTTTGGGCGGCGTTTTGCCGTGGGTCAGCTCGGCGCCTGCGGCGCGAAAGGTGGCGCGCAGGGTCGGATCGATGCGCGAGATGGGCCATTTGGCCACCAGGGCGCGGTCGGTCAGCTGGTCGATTTCCGCCTGATTGTTCACAGCATTTTCAATGAGTTCACGGAAAAGCTTCACATCGCCTTCGGCCATTGTGTAGTCGTCAAACTCTTCGCCAAACCGCACATCTTCAAACTCAACCCGCACGCGGTCCACCGTCTGATCCGAGACTTCCATCTGAAACAGCGCCTGCACCGCGAAAAAACGGGCCGCAGATTTCATCTGACGTTTTTGATTACCAGAGAGCGTCATGCCGTTGGGGTATCCTTTGGGTCGCCTGCAAGTTTGATCGAGTCGGACAGAGTTTTAAACCCAACGCCCTTGTTTGAAGCGCCCCATTTGCGCGAAAGCGCGATCAAATGCAAGGCCGCAGCCGCCGCCCCGCCGCCTTTATTTTGCTCGGTCACATCGGCGCGCACTTCGGCTTGTGGGCGGTTTTCCACGGTCAGAATGCCGTTCCCGATGCACAGGCCATTGAGGCCCATCATCTGAATCGCCCGCGAGCTGTCGTTGCACACAGTCTCGTAATGCGTTGTTTCTCCACGGATAACGCAACCCAAGGCCACGTAACCGTCAAAGTTGGACATGCGCTCGGCGATGGCGATTGCGGTGGGAACTTCCAAAGCACCAGGCACTTCGACCAGATCCCAAGTGCCACCTGCGGCCTCAATTTCAGCCTTGGCGCCTGCGACCAAATTGTCCGCGATGTCTTTGTAATAAGGGGCAACGACGATCAGGATTTTTACCGGCTTGTCGAATTCTGCGCGCGGCAGGATGTAATGTTGTTCAGCTGCGGCCATCTTATGTCTCCTGAATGGGGCGGGTGCCGGTGATGTTCAGACCATAGGCATCAAGCCCCACGTAACGCGTTTCCGGGCTGTCGGTCAGCAGGATCATATCGGTCAGGCCCAGGGTCGACAGGATTTGCGATCCAAGGCCGATCTGGCGCACAATTTGCGGCCCCTCTTCGTCATCTGCGTGCAGCGTTTTGCGCGGTTCGCGAAACAGGCACACAACGCCGCGCCCTTCTTCGGCAATGATTTTCATCGCGCGCGGAAGCTCGTCCGCGGGCTTGGGACCAAGGCCCAAAACGTCCTGTGCTTCGGTCAGCGCATGGGTGCGCACCAGCACCGGCGCGTCGGTGGAAATGTCACCTTTGATCAGCGCCACATGTTCGATGTCATGGGTTTGGTCGGTGAAAATCCGCATCTCCCAATCGCCACCGAACTCAGAGGTGATCGCCTCGCGGCTGGTTTCACGCACAAGGTTGTCGTGGCGACGACGATACGAGATCAGATCTGAAATCGTGCCGATCTTCATCCCATGTTTCTTTGCAATTTCAACAAGTTCCGGAAGACGTGCCATGGTGCCATCTTCATTCATGATCTCGCAGATCACGCCCGAAGGGTTGCGTCCGGCAAGGCGGGCGATGTCCACGGCGGCTTCGGTATGACCTGCGCGAACCAGCACACCGCCACTGCGCGCCCGCAGGGGAAAGACATGTCCGGGGGTTGCGATCTCTGCCGGGCCATTGGCCGGGTCAATTGCGGTTTCCACGGTTAGCGCACGGTCGCCCGCAGAAATCCCCGTGGTCACGCCTTCGCGCGCCTCAATCGACACGGTGAACGCGGTTTCGTGACGCGAGGAATTGTGCATCGCCATCATCGGCAGGCCCAGTTCTTCGATCCGGCGCGCTTCCATCGGCAGACAGATCAATCCGCGCCCGTAAGTGGCCATGAAATTCACCGCCGCCGCATCGCAGGCATCGGCTGGAATGACAAAATCACCCTCGTTTTCACGGTCTTCGTGATCCACCAGAATGATCATCCGGCCTTTGCGGGCCTCTTCAATGATCTCAGCCGCGCTGGAAATGGCGCCGCTTAGCCCAGCCTCAACCGGGCCCGGCGTTTCATATGTTGTGCTGTCGCTCATGTCTGGGTCCCCAGTTGGCAATGGAAGTCGTGCGAAAGATGGCGGTTGGCCCGCAATACCTTAGCGCACAGGCCAAGGAAAGCCCAAACGCGACGTCTTTCTGCGCATCTGCGCGAATGAATTGTGCAAATTTCACGCGCAGTGCCTGTTCAGCTTTGCGTTAGAATTTCCACAGCGCCGGGACAAAGTCATAAACCTCGCCATCTCTCCTCACATGCCCCACACCGGGGAAGGGAAAGTGGTATCCCAGAACCGCAACACGGTCGGTCGCCGCCATATCCAATATGCGTTTGCGGGTGGCAACGGTCAGCTCTCCGTCCGCATCAAAGCCATTGTACCAGTTGGGTTTGCGGAAGTTGAGATAGGGGTTTGACAGGGAATCGCCCACTGCGATCAACATCTTACCTTCGCTTTCGACCTGAACCGACATATGGCCCGGCGTATGGCCGGGGCTGTCGATTAGGCGAATGCCGGGGGCGATTTCGGCGCCATTTTGTACCAAGGTCCATTCCAGCCCCTCGGCGGTGATTGAATTCACGGCGCCAAGCACCATGGATTGTTCGGCAGGATCAACCCGGTTCACCAGATCGTCCTGCATCCAATGGGCATGTTCTGCCTCGCCCATCACATATTCCGCATCGGGGAAAATCGGTTCGTCAAAATCATCGCGAATGCCCCAGATATGGTCAGGGTGCGCATGGGTGATGGCGACATGGGTGATGCTGTCAGGGTCAATGCCAGCGGCGTCCAGATTGCCCATCAGCGCGCCGGTGGTATCGGCAAAACGGCTGCCGGACCCCACATCAACCAGAACCTTGGCCTCTCCCAGTTCAATGAACATGTGGTTGGTGTGGGAATAGCCTTCGTCTGTGGGCATGAAATGTTCCGCCAGAAACGCCAGTTTTTCCGCCTCAGGCGCGTTGATCGCTTGGCCGGACATTGGAATTGGGAACCAACCATCTGATACCACAGTGATTTTCGCCTGCCCCATGGTAAAACTAAAATGCGTGGGGTTGGCCGCCTCAGGCGCGCCAAAAGCCATGGCGGTTTGCGCCGACAGCCCGCCCATCGCAAAAGCGGGGGCGGCGGCGGCAAGGCGCAAAACATCGCGCCTTTGCAAAAGTGTGCGGGTGGGTTTGATCAGGTTCATGGCGGGCTCCCATATGGTTCACCTGTTAACATATGCGCATATGGGAATTTATGGAAAGCCCTTTTTCAGATGCTCAATTACTTCCTCTGTCTCCGGGCAAATATTCATATTGCATGTCATCATTGATCCGAATGCCGCCATTCTCACGTGTAAAGTTCCAAGCGTCTGTGTGAAACTTCCGCTCTAGGGCAACCAGTTTGGATTGTTCACTCTCTAAAATGGAATACAGCCGCTCTTTTTGGGAAAGCGACATAGAAGAGAGAATATCAAACCAATATTGGCGCTCGACGTTAGGCATTGAATCTGTTTGCAAAATGAGTTTCACCAAGGCCGGGTGAAAGTTTTTGATTGTTTCCGGAATGTCGTAATCTTGATCCGACAGTATATTTTCCAACCCCTCAGAAACAAATTTCGACGCATCCTCCTCACTCCAACTGGATGCAAATGCGTCAAGGGTGTCATCCACACGGCGCTGCTGCGCTTCAAGCTCAACAATCCTGCGGCGCTCTTGATCCAGCTGCTTGCGCACCTCGGAAAATTTTGCATTCACCTTTTGAACCTCGATGCGCAGCGCGCCTTTTTCCGCTTCATGTGCAGTTTCCAGTTTTTCCCGCAAACGATCGCGGGCAAACAAAAGCTCTTCGTATTCTTCTTGCGGTGTTAGGACATAATTGCCGCTCATCGTGATGTTCGACACAGTGCTATCGTACGTGTACCACGTGAAAATCCCCCAAACGGCCCCAAAGATAACAGCACAAATCCCAACGATTCCGGCAATGGAGCCGATAGGTTTTTCCTCAACCTCTAACCACGTCCATAGGGCCCTCATCAGCCGTAATCCGCCAGCCGCGCCACGTAACGCGCCAATGTGTCGATCTCAAGGTTCACGGTATCGCCCACGGTGGCCTGCCCCCAGTTTGTCACTTCTTTGGTGTGCGAAATCAGGTTCACACCAAAGGTGTCTCCGTCCACTTCGTTCACCGTCAAGGACGTGCCGTTTAAGGCGACCGAGCCTTTGGGCGCAATGAACCGCGCAAGCACCGAGGGGGCTTTGAATGAAACGCGGGTGCTGTCGCCCTCAGTGGTCATCGCGGTGATCTCAGCCACCCCGTCCACATGGCCCGACACAATGTGCCCGCCCAGCTCGTCGCCCACCTTTAAGGCCCGTTCCAGATTTACCTTATGCCCAACACCCCAAGCGCCAAGATTGGTCTTTGAGACGGTTTCGGCGGAAATATCAACGTCATACCAGCCATCCCCCATCCCCACGACGGTCAAACACACACCGTCCGAGGCAATCGACGCCCCCAGGTCAATCCCAGCAGTGTCGTAAGAGGTTTCAATCCGCGCGCGCAGATCGCCCGCTTTTTCCAGCGCCGCAACGCGCCCCACATCGGTGATGATCCCAGTAAACATAGGCGTCTTCCTTCTGATTTGTCACAGACCTAGCGCGCGCCCTGCCCTTTGCCAATCCCCCGCTTTCGTGCCGACACGCGGAAAAATATTTACGCTCATCAAAACTTTAGAATTGCAATGAATAATGAGATCTGCGGTATTGCGGCCATATTTTTGCCGCAGGGCTTGTTTATGACACCTTCGGGTTTGTGGCGCGCGTCGGGTGTCTTTATAAGAAACCAACCACGCCCAAGACGTGATAAAAGGGTAACGGAATGCAGCTGGTGACGGGTGAACAACGCAAATTCCTGTTTTTGCAGGGACCGCACGGGCCGTTTTTTGCGCGCCTCGGTCGGATGATGCGTGCCGCCGGTGCCGAAGCTTGGCGGGTTGGGTTCAACCGCGGTGATCAGGCATTTTGGCGCGACAAAGCCAGCTATATCGCCTTTACCGAGGCGCAAGATCACTGGGCTGACCGCTTTTCTGATATTCTGACCGACAAAGCCATCACCGATATTGTGCTTTATGGTGACACCCGCCCCATTCACGCCCAAGCCATTGAAATTGCGCGCGAACGCGGCATCGGCATTCATGTGTTTGAAGAGGGGTATTTGCGCCCGTATTGGGTGACCTATGAACGTGGTGGGTCAAATGGCAATTCCGCGCTGATGGACACATCAATTACGGATATGCAAACGGTTCTGGCAGATGCCGAGCTTGATCTGCCCGAAGCCCCCGCGCATTGGGGCGACATGCGCCACCATGTGTTTTACGGCGCGCTGTACCACTGGTTCGTGATGCTGCGAAATGGGCGGTATGCCAATTTTCGCCCGCACCGCGCCCTTTCCGTGGGCAAGGAATTCAAGCTTTATCTGCGCCGCCTGTTGTTGATGCCCGCCCAGTCACTGGAACGTCGTATGGCCACGTTGCGGATCAAATATGGCGGCTTTCCCTATCACCTCGTGCTTTTGCAGCTGGAACACGACAGCAGCTTTCAAATGCACAGCCCCTTTTCCACCATGACCGAGTTTTTAGAATTGGTGATGGACGGGTTTGCACGTGGGGCCGCCCCCCATCATCATCTGGTGTTCAAAGCCCACCCGCTTGAGGATGGACGCGCCCCCGTTCGTCGTGAAATCAAACGCTTAGCGCGCGAACATGGTGTTGAAGATCGGGTGCATTATGTGCGTGGCGGAAAGCTCGCGCAGCTTTTGAACCACACCAGAAGCGTGGTCACCGTGAACTCCACCGCCGCCCAACAGGCGCTGTGGCGCGGGCTGCCGCTAAAGGTCTTTGGCCGCGCGGTTTATGCCAAACCTGAATTTGTTTCGACCCAAAACCTGCCAGAATTTTTCACCCAGCCCACGCGCCCCGACAGCCGTGCCTATCGCGACTATCGCCATTATTTGCTGGAAACCAGCCAGGTTCCCGGTGGGTTTTATTCCGCCCGTGGTCGTCGCCAATTGCTGCGTCAGGTGGTGGATATGATGCTGGCAGAGCATGATCCATATGATGCCCTGTCCAAAGGCACAGCGGCACCTCGGCAACAGTTGCATGTTGTGAACTAGTCACACACCAATGAAGTGCTGGATTTTATTTAGATTCTCTCCTATTCTCGCTGCAAATAACAAAAGAAAACTGAGGCAATCCTCCAATAAAGGAGCCCGAGCAGTGACTAAAATGGGCAGAACTATTGCGCGCCGAGCCGCGCTTTTTGCATTGGCTGGCGCCGTTGCAGCCTGTGGGCTGCCGCGTGTTGGTCCAAGCAAATCAGAGATTTACGCAGGCAGTGTGGAACGTCAGGGCGACGCTTTCATCGTGTCTGTAAACGACAGGGTGACCCGCGCAACCGCCGTGGTTCCGGCGCTTGGGTTCAGCGACAAATTCCAAAACGCATCTGTGGTGGGGTCAGACACGATCCGCGCGGGTGACACGCTTGGCATCGCGATCTGGGAAAACGTCGAAGACGGCATTTTAACCACAGCCGGCGCGCCCGCGTCTCTGGACGAAGTTCAGGTGGACGGATCCGGCTATATCTTTATTCCCTACGCAGGCCGCATTCGCGCCGCGGGCAACAGCCCCGAAGCCATTCGCCGCGTTGTGACAGAAAAGCTGGCCAGCCAGACCCCTGACCCGCAAGTCATGGTGCGTCGTTTGGCGGGGGACGGATCGACCGTGACCCTGACCGGCGCCGTCGCAGGCCAAGGGGTTTACCCGATTGAGCGCCCCACCCGCACGCTGAACGCCATGTTGGCGCGCGCAGGCGGTGTTGCTGTGTCGCCCGAGATTGCCAAGGTCAAAATCATTCGCGGTGATCAAACCGGCGAGATTTGGTTTGAAGACCTGTTTGAAAACCCGAAACTGGACATTGCCCTGCGCGGCGGCGACCGGATTTTGGTGGAAGAGGACTCGCGCTCTTATACCGCTCTTGGGGCCACTGGCGCACAAAACCGCGTGAAGTTTGACACCAAAACCCTGTCTGCAATTGAAGCCATTGCACAGGTCGGTGGTCTTCAAAGCGCGATTGCCGACCCAACCGGCGTCTTTGTCTTTCGCAATGAAGCGGCAGAGATTTCCAACCAAGTTCTGGGGCGTACCGATCTGATCGGCGCACAGCGTATGGTTTACGTGCTGAACCTGACCGAACCAAACGGCATGTTCATGGCGCGTGACTTTGTGATCCGCGATGGCGACACGGTTTACGTGACCGAAGCACCCTATGTCCAATGGACCAAGGTTCTGTCGGCGATCACTGGCCCGCTGCAAAGTGCGGGATCAATCTCATCGCTAAGCAGTTCTTTGGGCGGATCCTCTTCGTCATCTCCGTGACACATGAGAGAAACGATATGAAAGCCGCCGGGGAGCCCACTTCCCGGCGGCTTTATGTTTACAACGGTGGGTTTCTGACCCAACCGCGCATTCGCCGCATTCTGGATCTTGCGGGCTGGGACATTCAGCTTGGCCTGCCAAAAGAGGGCGATTGGGTCGGCACTTGGGGAAAAAGCCCCACCTCTGGTCGTGGCGAAAAAATCTCGGATTGGAAAAATACGCCGGTGCTGCGGGTCGAAGATGCCTTTTTGCGTTCGGTCCTGCCGGGGCGCAGTGGCGAGGCGCCAATTGGGCTGATGCTCGATGATATGGGGGTGCATTTTGACAGCAGCACCCCTTCGCGGCTTGAAACGATCCTTGCCACAGATCCCCTTGATAACAGTGCGCTTTTAAACCGGGCGCGGGTCGCGATGGATCGGCTGAAAACGCACCAGCTGTCGAAATACAACGCCTTTGATCCCGCCCTCACGCCGCCCACCGCCCCCTATGTTCTGGTGATTGATCAGACCTTTGGCGACGCCTCGGTTGAACATTCCGGCGCCTCTGAGACACGGTTTCGCGAGATGCTGGTCGAGGCACGCTTGGCCCATCCCCATGACCGCATCCTGATCAAATCCCACCCCGAAACCCAATTGGGCCACCGCACCGGATATTACGGGGTTGAGGATGAAAACGATCACGTCACACTGATCACCGAGGCGATCAATCCGTGGGAATTGTTGTCCGGGGCCAAGGCCGTTTACACCGTCAGTTCCGGCATGGGGTTTGAGGCCATTTTGGCCGGGCACAAGCCACATGTTTTTGGCCAACCGTTTTACGCAGGCTGGGGGCTGACCCAAGATGAACATCCCGTGGACCGGCGGCAACGCAACCTTACCCGCGCGCAGCTTTTTGCCGGGGCGATGATCCTCTATCCCACCTGGTATGATCCGTACCGCGATCAATTGTGCGACCTTGAGACAGTCATCGACACGCTCACGGCCCGCACCCGCGCGTGGCGCGAAGATCACCAAGGGTATGTCGCCACAGGGATGCGCCTTTGGAAACGCAAACCTCTGGCGCAGTTTTTCCACTCCGGCCACGCGATGATCTTTGATGATAAGGCCCTGCGCGCCGCCAAAGGCGCACATGATATCGCCCGCCCCCTGATGGTCTGGGCCGGAAAAGAACGGCCCGCACACAGCACGCACACGCCCCCCTGCGCATTGAGGATGGGTTTTTACGGTCACGCGGGTTGGGCGCCGCCCTTATTCCGCCACTGTCTTTGGTGCGCGATGATGTGGGCATTTATTACGACCCAACACGGGAAAGCCGGTTGGAACAGCTGATTGCCGCCAGCCCACACCTGCCGGACCATGCGCGCACCCGCGCAGAGCAGTTGATGTCGCGTCTAAGCCTTGCGCGCATTGGCAAATACAATCTAAACGCAGCACACCCCGACCTGAGCCACCTGCCAGCGGGCAAGCGCATCCTTGTTCCCGGTCAGGTCGAAGATGATGCCTCGATCCGGTTGGGCACCACGGATGTGTCCAGCAACCTCGCCCTTCTCAAGCGCACCCGCGCCGCCAATCCCAATGCGGTGATTATTTACAAACCCCATCCCGATGTTGAAGCGGGCCTGCGCGAGGGTGCCATTGACCCTGACAAGATGGCGGAGCTTGCCGATTTTATTGCCCATGACGCCGACCCAATGACGTTGATCGCAGCGGTGGATGAGGTCTGGACCATGACATCGACCCTTGGGTTCGAGGCGTTGATCCGTGGTGTGGCTGTGACCTGCCTTGGTGCGCCATTTTATGCGGGCTGGGGGCTGACGCGTGACCTGTCGAACACCCCGACCAGACGCACAGCGCGCCCCGATGTGGTCAGCTTGGCCCACGCCGTTCTGATCGACTATCCTCGGTATTTTGATCCCAAAACAAACACGGCTTGTCCGGTTGAAGTGGTCGTGGACCGACTGATTGACGGCGACCTGCCTGCACCCGGCCGCGCCAATCGGGTGCTTGCAAAACTTCAAGGGATTTTCGCGAGTTACGCCTACTTGTGGCGCCGCTAAACCGTTAGGGGCGCGCCCAGCGATGCAACACATCACCACCAAGAGCGCGTGTCTCAACCAGCTTAAACCGAGGCGCCGTCGCCAACCGTTCTATGCCCATTGGTGCCAACGAAGGTCGCCCTTCGGCCCCCAAGACGACACCAGCTGTAAAGCCAATCAGCTCATCCACCAGCCCAGCCTTCAACAAAGAGGCTGCCAGCCCGCCGCCGCCTTCACAAAAGATGCGGGTCAGGCCCAAGCTGCCCAGCTTTTCCAACACGGAAGACGTAGACAATGCGCCACGCGCCTCAGACACTGGAATCAACTGCGCGCCAATGCCGCGCCACGCATCAACCAGCTCTTTTGGAGCTTGCGGCCCATGACAGATCATCAATGGCACGTCCCGTGCCGTTGCCGCGAGCTTGCTGTTCAACGGAAGGTCCAATTGCCGTGACAACACGATGCGCATGGGCTGATGATCCACCCCCAAATCACGCACCGTTAAGGTCGGGTCATCATCACGGGCCGTGCCTGCCCCCACCATCACTGCGTCATGTCGCGCCCGCAGCACGTGTACGTATCTGCGCGCCTCGGCCCCTGTGATCCATTGGCTTTCACCTGTCGCGGTTGCGATCCGACCATCGAAACTATTGGCCAGTTTCAGTGTCACAAAGGGGCGGCCTTCGGTGGTTTTGAGCAAAAAACCTGTGTGATCCCGCGCAGCTTCCTCGGCGCAAACACCAACCTCAACGTCAATCCCAGCGGCACGCAGCATCGCATGCCCGCCGCCGTCCACCCGAGGGTCCGGATCGCCCAACGCCACAACCACCCGCGCAATGCCCGCATCAATCAAGACCTGCGCGCAAGGGGGGGTTTGGCCGTGATGGGCGCAGGGTTCTAAGGTGACATAGGCGGTCGCGCCACGTGCTTTGGCGCCAGCCTGGGCAAGCGCCATAACCTCGCCATGAGGGCGCCCACCGGGCTGGGTCCAGCCACGACCGATGATGCGCCCATTTTTCACCAACACACAGCCCACCGCCGGGTTGGGCGCAGTGCGCCCCTGCCCGCGCCGCCCAAGAGACAGCGCAAGGCGCATATAGCGGTGGTCACTCATGGATCAGTCGTCGTCTTCTGGGGCGTAATCCGGGCGCAACTCGCTGACAAACTTGTCAAAATCATCCGCCGCCTGGAAGTTTTTATAAACCGAGGCAAAGCGCACATAGGCCACTGTGTCGATCCGCGCGAGGCTTTCCATGACGATCTCGCCAATTGTTTTGGACGGAATATCCGTCTCGCCCATGCTTTCCAATCGACGCACAATGCCAGAAATCATCTGATCAATGCGTTCTGGTTCCACCGGGCGTTTTTGCATCGAAATCCGGATCGAGCGTTCCAGCTTTTCCCGGTCAAAATCTTCGCGTCGACCGTTGGATTTGATCACCACAAGATCACGCAATTGCACGCGTTCATAGGTGGTGAAGCGACCGCCACAGGCCGGGCAAAACCGTCGCCTGCGAATGGCAACATGGTCTTCAGCCGGGCGGCTGTCTTTGACTTGGGTGTCGATATTACCGCAAAACGGACAGCGCATTTGGGCGTCCCTTTCTTTGTTCTTATTGCCTCATCATCTCGGTCTTAACATGGGTCTTTGCCCACTTATCCACAGGCACTATAGGACAGCCGCTAGGTTTTGTGTAGAGGGTAAAATGCACCCCAAGATAGAGAAATGCAGATGTCGAGGGGGAAAATTCGCCAATCGCTCCCCTTAAGTGCCGGCGATGATACTTGCGGCAACCTGTCGGTTGTGCGGCGCGGTGCGATGTTCGAAAAGGTAAAGCCCTTGCCAAGTTCCAAGCGCTAATTGCCCATCAATAATCGGAATAGTCAGGTTGACCGGCATCATCGCCGCCTTGATATGGGCAGGCATATCGTCGGGACCCTCATAGGTATGGGTCAGATAGGACATCTTGGGGTCGGTGGTCGGCGGCACCAATCGGTTGAAAAAGTTGCGCAGATCCGTCTGCACCTCAGGGTCGGCATTTTCTTGGATGAGCAGAGAGCATGACGTGTGCTGCACGAAGAGTGTCAGGACACCGTCGCGCACGCCCTGCCCGTCCACAAAGCGCGTCACCTTGTGCGTGAATTCATAAAGGCCTTGGCCTGTGGTTTGGATGGTGAATAAATGGGACATTTTAATTCGTACGCCCAACCTTACGGTTAGATCGGTGTGTTTGATTATATCCAACAGTGGGATCACTTGCGTGTAGCTTTACAATAAAGTCGCTCTCTACCCGATATATCTCGCTCACATCACTGCTCTCGAACAGGATCTCACGTCTTATGGTGAAATCCCTCAACTCTTCTTTAGAAAAGTCAGCTTCGACCAATGCCGGATCCCAAGACCCAAAATAACGGATGGAGTGTCCATCCTGGCTCCGATCCTGCCCGACATAAATCTTTCCATTTGGGAACGTGATTTTGTAGACAACATAATTGAATTTTCTCACGTCATAGCTCCAAATCAAAAACGCCCCCAAGTGGGGGCGCTTCTGATTACTGATCCAAGAATGAGCGCAACTTGCGGCTTCGGCTTGGGTGCTTCAACTTCCGCAGCGCTTTCGCCTCAATCTGCCGGATCCGTTCGCGGGTAACAGAGAACTGTTGGCCCACTTCTTCCAGCGTGTGGTCGGTGTTCATGCCGATACCAAAACGCATCCGAAGAACACGTTCTTCACGTGGGGTTAATGATGCCAGCACGCGGGTTGTGGTTTCCTTGAGGTTTTCCTGAATGGCGCTGTCGAGTGGCAGCACGGCATTCTTATCCTCAATGAAATCCCCCAACTGGCTGTCTTCTTCGTCGCCAATTGGCGTTTCCAGCGAGATCGGCTCTTTGGCGATTTTCATCACCTTGCGCACTTTTTCCAAAGGCATTTGCAGCTTTTCAGCCAGCTCTTCTGGCGTTGGTTCGCGGCCGATTTCGTGCAGCATCTGGCGACCGGTGCGCACCAGTTTGTTGATCGTTTCGATCATATGCACTGGAATACGGATGGTGCGGGCCTGATCCGCGATTGAGCGCGTGATCGCCTGACGGATCCACCACGTCGCATAGGTCGAGAATTTATAACCGCGACGGTATTCAAACTTGTCCACGGCCTTCATCAGGCCAATGTTACCTTCTTGAATAAGATCAAGGAATTGCAACCCGCGGTTGGTGTATTTCTTGGCAATCGAAATCACCAAGCGAAGGTTGGCTTCGACCATTTCTTTCTTGGCCTGACGCGCTTCTTTTTCACCCTTTTGAACCTGCTGCACGATGCGGCGGAATTCGGGGATGTCGACGCCGACATATTGGCCAACTTGCGCCATATCACCGCGCAGGTTTTCCACTTTGTCGGTGGATTTCTCAATAAAGCCCTGCCACGCCCGGCCGGTCTTTTCGCGCATATCATCCAGCCACGTGGGGTCAAGTTCGCGACCGCGGTAAGCGTCGATGAATTCACGGCGGTTGATGCGCGCTTGGTCGGCCAGTTTCACCATCGAGCTGTCGATCTGCATGATGCGGCGATTGATGCCATAAAGCTGGTCAATCAGCGCTTCGATCCGGTTGTTGTGCAGGTGAAGTTCATTCACCAGCTCGACAATTTCCGACCGCAGTTTCTGGTACGACTTTTCTTCTTTTTCGGTAAAGCTGTCATCTTCGTTGAGCGTCGCGCTCATCCGCAGATCCTGCATTTCCGACAGCATGGTATAGTCGCGCGCAATCAGTTCCAGCGTCTCAAGAACGCGGGGCTTAAGGGCGGCTTCCATCGCGGCCAGCGACATGTTGGCCTGTTCATCTTCGTCGTCATCATCATCGGTGGTCAGCGGGTTGCCATCTGCATCCAGCTCTTGCGCCGCTTCTTTTTTCTCACCAGCGGCAGGGGTTGCCCCCTCGGCGACAGGGCTGACAACGGTTTCTTCTTCGTCGTCTTCTTGCAACGTATTGCCGAACGTGGTGTCCAGATCAATCACGTCGCGCAGCAAAATATCTTCGCTTAAAAGTTCGTCACGCCAGATGGTGATTGCCTGAAAGGTCAGCGGGCTTTCGCAAAGCCCGGCGATCATCGTGTTGCGGCCGGCCTCAATCCGTTTGGCGATGGCAATTTCGCCTTCGCGCGACAACAGTTCCACCGACCCCATTTCGCGCAGATACATGCGCACGGGGTCATCCGTCCGGTCAAGTTTCTCGGTTTCCGTCGCCGCAAGGGTCACTTCACCGCCGGCGTTTTTCACAACCAGATCGGTAGAGCCTTTTTCCTCTTCTTCGGCTTCTTCGTCTTCGATAATGTTGATGCCCATTTCTGACAACATCGACATCACGTCTTCGATTTGTTCAGAGCTGACCTGATCGGGCGGCAGCACCTGGTTCAGCTGATCGTAAGTGACATAGCCTTTTTCACGGGCCTCAGCGATCATCTTTTTGACGGCGGCTTGGCTCATATCGCCAAGTTGGTCGGCGTCTTGGTCGTCCTTGCGGTCCGTGGCGGTGTCTTTGGCGGCCATGGGCTCTCCTTACACGGCTTCCCGATCAAAAGCGATTCGGGGGCATATTGATTCGCAACTTTGATTCGCGTTGTCGAATCAAAACATTCAGAACAGTGATTCGCCACCCCATCTATCGCGATTTCTTTGGGGGGTCTGCCATAAAAGGCACATTTCTTTAGGAATCACCCTTCTCTTTGGTGATATTTAGTTTGGCGATGAGCTGATCCAACGCGTCACGCTCATCCCGGTCCATCAACAGGCCATTCTCTGCCCGTTCATACGTGGTCTTATCCTCTGACTGGCTGCGAATGGCACGGTTGCGGGCCTCGGCAGCTTGCCCCAACCGCCACGTCACCCCTTCGTCGGGCAAGGCGTCAAGATCATGTGCGGCGTCAACCACCTCTCGTTGCAACCCCTGCTTGGCTTCCAGCTTTGATAACTCTTCGGTTAGGCAGGCCGAGACAGTCTCGTCATCCTGCGCGTTGCGGATCGCCGGGGCAATTTGCACATGGTTGAGCGAGAACAGCTTTTCAAGGGGTGAGGCACCAATCTGCGCTACAATGGCATCACGCAGCGCTTCAGACCCATCCAGGGCATGGCGCAGGATCACCCGTTGGATCAGCGCGTGATCCGGCCCCGCCATATCCAGCCGTTCAATCTGCGTTTCGCAAATTTCCAACATATCCGGGCGCAAGATCAGCGTCGCGAGGATCACCGCTTCGCGCAGCACCTCTTCGGTCTCTCGCCCCCCGCCCACAAGCATGGATTGCTTGGTGCTGGCCAGCGCGGGTTCCGGCCCTTTTTTCCAACCGGGTTTCCAAGGGGTGCGCTTGCCCCCTTTGTCACCAGATTTGGGGCGTGCGCGAAACAGCTCCCACCGTTTGTCTTTGATGGCTTGGCCGTAATGCGCACGGATCGAGGGGTCTTTGATCCGCGTGATCATTTCGCGCAGGTCTTTGTCTAAGGCGGCTTTGCGTTCCGGGCTGTCAAAGACTTTGCCGTCGGTTTCGCGTTGCCACAACAGATCCACCATTGGGATCGCCTGATCAATCAACCCCTGCATCGCAGCCGCGCCCGAGGCTTTCAACACATCGTCGGGGTCCTGCCCTTCCGGCATGATGGAAAAGCGCAAGGATTTGCCCGCCTCAAGCAGTGGCAAGGCCAGATCAATCACGCGCATTGCGGCGCGCAAACCGGCGGTGTCACCATCCAGCGCAATGATTGGTTCGGGATTGATGCGCCACATCAGATGCAGCTGATTTTCGGTGATGGCGGTGCCAAGCGGGGCGACGGTGGCGTGAAACCCAGCCTCGGACAGGGCGATCACATCCATATAGCCTTCGGCCACAATCAGCGGCTTGCCTTTGCCCGACGCCTCGCGCGCGGGGCCTTGATTGTAAAGGCTGCGGCCTTTGTCAAACAGCTCGGTTTCAGGCGAGTTCAGGTATTTCGCGTTGTCATTTGGGTCCATCGCCCGACCGCCAAAGGCAATCGCCCGACCGCGTGCATCGCGGATCGGAAACATGATGCGCCCGCGGAAGGTGTCATAGGGTTTGCCGCCTTTTGTGCTGGGTTTGGCCAGCCCAGCCCCAAGGATCAAATCATCCTCAACCCCTTTGGATTTCAGATGATCCCAAAGCCCCTGCCATGCGTCCGGCGCAAAGCCAATGTCCCAACGGTCCTGTGCGGCCTCATCTAAACCACGGCGGGTCAGGTATTCGCGTGCATCTGTCCCTGCCCCGGTCTTGAGCATGAGGCGAAAATGCCCGACAGCCATATCCATGACCTCTGACAACAACGTGCGGCGGTCTGCTTTTTCCTGCGCCCGGGGATCGCGCGCGGGCATTTGCATTCCGGCCTCGCCCGCAAGGATTTCCACCGCTTCCATAAAGCCGACATTCTCGGTGTCTTTCACAAAGGAAATCGCGTCCCCTTTGGCGTGACAGCCAAAGCAGTAATAAAACCCTTTTCGGTCATCCACATGAAAAGACGCGGTTTTTTCGTGATGAAACGGGCATGGTGCCCACATATCACCCTTGCCCGGTTGGGATTTTCGCTTGTCCCACATGACCTTGCGCCCAACCACATCGGTCAGGCTGAGGCGCGTGCGCAATTCATCTAAAAATCCGGGTGGCAGAGACATGGCCCTTTATCCGCTTTATCGGAAAGGCTGTCCAGCGGGTATCGCGCCGCTTATGCGCCGACCGCACCGCGCACCATATCCCAATAAATATCTGCCACCGCCTGTTGGCTCAGCCGTCCGCCTTCGCGGTACCACGTGTTCACACCGGTCAGCATCGCGATCACCGCCATTGTCGCCAGCCGGGTGTCAGGCACGGAAATCACGCCCGCGGCATGCCCTGCCTCAAGGATCTTTTCCAATTCCTGTTCATACTGGCGGCGCAGGGCCTCAATGGCGGCGAAATTGTCGTCTGACAGGTTGCGCAATTCCATATAGGCGATGAAAACCGCATCTGGGCGATCAAGGTGGAACTGAATGTGAAACCGGGCGAAATCTTCCAGTTGTTCAAGCGGTGTGGCGCGTTGGGGGCGTGCGGACCACGCGGTCAACAGCTCATCCATATGGGCGCGCATCAGATCAAACAGAAGGCTTTGCTTGTCTTTGGTGTAAAGGTACAAGGCCCCTGCCTGTACGCCCACCTCGCGCGCAATCTGGCGCATCGACACAGCGGCAAAACCGTGGCGTGCAAAGAGGTTAAGGGCCGCCGCGCGCACCTTTGGGCCTGTGATTTCGCTGTGAGATCCGGTTTTACGTGCCATTTGTCCCTACCATTGGGGAATATTAACTGAACACTCGTTCAAATCCTAGCCTGTTCTTTAATTTACCGGATCGCTTGACACAAAAGGGCGGTGCCCCGCCACATCCCCCAAACACTTGCGCCCTTTGTCTTGCACCCGTCCCAAGGCAAAGTTATGGTCGCGCCAATGCCATCCGCCCACCGCTGGGGCCGTATTTTGGGGGCCAAATGCGCCATATTTCTATCGCGTTCTGCTTTTGCCTGACCCTTGTCGGGGCCGTGGCCTGTGCAGAAGATCCCCTTGTGCGCCGTCAAATATCAGATGACGCCCGGCGCGCAGAGTATCCACGCATCCTTCCGTTGCAGGAATTGCTGGCAAGCCGCCCGGCCCCGGTTGATGTGGCCCTTTTAACCGGCAGCCTGACCAGTCGCGCAGCCGCCCTTCGCGCCCGCGCCTCGCGTCTTCGCGCACCCATTGTTGACAGTGCAACGCGCGCCCGGATGCAGGCTGCTTTGGCCCGCCACTGACGGTCCTTGACCATTTCCCCGACAAACCATCCTTTGTTTCTGGCCACAACCGCCTAAGAAAACCCGCAAATTACCACGGCGCGCATTGCGTCCTGCCCGCCCATTCGCTAGGTCTCGCAGGACAAAATCACAGCCCTGCGCATTTAAGACCCACAAGATGACCCATGGAGATCAACATGAGTGACACTTCCCCCAACCGTTCCCCCCTTCGTCTGGGTATTGCGGGGCTTGGCACCGTTGGCATTGGCGTTGTCAAAATCATCCGCCGCCAAGCGCAGTTGTTGGAAGATCGCGCAGGCCGCCCGGTGGTGATTACAGCGGTCTCTGCACGCTCAAAAGACAAAGATCGCGGTGTCGATCTGTCTGATTATGCTTGGGAAGATGACGCGGTTGATCTGGCCAAACGCGACGATGTTGACGTGTTTGTGGAACTGATGGGCGGGCATGAAGGCACGGCCAAGGCCTCTGTCGAGGCTGCGATTGCTGCGGGCAAAGATGTGGTCACGGCCAACAAAGCGCTCTTGGCGCATTACGGTCATGCCTTGGCCTTGGATGCCGAAGCCAAAGGCGTGCGCCTGCGCTATGAAGCGGCGGTTGCGGGGGGCATTCCCGTGATCAAGGCCTTAACCGAAGGCTTGGCGGGCAATGAAATTTCCCGCGTCATGGGCGTGATGAACGGCACCTGCAACTATATCCTGACCCAAATGCAAGCCACCGGTCGCGGCTATAATGCGCTGTTTGAGGAATGTGCTGAACTTGGCTATCTTGAGGCCGACCCCAATTTGGATGTGGGCGGCATTGATGCGGGGCACAAACTGTCGCTGCTCTCGTCCATCGCCTTTGGCACGCAGGTGAATTTCGACGCGGTCGAGCTTGAAGGCATTCAGCGTATTCAGCTTGAAGACATCGAACACGCCGCCGAAATGGGCTATCGCATCAAGCTGTTGGGCGTGGCGCAGATGACAGGCCGTGGGTTAGAACAGCGCATGTCGCCCTGCCTGGTTCCGGCCACATCCCCCTTGGGGCAGCTTGAAGGTGGCACCAATATGGTGGTGATCGAAGGCGATGCCATTGAACAGATCGTGCTGCGCGGCCCCGGTGCGGGCGAAGGCCCCACCGCATCCGCCGTGATGGGCGACGTGATGGACATCGCGCGCGGCTTCACCCTGCCCACCTTTGGACAAGCGGCCACCACACTGCGCCCCGTCACCGGCGTAAAAGCCACCAAGCCCGCGCCTTATTATCTGCGCATGGAGCTGTTTGACAAACCCGGCGCGCTGGCAAAAGTGGCCGCCGTTTTGGGCGATGCGGGGGTTTCCATCGACCGGATGCGCCAAATCAGCCATGACAAAACCAGCGCCCCTGTGTTGATTGTAACCCATAAATGCACCCGCGATGGGCTGGACACGGCCATTGCTGGGCTGGCCGAAACCGGCGTTGTGGATGGCGCCCCCGTGGCAATCCGTATCGAAGAGCTTTAAGCCGCGCTTAAAAACTCCACAGCATTTTGCACTGCGCCCCGCCTGTCGGGGCGTTTTGCGTTTGAAAGCCCGGTTTTCCCCGCCCAGACGCCCCTTATGCCTTGCCCTGTAAGGCCCCGGCCTCTAAACCGACCCCAACCGTGATATTCAAGGATGTTTTCCATGGCTGATAAAGTCGTCTTTTCCGATCGTATGCTGTCGCTGGGTCTTGCCCGCGTTTCCGAAGCCGCCGCCGTTGCCTCGGCCACCCTGATTGGGCATGGCGATGAGAAAGCCGCGGACCAGGCGGCTGTGAATGCGATGCGTGACCAGCTGAACCTTTTGGATATCCAAGGTACGGTTGTGATCGGTGAAGGCGAACGCGACGAAGCGCCAATGCTTTATATCGGCGAAGAGGTCGGATCAGGCGAAGGCCCCGCTGTGGACATCGCATTGGACCCGCTTGAGGGCACCACCCTGACCGCCAAAGACATGCCAAACGCATTGACCGTGATCGCCATGGCCCCGCGCGGCACGCTGTTGCACGCCCCTGACGTTTACATGGAAAAACTGGCGATTGGGCCGGGCTATGACAAAGATGTTGTCAGCTTGGAAATGTCGCCTGCTGAGCGTGTGAAAGCACTGGCCGCGGCCAAAGGTTGTGCCACCTCGGACATCACCGTTTGCGTATTGGAACGCCCGCGCCATGAGGCAATGATCGAAGACATCCGTTCAACCGGCGCTGCGATCCGTCTGATCACCGATGGGGATGTGGCTGGCGTGATCCACTGTGCCGAAGCCGAGATTACCGGCATCGACATGTATATGGGTCTTGGTGGCGCACCCGAGGGTGTTCTGGCAGCCGCCGCTTTGAAATGTATGGGTGGTCAGATGTGGGGTCAGCTGACATTCCGCAATGATGACGAGCGTGGCCGCGCGGCCAAAGCGGGCATCACCGATCTTGACCGGATCTATAACCGCGATGAAATGGTCACTGCGGATGTGATTTTTGCCGCAACTGGTGTGACCGATGGATCGGTCGTATCGGGCATCAAACGCGAACCGGGTTTCTTGACCACAGAAACCATTCTGATGCGGTCGAAAACCGGTTCGGTGCGCCGCATGATTTATCGCAACCCCGTTTCAAACCACTGATAAGGTTACAAGAAAATGTCGCGCGCCCTCATACTGATTGATATTCAACAAGGGTTTGATGACCCGATGTGGGGCGCGCGCAACAATCCCGGCGCCGAAGACAACGCGGCGCGCTTGCTGGCGCATTGGCGCGAACAGACCCTGCCGATTTTCCATATTCAGCATCTGTCGACCACCCCTGGAAGCCCGCTGAACCCAGAGGGCGGCGAGATTGAGTTTAAGCCAGAAGTCACGCCTTTGGCGGGCGAACCAGTGATCCAAAAGCATGTAAACTCGGCCTTTATTGGCACCGATCTTGAGGCACAGTTGCGCGCAGGAAGCATCACGGATCTGCTGATCTGCGGGCTGACCACGCCGCATTGCGTGTCGACAACCGCGCGCATGGCCGCAAACCTTGGCTTTACCGTCACGCTGGTCCATGACGCCTGCGCCGCCGTCGCCCTTGGGGCCGACACCAGCTGGCGTGATGGCGGCAGCGTATCGCCGAAGTTTATCCACCAAGCCGCCCTTGACCATTTGAACGGTGAATTTGCCACTGTGCTTGCCACGGATGACATCCTGTCATGAGCTTTCTGGGTGTTGAGGCATCAGCCACGGGACGGCGCTGGATTGGCCCAAGCGTAGAGTTAGAGCGGCAGGCGGAACACCTGCACCAAATCACCCAACTGCCCCCACCCCTTTGCAAAGTCCTTGCCCGGCGTGGTGTCACAGCGGAAGATGCTGCGGTATTTCTGGACCCCACGCTGAAAGATCTCTTGCCAGACCCACGTGGGATGAAAGACATGGAGGCGGCGGCAAAGCGCACCCTTCAATCCTTTGATAACAAAGAAAAAGTCGCAATCTTTGCGGATTACGATGTGGATGGGGCGACCTCGGCCACCTTGCTTATCGACTGGTTTCGCCAGATGGGGCGCGAAGTCACGCTGTATATCCCCGACCGCATTGACGAAGGGTACGGCCCCAATATTCCGGCGATGGAACAACTTGCAGATGCGCATGACCTGATCATCTGTGTGGATTGTGGCACCCTTTCACATGAGCCGATTGCGGCGGCGGTTGCCAAAGGCGCGGATGTGGTGGTTCTGGATCACCATTTGGGGGGCGAAACGCTCCCTCCAGCCTGCGCTGTGGTGAACCCAAACCGTCAGGACGAAATGGACGCGCCCGGCTATCTTTGTGCGGCAGGTGTGGTGTTTTTGATGCTGGTGGAACTGGGCCGCGTGCTGCGAGAGGCCGGGCGCAAAGGACCAGATCTCATTTCAATGTTGGACCTTGTGGCGCTTGGCACCGTGGCTGACGTCGCCCCCTTGATTGACGCCAACCGTGCGCTTGTGCGTCAGGGGCTTAAGATTATGGCCCGGCGCGCCCGTACTGGCATGGTGGCCCTTGCGGATGTGTCCGGCATGAACGAAGCCCCCCGCGCCTATCATCTTGGTTACCTCATGGGGCCACGGGTGAATGCCGGCGGGCGCATTGGCAAGGCGGACCTTGGCGCACGGCTTTTGTCGACAACAAACGCCCATGAAGCCCAATCCATCGCCAGTCGGTTAAATGACCTGAATTCAGAACGGCGCGAAATCGAAGCCCGCGTGCAAGAAGACGCTATGGCACAGGCGGAAGAGCGCGGATTTGACGCGCCTTTGGTTTGGGCGGCGGGCGATGGCTGGCACCCCGGCGTGGTGGGCATTGTTGCCTCTCGCCTAAAGGAAGCCACCAATCGCCCGGCAGTGGTCATTGGCTTTGACGGCGACGATGGCAAGGGATCAGGGCGGTCCATTTCCGGTGTTGATCTGGGTGCCTGTATCCAACGGCTTGCTTCAGATGGCGACATTCAAAAGGGTGGCGGTCACAAAATGGCGGCAGGCCTTAGCCTGTCGCGCGACCAATTAACCCCCGCCATGGCGCGCCTGTCTGAGCTTTTGGATAAACAGGGATCTGGCCTTCAGGGGGCTGCGGATCTTAAACTGGACGGCGTCTTGATGCCTTCCGCGGTGACGGTCGAATTAATCGAGGAACTGGAACAGGCAGGCCCCTTTGGCGCCTCGGCCTCTGCCCCGCGTTTTGCCTTTCCAGATGTGCAGATACTGTTTGCCAAACGTGTGGGTCAAAACCATCTGAAGATCAGCTTTGGCGATGGGCTTAGCGCGCGGATCGACGCCATTTGCTTTGGCGCGTTTGATGGCCCCATCGGACCGCTTCTTGAACAGTCTGGCGGGCAGAGATTCCATTTGGCGGGACGGCTAGAGGTCAACCATTGGCAAGGGAGATCTTCGCCTCAGCTGCGTCTTGAAGACGCCGTAAGGGCCTGATTTAATTTGCCTTTCATTATTTTCCCAAAAAGCTGATTTTCCCTCTTGCGTGACGGTGCAGATTTCCCTAAAACCCGCCTCACCGACAGAGTGGCCCGTTCGTCTATCGGTTAGGACGCCAGGTTTTCAACCTGGAAAGACGAGTTCGATTCTCGTACGGGCTGCCACTTCCCCCACACACAAAATATATCACCTGAACTTTTCAGGGATCTTTCTTTTATGGATAAGTTTCTGAGCCATTGGCCTGAAAAAGAAACCTGAATTCGCGGACTTCGCACACTTTCGGGGTTGCGTCTAATTCGAGGACTGATTAAAAGCCTCTTCACCGACAGAGTGGCCCGTTCGTCTATCGGTTAGGACGCCAGGTTTTCAACCTGGAAAGACGAGTTCGATTCTCGTACGGGCTGCCACTTCCCCGACAACGTAAATACAAGTATCGAGATGATCCGTATGATCGTGTCGCATTGTCAAAGACGCATTTAGCGAAGCTCGAAGCGTGTCACGATGCCCTGCGCAAGAAAGTTGACGGCGATTAATTTTCCAGATGAATCGAGAATGGGGCTGAGATCGAGACAAGCATGCTCCCCCTCTAATCCGCGCGTCAATTCCCGGCAAAACCGACCGCTATCCAGCGACCAGTTTCCTGCATAAGAAATGCCATTATACACACCATCCAATGTTCCATCGGCATAGATGTGGGCATTTTTGACATTGGTGTTTTCTAAGGTGCGCCCCAAGATGGCCTGCACTGTCGCACTGGTGTCCGCCAAAGCCGCCCCACCGGATACCATGATGGCAAGCCCTATAACCTTCAATGCATAGCGCATATAAACACCCCAACTGCCACTTATACTGGTCCACAAATTTTGACCATCTGAGCGGTATGCGAGGGAATGTCGGCTGTCAAGGCAACCCCTTATCAAATCAACTTCAAGCGCGAAGGTCTGGCGTGTAGATTGTGTAACAAGCGCGCCCTCGATTTTTCGATGCGTAAAGTGCGACATCCGCATCATCAATCATTCTAGCCGCATCTGGATCTGTGTATTCAGAACTTGTGACCATGCCGATACTTGCGGAAATTTTGCAAACATCATCGCGAAAGTCGATCGGCTCTTCCAATTTGTTGATCATCCGCTGTGCAATCGCCGACAATCGGGTGTGATCTGTAAGGTTCTTCATCACCAAGACGAACTCATCCCCCCCGACCCGCGCAACAGTATCACCATCACGGGTTTCTTCTGTGAGGATTCGCGCCACTTCCTGTAACACTTTGTCGCCGGCGGCGTGCCCCAAGGTGTCATTCACCGCTTTGAAGAAATCCAAATCGAGGTGCATCAAGGCAAACCGAACTTTTCCGTTCAGAAATCGGGACAGAACCTGATCAAGCGCACGGCGGTTTTTCAAACCGGTCAGCCCATCTGACAATGCTTCCGCTTCGGCTTCGGTTTTGGCACCAAGGAAACGATGTGCCATTTGGTTGGTCACTTCCATCGCAGCAGATTTCGCCTCAACCAGATAAAGCATTTCAACCGTCAGGTCTGTGGGGGCAAAGTCTGAGCCCGCCAAGCCATACCGACCCACGGCATCGACCACCGAAATTCCAAAAGAGAGGTTTAGCAAGACGCCCTCTGTGCCTGGCAGGCAGGTCATTGTACCGATCAAGGGTGTCGAATGTTCATCACGAATCCGCAGATGTAATTTGACACCATCAAACGCCCTCACTTGCTCAATACTGGTGAGCATTTTGGGGCGGCGCATTTCGATAAGGCGAAACACGCTGTTGCCTTCCAAAACCTGATCCGGCATCACCTTTCGAAGCGTAGGCCCGGCGTGTGTTACGATTCCTTTGGAATTAACAACCAAGCTCATCGGCATCATGTAATCTAAGGCTTCAAGGCTTAGTGAAATGGGCAGATGTGCGGTCATTGGCTATCCCGTTCCAGCAGCAAGTTCAAAACTGCGCCCTTCCGTGTAAGACATATCCAAAAGATCCACGGTTAGGGTTTCCGTCTCGCCCAATCGTCCACCATGATCCAGCAACGCCAAAGCCCCATAGTCATCCGCCAAAGCGCGCAAAGCCCCCAATATGACATGGCCAAACCCCGGCTCGGGGTGGCGAATGGACAAGGAATACGCCCCATCAGAAAGTTCATCGACCTCGATTTCAGGCATATCCATGTCAGGTACGGCCAATCGGGCGCGCCCCGGAAGATCCTCAAGTGAATGGAGAAATTCGGTGAAATCCCCCCCCCCAAATCTGAGAAGTCTGCGAACCCGCTCTGATCGGGTATCAACAATCAGGTAGGTTCCAAAATCTTCGAGAAGGTTGTCGCGCGTTTTTCCCAAGAGTGTCGCCGCCTGATTAACCACAGATTGGGTCAATGCAGAATCGTACCGGAACATGGGTTCAAAACTGTCGAACCCGGGGTCAATTTCCCGGATAAGATCCATCCAGAACTTATCACCATAAGTCCCGCGCAAAAAACTTTCTAAAGATCGATCAATTAGACCATGCATATTTCAGTCGCCCTGATAAGTGACCAGACAAGCCTAGGCGTTATTTCTTAAAAAACAGCAAACAGGGACCAAACACCGGGATCCGAGGGACAAGATAAGGTGAAAATACCACCTTAATTTTAACACTCTTAAAACCGGAAAAGCGTTACACGCCAGCCTGATGATCCAGCCACATCGACAAATGACCAATATCTGGCAACACGACATCTGCATGCGGGGTCAGTTCCGCTTCGGTCGCAAGCCCGGTCAGAACGCCAACCGTTTTCATGCCTGCGGCGCGGCCTGCGTGTAGGTCATGCAGGCTATCGCCCACCATGACCACCTCTTCGGGGCCCAGATCCAACTGCTTGGCAAAGGCCAAACATTGGCCAGGCGCCGGTTTTCCACCAAAACCGCTGTCATATCCTACAATGAAATCAAACAGATCGGTCACACCCGCGCCAGCCAGATGCGCACGCGCGGGCATCTCGGCATCATTTGTGGCAACCCCCAGGGCAAATCCGCGCGCCTTAAGTCCCCCCAGACAATCCTTAAGATCCACCGCTTCCGCCTGAGGTGCATTGGCGGCTTCTTCGTTAAGAATGCTTTCCAAATCCTTTGCAGACATATCAAAGAAGGTCACCAGCACGTTAACCACTTCTTCGGGCGTTCCCGCGATGACAACACTGTCGGGGGAAAACTGCTCAGCCTCTGTGTCGAACCCAATGGCGGCACCAATTTCACGCGCGCGGACTGTGTCCCCCTTGGTCAGTCGCGCAAGCACGGCGCTGGCCCAGCTTTCCCAAGTGGCACCAAAATGAAACAGCGTTCCATCTTTATCAAACAACACAGCCTTAACAGTCATTCAGCGCCCTTTCCGCAAACTTTTGTATGCCAAATCAACACTATGACTTGGCGCCCACGTCAAGTCCAATTCATCTGACCGCCACCAGGCAGCATCTGTCGGGCTTGCAAGGGTATCTCGTATCCCATCGTGTTGGCGTCACAAAACGCCACAACCCAACTGTCATCCATCGTTAGGAAATCCAGCACAGCCCCCAAAAACTCTGGGGCGTTTGCCCCCGTTTTCAGATCCTCAACACTGGCCCCCGTGGCCCCCATAAAAATCGGGAGCAACTCTTCGTTTGTGACCAGCCAGCTTAAAGCCGTTAACCCAATCACCTCCGCTTTTTCACGGTTCATTTACGTTTCCTCCCGTTTGGAAAGGTTTTCTTAACCAATTTCACCCAAGCTGTCAGTGAGCAATTCTAATATAACGTGGGCTAGGATCTAGATGTCAGGACGCATTCTCATAGCGGATGACGTAGCGACAAATCGCATCGTGCTAAAGGTGAAACTCACCACTGCATGTTACGATGTGACGCAAGCGGTCTGTGTTGCTGATGTGGTCAACATCGCCAACACCGAACGCCCCGACCTTATTTTACTGGGTCAAACCCTACAGGGGGGCGGTGGCATCGAAGCCTGTCGCCGTCTAAAAGACATCCCTGCATTGGCCCAAATTCCAGTGGTGATTATCTCACCCGTAGCAGACCGGACAGATCGCCTGACCGCATTGCGCGCGGGCGCTGATGACTTTTTGACCAAACCCCTGGATGAAAGCACCTTATTGGCCATGGTGCGCAATCTTATGCGTGTTCATGCCGCCAGAGGTGAAGTCACCCGCCGCCAAGTGCTGGCTGAGGAAATGGGATTTGGCGAAGCGCCTGCAAGCTTTCAAAGACAAGCCAATATCGCCCTTGTGGCCCCCGCAGTGGAAACCGGCCTGATGTGGCGCAAAGCGCTTACACAGGAAATGGCCCAAAAAGTGACCGTCATGTCCAAGGCGCAAGCCCTTGAAGATGTGTCACAAACCGGGACCGTGCCGGATGTCTTCCTCATTTCCGCCAACCTGTCAGAACAGGGGGATGGGCTTCGACTGGTGTCAGAGCTGCGCTCCCGCCTGTCCACGCGATATGCCATCATCATCTTTATTGATGAGGCAAAAAACAGCCCTTCCGCCTCAATGGCTTTGGACCTTGGCGCCAATGCTTTGATGACCGGATATTTTGATGCCGAAGAAATCTCGGCGCGACTTGATCGGCTTATTCCCTGCAAATTCCTGTCAGACCAAGTGCGCAACACTGTGGAACAACGCCTGAACCTTGCCATGACGGACCCCCTGACCGGGCTTTATAATCGCCGGTATGCGGGCTCATATCTGAACCGGCTTGAGGCACAATCCAGAGAAACCGGGCGTGGGTTTGCTTTGATGCTGCTTGATTTGGACAAGTTCAAACGGATCAATGATCGCTACGGGCATTTTACCGGGGATGAAGTCCTGGTAGACGTCTCAAATCGCCTGCGCGCCAGCATTCGTGATGTGGATTTACTGGCCCGGTTTGGGGGCGAAGAGTTTTTGATCGCGATGCCAGACACAGACCATGACGCCGCGCTGATCATGGCCGAACGGTTGCGCCGTGTGATTGGGGAAACCCCCATCCAATCGGCCTCTGTCGCAACCGAGATCCCGGTAACACTGTCGATTGGCGTAGCGGTTGCGGCCCCGTCAGGCAGTGAATTGGGCGACATTCAGGCCCTTTTGCAAAGTGCGGACCGTGCGCTTTATGCGTCAAAAGCGGAAGGCCGTAATCAAGTGACTTTTGTAAAAAACGCCGCCTAATAGGGCGATATTTCGAACCGCACGATGCGATCCACGGCTAGATTGTTAAGCAAGTTTCTTTCTGCCCCCACATTAACGCCGGGCACCGCGCATATTGTGCAGGATGTCGTCGGCGAATTTGCGGCGGTCTTCCAAACTCATCAATTCGATCCGTTCAAGGATCAACTGCCGTGCTGTATCGCCAACCCCCATCATTCGGTCCCGCTGACCTTCTAGGGCTGTGTTCAACGCGGTTGCATCATAAGGGTCCGCACGCAAAGCGGCCAACATCGCGTCAAAATCCCGGCGCATGGCCGCACGGTTTTCTTTGAACGATCCCTTTTCGTTGCGCAGCGCTTTGCCGATGGCCCGGCGATCTTCCCTTGGCAGCGCGGATGCAATTGGTCCAAATCCAAGGTCGCGAATGGTGCCGCGTTCTGGTCCGCGCGGATCAAAACCGTGATCTCTGCGATCCCCCAGATGCGCACCAGCCACCAGCCCAATCACCACAAGGTTCATCGTAAGCGACAGCGCAAAGATCACACGCACCCATTTTCGGCGGGGTTTTCCCGCTGCAGGGCCTGTGGGAATTGGGTTTGGGGTGTCGGACATGCTCAGCCCTCCTCTTCCACCAAAAGATCTGTGCCAAAGTAACTTGGGGCAAGATCCTGTACATCATAAAGTGTCTCGGCACTGGCATAATCACCGGCCAAAAGCACACCGCCTGACAATTGTTCAAGCTGATCGGGGGCGGCAAAGCCAATCCACACGCCGGCCACAGTTGCGGTGGCCATTCCGGCCAACGCGGGCCAACCACCAATTTGCGCCACCAGTTCTTTCCAGAACGGGCGCGCGGCGCGTTCGGGCACAAGGGGGGCGGCTTGGGGTTGAACCTGTGCAGCATCTTGCAAAAGTGCTGCCATAAAGCTGTCGGACAGCTCTGGCACATCCTCGCGCCCTGCATCAAAAAACGCCTCAAGCTGGGCGTCATCTAACAGATCTGTTTCAGTCTTCGCCATATCCCAACTCCTTACGTTGCCCGGCAAGTGCCGTGGCCAGTGCTTTTTTGCCTCGGGCGGTTAGGCTTTCCACCGCCTCAACGCTGATTTCTAAAATGGCCGCGATTTCCGGGTTTGAGGCCCCTTCAAGATGGCGCAGAGCCACGGCAACACGTTGTCGTTCTGGCAAGCTGTTCAGCGCATCCTGAAGCGCGGTGGCCCGGTCGGCCTGGATCATGCCCTCCACCGCACTGGGTGTGTCATCGGCGGGTTCTTCGATGGCGTCAATGTCCACCGAACGCCGCTTTCGCAGCCGGTCTGTGCACAGGTTTGTCGCCACCGTATACAGCCAGGTTGAGATCTTGGCCTCGCCCGTGCGCCACTTTGGGGCCTGCTTCCACAGCCGCAACATCGCCTCTTGGGTGACATCCTCAGCCTCGGCCCGGTCGCCCCCCAAAAGACGCGACGCATAGCCCAAAACCCGAGGCGCAAGCCGCGTGGTCAGGATCTGCGCCGCCGATGGATCGCCATTGCCATAAAGGATCAAAAGCGCCTCATCAGTGGCCTCTGTATATGCGTCCAGCGCCATCGTCATTCCTTGTGACTAGCCCAGCCCCCGCATCGGGGCAACGCCTTCGTGGTGGTGCGCCCCAACGTGGGGCACACCTAAGATGGGTCAGCCGCCGTGCTTGCCGCCTTTGCCGTGACGTTTGCCAGCATGGCGCATCCACATTTCCTTTTGGGCTGCGTCAAATTCTGCGGCGGAAATGGCGTTGTCATCATCGATGTCAAACCGGTCGATCATCCGGTCAAGCTTGGCTTGATCAGGTGTCATTTCGGCCAATGACAATGTGCCACTTTTGTCCGCATCGCGCTTTTCGATGATCCGCTCAGCCATCCAGCCCATGCGCTTTTCAGCAGACGGCCCTTTGCCCATACGCTTGCCACCTTTGCCCTCAGGGGCGGTGGCCATACGGGTTTTCATATGCGCCTCAGCGTGGGCTTTGATTTCAGCCGCATCCAATGCACCATCCCCATTGGTATCTGCTTCTGCAAATTTGGCTGCGGCCTGTGCCTTCAGGTCATCCGCTGTGATCAGCCCGCTTTTGTCCATATCAACATCCGCAAATTCCATCTGCATAAAGCCCCCCATCGGGCCGCCTTTGCCGCCCATTGGGCCACCTTTGCCGCCAAAAGCCGAGGCCGTCAGCCCGCTTGCGGTGATTGCCACACCAGCCATCAAAGTAATTGTTGCGATTTTTGTTGCACGTTTCATAGGTCTCTCCATCTGAGGTTTCGCCTGTCCCTACCGGAGCGTTCCTGCCCGGCGTCATATCCATTCAACGTGGGGCCCATGCGTTTCCGTCGCCTTTTTTTCATTTTCTGTATTTTCCCCATAAATCAACGCCGGTACGCAGGGTTACGCTTGACCCTTTTTGAAAACTGACCATGGGTAAGCAGGCAACTATGAAAGAGGGCAGAATGGACAAGTCCAAGATCATCCGCCACGCGGCCACCGTGATTCTGATGCGCGACGCGCAGACAAACCCACAGGTTTTGATGGGACAACGTGGTGCCAAGGCGGCGTTCATGCCCAATAAATTTGTGTTTCCCGGTGGTGCGGTTGATCCCACAGATGGACAGGTTCCCTTGGCCCAAGGCGGGGCGGAACCTTGCCTGACCCGATTGGCGGAAGATGCCGATCCGGACTTGGCTCAAGCGTTGTTGGTTGCCGCCATTCGAGAACTTTGGGAAGAAACCGGTCAGATTTTGGGGGAAGCCACCCCTTGGGGTGGCGACATCCCGGAAGATTGGAAAAGCTTTGCCGATGCCGGCTATGTGCCATCTGCGGATGGGCTGGCCTTTGCTTTTCGCGCCATCACCCCCAAGGGGCGCCCGCGCCGGTTTGATGCGCGTTTTTTCGTGGCAGACGCGGCCAAGCTTAAGACCGACCCCGATGATTTCTCACGCGCCTCGGACGAGCTGAGCCATTTGCAATGGATCCCCATTGATCAGGTGCGCCGCTTTGATTTGCCGTTTATCACCGAAGTTGTTTTGGCGGAAATCGTCGGCAATCTGCCCAATCTTGATGCGCCCGCCTCGGTGCCGTTTTTCAACAATGGTGAAGAAGAAAGCCTGTTTGAACGATTGGGCGGCGTTGGTCCGCTAAGCGCGCACGCCGGTTAAGGCTGCGTTACAAAAACAGCACCAGCACCAAAACGGACAAGAGGATCAGCGCCGTGCCACCCAATTCGCGCTTGGTGATCGCCTCGCGGAACACAAATATTGTGGCAAGATAGCTAAACAAAAGCTCCACCTGCCCCAACGCCTTTACCAGCGCTGCGTTTTGCAAGGTGAAGGCGGTGAACCAGCAAAAGCTGCCGATCATTGAACTGACACCCACAAGGGTCCCGACCCGCCAAGCGGCGAAAACCCGCGTGATTTCGCCCGGCTCCCGCAGCCGCATCCAAACGGCCATGACCACCGATTGAAACGCCGTCACACAGGCCAAGGTGAACCCGGCCCGCGCCACCACACTTTCAATGCCCAAAGACAGGGACGCCCCGCGATACCCGATGGCTGAGCAGGCAAAGAGAATGCCAGACAACAACCCAAGCCCCGCGGCTTTATTTAGAAAACGCCGCCAACCTTGCCCACCTTCGGGGGGATCAGACAGCAGGATCAAACCGGCAAAGCCAACCGCAATGGCAAGGCTGCCCCACAGGTTCAGCCCCTCGCCAAGCACCACCAACCCCACCAAGGCGGTCAGCACCACTTCGGTCTTCTTAAAGGTGATGCCCACCGCAAAATTACGCTCGGAAAACAGGGCCACAACGCACATCGTGGCGGTGATTTGGGCAATGCCGCCGGTAAAGGCAAAAAGGAAAAATCGTGCGTTGGGTGTTGGCACGGCCTGCTGCGTGACCGTCAGGTAAACCGCCAAAATCACCGCAACCAAAGGTGCGGAATAGACAAACCGCACAAAAGTCGCCCCCGCCGTGGACAGTTTGGTGTCTTTCAGCCGCTTTTGCAGCATGAACCGCAGGTTCTGGGTGAAGGCGGCGGCCATGGTGATGGGGATCCAGGCTTGCATGACCCCCATCTGCCATGATTTTCAGACGATTGCTAGCTGACCTTGATGGCCCGCCCGACACCGTCCGGTGCGGGCAATTTGGCGTGGGCTTCGGCAATTTCAACCAACCGTGCTTCGATGTGGTCTGCGGGTGCAGACGGACGGCGGGTTTCCAAGCTTACATGCAAGAACACTTGTTCCCCCGTGGCCAACAATCGGTCGCCCTCATACATGCTGTGGAACAGATGCATTTTCTTGCCTTTGCCCAGAAGACACTGGGTTTCCACGCGAATACGTTGCCCCAAATGTGCCTCATCCATGTGGCGGATGTGGGTTTCGGCCGTGAAATAGCTGCCCCCGGTTGCGATGTAATCCGCGTCACAGCCAATGATTTCCATGAACCGATCGGTAGAGCGCGCAAAGGCGTCCAGATAGCGGCTTTCGGTCATATGTCCGTTGTAATCCAGCCAATCAACAGGGATCGCGGTGGCGAGCGTCGTGATCGGTTTATTGATATCGACCGCAGGTTGCCCCAACCGCTGATCTTGCGCATTCAAAAGCGCGCCCGCCCCGCTGTCACGGCCCTTAAGGGCACGCATCATCGCGACAAGATTGTCATCGCGGGTGCGTTCCAATTCGCGGATCGACATATGGCCGGATTGCGCGTCAGACTGATCGGCGATCAGATCCACCAGCTCATCCGTGAAATCCGGCACATCCATCAGCTTGGTCCAGGGCCATTTCAGACAAGGGCCAAACTGCGCCATGAAATGCTTCATGCCTGCTTCGCCCCCCGCCACGCGGTAGGTTTCAAAAAGCCCCATCTGCGCCCAGCGAAGGCCAAACCCATATCGGATGATATTATCAATTTCCTCGGTGGTGGCGATGCCATCAGACACCAGCCAAAGCGCTTCGCGCCAGACCGCTTCAAGCAAGCGGTCAGCCACATGGGCATCAATTTCCTTTTTGATCTCAACTGGCTGCATGCCGATCTGGATCAGGATTTCTTTGGCGCGGGCAATGATTTCTGGGCTGTTTTTTGGCGTTGGCACCAGCTCGATCACCGGCAAAAGGTAAACTGGGTTAAACGGATGTGCGACCATGACCAGACCGGGGCGCGACAGCCCCTCTTGCAATTCAGACGGTTTAAACCCGGATGTAGACGAGCCAATGATTGCGTCATCCGCAACCGCGTCCATCAGCTGCGCATAGACTTTTTGCTTAAGATCCAAACGCTCTGGTACACTTTCCTGCACCCAAGAGGCCCCTGAAACGGCGTCAGCAATCTCGGCATGATACGACAACCGCCCCTCGTTCGGCATCGACACATCTGAAAGGCCGGGCAACGAGCGGCGCGCGTTGTCTAACACCTCACCGATTTTGCGTTCGGCCTCGGGGTCCGGGTCAAACACCCGCACATTCCACCCCATCAGCAAGAACCGCGCGGCCCATCCGCCGCCGATTACGCCACCACCGATAATCGCTGCTGTTTTGGTCATGTTCTCTCCCTGATCTTTCCTGATGCGCGTCAGTACATGTGAAGGCGCGGCATATTATATCCATTAAATTCAAGCATATCCTTGGCGGCCTTAATCCGGTCCTCGCCACCATTTCGGTCGCGATCAATGATCCATCCAAAGCTTCCAGATGGGGTACCAATCGCCGCGGTGCGATAATCATCGTCCACCCAAAGCACCCAGTATTCTGTCTGGTAAGGCTTCTGGCCCAACGTGAAACGCCCGGCCATTAGCTGGTTCACATCATAGATATCCGTCACCCCAAATCCGCTGCGCTTTGGACCATGCATTGCGATCTGAGCGATTTTTCCGGCCCCTGCGCGAAATTCAACCGCGCCGCGCAGCGCCTCTTCCTCGGGGTGCAAAAACTCCGCCCGGATGTGCCAAAAGCCCGAAAAGCGATCCACGTCAAACCGGGTGGTTGAACTGATCGGGGTTTTGGTGTTGCGGTGGAACTCAACCCCCACCTCACCAGAACGGCCCAAACACCCGGTCAACCCCGTGGTTGCCATTCCCATCATCACCCAACGCCTGCTGACAGCCATCATCGCCTCATCACTTGTTACACGCCCCAAATGGCGCAGACCCTTCATGCGCCAATCCTTGCGCATTTCACAAGTAAAGGTTCTATGAGAGACGCGATAAGCCATTTAGGGCACCAAGGTTTCCGTGTGGCCGTCGATGGCCATAATCTGCCCGGAAATTTTTGCAGCCCCCTTTGAGGCAAGGAATTCTACGGTGTCGGCCACCTCATCCATTGTGACCCAAGACCGAAGGCTGACACCGCTGACATACATCTGCCGGGTCTCTTCAATACTGCGTCCGGTGGCAGCGCTTTCGCGCTCCAGCACCCGCTCCATACGCGGGCCTTCGACGGCCCCCGGACAGATCGCATTCACCCGCACGCCATGTGGTCCAAGTTCGGATGCAAGCGTTTTGGTCAGGCCAATGATGGCCCATTTGGCCGAGGCATAAGGCGAGCGCATGGGATAGCCAAATTGGCCAGCCGTGGATGAGGTTAAGATGATAAGCCCTTGTTTTTGTGCCTTCATCACGCGCGCCGCCCAGCGGCAGGTTAGGAAGGCTCCGTGCAGGTTGGCCGCGACACAGGCCTGCCACGCACCGTAATCCAACGTCTCAATCGGACCTGCCGGACCGCCGGTTCCGGCGTTGGCGCAGGCGACATCAATGCCACCCCATTGGGTTTCGACATCCGACAGAAACACCTGCATTTGCACTTCGTCCGTGACGTCAGCGACATGGGCAATCGCCTCGGGGAAATCGGTTTGAAACTGCGCGATCGCCGCGGCGTCCGCGTCACAAACCGCGACCAACGCGCCTAATTTGTGAAACCGCGCAGCCAAGGCGCGGCCAATTCCGGCCGCCCCCGCTGTGATCAAAACACGCTGCTTTTCTGCGCACGTCATGCGCCGACTGGTGCGCGTTTGGTCAGGCCCAGGTTCTTACGCACCTCTTCTGGCCCAATGATCCGCGCGCCCATGTTTTCAACCACGGTGACAGCCCGTTCGACCAATTGCGCGTTGGTGGCTTTCACGCCTTTTTCCAGCCAAAGGTTATCCTCTAGCCCCACACGCACATTGCCCCCCGCCAGCACAGAGGCCGCCGCATATGGCATCTGATTTCGCCCAAGCCCAAAGGCCGAGAAGGTCCAATCGGATGGCACATTATTGACCATCGCCATAAAGGTATTCAGGTCGTCCGGCGCCCCCCAAGGCACGCCCATGCACAGCTGCACCAAGGCCGGGCTGTCCAGAACACCCTGTTCTACCAGCGTTTTTGCGTGCCAAAGGTGGCCGGTGTCAAAGGCCTCAATCTCGGGTTTCACACCCATTTCGGTCATCATCCGGCCCATGGCTTCCAACATGCCGGGGGTGTTGGTCATCACATAATCCGCTTCGGCGAAATTCATGGTGCCACAATCGAGCGTGCAAATTTCGGGCAGACACTGGCGAATATGCTCCACCCGTTCAGAGGCGCCCACCATGTCGGTGCCATTTGGATTTGCCGGGAAAGGTTTTTCCACGTCGCCAAAGATAATGTCGCCGCCCATGCCCGCGGTCAGGTTCAGAACCACGTCAACGTCTGCCGCGCGAATGCGGTCTGTGACCTCTCGGTACAGATCCAAACGGCGGCTTGGCGCGCCGCTTTCCGGGTCGCGCACGTGGCAATGCACCACGGCGGCCCCCGCTTTGGCCGCATCAATGGCGGAACTTGCGATCTGTTCCGGGCTGCGCGGCACATGGGGGCTGCGGTCTTGGGTGCTGCCTGATCCGGTCACGGCGCAAGTGATAAAAACGTCTCGGTTCATTTGAAGTGGCATCGCATTCTCCCTGTGCATGCACCCTGTTTCAACGCCAGTCTGCCGGGGCTAGACGGAAACGGCTTTACCTTTTACGATACACACTTGATGAAAAGCGCAAATATCTTCTTGGCTGATCCAAGCCCCCTGACCATCGGTGTCTTGGTGCTTGAGGCGTCAAACACCCTTTCGCTGGCGGCGGTGCTGGACCCGCTTCGCACCGCCAATCGACGGGCGGGGAAAGAGCTTTTTCGCTGGGTTCTGCTGACCCCAAATGGGGCGCCTGTATCCCTGACGTCTGGATTGCAAGTTCCGGGAATTGCTTTGGAACAGGCCCCAACTATGGACGCGTTATTTGTGGTGGCCGGGTTTGAGCTTGAGGAGCAGTGCACTGACGTTCTGTTGTCGCAGATACGCCGCAGGTCTGCTCTTGTGGCAAACATCGGCGGCGTGGATGGGGGACCGTGGATCTTGGCACGCGCTGGGATTTTGAATCACCATCGCGCGACAACCCATTGGGAAGATTTAGAGAATTTCACCCGAAACTTTCCAGAAATCAACGTAACACGTGACCGGTTTGTCATCGACGGCCGTGTCATGACCACGGGCGGCGCAGGTCCGGCGCTGGATCTGATGCTGCATCTGATCCAGACGCGACATGGTGCGGCCTTGGCAATGCGGGCGGCGGGCGCGTTGATTTATGCCCCCGATCCGCAAGGGGCGCGCCCGCAAAGTGTGACGTCCACCACACGGTTGATGGCGCGCGCACCAAAGGTGGCGCAGGCCATTCAAATGATGGAAGATCATCTGGAAGACCCTTTGCCGATCGCCACCATCGCACAGCATCTGGGGCTGACACAGCGCGGCCTTGAACTTCGGTTCAAAGCGGCGATTGGCACCTCGCCTGGGGCGTATTTTCTGGATTTGCGCCTATCCGAGGCGCGGCGTCTGGCGCTGGACACATCCTTACCTGCAAGCGAGGTTGGGTTGGTCACCGGGTTTTCATCCCCCGCCAGCTTTGCACGTGCGTTTAAGAAAGCACATGGGCGGTCCGTGACCGAGATGCGGCGACAGGAAGCCGCCGCATTTTAAGACTTAGTAGGGGGAAGGATGTGCGCGATGCGCTTGGTCAATGTCGGCCAGCACCTCATCCGACAGCACAAGGTCTTTGCCGGCCAAAATATTGCCAAGCTGCACATCACTGGACGCGCCAAAGATGGTGGACCCCATAAACGGACGCCCAACCGAGAAGGCCAGCGCCATTTGCACCGGATCAAGCCCATGTTTCTGCGCCACGGCCAAATAGGCCGTTACCGCCTGAAACGCACGCTGGGTCTTGCGCCCGCCAAGGTCGGGATAGACGGCCATGCGGGATCCATCCGGGATGGCGCCATCTTGGTATTTCCCGGTCAAAAGCCCTGTCGCCAAGGGGGAATATGACAGGATGCGCACATCTTCGTTGTGGCACATTTCGGCGAAATCGGTGTCGGCTTGGCGGTACATCAGGCTGTATTCATTCTGCACCGAAATCACCTCGGGGGCGCCCATGTCGCGGGCCAATCGCAGCCATTCCATCGTGCCCCACACGCTTTCATTCGACAGCGCGAAGTGGCGGACTTTGCCAGCCGCAACCAGGGATTTCATCGCCGTCAGAACATCGCGCATATGCGCCTCGGTGGCGGTGCGATCTTGGCCCGTCGGGTCAAATTGCCAGTTTTGGCGGAACGCGTAACCACCGCGCATGGGCCAATGCAGTTGATAGATATCGATATAATCGGTCTGCAGGTTCGCAAGCGAGTTCTCGACCGCTTTGATGATAATATCCCCGTCATAGCCCTGACCATCCCGCACAAATCCCGGATTATCCCCGGTGACTTTGGTGGCCAGCACAATGTCATCGCGCCGCCCGGATTTTGCCAGCCATGTGCCAATCACCTTTTCAGAGGCGCCACAGGTATCGGCCTTGATCGGGTTCACCGGGTACATTTCGGCGGTGTCGATGAAATTGCCCCCGTGATCCAGAAACATATCAATCTGGCCATGCCCTTCGGCCTCGGAATTGGTGGATCCCCAGGTCATTGACCCAAGGCACAGCGCGCTGACCTCAAGCGCGTCGCCTGCCAAACTGTTCATTCGCATCGCATTTCTCCGTTTTCCTGTCCGTCGCAATAGGTAGGGATCAGGGGCAAAGTTGCAACCAGCCGGTGCCCCTTTGCCCCATGATCTTTGCCAATCAAATGGTGGCGTTCACCCCGCCGCCATCCAACAGCACGTTTTGTCCAACGATAAATCCGGCGAATTGTGAACAGAGAAAGGCGCAGGTGGCGCCGAATTCTTCCACGGTGCCATATCGCCCCGCGGGGATCGTTGCCATGCGGGCCGCGCGCGCCGCATCCATCGTGATGCCTTGGGCTTTGACCACCCCTTCGTCCAGCGATTTTGCGCGGTCCGTGTCGTGCAAGCCGGGCAAGAGGTTGTTGATGGTCACGCCCGCATCCGCCACTTGGCGCGCGGTGCCCGCCACAAAACCGGTCAACCCAGTGCGCGCGGTGTTGGACAGGCCCAGAACCGGAATGGGGGCTTTGACCGATTGGCTGGTGATGTTCACCACCCGCCCCCAACCGCGATCCATCATCCCCGGCACAGTGGCCTGGATTAATGAGATCGGTGTGAGCATATTGGCGTCAAAGGCGGCGATAAAATCATCCCGCCCCCAATCTTGCCACATGCCGGGGGGGGGGCCACCGGCGTTGGTCACCAGAATATCAATCTGATCCGCCGCATTCAGCAACTTATCACGCCCCTCGTCCGTGGTCACATCCGCCGCCACCGTCACAACGGTTACACCCGTTTCCGCCCGAATTTCCTCAGCTGCGCGTTCCAACACATCTTTCGTGCGTCCGTTCATCACCAGATGAACGCCTTCACGCGCCAAAGCCTGCGCACAGCCAAAGCCCAACCCTTTGGACGAAGCTGTCACCAACGCCGTTTTCCCCGAAATCCCCAGATCCATCACATGTACTCCCATCGCGCTGATTTGATTTATTCAACGCCTAACCCACCGGATAAATCCGGAAAGGGCAAGCAATTAGGCCTGATGTTGCCATAGAATTGACCCAGTTTTCTATTATCCCTAGGGTATCTTGCCGGGCCACATCATGCGCGCACCGTTTCAACACCCAACCCTACCGTTCCTGCCATAGCTTTGGTCGGGCGGCAGACTAGCAAAAGTACAGCCAATGTCCGACACACCCATCCCCCCATATATTCCCCCCATGCAGACGCTTCCCGTCTATCGCGCGCGGCAGTTTCGCGTCGTGCAAGGGGTGAACGAAGGGGATGCCTTGACCGATGCCTCGGATCTGATCTTGGAAGATTCCTATATGTTAGAGGACGTGCCCACCGGCCATATCGCCGTCACCGCACCTGATGATACCGGAATGCTGCGCATCGTCACCGGGTCAGAGCTTGGGCATCACGGCGCCCCTGTGTTTCTGGACTGCCTGCTGACATTCATGCCGCCGCATGGCGACACGCTTGAAGCTTTGGTCTTGGTTGAAACCACCCCAGAACGCGACCGAATTGCCGAGGTTTACCTGTATCCGCTCACCCCATTTGTCCCCGGCATCCCCTATTCACTGGTCACAATTGACACCAAAGGCGCGCGCGCGAAATTGGCCGAAGCCGCCTGTGTGTCGTTCACCCGCGGAACCTCAATCACCATGGCCAGCGGGCAACAAATGCCGATCGAACAGCTGTCATTGGGCGACAAAATCCTGACCCGCGACAGCGGCCCCCAACCGATCCGCTGGATTGGCCAGCAAACCGTGCGCGCCACCGGGGCCTTTGCCCCCATCACCATCGCCGCGGGTGTTTTGAACAACGAAGCCCCCCTGACCGTCAGCCCCAGCCACCGCTTGTTCATCTATCAACGCCACGACCGCTTGGGCGTCGGGCAAAACGAAGTGCTGGTGCGCGCAGGGCATCTGGTCAATGGCAAAACCGTGAAACAGACGGAAGATGGGTTTGTCGATTACTTCCAGCTGCTTTTTGATAAGCACGAGATTATTTATGCCGAAGGCATCCCCGCCGAGAGCCTTTTTGTCGATGACACCAACCGCCCCGCCGTGCCCGAGGGCATGACCGCCCATGACGCAAAACCCTATGCACGCGAATTACGCGCAGATGAGATTTCCCGCGAAAACGCCGTTGACCTGATCAAAGGGGCAACAAAGCGCTAACGCCAAAGCGGCCTTGCACCAACACCAACATTGCGCCCCCCGATGAGGATGGATATAGCGGGGACCATGTTGGACACGAATACAAACCGCCCCGAATTGCCGCCCGAAATTGCGCGTCGTCGCACCTTTGCGATCATTTCGCACCCGGATGCGGGCAAGACCACCTTGACCGAAAAATTCCTTCTGTATGGTGGCGCCATTCAGATGGCGGGTCAGGTGCGGGCCAAGGGCGAAGCGCGGCGCACGCGGTCGGACTTTATGCAGATGGAAAAAGACCGCGGGATTTCGGTATCTGCCTCGGCAATGTCCTTTGATTTCCGCAATCTGCGCTTTAATCTTGTTGATACCCCTGGCCACTCGGATTTTTCCGAAGACACTTACCGCACACTGACAGCCGTGGATGCGGCGGTGATGGTGATTGATGGGGCAAAGGGTGTGGAAAGCCAGACGCAAAAGCTTTTTGAGGTGTGCCGTCTGCGCGATCTTCCGATCCTAACCTTCTGTAACAAAATGGACCGCGAAAGCCGCGATATCTTTGAGATCATTGATGAGATTCAGGAGATGCTGGCCATTGATGTGACCCCCGCAAGCTGGCCCATTGGCGTCGGTCGCGATTTCATGGGCTGTTATGACCTTTTGAATGACCGGCTGGAACTGATGGACCGCGCGGACCGGAATGTGGTGGCCGAAACCGTCGAGATTTCAGGCCTTGATGACCCCAAGCTTGCGAAACATGTGCCCGCACATCTGCTTGAACAGTTCTTGGAAGAGGTCGAAATGGCCAAAGAGCTGTTGCCAAAACTGAACCCACAATCGGTGCTTGAGGGGCATATGACCCCAATTTGGTTCGGCTCTGCCATCAACTCGTTTGGCGTGCAGGAACTGATGAACGGGATTGCTGATTTCGGCCCTGAACCCCAGCCACAAGCCGCAACACCACGGTCAATTTCCCCGGAAGAGAAAAAGGTCGCAGGCTTTGTCTTTAAGGTTCAGGCCAATATGGATCCAAAGCACCGCGATCGCGTGGCCTTTGTGCGCCTTGCGTCGGGGCACTTTAAGCGCGGCATGAAGCTGACCCATGTGCGCACCAAAAAACCGATGGCCATCTCAAGCCCGGTGCTGTTTTTGGCCTCGGACCGTGAATTGGCGGAAGAGGCGTGGGCGGGCGACATCATTGGCATTCCAAACCACGGCCAGCTGCGCATTGGCGACACGCTCACCGAAGGCGAAATGATCCGCGCGACGGGCATCCCCAGCTTTGCGCCTGAGCTTTTGCAAGGCGTGCGCGCAGGCGATCCGATGAAGGCCAAGCACCTAGAAAAAGCGTTGATGCAATTTGCCGAAGAGGGTGCCGCAAAAGTGTTCAAACCGAACATCGGATCGGGCTTTATTGTCGGCGTCGTGGGCGCTTTGCAGTTTGAGGTTTTGGCCAGCCGGATTGAGATGGAATACGGGCTACCCGTGCGCTTTGAACAATCGCAATTCAACTCGGCCCGCTGGGTGTCTGGCGACAAGGCAAGTGTTGAAAAGCTGATCAACACCAACAAACAGCATATTGCCCACGACCACGATGGCGACCCAGTGTTTCTGACGCGACTTCAATGGGATATCGACCGTGTTGAACGTGATTTCGAAGGTGTGAAACTGACCGCCACCAAAGAAATGATGGTGTAATCAAAGCCCGTTTGAAGGCAGTGACACATGATATGAATGGGCGGTGGAAAATCGCCCATTCAGGTAATTCCCCTTTCTTCGACACAGAAAGCCGGTCCATTCTTCGGCAACACATCTGTGGAGCGTTCTCGATCTTTCGGTATCGATGATGCGGATTGTCGTGTAAGCCCAATGACCTCATCTCACCCACCGTTGCAAAACCGCGTTTTACCAACGGGTGAGATTGTGTCTGATCCCGCCCGCGGAACGTTCACCGGCAATCGGGGGATTTTGCCGTTCGACGAGGGACGGCTTGGCACCTCTCGCTGGAAACACCCGCATTGGATCATCTGCACCCTGACCCACCCCAAAGGGCGTTATCACAGCCCGCAACCCGCACGCGGCTGGACGCCTTTGTTCTTTCTGGACGAAGCTGTTGGTCTGGCCGCCGGGCATCGCCCCTGCGCCTATTGCCGCCCGAACGCGTATAAATCGTTTGCTCAGGCGTGGCAGCAAGCAACCGGTGATCGGGTTTTGCATAAAGACATGGACCGGGTTTTACATGCGGCCCGTGTCACGCGATCCCGTGCACAGGTGCGCCATTCCCAGCCATTAAGGGACCTGCCGACAGGTGCCATGATCATATGGCGGGACCACCCCCATCTGGTCTTGCCGAAAACGCTCGTCCCCTATGCGCCCCATGGGTATGGTCCGCATTGCCCCCGTCCGCAGAAAGAAGTGACGGTTTTAACCCCCAGCCCGACACTAGCCATTTTACGCGCCGGATATCGCCCGGAATTGCATCAAACAGCCAAAAACTGACGCAAACCACGCAACAATCGCAGTGAATTAGCCCAATTGCGCCTATTTCCGGCTAACGCGTTGACCAAAGTCCCATTTTTCGTTACCCCTTGCCTCATCTCGAAAGAGCGCGCAAAATATCCGCGTTTCAGCCATACGGGCCTTCTTTCTCAGTCGCACGGGCCAGGCGTGTCCGTGACACAGGACACATATGATTAAATTTTCTGACCTGAAACTCAGCCCCAAGGTTCTCAAAGCCGTTGAAGAGGCTGGATATGAAACCCCAACCCCCATTCAAGCCGGTGCCATTCCACCCGCTTTGGAAGGGCGCGATGTCTTGGGAATTGCCCAAACCGGCACCGGGAAAACAGCTTCTTTCACATTGCCAATGATTTCAGCGCTGGCCCGCGGGCGTGCGCGTGCGCGGATGCCGCGGTCGTTGGTGCTGTGCCCCACACGGGAACTGGCGGCGCAAGTTGCTGAAAACTTTGACGCTTATGCAAAACACGTCAAACTGACCAAAGCCCTGCTTATTGGCGGTGTCAGCTTTAAAGAACAAGATCAGTTGATTGACCGTGGCGTTGACGTTCTGATTGCCACCCCCGGTCGTCTGCTCGACCATTTTGAGCGCGGCAAGCTGCTGCTTACCGGTGTGCAGATCATGGTTGTGGACGAAGCGGACCGGATGCTTGACATGGGGTTCATTCCCGATATCGAACGCATCTTTAATATGGTGCCCTTCACACGCCAGACGCTGTTCTTTTCGGCCACAATGGCACCGGAAATTGAACGGATCACTAATACATTTCTGTCGAATCCTGAACGGATCGAAGTGGCCCGTCAGGCGACGACCTCTGAGACCATCACCCAAGAGCTGTGCATGTTCAAGCCCAGCCGCAAGGACCGCGCCGCATCGCAAAAGCGTAAAATCCTGCGCGATCTGATCAAGCGCGAAGGTGACGATTGCACCAACGCCATCATCTTTTGCAACCGCAAAACCGACGTGGACACCTGTGCCAAGTCGTTGAAAAAATACGGGTTTGACGCAGCACCTATCCACGGTGATCTGGAGCAATCCAAGCGGATGGAAGTGTTGGACGGGTTTCGCTCGGGCAAACTGCGCTTTCTCTGTGCCTCTGATGTGGCGGCGCGTGGACTTGATATTCCCAACGTAAGCCATGTGTTCAATTATGATGTTCCGGGCCATGCCGAAGACTATGTGCACCGCATTGGCCGCACTGGGCGCGCGGGTCGCACCGGCAAAGCCATCATGATTTGCGAACCGCGTGATGAGAAAAATCTGGACGCGATTGAGCGTTTGATTGAGCGTGAAGTGCCACGGATTGAACTGCCCGAGACCTCGGACGATCGTGTTACACGGTCGCGGAAATCTGCGGATGCAGACGCTGATAAGAAGCCGGCCGCCAATCGTGAAGAAAAGCCCAAGCGCGCACCGCGCAGCCGGTCACGGAAATCTGACGCCGCCAAGCCGGACGCCCCGGACACACAGACCGTTCAAGAGCATGCGACACCTGTTGAGGCGCCGCAAACAGACGCCCCGGCCACACAAGATGACGCCCCAGCGGCGAAACAACGTGGTGGCAAGCAAGATCGGTCGAACCGGTCGCGTGGAGGCAATGGCAACCAAGGGCGCCGCAATGACAACCGCACGGTTGGCATGGGCGATCACATGCCGGACTTTATCGCCAAAAGCTTTGATGAACGCCGCACGGGTTAACCCACAGGGCCACCCACGGACCACATCAATCTCTTACAACGCCCCTTCCTTTGGTTGGGGCGTTTGTCTTTGGTCGGTCAAAAGCATGGGTGCAAATGAAAACGCCCCAACCAAAGGAAGGGGCGTTTTAGATGTCCAAGCGATTGGGCTTAAATTACTCTAACCGGCTGACAACAACGGTCACTTCTGGCTTGTGGCCAATCTCGTCATTGGTCGACTTGCGGGCAATGCGCTTTAGTTCATCCCCCAGTTTATCGTCGTCGCGGAGGGTTTTCTTACCGGCGCGCATCAGGAACTGACCAAGGTCTTCTTCGAGAATATCCACCAAGGGTGCTTTTGAGCTGCCCAATTCGGACAGGCCCATAATCTCAACCCAAGGCTCGCCCAGCGGCTCATCGCCCTCAACAATCACGTTCACAATCACATGGCCATTCAGCGCAAGGCGGATCCGGTCGCGGACAACGCCGTCAAGGGCGCCGATCAGGATATTGCCATCCAGATACACGCGGTCTGCTTCCACATGTTCCACAATATGCGGCGCGTCCCCAGTCAAATCACACATGGCGCCATTCACGACAACCATCGCTTTGCGCCCCGCATCTTCGGCAAGACGCGTGTGTTCGCGCAGGTGGCGATGTTCGCCGTGCATGGGGATCACCATTTCGGGGTTGATAAGATCATGCACCCGCTCAAGATCAGGACGATTGGCGTGGCCTGACACATGATAGCGGTCATTTTCGGCCACCACATCCACACCCATTTCTGAATAGGCGTTCATGATCCGGATCACGCCGCGTTCATTGCCGGGAATGGTTTTCGAGCTAAAGAGGAACATATCGCCCTCTTTCATGCTCAGCCCAAGGTATTTCCCGCGTGCCAATTGCGCCGAAGCCGCCCGGCGTTCACCTTGGCTTCCGGTCACAATCAGCATCAGGTTATCGCGCGGGACATCACGGGCGTCTTCCACCGAAATTGTGTGGGGAAACTTGCCCAACACGCCGGTTTCTTCGCCCGCCATGATCATCCGTTGCATGGAACGCCCCAGCAAACACACGGAACGGCCAGCAGCGACACCCGCCTCGGCCAATTGTTTGACCCGCGCGACGTTTGACGCAAAGGTGGTTGCGACCACCATTTTATCCGCACTTTTGATCAGCTTAACCAGCTCTGGCCCAACTTCGGATTCAGATCGGCCGGGGTTGTTCGAAAATACATTGGTGCTGTCACAAACCAGCGCTTTGACGCGGCGACCATCTTTTGGTTTAGCAATCTCGCGCCAAAGACCTTCGTCAAACGCATCCCCAAGCACGGGATTTTCGTCCAGTTTAAAGTCGCCCGTATGCACCACACGGCCCGCGGGGCTGTCGATGATCAGGCCAGCACTTTCCGGGATCGAGTGGCTGAGCGGCAGGTAAGACACGCTAAACGGCCCCGCTTTGATCACTTGCGGATAGATATCGGCGGCGATCACAGCCTCCGCCACTTGGCCTGCCTCTTCCATCTTGCGTTGCGCGTGAAAGCGGGTGAAGGGGCGCGCATGGATTGGCGCCTTTAGTTTCTGGTACAAACGGCCCACGGCCCCCACGTGATCTTCATGGGCATGGGTGATGAAAATCGCCTCAAGCCGGTCGGCGTTTTGCTCAAGCCATGTCACGTCCGGCATGATCAGGTTCACACCCGGCGTTGTATCCATATCGGGAAAGGTCACGCCCAGATCCACAAGGATCAGACGTTCTTTGCCCGGCTGGCCATAGCCATAGACATAAGCGTTCATGCCGATCTCGCCGGCACCCCCGAGGGGTAAATAAATCAGGCGATCAGCGGTCATATGTTGCCCTGTTCCTTGTTGTAATCATAGATTTTGATAAGACCGTGCATGGTCAAGTCTTCTTCGAATATGTCAAACAGGCCAGCTGTTTGACCAAATAATGGGGCCAACCCACCGGTGGCGATCACCTTCATCGGCCGGTCCCGCTCTGCTTTGATACGTGTACAGATCTCTCGCACCAACCCAACGTATCCCCAAAACACCCCGGATTGGATGCAGGCGACGGTATTGGTGCCAATAACTTTCTGCGGTTTTGAAACGTCAACATGGGGCAACGCTGCGGCCCCTTGGTGCAAGGCCTCAAGCGAGAGGTTCACCCCCGGGGCAATCACGCCGCCGATATAGGCCCCATCATCTGCAACAACGTCAAAATTGGTGGCTGTGCCAAAGTCCACAACCATACTGTTCCCACCATGGCGGTCAAAAGCGGCTGCAGCGTTGGCCAAACGATCGGGCCCCGGAATTGTGCCTTCGTCAACACGCGGCTGAATAGGCAGCAAGCAATCGGGCTTGCCCACAACCAATGGCCGGCATCCAAAAAAGCGATCTGCAAAGACACGCAGGTTCCACACGACACGCGGCACGGTTGATGAGATCACAACACCTGTGATGTCGGGTTTGATCCCGTAATGGCTGATCAGCGTGGAAAACCACGTGAAATAGGCATCCGCGGTGCGCGAATGATGGGTCGATGTACGCAGCGTGCACAGGAATTTCTCGCCGTCCCAGATCGAGAAAACCGTGTTGGTGTTGCCAGTGTCAATCGCCAGAAGCATGTCTGCCCCCTAAAAGAAAATCTCGGCGGCGGGGATCACCTCGCGGCCTTTGGGTGTAGATAGAACAAGGTTGCCCGCCTCGTCCACCGTGTCAAAGCGCCCCACGGTTTCCGTGTGCATGGTGCGGGCGGTGATCGTCTCGCCCAAGCGGGCGGCACGGGCCAGCCACGCTTTGCGAATGGGGGCAAAGCCATAGGTGGTGAACTGCGTTTCATAGTGGTGATAGGCGGGCGCCAAGAGATCCAAAAACTCTTCCGGGGTCACGATGGCACCGGTTTCATGCGCCAGGCTGACCGGGGCCACGGCCCCCGCCTCAACCCGTTCGGGATTTGGAGCGTCCAGAAGGTTCACGCCGATCCCAATAGCGATATGGCTCACGCCTTCGCCCATGCCCGCGCTTTCAAGCAAAATGCCCGCAACTTTGCCGCCATTTAGCAGCACATCATTTGGCCATTTAAGCGAGAATGGTGCGGGGCGTCCGCAGGCCGCCACAAACGCATCAAACAGGGCCAATGAGGCCACAAAGCTGCGCAACGCCACCTGCTGCGGTGGCTCTGCCGGGCGCATGACCAATGTGGCTGAAAAATGCCCTTTGGGCGCGGCCCAAGCGCGACCGCGACGGCCCCTGCCCTTGGTTTGTTCATGTGCCAAGATCCATGTTGGACCAAGAAGACCCGGCGCGATACGCCGGGCCTCTTCATTTGTGCTGTCAACGCTGGTCAGGATATTGCGACCAATGCCTGCAGGCCAATCATCGGGCCAGTTATTTGACAAGAGCAGCCGCCGCAGCCTGTGCCGCACCCTCGATGCCAAAGAAGTTTACAAAACCAACCATAACAATCACAGCCGAGGCCATCAGGGCAGCCCAAGCGGCGGGGGACATGTTGATTTCCACGCCTTCAACCTCGTCACCGAAATACATGAAGTACACGATGCGCAGGTAATAGAAGGCGCCGATGACCGATGCGATCACAGCCGCAACGGCAAGCCATGTCATACCCGCATTCACAGCGGCAATCAGCACACCGTATTTGGCAAAGAAGCCAAGCATCGGCGGCACACCCGCCAGCGAGAACATCAGGACCAGCATCGCCAAAGCTTTTGCTTTCTCAGTCGAGGCAAGTTGGTTCAGGGCTGAGATGTCAGTGACCGGACGGCCATCGCGTTCCATCGACATGATGAAGGCAAAGGTGCCGACGTTCATTGCCACATAAACTGCCATATACTGAAGCATCATCTGCACACCAAATTCGGTGCCCGCCGCAAGGCCCATCAGCGCAAAGCCCATGTGGGCGATGGATGAATAAGCCATCAGGCGTTTGATGTTGGTTTGACCAATCGCCGCAAAGGCGCCAAGGAACATGGACAGCACGGCCATCAATGCGATGATCTGGCTCCAATCCGAGATGGCGTTGCCAAAGGCATCAAACATGACGCGCGCGAAAAGACCCATCGCGGCCATTTTGGGCGCTGTTGCAAAGAAGGCGGTGACCGGTGTCGGCGCGCCTTCGTAAACGTCTGGTGTCCACATGTGGAACGGCACAGCCGAGACTTTGAACGCAAGACCGGTGGCCACAAAGACCAGACCGACCAGCATGCCAAGACCGACATGGCCGTCGTTTGCAGCGGCAAGGATCCCAGCGAAATCGGTGGTGCCCGCATAGCCGTAGACCAAAGATGAACCGTAAAGCAGCAGACCCGAGGACAGCGCCCCAAGGACAAAGTACTTCATGCCAGCCTCGGTCGATTTCACGCTGTCGCGGTTCAGGGACGCAACGACATACAGCGACAGGGATTGCAGCTCGAGCCCCATGTAAAGGGACATCAGGTTGCCCGCAGACACCATCATCATCATCCCCACGGTGCCCAATGCAACCAGCACAGGGTACTCAAATTTCAGGATGCCACGGCGCGCCATTGTCGCCTCGCCCACCACCAAAACGGCGGCGGCAGCCAGCAGGATCGCCACTTTGGCGAAGCGAGCGTAAGCATCGTCAAGGAACATGCCGTTAAAGGCCGATGTGGCCCCCGACCCGCCCGCAATCATGATGGCAAGGGCCACCATAACGCCCGCGGTGATCCAAGTGATTGGTTTGGCCAATGCGTCTTTGCCGGTATAGACCGCGCCCAACAGGGCGATCATGGCGTAGACCGACAAGAGGATCTCAGGCAGAACCGTTTGAATGTCGACAGAGCTCATATCCGTCCCCTTTAGTGCGACGTGGACGCGGCGGCCTCGACCATTTCGGTCGGGATCGCAGCGTGATAGTTGGAAAGAAGTGCCTCAACCGAGGGGCCGATGATATCGGTCACAAGGCTTGGGTAGACACCAAGAAGAAGGGTCATAGCGACCAGCGGCGCAAAGATCATCCGCTCGCGTTTGTCCATGTCAGTGATCGCCTTCAGGCTTTCCTTGATCAGGTCGCCAAAGACGACGCGGCGATAAAGGTAAAGCGCGTAAGCCGCCGACAGGATCACGCCCGAGGTGGCCACAAGGGCAACCCAGGTATTGGCTTTGAACATACCCACAAGCGTCAGGAACTCGCCCACAAACCCAGAGGTGCCCGGAAGCCCCACATTGGCCATGGTAAAGAACATAAAGATCAGCGCATAGGCCGGCATGCGTGTGGCAAGGCCGCCATAAGCGTCGATGTCACGCGTGTGCATGCGGTCATAAATCACGCCCACACATAAGAACAGCGCGCCTGAGATAAAGCCGTGGCTGATCATCTGAAAGATCGCACCGTCAAGGCCCTGTTGGTTGAGCGAGAAGATACCGGCAGTCACATACCCCATATGGGCCACCGATGAATAAGCGATCAGCTTTTTCATATCTTCCTGCACCAGCGCCACAAGCGAGGTGTAGACAATCGCGATCACCGAGATCCACAGCACAAAGGTGGCCATGGTTTCAACGCCCATTGGGAACATCGGCAGCGAGAACCGCAAGAAACCGTAGCCGCCCATTTTCAAAAGGATCGCCGCCAGAACAACGGAACCTGCCGTTGGCGCCTGAACGTGTGCATCTGGAAGCCAGGTGTGCACAGGCCACATCGGCATCTTCACCGCAAAGCTTGCAAAGAAGGCGAGGAACAACAGCGTCTGAACACCACCGGCAATCTGCAGACCCAACAGCGAGAAACTGTGGCTGTCAAACTGGTGATTGGCGAGCATTTCAAAGTCGGTGCTGCCCACTTCCAGCGCCATGTAAACCATAGCAACCAGCATCAGAACCGAGCCGATGAAGGTATAAAGGAAGAATTTGAACGATGCATAGATGCGGTTGGCGCCGCCCCAAATCCCGATGATCAGGAACATTGGGATCAGGCCTGCTTCAAAGAACAGGTAAAACAGCACCAGATCCAGCGCCATAAAGACGCCCAGCATCAGGGTTTCCAGAAGAAGGAATGCAATCATGTATTCCTTCACGCGGGTTTTCACACCCCAGCTTGCCCAGATCGTCAGCGGCATCATAAAGGTCGTGAGCATCACAAACAGAACCGAAATCCCGTCGACACCCATTTTGTATTTCAGACCCATGATCCAATCCGCCTCTTCCACGAACTGATAGCCCGTGTTGGCGCTGTCAAATCCGATAAGGACCAACAGCGAAAAGAGGAAGGTTGCAACCGTGGCCGCAAGGGCCAGCCACTTGGCGTTACGCGCCGCGGCCTCGTCGTCGCCGCGCAGGAACAGCGCAAGGATAACAGCCGCCACCAACGGCAAGAAGGTAATGATGGAAAGCAGGTTGTTCATTAGTGCGACCCACCGTTCATAAGCATGAGTGAGACCAGAGCGACGATACCGATGATCATCGCGAAGGCATAGGTGAAGACGTAACCGGACTGTGCCCGACCCGCCATTTTGGTGAACCAAGGCACAATGCCCATCGCCACACCGTTCAGGAACCCGTCAATGGTCTGGGTGTCGCCGCGTTTCCAAAGGAAGCGTCCAATGGCAAAGGCTGGTTTCACAAAGAGCACGTTATAAAGTTCGTCAAAATACCATTTGTTCAGCAGGAAGTTGTAGACAAATGGGAAGGTGGCCGCCAGCCGCTTGGGCAGGCTTGTGTTCACGATATAGAACCAGAACGCCACGATGAAACCGATGATCATCGCAATGAACGGCGACACTTTCACCCAATTGGGCGAATGGTGCGCATCATCCATCACGTGATTGTCTGGCGCCATGTAGATCGCGCCCATTGGGGCGGCATGGGTCATGGCTTCTCCGTGATCTGCGCTGTGGTCGGCATCTGCAACCGGGGCATGATCGTCAGCGGGTGCTGCATCATGTCCGTCTGCCGCAGGGGCCGCCGCCACTTCATGACTTTCGATGCCAAAGAAGTGGTTGACCTTGTGGTGATCGCCAAAGAATGAACCGTACCAGATCATACCAGCAAAGATCGACCCAAGCGCCAGAACACCCAGCGGAATGGTCATCACCAGCGGGCTTTCATGCGCGTGATCATGCGTATGCTTGTCACCGCGCTCTTTGCCGTAGAAGGTCATGAACATCAGGCGCCAGCTGTAGAAGCTGGTGAACAGCGCCGCAATCACCAGCATCCAGAAGGCATATCCGCCTTGGGTGCCCGCATAGGCGCTCTCAATAATGGCGTCTTTTGACAGGAAGCCCGCAAAGCCGATAGTGGTCAGCGGAATGCCGACACCGGTGATGGCCAGCGTGCCGATCATCATCGCCCAGAAGGTCACAGGGAGTTTCTTACGCAGGTTGCCATAGTTCCGCATGTCTTGTTCGTGATGCATCCCGTGGATGACCGAACCGGCCCCAAGGAACAACATCGCCTTGAAGAAGGCGTGTGTGAACAGGTGGAACATCGCAACCGAGTAAACACCCACGCCCGCGGCCACAAACATGTAGCCAAGCTGGGACATGGTTGAATAAGCAATTACGCGTTTGATGTCGTTTTGCACCAGACCGATGGTCGCGGCGACAAAAGCTGTCGTTGCGCCCAAGAAGGTGATGAACGCGGTGGCTTCCGGTGCATGCTCCATCAACGGGGACATGCGACACACAAGGAAGACACCTGCCGTCACCATGGTCGCCGCGTGAATCAACGCCGACACAGGGGTCGGGCCTTCCATCGCGTCCGGCAACCAAGTGTGCAGGAACAGCTGGGCTGATTTACCCATCGCGCCAACAAACAAGAGGAACGCCAAAAGGTTCGCCGCATTCCACTCCGTCCAGAGGAAGGTGATGTTGGTTTCCGCCAGCATTGGCACCGCCGCGAACACATCGTCGAAACGAATGCTGTCGGTCATGTAGAAAAGGCCAAAGATACCAAGCGCAAAGCCAAAGTCACCCACACGGTTGACCACAAAGGCTTTGATCGCAGCGGCATTTGCCGACGGTTTCTTATAGTAGAACCCGATCAGCAAGTATGACGCCACGCCCACGCCTTCCCAACCAAAGAACATCTGCAACAGATTGTCCGAAGTCACCAGCATCAGCATGGTGAAGGTAAAGAAGCTGAGGTAGGCAAAGAACCGGGGGCGATAGCTTTCGCCCTTAAACTGCGGGTCATCCGCCATGTAACCCATGGAATAAAGGTGGACCAAAGACGACACCGTGGTCACAACGATCAACATGATCGATGTCAGACGATCCAAACGGATCGACCAATCCACGTTCAAGCTGCCCGATTGTACCCAGTTCATCAGGTGTACGGTTTGCGGCTCTTCAAGCCCAAAGAAAATTGACCACGACAAGGCCGCCGCGAGGAAGAGAAGCGCGGTTGTTACAACCTGCGCGCCTTTGTCCCCGATCACGCGATGGCCGAAGCCCGCGATCAGCGCACCAATGAGCGGCGCAAAGAGAACGATCTGTGCTGCCATTGCCTCAGCCTTTCATCACGTTGACGTCTTCCACGGCAATTGAGCCGCGGTTCCGGAAGAAGCTGACGAGGATCGCGAGGCCAATCGCGGCCTCAGCCGCAGCCACTGTCAGCACGAAGAGGGTGAAAACCTGACCAGTGAGATCGCCCAGATAGCTTGAAAACGCCACCAGGTTGATGTTCACCGCCAAAAGCATCAGCTCGATCGACATCAACAAAATGATGACGTTCTTGCGGTTCAGGAACAGCCCGAAAATGCCGATGACGAACAAAGCCGCCGCGACGCCCAAATAATGTTCTAGTCCAACCATTATGTCCTGTTCCCTTCTCGGGTGGCGCAGATCGCCGACCCCTTCCATTCGTATGTTTTTTCCAAAGTCATGGTCACAGACCCTGCCCCGGTTTCACGTCGATGACTTCCATCGCCTTGGCCGGATCGCGGTGCATTTGGGCAATCACGTTCTGGCGTTTCACGTTGGTACGGTGACGCAATGTCAGCACAATCGCCCCAATCATCGCGACCAAAAGGATCAGGCCGGAAAGCTGGAACAAGAGGATGTAGTCGGTGTACAGCACCAGACCCAATGCCTCGGTGTTGTGAATTTCTGAAATCGCTGGCGTGATCGATTGACGCGCGGCCTCGGCCCCATCTGCAAACACCCAAGTGCCAAAGATTGTGCCCAGTTCCATGAGTAGGATGACACCAATCAGCATCGCAATCGGCAACGACTGCGCAATCTCGGCCTTCAGCTCAGCAAAGTCCACATCCAGCATCATCACGACAAACAAGAACAGAACCGCCACCGCGCCGACGTAAACAATCATCAACAGCATCGCGACAAATTCCGCACCAAGCAGCACGAAAAGACCGGTTGCGCCCACAAAGGCCGTGATCAACCACAAAACCGAATGCACGGGGTTGCGTGCCATAACGGTGAAAAATCCACCCGTGACCGTGGTCAGGGCAAAGAGGTAAAAAGCGTAATCGGCAACGCTCATGCGTTCCCCTCCTCATTTTCGTCAAACACAGCTTGCGCCAGTTCTAAGGCCCGGGTCATGGCCGGAAGGCCGCCGAGCATCGACATTTGATAGATCACTTCCGCGATCTCTTTTTCGGTGGCCCCAGCTTCAAGCGCATGGCGCACGGTCACTTTGACCTGTGCGTCGGCTTGTGACCCAAGCACGGTCAAGCCAGCCAAAGTGACCAACATGCGTGTCTTTGCGTCCAGACCATCTTTGTTGAAAGCGTTGCCAAACATCATATCCATCATGTCTTTCGGCATGGTGGGCATGAGTTTGTCAAAGCCCTGGGGCTTAAACGTCTCCAACGCAGGATTGAAGTTGCGAAGCATCTCCTGCCCCTGCTCCATCATCTGTGCATATAGTTTGGAGAAATCGTTCATCGGTACGGTGCATCCAGTTCAAGGTTGCGGGCAATTTCAGCTTCCCAGCGTTCCCCGTTTTCAAGCAGCTTTTCTTTGTCGTAAAACAGCTCTTCGCGGGTCTCGGTGGCAAACTCAAAGTTCGGCCCCTCGACAATCGCATCCACCGGGCAGGCCTCTTGGCAGAAACCACAGTAAATGCATTTGGTCATGTCGATGTCATAGCGCGTGGTGCGGCGTGATCCATCGTCGCGGGGTTCCGCGTCAATGGTGATCGCCTGGGCCGGGCAAATCGCTTCACAAAGCTTACAGGCAATGCATCGCTCTTCCCCATTGGGATAGCGGCGCAGCGCATGTTCCCCGCGAAAACGCGGGCTTAGCGGGCCTTTTTCATGCGGATAGTTCAGCGTGGCCTTGGGGCCAAAGAAGTATTTCAACCCCAGCCCAAAGCCTTTCACAAAATCCATCAGCAGGAAGTATTTTGTTGCGCGTGCGTAATCAAAAGCCATCGATCAGCCCCCCACAGTCCAGCGGGCGTAAGTGCCCCAGAACGCCCCGTATTGGGCAAAGAATGCGACCAGAACAACCCAAGCCAGTGACAGCGGCAGGAAGACTTTCCAACCAATGCGCATCAGTTGATCGTAACGGTAACGCGGCGTGATCGCCTTGATCATCGAGAAGACGAAGAAGAAGAAGAAGATCTTGATCGCCAGCCAGAAGAACCCATCCGGCAGCGCCTCAACCGGTGACAACCAGCCACCGAAGAACAAGATCGAAATCAGCGTACACATCAGAACGATGGCCACATATTCACCGATCATGAACAGAAGGAATGGGGTTGAGGAATATTCAACCTGATAGCCAGCCACCAATTCCGATTCCGCTTCTGGAAGGTCAAACGGCGGGCGGTTTGTTTCCGCCAAAGCCGAGATCAGGAACAAGAACACCATCGGGAAATGCGGCAGCCAGTACCAGCTGAAAAGACCCGCGCCGTCTTGTGCCATCACAATGTCACCAAAGTTCATCGAACCGGTGGTGATGATCACACCAATGATGATCAGACCAATTGAGACTTCGTAAGAAATCATCTGTGCCGCGGAACGCAATGATCCAAGAAACGGGTATTTAGAGTTTGACGCCCAACCGCCCATGATCACGCCGTAGACTTCCAAAGAAGACACCGCGAACACAAACAGGATTGCGACGTTCACATCTGCCAGCACCCAGCCATCGTTGAACGGGATCACCGCCCAGGCCAACATCGCCAGAACGAAGCTCATCATCGGGGCTAAGAAAAAGACAAATTTGTCAGCACCAGCCGGCACCACAATCTCTTTCAACACATATTTGATGAAGTCCGCAAAACTTTGCAGCACCCCAAAAGCACCAACCACGTTGGGGCCTTTTCGCATTTGCACAGCTGCCCAGACCTTGCGGTCAAAATAGAGCAGAAAGGCCAGCGCCACCAAAAGTGGGACCACGATCAGCAAACACTGACCAATGATCAAAAGCGCGATGCCTAGGTTGGTTGTCGTGAAGAATTCATACATATCTCTTCATGCCCTCAGACCGTCGGTATTCCGTTTTCAAGACAATTCTGAACAGTCACTTCCGCGTCGATCGTTTTCAGACCTTTGGGAAGCGCGGCTGAAATCACATAAGCCGCATCGCCTGTCCAGCGCTTGCCATTTTCATCTACATTTGTACGCACATGGCGGGCAAAACCGTACCCGCGAATAAGCGCATATTGCGCGGCTGCACATTTGCCATATGCCGCCACATCTTCTCGTTCTCGCGCGCCCATCATGGTCACGTGAAAATTCACCAGATCCCCATCCAGAAGCTGTGTCTCTACGCCTAAATGCCTAGGCGTGAAAGGCTTTTTCGCATCTGAACTTTGCGCAGCTGGCGAAACACAGGCCGACAAAAGACCCGCTGTCGCGGCCCCTGTCATCATCGCCTGTAATCCCGCCTTACGCATCATTTGGATCCTTGTCCTGTCTTTACTCAGCCGCCAATTTATCAGCAGCGCGCCCGCGGGCTTGTGCTGACAAGTCGGCCATCACTTCTGACGCCCGAGCGATCGGGTTGGTCAGGTAATAATCCCCCACCACATAGCGGAAGCTGGCTTGGCCAAGCGTGCCAACCGTCAGTGGTGCGACGTCGTTTTCAACAACCTGATCCACTTGGGCAAGATGCGGCACAGCGGCGACCATCGCCTGACGCAGTTGCGCCATGCTGTCCCATGGAAGGGTTGCGCCAAGCTCTGCTGACAACGCCCGCAGAATGGCCCAGTTTTCTTTGGCCTCGCCCACCGGGAACCCGGCACGTTGTGCCAATTGTGGACGCCCTTCGGTGTTCACAAACAGGCCAGCCTCTTCGGTATAGGCCGCACCCGGCAGGATGATATCCGCGCGGTGCGCACCACGATCCCCGTGACTGCCCATGTAGATCACAGTTGGGCCTGCATCGATGTCAATCTCATCGGCACCCATGTTGAAAATCACATCGGCACCGGTTGTCGCCGCTTCAATGCCACCCTCGGTCACAGCACCCACATCCAGCGCGCCAACGCGGCCAGCGGCCGTGTGCAGAACCATCAGTTTTGAATTGGTTTCTTCGGCGAGCTTCATCGAGGCCGCCAAAACCGCAAGGCCGTCTGCTTCGCGCAAAGCGCCCATGCCAACGATCACAACACTTGGCAGATCCATCACCGCGCCATGGTCTTTGCCCAGCAATCCCTGAAGGGCTGCACGGTCATTGCCCACATGCGCATAATCATAGGTCAGATCAACAGCATCCCCAACCAGCCCAACATCGGCCCCTTTGGACCATGCTTTACGGATGCGCGCGTTCAAAACCGGCGCTTCCATGCGGGGGTTAGAGCCAACCAACATGATGAATTTCGCATCATCAATATCTTCGATCGACGCATCACCCACATAGCCATAGCGGCTGTCCGTTGGCAGGCGCGCATTGTCCACGCGACATTCCACCTTGCCGTCCAGACCTTCGATGAGGGTCTTAAGTGAAAACGCCATTTCAGTTGAGGCCAGGTCACCGATCAGACCAGAAACTTTCTTGCCCTTCATCGCAGTGGCCGCAGCTTCAAGCGCTTCGCCCCAACCTGCTTTGCGCAGCTTGCCGTTTTCACGGATGTAAGGCGTGTCCAGACGCTGACGACGCAGGCCGTCCCAGACGAAACGGGTTTTGTCGGAAATCCATTCTTCGTTCACACCATCATGGTTGCGCGGCAGAATGCGTTTTACTTCGCGCCCCTTGGTGTCCACGCGGATGTTTGACCCAAGCGCGTCCATCACGTCGATGCTCTCGGTTTTGGTCAACTCCCACGGACGGGCAGTAAAGGCGTATGGCTTTGAGGTCAGCGCGCCAACCGGGCACAGATCAATGATATTGCCCTGAAGGTTGCTGTTCAGCGTCTGGTTCAAATAGCTGGTAATCTCAGCATCTTCACCGCGACCGGTTTGGCCCATCTGGGTGATACCGGCAACTTCTGATGTAAAGCGCACGCAACGGGTACAGCTGATGCAGCGGGTCATGGTGGTCGCAACAAGCGGCCCCAGATCCAGATCGTCCACCGCACGTTTCTGTTCGGTAAAGCGCGACCCCGACAGACCATAAGCCATCGCCTGATCCTGAAGGTCACATTCGCCACCTTGGTCACAGATTGGGCAATCCAGAGGGTGGTTGATCAGCATGAATTCCATCACACCTTCACGCGCCTTTTTCACCATTGGCGAATTGGTTTTCACAACCGGCGCTTGCCCTTCGGGACCGGGGCGCAAATCGCGCACCTGCATCGCGCAGCTGGCGGCGGGCTTGGGCGGACCGCCCACAACCTCAACCAGACACATCCGGCAGTTGCCAGCGATTGACAGGCGTTCGTGATAGCAAAAACGCGGCACTTCGACCCCGGCCACTTCGCAGGCCTGGATCAGCGTCATTGCGCCATCTACTTCAACTTCCATATCGTCAATGACGATCTTTTTCAGGTCGCTCATCACGGTCCCTTTTCATCCTGCAAGGGGCACCTGCCCCCTGCCCTTGTCTTGCCCTTGTCAGTCCGCGAGAAGCTTTCCGACGAAGGACCCTTTTGCGATTTCTGCGCGGCCAACCGCACAGTAACTTTCGGCATTTCCCTTACGGGCGCCTTGTTTGGCCAACATCGGTTCAGCGATGGATCGGAACCGATCCTGCTCTGCCTTGCTGTCCACATAATCCGTAATCTCACCAAAGCTGTAGCCCAGCGTATTGGCGTGTTTCTGCAACTGATACGCTTTGTTAAGCAGGCGGAACTTGCGCAAGCTCAAGTCAGGGCAATTTTCGTCGATTAAATAGGCAATCGACGCGCCCAAAAGCTCGCTATGGACCCGCGCGTCATTGCGCATCGCAGTGTAATCCACCGCAAAAGCCGTGCTGGCAAGGGTCGCAAAAACGCCTGAGATCAGAAGGGTTTTGAATTTGGTCATGAAATTACTCCTTTTGTTAAAAAGGAGATGGGGTTGCCCCCCTGTGTCATGCAATAACACGTCCCGCGCACAAGCGAATTAGCGCCTGTGTTCAAGGTGTTACTATGATGCATGACCTGTTTCATAATCTGCTTCTTACCCTACCCCTAAATGGCTTTACTCAGCGGCGACGCTGACTTGGCCCTGTTTGTTTACCCGAATGCGGTCTTCGATTTCACCGCGGAAATTCTTGATCAAGCCTTGGATAGGCCAAGCGGCCGCATCGCCAAGCGCACAGATGGTGTGGCCTTCGACCTGCTTGGTCACGGACAACAGCATGTCAATCTCGTCGATATGCGCCTCGCCTTTGACCAAACGATCCATCACGCGCATCATCCACCCGGTGCCTTCGCGGCATGGCGTACACTGACCACAGCTTTCGTGTTTATAGAATTTCGACAGGCGCCAAATCGCTTTGATGATGTCGGTGGAATTGTCCATGACAATCACAGCGGCGGTGCCCAAGGACGAGCCTTTGTCGCGCAGACCGTCAAAATCCATCACCGCATCGCGGATGTTTTCGCCGGTCACGCAGGGCACCGAGGATCCCCCCGGGATCACGGCCTTCAGATTGTCCCAGCCACCGCGAATGCCGCCACAGTGACGGTCAATCAGCTCTTCAAAAGTGATCGACATCGCCTCTTCAACCACACAGGGGTTGTTGACGTGGCCCGAGATGCCAAAGATTTTGGTGCCGGCGTTGTTCGCGCGACCAAAGCCCGCAAACCATTCCGGTCCACGGCGCAAGATCGTCGGCACAACCGCAATTGATTCCACGTTGTTCACCGTGGTTGGGCAGCCATAAAGACCCGCACCCGCAGGGAACGGCGGCTTCATGCGTGGCATGCCCTTTTTACCTTCGAGGCTTTCCAAAAGGGCCGTTTCTTCGCCGCAGATATAGGCACCCGCCCCGTGATGCAGGAAGAGGTCAAAATCCCAACCGGACCCGGCTGCGTTTTTGCCGATCATGCCTTTGTCATAGGCTTCGTCAATCGCAGCCTGCAACGCTTCACGCTCGCGGATATATTCGCCACGGATATAGATATAACAAGTGTTGGCGTTCATCGCGAAAGAGGCAATCAGCGCTCCTTCGATCAATGTGTGCGGATCATGACGCATGATCTCGCGGTCTTTACAGGTGCCAGGCTCGGACTCATCCGCGTTGATCACCAAATAGGCCGGGCGACCATCGCTTTCCTTCGGCATGAAAGACCATTTCAAACCGGTTGGAAAACCCGCACCGCCACGACCACGCAGGCCCGAGGCTTTCATCTGGTCAATGATCCAATCACGACCTTTTTTGATGATCCCAGCGGTCCCATCCCAATGGCCACGCGCCTGTGCACCCGCCAAAGTACGGTCATGCATACCGTAAAGGTTGGTAAAGATCCGGTCTTTATCCTGCAGCATTCGCTCTTATCCTTCGTCATGCTGGCGCGACTTGCGCCAGATCCGATACGTTACAACCAGGCCAAATACGAACCCGGCAAGGGCCATCAGATCCACCAGGGCCATGGTCCGCATAGACCACCCATAGCTTTTCCCAACCCAAGAGGCCCCGACCCACAACGCACCGGTCATGGCGATGACAAATCCTGCCATGCGCCCATCGCGGCCCGTCTTATGATGTGGGTCAGTTGCCATATTCATTCCTCAGTAAACCTTGCCTTTTTTGACCTTGTTAGAGAACGCAGTCTCGCCGCCCTCTGCCAAGATCTTTGCTTGATCTACCCAGCCGTCCCGTTCGATCCGGCCTTTAAACTTCAAATTATCATCAACCCAGGAAATTTCGTCGGCGCCCCATTTGGCGACCTGATCGAAATGCCAAAAGCCCAGATCGTTCAAGGTTTGCTCCAGCTTTGGCCCAACACCTTTTAACTGTTTCAAATCATCGGCACCGGCTTTGCGCGGCGCTTTCATGGTCCGTGGCTTTTTCGGTGTTCCGGTGGGGCCTGCGGCCGCAGTTTTCACAGTGTCTGCCTTGGCTTTTTGGGCCGCTGGCTTTTTTGCCGCCTTGGCTTTTGGTGCGATCGCTTCAGGCTCTGATTTCGGTGTCGTCTTTGCGGCGGGTTTCGCAGGTTCTGGTGTCGTCTCTGCGGGGGTCGCGTTCAACGCCGCACTGTCCACGGCGGATGCAGGAACAGAAGCAGGCGCGCTTGGTGCTGCGCTATCCGTTGCGGTTGATGTCGCAGATGCGCTTGCCATGGGCGTGCGCGATGATGTGCTGGCCTCAGTCCCCTCGCCACAAAAAAGCTTCAACAGCAAAAATGCAGCCCCAACCCCAACGATCGCCGCGACAATCAGCGCCACAATGCCACAGCCAAGCACCAAATACACCGCCACGCCCAACAGCGCGCCAATGATCCAGCACGTATTACGACATGAAAACAATCCGCTATCTTGATTACTCATCGTCCAATTCCCCGTTGATAAATGTGGACATGCGAAATGACGCGCTGGGATGCGCTGGCTTTTGCCTTAGTTGCTTTTTATGTCCCAGACGCATCGCCAAAGAAGTAATCCTTAATAAACCTTGCCTTTTTTCACTTTGTTCGAAAAGGCGGTTTCCCCGCCCTCGGCCAAAGTTTTGGCTTGTTCGATCCAACCGTCACGTTCAATACGGCCTTTGAAGCTCAAATTATCATCCACCCAAGCGATCTCATCCGCGCCCCATTTGGCGATCTGGTCAAAATGCCAGAAGCCAAGGTCGTTCAGCGTGCTTTCCAGCTTGGGGCCAACGCCCTTCAGCTGTTTCAGATCATCTGCACCCGCTTTACGCGGCGCTTTCATCGTGCGGGGTTTTTTCGGGGTGCCGGTCGCCGCTGGGGTGGCCGCTTCGGCTTTGTCTGACTTGGCTTTTTCCACAGCGGGCTTGGCAATCGCTTTCGTAGGCGCCTTTTCAGCTGCGGGTTTGGCCGCTTTTTTCTGTTGGTTGGCAGGTTTGCCCGTTGCGGCCGCTTTCGGCGGTGTCGCCTTGCCAGAGGTCGCGTTTTTGCCCAACCAAGGCGTCAACAAAGGCACTTCGGTGCCGTCGATCCGCTTGATGGTATCGCCAATATCGGTAGCCAGCTGGGCCGAGGCGTTATATTTGGCTTTGCCGCTTTCATATTCCGTCAGCGAGGTCAGGCCCGACAAAGGTTCTGATGCGTAACGACCGTTAAGCGGGCCGGGAACAGGCACGCCACCGGCGGCCATTTCGTCAATCATCTTGCCAAAGCCTTCGGCCGTCAGATCTTCAAAGTAATCTTTGCCGATTTGGGCCATTGGCGCATTGGTACAGGCGCCAAGACATTCAACTTCTTCCCAGCTGAATTTGCCATCCGCCGACACAGTGTGCGGGGTGGGGGCAATTTTGTCTTTACAGACCGCAATCAAATCCTCTGCCCCACAAATCATGCAGGACGTGGTGCCGCAGATCTGGATATGTGCCACAGACCCAACGGGCTTCAGCTGGAACATAAAGTAAAACGATGCCACTTCGAGCACCCGGATATACGCCATGTCGAGCATATCTGCGACCGCTTCAAGGGCGGGCTTTGACAGCCACCCTTCTTGTTCCTGCGCACGCCACAACAGCGGGATCACAGCGGACGCCTGACGCCCCTCGGGATACTTGGTGATTTGCCCTTCGGCCCAAGCCTGGTTGGCGGGTGTGAAAGCAAAGCTTTCGGGCTGTTCTGAATGCAGACGGCGAAGCATTAGCGGTCGATCTCCCCAAACACGACGTCCATGGTGCCAATGATGGCGGCAACGTCGGCGAGCTGGTGGCCCTTGGCCACGTGGTCCATTGATTGCAGGTGCAGATATCCGGGCGCGCGGATTTTCGAACGATACGGTTTGTTCGATCCATCGGCGACCAGATAGACACCAAACTCACCTTTTGGGGCTTCCACAGCGGCGTAAACTTCGCCCGCTGGCACGTGGAACCCTTCGGTATAGAGTTTGAAGTGGTGAATAAGGCTTTCCATATCGCGCTTCATGTCGCTGCGTTTTGGCGGGGTCAGCTTGCCACGGGCCATAACGTCGCCTTGGCCTTCGGGGGCACGCAGCTTGGCGATGGCTTGGTGGATGATCGACAGCGACTGGCGCATCTCTTCCATCCGAACAAGATAGCGATCATAGCAATCGCCGTTCTTGCCAACTGGGATTTGGAAGTCAAATTCGTCATAACATTCATAGGGTTGCGCGCGGCGCAGATCCCATGCAAGGCCGGAACCGCGCACCATGACACCGGAATAGCCCCAATCAAGGATCTCTTGCTCAGACACAACACCAATATCGGCGTTGCGCTGTTTAAAGATGCGGTTTTCGGTCAAAAGCCCGTCGATATCGTCCATCTTGGCTGGGTATTCATTGGCCCATTTCTCGATGTCGTTGATCAGATCCTCTGGCAGGTCCTGATGCACACCGCCGGGACGGAAGTAGTTGGCGTGCAGACGCGCGCCACAGGCGCGTTCGTAAAAGATCATCAGCTTTTCACGCTCTTCAAAGCCCCAAAGCGGCGGCGTCAGCGCGCCCACATCCATGGCTTGCGTGGTGATGTTCAACAGGTGGTTCAGAATACGGCCGATTTCGGAAAACAGCACCCGGATCAAGGACCCACGACGCGGCACCTCGACACCGGTCAGTTTTTCGATCGCCAGACACCAAGCATGTTCTTGGTTCATCGGCGCCACATAATCCAGCCGGTCAAAATACGGCAGGTTTTGCAGATACGTCCGGCTTTCCATCAACTTTTCGGTGCCACGGTGCAAAAGGCCGATGTGCGGGTCAGCACGTTCGACAATTTCGCCGTCCAGCTCAAGCACCATCCGAAGCACGCCGTGCGCGGCCGGGTGTTGCGGGCCAAAGTTGATATTGAAGTTGCGGATTTTCTGTTCGCCGGTTTGGGCGTCGTCGAAACCTTTTGAGCCGTCCATCATGCGTTCACCATCTTCTGGGTCCACTCATCAGGAAGCTCACCCATGAACTTCTCAATGAAATTATATTGCGGTTTAAGAGCGGCCTGTAACTGGGCGCGCCGGTCGGCGGACAGATCGGCGCGAACCGATCCATGTACCACCCGATCAAAGGATGCGGGCGCTGGGGTGATCCCCAAAAAGCCACACAGGCGTTCAATCGCCTCGGGGGTGAAAAGTCGCTCGTAGAATTCAACATGCAGATTGCCCGCAGGCACCGCACGGCTGAGGCGGTTCAGGGTACGGCGATAGTTGGAGCGATCCAATATATTGGTCGCCGTTCCCGCCAGAACCCCATCAATCTTGGCCTGAAGCGCCGCGGCACCCCCTGCCCCTGCAACCATGCGAATATTGGACCAGATCCGATCCACAGGGTCACGCAACAGATAGACAAAGCGCACATTTGCACCAAGGCCTGCCATGCGGGCAAAGGCCCCTTCTGACAAAAGACCATATGCGGGGGTGAAATCCCCAACCACTTTGGCGTCACCTGACCCTTTTTTCAGATAGGTCAAATAGGCGTCATCATCAGCGGTATTCCCGTCAAATGCCTCAAGCCAGCCTTCCAGATCCTGAACCAGCTCTTGCTTATAGGGATTGTCTGTCGCACCAGCATTCAACGCGGCGCGCGTGTCATCCAGACGCGCCTGATGTTGCTTGCGTTGCCAACCGCCATTGCCGCCTTCAAGCGCGTCAAAATAGTGAAGCTCCTTCACCGTCGGGAAATGACAGTCCCGATGTTCACGCAGGTATTCGAAAAGCCAGCTGGTGCCGGCCTTTGTCGCGCCTACGCAGAAAAGGAAGGTTTGCTCGACCATTGGGTTAGCTCTTTGCCTCGTCGGTTTTTTCATCACCCGGCAGGATGTAATTGGCACCCTCCCATGGGGACATGAAATCAAACTGGCGATATTCTTGCGTCAGCGACACGGGTTCATAGACCACGCGCTTTTCAACTTCGTCATAGCGCACTTCGGTATATCCCGTGGTTGGGAAATCCTTGCGAAGCGGAAAGCCACGAAAACCATAGTCGGTCAGAATGCGGCGCAGATCCGGGTGACCAGAAAAGAGAATGCCGAACATGTCGAACACTTCGCGTTCAAACCAATTGGCCGAGGGGTGAACCGCAGTGATGGACGGCACCATGTCGTCTTCGCGCACGGCAACTTTCACGCGGATGCGCTGGTTCGTGTACATTGACAGGAAATGATAGACGACATCAAAACGCTCTTCACGCGATGGGTAATCCACCGCCGTGATGTCCACCAGGGATGAGAATTTGCAGGCCTTGTCGGTCTTCAAAAACTCGATGAACGTGGGGATGCCTGCAAGCGGCACGGTCACGGTCAGCTCGCCAAAGGCAACCTCCCATGACAGCACACAATCGGGGCGCTTTGCTTCCAGCAGGCCGCCAAGTTCGTTCAGGGCTTCACTCATCGCTTACCTCCTCGGCTTATCGGGCAATCGTGCCGGTGCGGCGGATTTTGCGTTGCAGTTGCAGGATGCCGTACACCAGCGCCTCAGCGGTGGGGGGGCAGCCCGGCACATAGATGTCGACCGGCACGATGCGGTCACAGCCACGCACGACCGAATAGGAATAGTGGTAATAGCCGCCACCATTTGCGCAGGACCCCATCGAGATCACATAACGCGGATCCGGCATCTGGTCATAAACTTTGCGCAACGCCGGGGCCATTTTATTGGTCAGCGTACCGGCCACAATCATCACATCCGACTGACGCGGGGACGCACGCGGGGCAACGCCATAGCGTTCCAGATCATAGCGCGGCATCGACGCGTGCATCATTTCAACCGCGCAACACGCCAGACCAAAGGTCATCCAGTGCAGTGACCCGGTGCGGGCCCAGTTGATGATATCGTCGGTGGTGGTCAGCAAAAAACCTTTGTCGGCCAGCTGATCGTTCAACAAACGGGTGGCGTGTTCACGGTCGCCTTGCGCCGTATTCGCCCCAAGCATCACTCCCATTCGAGCGCTCCCTTTTTCCACTCATATGCAAACCCAATGGTCAGCACGCCAAGGAACACCATCATCGACCAGAAACCGACAAGCCCGACACCCTTAAAGGCCACAGCCCAAGGGAAGAGGAACGCGATTTCGAGATCAAAAATGATGAACAGGATCGACACCAGATAAAACCGGACATCAAACTTCATCCGCGCGTCATCAAATGCGTTGAACCCGCATTCATAAGCGCTCAGTTTTTCTGGGTCGGGGTTGCGAACGGCCAAGACCACTGCGGCGAGAATCAGAACGAGTCCGATCACAATGGCAAGTCCGAGGAAAATAATGATTGGGAGGTATTCCCGAAGAAGGTCTTCCACGTGTGGCTCCTTTTATGCGGCCCGTATCAAGGCAAACACGCATGCGCTAGCTATGTGCGGTTTACCGCTGCACAGGGTCAGGGTCAACCAATCGGGGTACATATTCAAACAGGTGAATGATAGCGCAAGACCCCGCGTCACATGTGAAGCATACCGTTGTTTACAAGGGTTTTTCGACCGGTATCAGCCCGTTACGCCCGCCCGTCTTCATCACGTGTTAACCAAATATTTCGAGGGCACCTGCAAAAAGATGCCCTCTTTTGTTTCATAGCCCTTGAAAAGAGACTCACCCGCCCCAAAAACCCAGAAAATCAATCAGGATTAAGACCCGCTGGCCCGCCGCAACCCTTTACGACTGCCAGCTTGGTTTCTCTTTGGCAAAGAATGCAGCAATGCCTTCTTGCGCCTCAGCACTTTCCCAGCGTGCGACCAGACCGGCGATGGTCTCATCAATGATCTCTTCGGTGATGGGGGGGCCAAGACGGCGCGCAAGCGCTTTGGCCTCGGCAACTGCCCCCGGCGCCACGCTCAGATAGGGTTTCACCTCAGCCTCAATGGCCGCGTCCAAATCCTCAGGTGCCACCGCCTTGGCCAAAAGACCCAAAGTGACGGCCTCATCCGCATCAAAAATCCGTGCAGACATGAACACCCGCCGCGCCATCGCCTCGCCCAAACGGGCCAAAACATAGGGGCCGATGGTGGCCGGGATCAGGCCCAAGCGTGTTTCGGTCAGACCAAATTTTGCGCCTGTCACGCCGATGGAGACATCCGACACGGACGCCATACCAACACCGCCGCCAAACGCCTGCCCTTGCACCTTGGCAATCAAGGGTTTTGGCATGATATTCAGGGCGTTCAACATCATCGCAAGCTTTTTGGCCTCAATGCCTCGCGTGACCGGATCCGCCGCCATTTGGTCCTGCATCCAACGCAGATCACCACCTGCACAAAAGCTTTTGCCATCCCCAGTTAAGATCACCACACGCACGCCGTCATCTGTGCCCAGCGCATGCGCGGCATGGGTCAGCTCTTCGATCATCTGCGCGCTCATGGCGTTGTGCTTGTCCGCCCGGTCCAGCAACAGCGTTGCGACACCACGATCATCCGTGGTGATTGAAATAGTTTCATAACTCATGACTTAGCCCTCAATCCGCATCGCACGTGCCATGTCGGCCCCGCGTTCTAGTATTTCGCGATCCAACCCGGTGGTCATGCCCATGGCAACCACCCGATCATGCACCGCCTCAGACGCCACATTGCCCTGCGCGCCGGGCGCATAGGGGCAACCGCCCAGACCGCCCACGGCCGCATCAAAGACACGTAATCCTTTGGCAATCGACGCTTCAATATTGTCACAGGCCCGACCAGATGTGTCATGATAGTGACCGGCAAACATCTTTGGCCCCGCCACGCCCAAAACAGCGTCCAACATCTTGTTGATTTTTTCCGGCGTGGCCTGTCCAATCGTGTCGCCAAGGCTGATTTCATAACAGCCCATATCGATCAGCTTTTGCGCCACCCAAGCCACCTGTTCAGGCGAGGTTTCCCCATCATAGGGGCAATCTGTCACGCAAGAGATATAGCCACGCATTTTCACTTTTGCGACTTTTGCAGCCTCTGCAATGGGTTTAAACCGCTCAAGGCTTTCCTTAATCGAACAATTGATGTTGGCTTGCGAAAACCCCTCGCTGGCCGAACCAAAAATGGCGATCTCGTCTGCCTTGGCCGCCATCGCCCCTTCAAACCCACGCATATTGGGGGTCAATGCAGCATACGAAACACCCTTCGCGCGTGTGATGCCCGCCAGAACATCTGCGCTGTCGGCCATTTGTGGCACCCATTTGGGACTTACAAAACTGGCGATTTCAATACGCTTGAACCCGGCCCCGGACAAAAGATCCACAAGGGCAATCTTTTCCGCGGTTGGGATCTGGCGTTTTTCGTTTTGCAGCCCGTCACGCGGGCCGACTTCAAAAATCTCGATCTGATCCATGGGGATTACTCCTCAGGCACAGGGTAAAAGTCCTGCGCATAAAACGTCTGTTTGCCTTCGCGGGTCACACAGCGCTGATACGATGCCATCGCCTCTATCCGCGCCTTATAGGCCATAAGGTTCGGGAATTGTTCAAGCTTTACATAATAAGGCGCGGCAAACAGGTTGAACCCCATCATGATGTCTGCCGCCGAAAAGCCCTGATCCAACAGCCAATCACGCCCTTCAAGCCGCGCGTCCATGCCCGCAAGCGTATGGCGCAGGCGTGCCACATTCAGCTTGATCACGATCGGGCTGGGTTTGGCAGGCGGGCGCAAGAACACCATCTGCAAGTTCAGCTGTTCAATCAGGCTGGCCATGGTTTCGGAATAATGGATCCACTGCAAATAATCGGGCCGCCCCGGCTGACCAGGGGCCACACCCAGCTGGGGCGCATAGGTTTCCACCAGATACTCGGTGATGGCGCCACTTTCGCTCATCACCAGATCCCCGATTTCCAACGCAGGAATGCGCGTCGCCGGAGAGACTTTCGCCAAGCCCCCCGACGCCATTTCCTTGGACCCGATCTGATAGCGGATCACCTCAAGCGGCACGCCCAATTTGGCCTCAAGCCCGATCTCTTCGATCAGCCACAGCACCCGGATTGAGCGCCCGTACTGCACATGGTGAAGGCGAAAAGGCGTGTTACGCATCCTCTTCCTCCAGGCGCACAAGCGGCGCACCGGCTTCGACCTGATCGCCATCAGAACAAAGAACCTCAGCCACCACACCGTCACGCGCGGCCTCAAGCGAGTGTTCCATTTTCATGGCTTCCAAGATCGCCAGACGATCGCCTTGCTTCACCTCTTGGCCGGCATTGGCAAAGACGGCTTTTACAAGGCCGGGCATTGGGGCCTCAATCACGCCAGCCCCGGCCCCGACCCCTGTGTCGCGGTCCAGCGGGTCAGCCATGTGAAATTCCAGCCCGGACCCTGCAAAGACAGTGATCACATTGCCGGATTTTGCCACGCGTGGTCCCCGGTCTTCGCCCATGCTCCACTGACCATTCATGCAAGTGGCTTCGATTTTATCTCTTCCCACCGCAATCACATGCCGGTCTGCCCCGAATGAGGTGACAACGACATCATAGCTTTCTTCCCCATGCGTCAATGTCACGAAATGGTTCAAGCCCCCCCACAGGGTAAAGCCCGATCCCTTACGCTTTAACAGATCCAGCGCACAAAGCGCCGCCGCGCCAATGTCACCCAGCGTTGGGCCGGGTTCATGGATCAACGCGTCCAAGTCGCGTTCAATCAGGCCGGTGTCCACCTCGCCTTTGGCAAAGCCTTCATGCCGGGTCAGCGCGCCAAGGAAAGCCAAATTGGTGACGGAACCAGCGACCTCGGTCTTAGCCAGCGCCGTGGACATCATCCGAAGTGCCGCCGAACGGGTCGCCGCATGCACGGTGATCTTGGCAATCATCGGGTCATAAAACGGGCTGATTGTATCGCCGGAACGCACACCGGTATCAGAGCGCGCCCCAACCGGGAATTTCAAATGCGTCAGCGTACCTGTGGCGGGCAAGAACCCTTTTGGCACGTCTTCTGCATACAGGCGCGCTTCAAAGGCATGGCCGTTAATTGTCAGCTCATCTTGCTGTTTTGGCAGGCCTTCGCCCGAGGCCACGCGCAATTGCCACTCCACCAGATCAACACCGGTGATCGCTTCGGTCACAGGGTGTTCGACCTGAAGGCGGGTGTTCATTTCCATGAACCAGAACCCATCGACCCGAAGCCCGTTTGCGCCATCGACGATGAACTCAACCGTGCCCGCGCCCTTGTACCCAATGGCCTCAGCCGCCAGCACACCGGCCTGCCCCATCGCTTCGCGGACCTCTTCGGTCATGTCAGGGGCCGGGGCCTCTTCGATCACCTTTTGGTGGCGGCGCTGCAAGGAACAGTCGCGTTCAAACAAATGCACCGCTTGGGTGCCATCGCCAAACACCTGAACTTCGATGTGGCGGGGGCTTAGAATGTATTTCTCAATCAGCACATCCGCGTTGCCAAAGGCGGTTTGCGCTTCACCTTGGGCAGAGGCCAAAGCGTCAGCGAAATCCGCAGGGTCATCGACGCGGCGCATACCTTTGCCGCCGCCGCCAGCCACGGCTTTGATCAGCACCGGATAGCCCATTTTCACGGCTTCTTCGGCCAGAAACGCAGGGTCTTGGTTGTCACCGTGATAGCCCGGCACAACAGGAACGCCCGCCTCAACCATCAGTTTTTTGGCCGCATCTTTCAGACCCATCTTGCGGATCGCATCCGCACTTGGTCCGATGAACACCAGCCCAGCCGCTTCTACCGCATCCACAAAATCCGGGTTTTCCGACAGGAAACCATAGCCCGGATGGATCGCTTCGGCCCCTGTGTCCAAAGCGGCCTGAATGATCACGTCACCCTTCAAATAGCTTTGCGCAGGCTGCGGCGGGCCAATATGCACCGCCTCATCCGCCATCATCACATGGCGCGCACCGGCGTCAGCGTCTGAGTAAACAGCCACTGTGGCCACACCCAATTTGCGGGCCGTTTCCATCACGCGGCAAGCAATCTCACCCCGGTTGGCAATCAGAATTTTCTTAAACATATCCAAATCCCTTCTGGGCGATTACATGCGGAAGACGCCGAATTTCGTGTCTTCAATGGGGGCGTTGAGGGCGGCAAGCAGCGACAGGTACAAGACTTCGCGCGACTTGCGCGGGTCAATCACGCCGTCATCCCAAAGGCGAGCCGAGGCATAAAGCGGGTGGCTCTGCTCCTCAAACATATCAATGGTGGGCTGCTTAAAGGCGGTCTCTTCTTCCGCTGACCATTCCCCGCCTTTGCGCTCAATCCCGTCGCGTTTTACGGTGGCCAAAACGCCCGCCGCTTGTTCGCCGCCCATCACCGAGATGCGCGAATTGGGCCAAGACCACATGAAACGCGGCTGATAGGCGCGCCCGGCCATGCCGTAGTTGCCAGCCCCATACGAGCCCCCCACAACCATCGTCACTTTTGGCACATTTGTGGTGGCCACAGCGGTCACCATTTTTGCCCCGTGGCGCGCGATGCCTTCATTTTCATATTTACGACCGACCATAAAGCCGGTGATGTTTTGCAAGAAAATCAAAGGGATATTTCGTTGCGAACAGAGTTCTACGAAATGCGCGCCCTTTTGGGCCGCTTCGGAAAAGATCACACCGTTGTTGGCAATGATCCCCACCGGGCAGCCCATGATATGCGCAAAACCAGTGACAAGTGTTTCACCAAAGCGCGGTTTGAACTCGTCGAATTTCGACCCATCCACCACGCGCATGATCACTTCGCGAATGTCATAGGGGGTTTTAAGGTCGGCAGGCACAACGCCCAACAGCTCTTCTGCATCATACAGCGGCTCTTCCGGTTCCTGCCACTTCACGGTGAAGGGTTTCACCCGGTTCAGGCTTTCCACGGCCCGGCGGGCCAGCGCCAGCGCATGAGCGTCATCTTCGGCCAAATAGTCCGCCACACCAGAGAGGCGCGTATGAACATCCCCGCCACCCAGATCCTCGGCCGAGACAACTTCACCTGTCGCGGCCTTCACCAAGGGGGGGCCAGCCAAAAAGATCGTGCCCTGCTCTTTCACAATGATGGTCACATCCGACATGGCGGGCACGTAAGCGCCGCCTGCCGTACAGGACCCCATCACCACTGCGATTTGCGGGATGCCTTTGGCCGACATGCGGGCCTGATTGTAAAAAATCCGCCCAAAGTGGTCGCGGTCGGGGAACACTTCGTCTTGGTTCGGCAGGTTCGCCCCGCCGCTGTCCACCAAATAGATGCACGGCAGGTTGCATTCCTCGGCAATTTCCTGTGCGCGCAGGTGCTTTTTCACGGTCAGTGGATAATAGGTCCCGCCCTTCACCGTGGCATCATTGCAAACGATCATACATTCCTGACCATGCACCTGACCGATGCCCGCAATCACACCCGCCGCTGGGGCCGCCCCATCATACATATCATGGGCCGCTGTGGCGCCGATTTCCAGAAAGGGGCTGCCCGGATCCAACAGGTTCGAGACCCGATCACGCGGCAACATCTTGCCCCGCGACAGGTGACGTTCGCGCGAGCGTTCCCCGCCCCCTTGCATCGCCGCCTCAGCCGCATCTGCCGCCACTTTCAAATGTTCCAAATGTCCGGCACGATTGGCTTTATAGGCCTCAGAGCCCGGCATTGCAGTAGATTGAAGTTTCATTCTGTGCATCCCTTGTGGTTGCAGGTTCCGGCAGAAGTGGCCGCAACATTTTGTTCAAGTGACCAGGCCTGTGTGGCCGTCAGATTGAGGTAACAAGACAGGCTGGCAGGACCGCCCCCGGTGCCGCCGCCCCAGGTGGAGCGTTCATAGTCGCAAGATGCATCGCGAAACGGGATCCAGGCCCGTTGCATGGCGCGCAAAGCGTCCGACTGACTGGGCGCGCTTGATCCAAGCTCTGCCATTTCGGCATCCACCGCCTTGCTGTGCGTCATCAAAAGCCCGTAGGCGGCGTTCAAACGCTGATCCCAACCCTGTGCTTCCGCATCCAGACATTGCACCATACCCACGGTGGTCCAGCCGCTTTCACCGCCCTCCATACAGGCATTGGCAGACGCCCCAAAACACTGATGCGCCTCGCCATCCGCACCCTTTTCCGCCAGACAGTTTTCAGTCGCGTCAAAGGAATAGGGGATGTCCTGCGCCGCGGCCGAAGCCCCCGCACAGGTCAGTGCAACACATGTCGCCCAGCGCAACATTACTGGTTCGCCATCAATTCGCGGCCAATCAACATGCGGCGAATTTCGCTGGTGCCCGCGCCGATTTCCATCAGTTTGGCATCGCGGAACAGGCGCGACACAGTGCTTTCGTTCATAAAGCCAGTGCCACCCATCGCTTGCACCGCTTGGTGCGCTTGCTTCATCGCTTCCTCTGACGCGTAAAGCACACAGGCGGCGGCATCCTGTCGGGTCACTTGACCGCGATCACAGGCTTTGGCGACCTCATAGATATACGCGCGGGCCGAGTTCATCGCCGTGTACATATCCGCGATTTTGGCCTGCATCAGTTGGAATTCACCAATGGGTTTGCCGAACTGTTTGCGCTCTTTCAGATATGGCATAATCTCATCCATACAGGCGGCCATAATGCCGGTGCCAATGCCCGACAGAACCACGCGTTCGTAATCAAGGCCGGACATCAGAACATTCACGCCCTTGCCCTCTTCGCCCAGCACGTTTTCAAACGGCACTTCGACGTCTTCAAAGATCAGCTCAGCCGTGTTTGACCCGCGCATGCCCATTTTGTCGAAATGTGCGCTTGTGCTGAACCCCTTCATGTCTTTGTCGATCAGGAAGGTGGTGATGCCTTTGGGGCCAGCGTCTGGGTCGGTTTTTGCGTAAACGACCAAAGTTTGCGCGTCCGGCCCGTTTGTGATCCAAAACTTGGTGCCGTTCAGAACGTAATACCCGTTGCGCTTTTCAGCCCGCAATTTCATGCCCACAACGTCCGATCCCGCGCCCGCCTCAGACATCGCCAACGCACCCACATGTTCGCCGGAACACAGCTTTGGCAGATATTTTTGCTTTTGCTCTTCGGTGGCGTTGCGGCGGATTTGGTTCACACAAAGGTTCGAATGCGCGCCGTAAGACAGCGAGATTGAGGCCGAGGCCCGCGCGATTTCTTCGACAATCACCGTATGCGCAAGGTAGGACATGTCCGACCCACCGTATTCCTCGGCTGTGGTCACGCCCAACAGGCCCAGCTCGCCGAACTCTTTCCAAAGCTCATTTGGGAACTCATTGGTTTTGTCGGCTTGTTCCGCCAAAGGCTTGATGCGCTCTTGGGCGAAAGCATGCACCATCTCGCGCACGGCATTGACGTCTTCACCAAGGTCGAAATTCATGGAATTTGTGAACATGCGGGTTTCCTTTTCATGCGGCCTTTGACGAAGGGGTTGGGTTTCGAGGCCATTATTGAACGTTTGTTCATTTCTTAGGCAAGCCATGAATATGAGTCAAGAAAAGGCTGCGACGACATAGCGTCACAACCTGTCCCAGCTTGAATTCAAACGATGATTTTTGCGGACGTTTGCGGCGGTTACTCGGCGGCTTGATAGACCACAGACACCTCGTCGCGAATAATCCGCGCAATCTGGGCGCAATCTTCAATGCTGAACGTCAGCGGCAGGCGCAGATCCAGCACGCCGCGCAAAATCCGGTTGGTTTTCGGCATGTCGGGCGTGTCCGCATAGCGCCAACTGTCATAGCGGCTGGTAAACCCGGTGGGCTCTGCCCCGCCAAACCATTTCAGTTCAACCCCGCGCGCGCCGCACCGTGTAAGCACCTTGTTCACGTCTTCATCCGACCAATCCAGCAGCAAAAACTGGAACGACGACATGACATAATCTTCGACTTTGGGCCGCGCGATCACCGTCAGGCCCGGCGTGTTTTCAAGCCCCCGCTCAATTTCGACGTAGCGTGCGTTCCATGCTGCACACTGACGGTCCAGCTTGGCCAGTTGCGGGCGCAAGATTGCGGCGCGCAAATTGTCCATCCGGCCAGAGATATTCGGCGTGACATATTTCACCTTTTCAAACGCCTCTGCTGGTGGGCCAGCAAGGTGGCGCTCATAGAGCATATAAGACCCCGACAGCATGATCGCCCGCGCCATCAGGTCCGGGTCATCGGAAATCAACAGCCCCCCTTCGCCCGAGTTCAGATGCTTGTAGGTTTGCGTGGAATAGGCGGCCATCGCCCCATGTCGGCCAGACAAAGTGCCGCGCCAACGCGCGCCCATCGTGTGGGCGCAATCCTCAACCACAACAACCCCAGCCGCATCACAAATTTGCATCAGCCGATCCATATCACAGATATGCCCCCGCATATGGCTGAGCAGAAGCACTTTGATATCAGAACCTTGCGAGATCTTCGCGGCAAGATCATCAAGATCAATGGTCAGCGCTTCGGTCACCTCAACAAACACAGGTTCGGCCCCTAAAGACGCAATCGCGCCGGGCACGGGGGCAAGGGTAAAGGCGTTGGTCAGCACCCGGTCACCGGCTTTCACCCCCAACGCACGCAGGGCCGTTGCAATCGCATAGCCGCCAGATGACACCGCCAAGGCGAATTTTGCGCCCATCGCCGCGGCAAACTCTTGTTCAAGCAAAGCCGCTTGTGACAGCTCGCTTTCGGCCACGTTATAGCGATGTAAGCGACCACTTTGCAGCACGCCCATCGCCGCCTCAATGGCGTCCTCTGGAATGGGCTCTTGCTGGGTGAAATTTCCGGTAAAAATCTCGCTCATGGTTGGCTCCACTTTGGCCTATTCGGATCGTTAGCTGGTCAGGGTTTGGACGGGGTCACGCTTGCAGCGGCGTGCCGATCAACCCCTTTACCACGTCTTGTAGCTGATCAAAATGATCCAGCATCGCATCGGGTTCAAGGCGCGCAACGCCCTGCCCTTCGGGGCCAAATCCCACCAAGACACAAGGCACCCCAACGGCGCGCGCGGTATTCAGATCAGTAGCTGTGTCGCCAATGATCAACGAGCGCGCAGGATCCCCCCCCGCCTGCTGCACCGCCGCCAGATAGGGTGCAGGGTCAGGCTTTCGCGTAGGCAAAGTATCCGCCCCAATCATCGACGCAAACAGGTTACGGATGCCCAATCGCCCAAGCAACTGTTCGGCCAGGGCTTCGGGCTTATTGGTGCAGATCCCCACGGCATACCCGCTGGCGCTCAAACGCTTCACCGCCTCAATTGCGCCGGGATATATCCGCGTGTGTTGGTCGATGTTGGCCCCATAGTGGATCAGCAAATTTGGAAACTCGCGATCAATCTCGGTCTCTCCACCCTGGCCAATCCGATCAAATCCAAGGCGCAGCATTGCCCGCCCGCCATGAAAGGCGGTCAGCGCGTCATCTAGGGGATGCAAAGGATCCCCATGCCCCAAAGCGCGAAAACACGCGTTGGCCGCCGCGATCAGATCCCCCGAGGTGTCTGCTAATGTTCCATCCAGATCAAAAATCACTGTTTCCATGCTTTAATTCGGCAAATCTACGCCGCCCCTCGTGTTTTCTTTGCGCTCACAGCCGCCAGCCTGTAACCGACAGTAAGGTAAATTGAACCTTGCCCTCTTGCGAGCAACTTCCCAAGGGGTAAAACAGGGCAAAAGATATTGAAAGAGCAGAACCACATGACAACAGCATTGATCGTCTTGGCCGCAGGCAAGGGCACGCGCATGAAATCGGACCTTCCCAAGGTCTTGCACCAAGTGGGCAACGCACCGCTGTTTGCCCATACGCTTGCCGCCGCCCGCGATCTTGATCCCGCACAGACTGTGCTTGTTGTGGGGCATGGTTCGGATTTGGTGGAAGCGGCGGCAAAAGAGATCCATCCTGACATTCAGTTTGTGATGCAGGAAGAGCAGCTGGGCACCGGCCATGCGGTCCTACAGGCCCGCACCGCCTTAAAAGATTTCGATGGCGACGCGGTTGTGCTTTATGGCGACACGCCATTTATCCGCCCCGAAACGCTGGATGCGATGATGGATGCCCGCGCGGATGGGACCGATGTGGTTGTGTTGGGGTTTGAAGCGGCGGATCCCGGTCGTTACGGACGCTTGCTTGTGAATGACGGCGCCCTCAACCGGATTGTCGAATTCAAAGACGCCACCGAAGAAGAACGCGCCATTACCCTGTGCAACAGCGGTGTGATCGCCGCCAAGGCCAGCACCTTGTTTGATCTGTTGGATGGAATCAGCAATGAAAATGCATCGGGCGAATATTACCTGACCGATATCGTCGAAGTGGCGCGCGCCAAAAACCTGTCAGCCGTGGCCATCACTTGTGATGAGGCGGAAACACTCGGCATCAACTCGCGCGTTGAACTGGCTGCGGCTGAAACGCTGTTTCAAAACCGCCGCCGCGCCGAAGCGCTTGACGATGGTGTGACCCTTCAGGCAGCCGAAACCGTGTATTTCTCGCTTGATACGGTGATTGGCCGCGATGCTTATGTGGAACCCAACGTCTATTTTGGCCCCGATGTGACCGTCGAAAGTGGTGCGCGCATTCGGGCGTTCAGCCACCTTGAGGGCTGCCATGTCTCAACCAAATCCATTGTCGGCCCCTATGCCCGCCTGCGCCCCGGTGCGGAATTGGCCAATGGGGCGAAGATTGGCAATTTTGTTGAGATTAAAAACGCGCAAATTGGCGAAGGGGCCAAGGTCAACCACCTGTCCTACATCGGCGATGCCACCGTGGGCGACGAGGCCAATATTGGCGCAGGCACCGTGACCTGCAACTATGATGGCGTGAACAAGCACCACACCGAAATTGGCGCGCGCGCCTTTATCGGATCGGACACCATGCTGGTGGCCCCTGTACGGGTCGGAACCGAGGCGATGACCGCCTCAGGTTCCACCATCACAAAAGACGTGCCTGATGGTGCCCTGGCCATTGCGCGTGCGGATCAACAGATCAAACCAATGCTGGCCGTGAAACTATTTGCAAAACTTCGGGCGCTGAAAGCCAAGAAGCAAAAGGACATTTGATATGTGTGGTATTGTAGGAGTTTTAGGCAATCACGAAGCGGCGCCAATCTTGGTCGAAGCCCTAAAGCGGCTGGAATATCGCGGGTATGACAGCGCGGGAATTGCAACCATTGACGGGGCAAACACCCTTGATCGCCGCCGCGCCGTGGGCAAGCTGGTGAACCTGTCGGACCATCTGGTGCACAATCCCTTGGCCGGGAAATCCGGCATTGGTCACACCCGTTGGGCCACCCACGGCGCGCCCACCACCGACAACGCGCATCCCCACCGCGCGGGACCTGTCGCGGTTGTCCACAATGGGATCATTGAAAACTTTCGCGAGCTACGTTCAGAGCTTGCCGCCGAAGGGTTCAATTTCAACACCGAAACCGACACCGAAACCGTTGCCCTTTTGGCGCAAAGCCACTTGGACAAAGGGGCCAGCCCCAAGGATGCGGTTGAGGCCACGTTAAGCCGCCTCGAAGGTGCCTTTGCGTTGTGTTTCTTGTTTGACGGCGAAAAGGATCTGCTGATCGCCGCCCGCAAAGGCAGCCCATTGGCGATTGGCCACGGTGACGGCGAAATGTTCGTCGGCTCTGATGCCATTGCGCTTGCCCCCATGACCGACAAAGTCACCTATCTGGAAGAAGGCGATTGGGCCGTTATCACCCGCGCCGGCGCTGAGATTTATGACGCCACAGGGCGCCGTGCCAACCGGCCGATGAAGCAGGTGCGCATGGATGCCAATATGGCGGAAAAAGGCGGCTATAAACATTTCATGGCAAAAGAGATCGCCCAGCAACCCACTGTTGTTGGTGAAGTCCTCTCGGCCTATGTGAAAAACGACACCATCACCATGGATATGGGGCCGGTTGATTTTGCCAAAATTGACCGCCTGTCCATTGTGGCCTGTGGCACCGCTTATTACGCGGGGCTAACGGCCAAATATTGGTTCGAACAATACGCCCGCCTGCCGGTCGACATTGATGTTGCCTCGGAATTTCGTTATCGAGAGGCGCCCTTTAGCCCCCGCACCGCCGCCCTTTTTGTCAGCCAGTCAGGTGAAACTGCGGACACGCTCGCGGCCCTTCGTTATGCCCAAGGCAAAGCGGATCACATCGTTGGTCTGATCAACGCACCTGAAAGTTCCATCGCGCGCGAAAGTGACGTGGCAATTGAAATCCACGCGGGCGTTGAAGTGTCGGTTGCCTCGACAAAAGCCTTCACCGCGCAGCTGACCAGCTTTGCCGTGATGGCCCTGAAAGCGGCCCATCAACGGGGGCATCTGGATGATGCAGGCCTTGCCCAAAAGCTTGGCGAATTGCGCCAACTCCCCGGATTGATGAGCGCGGCTTTGTCCATTGATGACGCCACACGCAAAGTCTCGGCCAAACTGGCCGAAGCGCGGGACGTGCTGTTTCTTGGGCGGGGACAGATGTTTCCGCTCGCCCTTGAGGGCGCGTTAAAACTTAAGGAAATTAGCTACATCCACGCCGAAGGTTACGCATCAGGCGAACTAAAGCACGGCCCCATTGCCTTGGTCGACAAGCATACGCCAATTGTTGTGATGGCCCCGCATGACGGGCTGTTCGACAAAACCGTTTCAAACATGCAAGAGGTGATGGCGCGCGGCGGACGGGTGGTTTTGGTATCAGATGCGCGCGCGATGAAAGATGCGGGCGACGGGGTTTGGACCTCGATCACCATGCCCGAAGCGCCGGACCTGCTTCAGCCGATCCTCTACGCCATCCCCGCGCAATTGATCGCCTATCACACTGCCATTGCGAAAGGCACGGACGTGGACCAACCCCGCAACTTGGCCAAATCTGTGACGGTGGAATAACGCATGGCCAAGCAATTTGACCGCATCGAAGACGCCCATCAAAGCTTTATCCAAGAGCAGCCGATGTTCTTTTCCGGCACCGCCGCACCAGAGGGGCGCGTTAATGTCTCGCCCAAAGGGATGGACAGCCTTCGGGTGGTTGGCCCCAATCGGATCCTTTGGTTGAATTACACCGGGTCGGGCAATGAAACGGCGGGGCATTTGCGCCTGTCGAACCGGATGACCCTGATGTGGTGCAGCTTTGGCAAACGCCCGCTGATTATGCGCGCCTATGGCACCGCAAAAACGCTTCATTCCCGCGATGACGGATGGGGGGATGCATTGTCCCTGTTTGACGAACCATATACAGCCCGTCAAATCTATGACATGCACGTCGAAATGGTACAAACCTCTTGCGGATATGCGGTTCCTGAAATGGAGCTGACCGCCGAACGCGACATCCTTTTGCCCGCGATGGCCGCCAAATCGGGCACAGTCGAAGATTATTGGGCCGAAAAAAACACAACGACAATTGATGGCCAGCCAACGGGCATCTTCGGAGAAGACACATGACCCTGGACCAAGCCCTTGACGCAATGCGCGCCCATATCGACCCAAAACGGGCGGTGGAAAGTGCGGCCTATCACAAACAAACACGTGAAGTGCTGGGGGTGTCCAACCCGGTGCTCAACGATCTGACCAAAGCCTGGCGCAAAGACCTGAGCGTGGAAGAACGTGTGGCGCTGGCTGACGCGCTGTGGAACACCGACATCTTTGAGGCCCGCATTGCCGCCGCCAAATTGCTGACCCAAGCCCGGATGCGACCAGATGAGGGCGCATGGGAGCTGATCAAAAGCTGGGTGCCACAATTTGACAGCTGGGCCATTGCCGATCACGCCTGTATGGCCGGACAAAAACGCCTGATCGCAGACCCATCCCGCCTTGATGAGGTTGCGGAATGGGTGACCGCCGATCCTTGGCCAGACACGCTTTGGACGCGCCGCGCGGCCCTTGTGATCACCCTGCCGTGGACCAAGCAAAACAACCCAAAACCCGCGGAACAAGAGGCGCGGGAACGCATTCTTGGTTGGGTCGCGGGCATGACCTCGTTAAAACATGGCGCAATGCAAAAGGCCGTGGCGTGGTGGCTGCGGGATCTGTCAAAACACGACGCCGACCGTGTGCGCCTGTTCTTGATCGACCATGGCAACACGATGAAATCTTTTGCGGTAAAAGAAGCCGGTCGGCATATTGGATTCACCCCAGAGGATGTGCCTGTTCCGGTCGCTGATGAACCAGTAGAAGAGGCTGAGGCCGACCTGTCAGTGATCCAGGTGGACATCAGCGCCTCCGCTGATATCACATCAGAAGAAGAATAAAGGCCTGCGGGGGATCGCCCCCGCAGCTTTTTCTTATGGGGTCACCCGCAATTCCCGGCGCATAATCTTGCCGGTGGCAGTCATCGGCAAGTTGTTGGCGAACTCGACAATGCGCGGCGCGACATGCGGGCTGATCCGGGCTTTGACCAGATCCACCAATTCGCGTTCCTTGCCCTCTGCCGAACAGTCTTCTCGCAACACCACAACCGCTTTCACGACCTCGGTGCGCAGGGGATCAGGCACGCCAATCACGGCCGCCATCAGCACGTCTGGGTGGGACATCAAACAGTTCTCAATCTCGCTGGGGCCAATCCGGTAGCCCGCCGAAGTGATCACATCATCATCGCGGCTGGCAAAGGTGAAATACCCATCTAAATCCCGTGACGCCAGATCGCCTGTGCGCATCCAGTCCCCCTGAAATTTATCAGCGGTTTTCTGAGGCAAGTTCCAATAGCGCAAAAACATCACCGGATCGGGTGCGCGCACGGCGATTTCACCCATGTCACCGGGGGCACATTCCTGCCCATCTGCATTGATCACAGCGACGTTGTGGCCCGGAATGGGCTGCCCCATCGCGCCGGGTTTCACCGCCATTGCCCCCGCCACGGATGACAGCACAAGGTTGCATTCCGTCTGGCCGTAAAACTCGTTCACCTCAACGCCAAGCACGTCGCGCGACCATGTCAGCAATTCCGCCCCAAGGCTTTCGCCGCCCGACCCGATCGAGCGGATGTTCACCCCCTTTAGCGGTGCCTCAGATTGGCGCATCAGTTTCAGGGCGGTCGGCGGCATAAAGAGATTGCGGATGTTGTGATCTGCGATCAGGCGATAGGCCGCCTCCGCCTCAAACTTGCGCATCCGGTGGCTGACAATTGGCACGCCGAAATACAGAAATGGCATCGCCAGATCCATCAGCCCGCCAATCCACGCCCAATCCGCCGGGGTCCAGCCCTTGTCGCCCACTTGCGGGAAATCCTCGTTATAGGTTTCCACGCAAGGCAAATGCCCCAGCAGGAAGCGATGCGCGTGCAGCACCCCTTTGGGCGGGCCAGTGGTGCCTGAGGTGTAAATCATAAGGGCTGGATCTTCGGCCAATGTGTTCAAAGGCGCACTCAGCGGGAAAGCGGCGTTAAGCTCTGCCCAGAACACGTCATCATCCACCGTGAAAATATCGCTGAGATCCGGAAGATTGCCGCGAATTTCACTGAGTTTTGAAAGATTTGCGCCGTCCGTGACCACAACCTTTGACCCGCTGTCAGACAGGCGATAGGCCAAAGCATCCGCGCCAAAAAGCGTGAACAACGGCAAGACAATCGCACCGATTTTATAGGCGGCAAAATGGGTGATCAGAACCTCTGGTCCCTGCCCCAACAACACCGCAACCCGGTCGCCAGCAACCACGCCGCGGGCCTGTAACACCGTGGCAAACCGGTCCGAGGCATCGCGCAAGTCGCCAAAGGTCCAATCGCGCGCGCCCCCATCTTGATCCACATGGGTCAGGGCCACACGGGACGCATCACGCGCGGCCCAGCTGTCACAACAGCGTTCGGCAATGTTGAAATGCTCTGGGATGTCCCATTTGAAATCCGCCTGCATTTTGGCCCATGTGCCCCAAGATCCGATCAGCTTGCGCGATCGGCTTTCGCCCAGCCAAGTCATGTCTGTCACAATCCGTAAACCTCAAGTTCATGCAGCCCCGCCAAGGGCAGATCCAACAGGCGCAATGCCGACAGCGAAATCCGGCTTCCGGCCCCAGTTGGCCCTGAAATCGGCCGCAACGTGACCTTGACCGTCCGCCCGGTATTTGCCGCCGTCACGCGCCCCTCTTGCTCTGACGTCACCAAAGGCGTTTCCAACCAAAACCCAGGGGCGGCCGGATCCCCCAACGTGGCAATGGTTTGCCCCAGCGCCCCTTGCGAAAGCGGCGCAGAAACCACCGCATCTTCGCGATCTTCGGCACTTGTGGTGTCAAATTGCTCAACTGTCACGGCCCCCACAGGCGGAGGCGGCGCAACCGGAGCAGATGTCGTCCCGGCATCTGGGGCGGACGGCATCGGCATTATCTGCGGCATATCAATTCCAGCACAACCAGCCAGAAGAACACTAAGAGCGGGGATCAAAATCAACTTTTTCATGTCTCGAAGCGTGACGCAAAATTGATCGCGGTTCAACGGTCAATTCCGTCGTCGGCTCTTGCACGCCCATGCGCGCAGGCATAGGGTCTTGCCATGACAACGCCTCAAGAAACACCCCGTCTGGTCGACCCTTTTCAACGCCCCGTCACATATCTGCGGCTGTCGGTCACAGACCGTTGCGATTTTCGCTGCACCTATTGCATGGCTGAAAACATGACCTTTTTGCCAAAAAAGGACCTGTTGACGCTTGAGGAACTGGATCGGATTTGTTCGGCGTTTATCACCCAAGGCGTTGAAAAACTGCGCATCACGGGCGGCGAGCCTTTGGTCCGGCGCGGGATTATGGATTTCTTTGGCGCGATGTCGCGCCACTTGGAAAGCGGCGCTTTGCGGGAACTCACCCTGACCACCAATGGCTCGCAATTGCACCGCTTTTCCGATGATCTGGTGGCGGCGGGCGTCAAACGCGTAAACGTCTCGCTTGATACGCTCAATGAAGAGAAATTTGCCAAAATCACCCGCTGGGGACGCCTTCCCCAAGTGCTTAAGGGCATTGATGCGGCGCAAAAAGCAGGTCTTCGGGTGAAAATCAACGCCGTTGCGGTGAAAGACTTCAACCAGGATGAGCTGTTTGATCTGGTCAGCTGGTGTGCCGAACGCGATATGGACCTGACCTTTATTGAGGTCATGCCAATGGGCGACATGGATGAGGTCGCGCGCCTGGGGCAATACTGGCCGCTGACCGACCTGCGCGCCGAATTGGCCCAGCACTACACGCTCACTGATCTTTCCGACAATACCGGCGGCCCCGCGCGCTATATTCGTGTGGAAGAAACCGGGCAAAAGATCGGGTTGATCCAACCAATGAGCCATAATTTCTGCGAAAGCTGTAACCGTGTCCGGATGAGCTGCACGGGCCAGTTTTACACCTGTTTGGGCCATGACGGCATGTCAGACCTGCGCGGCCCCCTAAGGGCCAGCGATGATGATGAAAAACTGATCCAAGCCATTCACGCCGCCATCAGCCGCAAACCCAAAGGCCATGACTTTGATTACTCGCGTCAAAAGGTCAGCGGACAAACCGTGCGCCACATGAGCCACACGGGCGGGTAACCAGCACCCTTTTTCTTGCCCGAAATACCTCGGGGTGAGCGCACAGCGCGAGGGGCAGCGCCCCTCACACCACGTCTCAGATCTAACCCAATGGCATACGCTGCTCGGCAATCTCGGCCCACCAACTGCACCCCGCCGGAATGGCGTCATCGTTGAAATTATATTCCGGATGATGCACGGCCGCCGTGTCACCATTCCCCACCAGAATATAAGCCCCCGGACGTTCTTCCAGCATAAAGGCAAAATCCTCGCCGCCCATCACAAGCGGCGCATCATCACAGCCGCCAGATACGTCCGAGGCCACTTTCGCGGCGAACTCGGTCTGCACATCATGGTTCACCATCGCGGGGTAATTGCGGGTGTAATCAACCTTGGCGGTGCCGCCAAACGTGGCCGCGATGCCTTCACAGATTTGGGTGATCCGCTCTTCGGCCAAATCACGCATCTCGCCTGACAATGTGCGCGTTGTTCCTTTGATCACAACCCCTTGGGGGATGACATTAAACGCGTTGGACGAGGTTTCAAACGAAGTGCAGCTGACCACCAACTGCTCAATCGGGTCAGCATTGCGCGCCACGATGGTCTGAAGTGCCACAACCGCCTGGGCCGCCATGACCGTGGTATCCACGGTGTCATTGGGCTTGGCCGCGTGGCCGCCTTTGCCTTCAAACGTGACCTCCCAGACGTCCGTCGCTGCGAAAAATGGGCCGGGGCGAATGGCAAACTGACCCACCGGTTGGCCGGGCCAATTGTGCATACCGTAAACTTCCTGAATGCCAAAACGCTCCATCATGCCATCGTCACACATTTCCTTGCCGCCACCGCCGCCCTCTTCGGCGGGTTGGAAAATCACCACCACGGTGCCGTCAAAGTTCCGCGTCTCGGCCAGATATTTCGCCGCCCCCAACAGCATCGCGGTGTGCCCGTCATGACCACAGGCATGCATCGCACCATCGGTTTTAGACGCATACGCCACGCCGGTTGCTTCTTGGATCGGGAGCGCATCCATATCCGCACGCAGCCCAACCACCTTGCCCGCGCTGTCTTTAAGGCCCTTGATGACCCCAACAACGCCGGTGCGGCCAATGCCGGTGACAATCTCGTCACAGCCAAATTCCGCCAGCTTGTCCGCCACGATGCCAGACGTGCGGTGCGTTTCAAACAGGATCTCAGGATGCGCGTGAAAATCCTGACGCCATTCGGCGATCTCGGCCTGCATTTCGGCAAAACGGTTTTTGATCGGCATAAGCCCATCCTTTCAATTTGCACCCGGCCATTGCGGGCGTGTCTTGGTTAAAGTGCCGGGCCAAGTTTCAGTTTTGACCCATCAAAAAAGCGCCCAAAGCGAAAGCGCGTTATGTCGTGGCGGGGCGTGTGCCCCTGAACCATATCCGCCAGAATGCGGCCGAACCCCGGCCCAATGCCAAAGCCATGCCCTGACATGCCGGTGGCGACGATCAGACCCGGCAGCGGCGACACCTCATCCACAATCGGCACCACATCGGGGGTGGCGTCGATCATCCCGGCCCAAGCACGTTCTAACGTGACTTTGCCCAGCTGCGGGAACAGCTGTTCGAATTCTTGAACCAAGGGCGTGATTTTGGCCATATTGGGCCGTGGGTTCAGCACACGCATCCGTTCAAACGGGCTAATCTCATCATCGGCCCAATGTCGCGGCGTGGACCATGCATCAGGAAAGCCCTTTGGCGCTGCGGGATGATAGCGCGGCCCAAAAGGGTCTTGCATCAATTGGGGCAAAAAGGCGCGAAAGGCACGAAACGCATCCGGGCCGATCATAAATTCATGAAAGCCGCTGGGCGCAAGCGTATACCCCCCATCCGCACGCCGACGAAAGGCAACCTTGCCCCCGCCGGTTGCCGCCCCGGAAAACACATCCGGAACGGGCACCGTATGCGCCACCGAGGCCAGCACCGATAATTGCGGGATCGACACCCCGTGGCGCCGCAGGAAAAGCGAAGACCACGCCCCGCCCGCCAGCACAACCCGCCCGGTTTTGATCATACCTTGTTCAGTGATCACACCTGTGACCTGCCCGGCGGACAGCTCTAACCCGCGCACGGCGCAGTTCTCGGTGATGCGCGCGCCGTGTGCGACCGCAAGGCGCGCCAATGCAGGGACCGCCAGAAAGGGTTCAGCCCGCATATCTGTGTCCGTCCACAGCGCCGCTTTCCAAGTGGCGCTGACATTGGGAAACAGGGCTTTGGTGCCTTTTTGGTCGAACAAACGCGTACTTAACCCCGCAGATTTGGCCAGGTGCATAAACGCCTCAAACTCGGCGATGTCTTTGTCCGTTTTGGCCACATAGGCGACACCGGATTGCGTCAACCCGATGTCCGTATCCAGTTGCGGGGCCAGATGTTGCCACAGGGTTTGCGCGTCTTGCGCGATCGGAATTTCGTCTTGATCGCGCCCCTGCACCCGGATCCATCCCCAATTGCGCGCGCTTTGTTCGCCCGCAATCCGCCCCTTTTCCAACAGCATAACATCCAGCCCATCAAGCGCTAAGAAAAGCGCAGTTGTAACGCCGATCACACCGCCGCCGATGACCACTACATCTGCTTGGTTCTGAACGGGGGCGTTATGGTTCACTGGGTTTAGATCTGAGATTGGAAAGGGTTTCAAATCACCCCCCCCTTGCCTCTTGGCGTTCATGTCTCGTCCGCGCAACTGTCATTTTCGTATCCATGGTTTGTGAGAACGCTAACGGCAGTGCAATCCAACTGTCAAACGGCATTCTACCAAACGCAATTTTCCCAAGGATCCCAGCCGGGCCGCAGCATCGCGGCATCAAAAATGGGGATAAATCCCCCGGCGGGCTTGCATTTTTCCAAAACTCTGCCTCTGATTGCAACCACGCGCGACACACTTTGAACTCAAACGGCAATTGATCTGACGGTTTTGAACAAGCCCTTGGATTAAAGACGGTCACATATGCTTTAGGATGCGGCCTTCGGTTGGGTTAGCGTCAGAAATCAACGACCCGCCGGATGGGCACAAGGCAAGCACAGATCAATGGGGGAAGATAAATGACAGTCAAATCAACACTTATGGGGGCCGCAGCCCTTGCAGCGCTGAGTGTGATGACAGCCCATGCAGAACGCGGCTCTGACGGTCATTTAAACCTGCTTTATTGGCAGGCCCCGTCAATTTTGAACCCCTTTCTGTCGGGCGGCATCAAAGACACCGAAGCCAGCTCTATGATCCTTGAACCGCTGGCGCGACATGATGAAAATGGTCAGCTGGTGGCGTGGTTGGTGGATGACATCCCCACCATTGAGAATGGCGGTGTGTCACAGGATATGACCAGCATCACATGGCACATCACCCCCGGATTGAAATGGTCCGATGGGTCAGATTTCACCGCGCATGACGTTGTTTTTACATCTGAATATTGCATGCACCCCGAAGGTGGCTGCCAGCAGGAAAGCAAATTTTTTGATGTGAAGTCGGTGAAAGCCTTGGACGATTTGGCCGTGCAGGTCACGTTTGAGAAACCCAAACCATTCCCTTACGGTCCGTTTGTGGGCCACGACAGCCCCATTCTTCAAAAGGCACAATTTGAAGGCTGTCTTGGCGCAGATGCCCCCAATTGTACGGCAGAAAATTTTGGCCCCCACGGCACCGGCCCATTTCGCGTGACGGATTTCAAAGCCAATGATGTCATAAACCTTGAGGCCAACCCCCATTACCGAGAACCCGCAAAACCCGGCTTTGCCACGGTCACCTTAAAAGGCGGCGGCGATGCGGCGGGGGCGGCGCGTGCGGTGTTGGAAACGGGCGAGTTTGACTATGCGTGGAACTTGCAAATTGACCCCAGCATACTGACCCAAATGGCAAAGGCCGGCAAAGGCCAATTGATCACCGCCTTTGGGGCCGCGGTTGAGCGGATGCAGGTTAATCTGACCAACCCAGATCCTGCGCTAGGCGCTGATCGCTCGACCCTAAAAGGTGGCGCACATCCGTTTTTGTCGGAACCGAATGTGGTGAAAGCGCTGTCGATGGCCATTGACCGATCCGTGCTGGCCAAGGTGGGATATGGGGCCGCTGGCAAACCAACGTGCAATGTGCTTCCGGCCCCCGCGCTTTACACCTCTACCGCAAATGACACCTGTCTGGTTCAGGATATTGCGACGGCAAATCAACTGCTTGATGCGGCCGGATGGACGCGGGGTGCTGATGGTGTGCGCGTCAAAGACGGGGTGCGCATGTCGGTGCTTTATCAGACCTCGACCAATGCCGTGCGTCAGGACACGCAGGCGCTTGTGAAATCCTGGTGGAGCGATCTTGGCCTTGAGGTTGAGCTGAAAAATATTGACCCCGCCGTTCACTTTGGCGGCTCGCAAGCCAGCCCGGACACCTATCAAAAGCACTATGCTGACTTTGGCATGTTCACCAATACGTTCACCGGGTCGGACCCGGAAACCTATTTGAACAACTGGACTTGCGACCAGATCCCGTCACCCGAAAACAACTGGTTGGGCTTTAACATTCCACGGTTCTGCAACGCCGACTATGATGCTTTGGCCGCAAAAATGGGCCAAACCGCCGTGCTGGAAGACCGCGCAGCGCTGGCCATTGCGATGAATGACATGTTGGTCCAAGGTGGCGCGTTGATCCCATTGGTGCACCGCGGTCACGTCTCGGCCCATGCCAACAGCCTTATGGGGGTTCGGATGAATTCATGGGACAGCGAGCTGTGGAACATTGCGGATTGGACCCGCGCCCGGTAAGTGCGGGATACGCGCGTTCGTAAGCAAGTCAACAAAGCGGCGGGTGCGTGCGCTGTTTCACCGATGATCCGGGGCGGTTCAATGTTCAACTACACTCTGCGACGATTGTTTTTTGCAGTGCCTGTCTTGGTCATGATCAGCCTTGTGATTTTCATTCTGATGGATCTTGCCCCCAATGATCCGACCGGCAATCTTCCCCTGACAATCCCACCAGAGGTACGCGAAAACATTCGCATCAGCCTTGGTTTAAACGAACCGGTCCACATCCGTTATCTGCTTTGGTGTAAACAGTTTTTCATTAATGAGCCGCTGAATATCATTGAGCATCTGACCGGTTGGTCCCTTGGGGATCCAGACCGGTTGCGTGTGCGCAGCTGGTCCACCCGCAGCCCGGTGGTTGATCTGATCGTTGAACGCTTACCGCAAACTTTGTGGGTCGTCGGCCTGTCCTATCTGTTGGGGGCCATGATTGCGATTCCGCTGGGGGTGATCGCGGCCTACCGGAAAGATGGCTGGGTTGATCACATCGCAACATTCGTTGCTATGATCGGGTTTTCAGTGCCAAGCTTTTTCCTGGGCGTCTTGCTGATTGTGGTCTTTTCCGTCCAGCTTGGATGGTTTCCGTCGATTTATAACACCACCCACAGCGTGGCAGATTGGCCCAGTTTTCTGTTTCAAATCAAACAAATAATCCTGCCGGTCTTTGTTTTGACGCTTTATAATGCCGCGCAATTCAGCCGGTATATGCGCGCCTCAATGGTGGACACCCTCGGCCAAGATTACGTGCGCACGGCCCGCGCCAAAGGGCTGAGCGAGCAGCGCGTGGTGCGCGTGCATGTGCTGCGAAATGCGCTTATCCCGGTGGTCACCGTGATCGCAATGGGGGTGCCGCAGGTGTTTGCTGGCGCGATTATCACCGAACAGGTGTTTCGCGTGAACGGCTTGGGGCAGCTTTTGATTTCTGGCATTCAAAGCGCCGATATCCCCTTGGTGCAGACCCTGACCTTCCTGTTTGCGGTGCTGATTGTGCTGTTTAACCTGATGGCCGACCTTCTGTATGGGATGCTTGATCCGAGGATCCGGTATGACTGACGCGCTCCCCCAATTGCGACGCGCCCGACCCCGCAGAATCTGGGGTCAGTTCCGCGCACATAAAATGGGCTTTGCGGGTCTTTGCGTGTTGGCGGTCATCACCTTGATGGTGGTCGTTGGGCCAAGCCTTTGGGGGGTGGACCCCGCCGCCCTTGATATCCGCGCCAAGAACCAAGGGCCAAGCATCACGCACCCCTTTGGCACCGACCAATTGGGCCGCGACCTTTTTGCCGCCATGCTGATGGGCGGGCGCACCAGCCTTTTGGTGGGCTTTGTGGCAATGGGCCTTTCACTTGTGATCGGCACAACCGTTGGGCTGGTTTCTGGTTTCTTCAAACCCCTTGATGGGGTCCTTATGCGGGCAACGGATCTTTTCCTGTCCATGCCCATGCTCCCGCTTCTCATGGTGATCATCATGTTGTGGCGCGACACGCTTCGCGCGCTTTTCGGCGCAGAAGGCGGCGTGTTTTTGCTGGTTGTCTTCATCATCGCCGTCACCAGCTGGATGCAAACCGCCCGCGTTGTCCGCGCCGAGGTTTTGGCGCTGAAAGAACGCGAGTTCATCATGGCGGCGACCGCAATTGGCCTGCGCCCCCTGCCCCTGATCACCCGACACATCTTACCAAATGTCATGAGCCCCATTCTGGTCTCAGCCACACTTGGTTTTGCCAACGCAGTCCTCACCGAAAGCGCCTTGTCGTTTCTGGGGTTGGGCTTCCCCTCAGATTTCCCCACATGGGGCCGGCTGCTTTTTGATGGAACCAACTACATGTCCCTCACCCCGTCCCGCGTGATCTGGCCCGGCTTGGCGATTTCCCTGACTGTGTTGGCGGTAAACTACTTGGGCGAAGGCTTGCGCGACGCAATGGACCCGCGTCGTTACAAATCGTGAAATAAGGCCAGTCCGTTTGGTTTTTGACCAGCGCAGGAATGGCAGTCCAATTCTCACCAACCCACAAGAATAACCTCCGCCCCAAATCAATCTAGAAGAACACCTTCCCGCGCATTGTAGCGAAAATCACCCAAAAGCCCCTTGATTCACAGGTGAAGCATCTGCAACTGGAACATATTCCCAAAAGCGGAGATATGAAGATGTTCGAGACATTGGGCTTTGAAACCCTCACCCCACGCAGCGCCTCGGTCCTGTTAGGTACGTCCCTTGGCCTGGCATTCGGCGTATTGGCATTTCTCTCCCGTTTTTGCCTGCGCCGTGGATTGGTCGGCACAGCGTGCGAACGTCACTCTGCTTTGACCACCTGGCTTATGGCGCTGGCCGTGGCCGTCATTGGCACACAAGCCGCCGTCTGGGCCGGGTGGATCAATTTTTCTGAACACCGCTTTTTGGCCCCTGACCTGCCGTTGGTCGAGATCCTTTTGGGCGGCGTCATGTTTGGCGCTGGCATGGTGCTGACCCGTGGGTGTCTGTCGCGCCTGACCGTGCTGGCCGCCACCGGAAACCTGCGGGCCTTGGTTGTGCTTGGCGTGGCCGCATTGACCGCCCTCGCAACGCTGAAAGGCGCAATTGCACCCTTACGTTTGATCCTAGAAGACATGACCGTCGTGGCCCCGACCCTGCCCGCATGGCTGGCCGTTGCCCCCATTGTGGCTGTCGCTGTGATGCTCGCCCGTCATCGCCCGTCGCTTGCTCAGTTGACCCTTGGGGCCTTTATCGGGGCCTTGGTTCCCTTGGCTTGGGTTGGCACAGGTCTGGTGCTGCAAGACGAATTTGACCCGATCACCTTTGAAAGCCTCGCGTTCACCGCCCCTTGGGCCGACAGCCTGTTTTGGACCGTCGCAGCCTCGGCGGTGTCCGGGAATTTTGGCACTGGCCTGATTGGCGGCGTGCTGGCAGGCGCTCTTTTGACCGCGCTTTTAACACGCCAATTTGCATGGCAGGGCTTTGAAAGCGCAGGTCAAATGGGGCAATACCTGATCGGTGGCGCCTTAATGGGTGTGGGCGGCGTGTTTGCGGGCGGTTGCACCGTGGGGGCTGGATTGTCCGGCGTCTCTACCTTGTCAATTGCTGCGGTTCTTGCCCTTGCGGCGATCATTGCGGGCGGGCTTGCCACTGATCGGATCACCAAACAGATCGCCGCGCGCCGTCTTAATGCTCAATCGAATGACGGATCCGTCGCACCATCAGCCACACCAGCAACACCACCGGCAGCGTAAGCCCAGCGGTCAACATCCCCTTGGAAATGCCCAGCATTTCCGTCAGCGGATAGGCAAAATAGCTGGCCAACGACACGGCGTAGTAACTGATCGCGACCACCGACAGCCCCTCAACCGTTTCTTGCAGACGCAGTTGAAGATCCGCGCGCCGGTCCATGCTTTCAAGCAAGGCTTGGTTCTGGGCCGAGCGTTCCACATCCACACGGGTTCGCAGTAAATCACCCGCCCGCATGGCGCGACTGGCCATCGACGCCAGCTGGGTTTCCGCGCTTTTGATCGTGCGCATCGCCGGATCAAACCGGCGCATCATAAATTCAGCCAGCATTTGACGCCCCAAAAACCGTTCTTCGCGCAGCGCGTTGATGCGTTGTTGCACAATCGCTTCATAGGCTTTGGTCGCCTGCAACCGAAACGAGGTGGACGCCATCATTTCCTCAAGCTCTGCCGAAATGGCCAAAAGCGCATCCAGCGTGTCCGTCGGCGCCTCAGAGGTTTTCTTCATCGCGCCCACAAGATCCGCCAGTTCGGTATCGACCTGCCCCAACCGGCGGTGCAAATCACGCGCAACCGGCAGGCCCAGCATCGAAATGGTCTTATAGGTCTCAATCTCGCAAATTCGTTGCACAATGCGCCCCACCCGGCGCTTGCCGGTTTTGGGTGCGATAAAAGCGACGAACCGCATGTGCCCCGCCGGATCAATGCGAAAATCACCCGCGACCATCGCCGCACGGTCCAGAACCCAAGTGGCCGTCACGCTTTCAGGCACAAACCACTTTGAAATGGCGGCGGACATATCCGCCTCATCCTCAGGCATGTTCTCAACCCGAATATGCGCGGATGTGATGCATTTTCCGGGGGCTTCGGCCAACCATTCTGACGGGAACACATCAAAGGCGGCGGGGTCAAACGCGCGCGCGGTCAGGCTGTCGCCAAACACGGTATAGGTCACAAATTCGGTGTGCTGCTCCCATTTCAGGTGATAGCGGCCGATCTCGCCGAAATAATGGTTGGCGCCGGGGCTGGGATGGGGCGCGCCAAACCGATCCAACAGCTGGATCAAGTGGTCACGGTCCAAATCCCGGTCGCGCCGCGCCGCATTTTTCACGCGTTTGATCGCCAAATACACCGCAATTCCCGGCGTCTTTAATGCAGGCGACGGGCGGGCGTGCAGTTCATTTGCCAGGGCGTATCTGTCAGGGTGATCCTCTAGTGAAAACATGCATCCTTCTCCTCTGCCCCAACTGGTAGCAGAGCGCGCGCACTTTTCAAGCCTTTATAAACACGTTCTTTTTTACGGTTTTTGTATGCGGCGGAATACAAAGTTAACCTATGAAGTCTGTGACAATCTTCGCGAAATCCTCGCCGCGTTTTTCAAAGTCTGAATACTGATCGAAAGAAGCTGCCGCAGGGGCAAGCAGGACCGTATCCCCGGCGTTGGCCTCTTGGGCGGCCAGATGCACGGCGCGTTCCATCGTTTCGCAAATCTCATACGGCAAATCCCCGAGCTGCAAGGCAAATTCCCGCGCAGAGTGGCCGATCAGATAGGCTTTGCTGACCCCTGTCAGATCGCCCTTCAAGCTTTCAATGCCACCTTCTTTGCCCAGCCCCCCGGCAATCCAGCGGATGTTTTTAAACGCGCCCAAAGCGGCGCGTGCGCTGTCGACATTGGTGGCTTTGCTGTCGTTCACAAACGACACACCGTCTTTTTCGCCGATGAATTGCGAGCGATGCGGAAGGCCCTTGAAGCTTTTGAACGCCGCCTCAATCTGGCGCGGGGCCAAATTCAGCGTGCGGCATGCCGCATAGGCGCAGCAGGCGTTTTGGTGGTTGTGGCTGCCCGGCAGACCGCGAATGTTCCGCAGGTCGATGGACGCCACCTGACGCCCTTTGCGATACTCCGATAAGAACCCTTTACGCGCAAACACCTGCCATCCGGGACCGGTAAGTTTACGGTCCACCGAGACACGGATCACGCGATCATCGGCTGCAGCTTCGGACAGTTGGCCGGCCAGAAAGGCACCTTCGTTCTCATCCACGCCAATCACCGCACGGTCTGGCCCGCCTTCGGCAAACAGCCTGCGTTTGGCGGCGAAATATCCACCCATTCCACCGTGCCGGTCCAGATGATCAGGCGATAGATTGGTAAAGATCCCCACATCGGGGGTCAGCGCGCGGGCGAGTTCGGTCTGATAGCTCGACAGCTCCAACACCACCACTTCGCCATCATGCGCGGGGTCGATATCCAGCACACCACGGCCAATATTTCCCGCAAGCTGCGCGGGGCGGCCCGCCTCTTCCAAGATGTGATGGATCAGCGCAGACGTTGTTGATTTCCCATTGGAACCGGTGATTGCCACCACTTTGGGCATGGTGGCAAAGCCGTCCCAATCCTCGGTCGCGAAGCTGCGAAAGAAAAGGCCTATGTCATTGTCCACCGGCACGCCCGCTTGCAATGCGCTGGCGATGATCGGGTTTGGCTCTGGGAAAAGATGCGGAATGCCGGGGCTGACGATCAGGGCGGCGACATCGTCCCACACGTTGGGTTTGGACAGATCGCACAGCTCAAGCGCTTGGCCTTCTGCACGATCCCGCGCCTCTTGCCCATCGTCCCAACACAGCGCGGTGGCGCCGCCCTCTTCCAATGCATGCGCAGTGGCAAGACCGGACCGCCCAAGGCCGAGTACCGCCACGTTTTGCCCTTGATAACCTCTGACCGGGATCATGTGTGCCCTTTCCAAACCGCAGATGCTTTTCCAAATCGCTACCTGAAAAGCTGTGAAAACAAAAGCCCCGCCGCTTCATGTCGAAGGACGGGGCGATTTTTTGGTACACTCGGATCGGTCAGCGGACCTTTAGTGTCGCCAGACCAATCAGCGCAAGGATCAGCGAGATGATCCAGAACCGGATCACGATTTGTGGTTCTTTCCAGCCCAAATGTTCAAAATGGTGGTGGATCGGTGCCATCAGGAACACGCGTTTTCCGGTGCGTTTATAGTAAAGCACCTGAATGATCACCGAAAGCGCTTCGACCACAAAAAGCCCGCCGACAATCGCCAAGACGATTTCGTGTTTGGTGGCGACCGCAATCGCGCCCAAGGCCCCGCCCAAGGCCAGCGACCCGGTGTCGCCCATAAAGACGGCGGCGGGCGGCGCATTGTACCACAAAAAGCCCAAACCGCCGCCAATAAGGGCAGAGGTAAAGATAAACAGCTCGCCCGTGCCGGGCACGTAATGCACATCAAGATATTCGGTGAAATCGACCCGGCCAACCGCATAGGCAATCACGCCCAAAGTGCCTGCCGCAATCATCACAGGCATGATCGCAAGACCATCCAGCCCATCGGTCAGGTTCACCGCATTGGCGGCCCCAACAATGACAATCATCACGAATGGGATGAACAGATAGCTCATGTACAAAAGGCTGTCTTTCAGCACCGGAAAGGCCAGTTGGTATTGCAAGTCCACCGGGTGATAGGCCGAGGCCCAGACGCCCGCGATGGCCGAAATGACCAGCCCAAGCGCCATGCGAATGCGCCCAGAAACGCCCGCGGTATTGTTCTTTGACACTTTGGCGTAATCATCGGCAAAGCCAATCAAACCAAAGCCATAGGTGACAAAAAGCGTGATCCAGACATAAGGATTGTCCAGCCGCGCCCACATCAAGGTCGCCACCAAAAGCGCCGACAGGATCAACAATCCACCCATTGTGGGCGTGCCCTGCTTTTCCTTGTGGCTTTCGGGGCCATCATCGCGGATCGGTTGCCCTTTGCCCTGCCGCTTTCGCAGAATGTTGATCAGAGGTTTGCCAAAGATAAAGCCAAAAATGAGGGCGGTAAAAAACGCACCACCCGCCCGAAATGTGATGTAGCGAAACAGGTTGAACACGTCGCCACCATCCGAAAATTCGGTAAGCCAATACAACATCTGGAACGTCCTTTACTGGGGCAATACAAGGTTTAGAGGTGCGGATGACCCAATTTACGGATCGCGTCAACCGTAAGGCTGACCTTTGACCCTTTGGATCCCTTTACCAAGAGAATGTCACCGGCGTCGACCATTGTGGCCACTTGTGACGCCATTTCTTCTGCGGTCTTAAACCATTGGCCGCGCTGCTCAACAGGCAGCACATCCCAAAGCCCCTTCATAAGCGGCCCAACGCAATGCACCTGATCTATGGTGGTTAGAAACGACAGGTCAGCAAGGGCGGTGTGAAGTGCTGCCTCATCCGGGCCCAGCTCTAACATATCCCCCAAAATGGCGATCCGTCGCCCCTTGTGAAGGCGGCCAATTCCGTCTGTGGGCACCATGACCGACAGCACCTCAAGGGATGCCGCCATTGAGGTGGGGTTGGCATTAAACGCGTCATCAATCAGCGTAAGGCCAATACCTTCTGCCGCATCCAAGATCACCTCTTCGCGGGTGCCGCGCCCCACCGGGGGCTGCCACAGGGGCATATCGCGTGCAGCAAGCGTGGCGTCCCCGCCAAGGGCGGCCACCGCCACCAAAACACCCAGCGCATTGGCGGCAAAATGACGTCCGGGGGTCGAGATTTTAAAGACCTGTTGATGACCCGCAACAACGCCTTTACAGATCGTCGCCGCTTCGGTCAGGCCCACATGGGTCAGATGATTGGCCAGCTCAGCACCTGCGCCAAATTGTTCAATGTGCGCATTGCCCGCGGCCTTCAGCAAAATCGGTGTGGTGTCGAGATCACCGTTCACAACGGCGATGCCACCGGGTTCCAACCCTTCAAAAATCGCACCTTTTTCGCGGGCAATGCCGTTTATGTCGTCAAACGCTTCCAAATGGGCGGCGGCGACCGTGGTGACCATCGCCACATGCGGGCGCGCCATTTTCGCCAAGGGGGCGATTTCACCGGGATGGTTCATGCCGATCTCAATAACCGCAAAATCTGCGTCGGCGGGCATGCGCGCCAAGGTCAGCGGCACACCCCAATGATTGTTGTAACTGGCTTCTGCGGCGTGGGTTTTGCCCTGCGGGGCCAACACCGCACGCATCATTTCTTTGGTTGACGTTTTGCCAACCGATCCGGTGATCGCCACCACCCGCGCGGTGGTGCGCGCCCGCGCGGCCACGCCCAAGGCTTCCAGCGCGGGTAAGACGTCATCGACCAACAACAAAGGCGCATCTTCAGCGACGCCTTCGGGAATATGGCTGACAAGGGCGGCCCCGGCCCCATTTTTAAGCGCTTGCGCCACAAACTCGTGGCCATCGCGCGCGGCTTTCAGCGCGACAAACAGATCGCCGGGTTGCAAGGTGCGGGTGTCGATCGACACGCCGTCCACGGACCAGTCACCACCTAGAACCTTGCCCCCGGTCGCAGCTTCAGCGTCTTTCGCCGTCCACAACGTCATGCGATTTTCCCGTCTAATGCCGCCACCGCGACCGAGGCTTGTTCCACATCGTCAAACGGCAAAATATCATCGCCCACGGTTTGACCCGTTTCATGCCCTTTGCCTGCGATCAACAGCGTGTCCCCGGCGCCCAAAGCATCCACGCCGCGCAAAATCGCCTCGGCCCGGTCACCCACATTGGTCGCCTCAGGACAGCCTTCCATCACCATGGATCGGATCAGAGCAGGCTCTTCGCTGCGTGGGTTGTCGTCGGTGACAAACACCACATCCGCGTTTTCTGCCGCGGCTTGTCCCATCAAGATACGTTTTGAGGTGTCGCGGTCCCCGCCCGCGCCAAAGACCACTACCAAACGCCCCAAAACATGCGGACGCATGGCGCGAAGTGCTGTGCGCAGCGCATCTGGCGTATGGGCGTAATCCACAAAGACAGACGCGCCATTGTCACGGGTTGCGGCATGTTCCATCCGGCCCCGCACGGTGACCAGATCCTTAAAGGTCTCAAACACATGCGCAGGTTCCTCCCCACACGCAATGACCAGCCCGGCGGCCAAAAGGACGTTTTCTGCCTGAAACCCGCCGATCAGGTTCAGCCGCGCGGTGTACATCTGGCCAAGCCAGGTAAAGCGCAAATCCTGCCCGGTGCCGTCAAAACGGCGGGCCTGAAGGCGCAAATCACAGTCCTCAGACGTGCCAACGCGCAGCACATGTTGCCCACGCCCCTCGGCCACAGCCAACATGTCAGGCCCTTTTGAGTCATCCATATTGATCACCGCCGTGCCATCATCGGGCAGAACGCGCCCGAAAAGACCGGCTTTGGCGGCAAAATACTCCTCAAAGGTTTCGTGGTAATCTAGGTGGTCTTGGGTGAAATTGGTGAACCCCGCCGCCGTCAGGCGCACCCCGTCCAAGCGTCGCTGCGCAAGCCCGTGGCTGGACGCCTCCATCGCGCCGTGGGTGATGCCAGCGCCTGCCATGTCGGCCAAAACACGGTGCAGGGTGATCGGTTCCGGCGTGGTGTGCCCCAAGGGCGCTGAATATGCCCCCTCAACGCCTGTTGTACCTAAATTGGCAGCCTCAATGCCCAACAGCATCCAGATTTGCCGGGTGAAACTGGCCACAGAGGTTTTCCCGTTGGTGCCGGTCACCGCCACCATGTTTTCCGGCTGCGCCCCAGACCAAAGCGCCGCCGCATAGGCCAATGCCATTCGGGGGTCTTCCACCACAACCAAAGCCGCATCAGAAGCGGCCAGTTCGCGGGCAGCAATCCGCGCGCCTTCCGGGTCGGTCAGGATCGCGCCCGCCTTCATCCGCAAAGCAAATTGGATGAATTCCCCACCATGCACCCGCGCGCCGGGAAGGGCCGCAAACAAATGACCGGGCTTAACCAATCGACTGTCCACCGACAGTCCAGTGATGTTCGCCTCTGCACCATTCTGGGCCGTCAGCCCCAAATCAGCGAGCGTTTTCATATTGGTAGCTTCGGCCATTGGGCCCCCTCAATTCATAACATCTGCGCAAGCGGGCCAATCAGACCAGTTTTGATCCTCACACCCACTTGCCTAGTTTGAGGTGAGTGTTAGCCCAGTTGGGTCCAAAGGTTCAACGGTTGGCTTTAGCCCCAGCAAAGGGGCGGCTCGGCGGATGATTTCTGCCGCTACCGGAACCGCCGTCCAACCGGCCGTGCGGCGCGGTTTTGGGCCAGAGGTTTCAACAGGTTCATCCAACGTCACGACCAGCACGTATTTCGGATCATTCGCCGGAAAGATGCTTGCAAATGTGTTAATCACCTTGTTGTCGTAATAGCCACCGCGCGGCTTGGGTTTATCCGCCGTGCCGGTTTTACCCGCCACATGATAGCCTTCCACCTCGCCAAAAGAGGCGGTGCCTTCGGTAACCACTTTTCGCAACATGCTGCGCGCAGCAGAGGCGGCCGCGGGGGTCATGACCTGTTCGCCACGCTGTGCATGTGTTTGTTTCAGAACCGTGGGTTTCACCGCATAGCCGCCATTGGCAATCGCCGCATAACCCGCCGCCAAATGCATCGGGGTCGAGGAAAGACCGTGGCCATAAGAAATGGTCACCGAGCTCAGCTTGCCCCAGCGTTTTGGCAACAAAGGCTGGGATCCTTGCGCTTCGACAATCTCAAACGGGGTGCGTTCAAAAAAGCCAAGGGATTTAAGGAATTCCTGCTGACGTTCCGGCCCGATTTCCAGCGCAAGCCGCCCTGTACCCCGGTTTGAGGATTTCACAATGATGTCCGACACGCTCAGCTTGCCGTAGTTCTTGCCTTTGAATTCGCCAATCCGGAATTTGCCGATTTTCATCGGAATACCCGTGTCGATCACGGTGTTAGGGTTCACAAGCCCCAGATCCATCGCCTGAATGGCAGCAAAAATCTTGAAGGTGGATCCAAGCTCATACACGCCTTGCACTGCACGGTTAAAAAGCGGGCTGTCAGACTGATCCCCTTTGGTCAACACGCGCGGGCGGTTGTTGGGATCAAAGTCAGGCAGGGACACCACGGACACAACTTCGCCGGTGTAGACATCCATCAACACAGCCGCCGCCCCTTTGGCGTTCATCAGCTTCATCCCGCCATAAAGCACCTGTTCAATGGCGGATTGCACGGTCAGATCCAGCGACAATTCAAGCGGCGCGCCGCCGTTGGCAGGATCGCGCAAAAAGTCGTCGAACTGCTTTTCAACACCGGCAACGCCAATGACTTCGGCAGCTGCCACGCCTTCGCGCCCAAAGCTGGCCCCACCAAGCACATGGGCCGCAAGATGACCATTGGGAAACAGGCGCATTTCTCGTGGCCCAAACAGCAAGCCCGGCTCGCCAATATCAAACACGGCCTGCTTTTGCTCGGGGCTGATTTTCTTTTTGATCCACAGGAACTTACGTTTGCCTGTGAAATCCTTGATCAACCGGTCTATCTTGAGATCAGGAAAGATTTTCACAAGCTCACCCGCCGCGCGCTTGGGGTCCACCATTTGTGGCGGCTGGGCGTAAAGCGCGTGGGTGACAAGGTTTGTGGCCAAGATCCGCCCGTTACGATCCACAATATCGGCACGGGCGGTTGTGATGTTTGCCCCCAAAGCCTCGGCCCGAGGTTCTTGTGGCACGGTTGCTGACAACATCGCCATACGCGCGCCAACCACAAGAAACGCCGACAGGAACATGCCCGCCAAGACAAGCAAGCGGCCTTCGGTTTGAAACCGCACTTTGTCACGGATCACTTCGTGGCGCTGGTTCAGGTTTTCACGCTCAATCGCATCCGGGTTTTCACCCTTGGCGCGGGCGTCCAGAATGCGAGCAAGGGGGCGAAGGGGGATACGGCTCATTGCGCAATTTCCCCGCTGACATCCACCGTATCGACCACCGGCAAAGGATCATTTGAGGGGTATGCGATCTGATCCACGCGGCCAAATTGTTCAGGTGCCAGCGGCAACAACCCCAAACGATCAAAGTTCATTTCCGCCAAATCCCGCAGGCGATCCGGGCGGTTCAAATAGGCCCATTCCGCGCGCAACACCGACAGTTCTTCTTGCATCCGGCCAATTTCCCCTTGCAGGGTTTCGACATTATCCAAGGCCGCCTGAGTTTTGTAATTTTCGGAATAAGCCCAATAAATCAAGCCCATAACCGCAAGGGCAGAACACACATATAACAGCGAGCGCATCATTACATACCTTTGATGGCAAGTTTGGGAAGACCCAGTTTAACCCGGTCCGGCACCCCGGCGGGGGCATCTGTTCGCGTGGCCACACGCAGGCGGGATGAGCGCGCGCGCGGGTTTTCCGCAAGCTCTTGATCATCCGGCCCGATGGCCTTTTTGGGGGTCAGCAAAAAGCGCGGCGTTTCTTCGGCCACTTCGGGCGCGTACCGCGACCCGCCGCCACCTGCGGACGCACGCGCCTGCAAAAACCGTTTTACAACCCGGTCTTCCAAAGAATGAAAAGTCACAACCGCCAGTTTGCCGCCGGGTTTCAGCGCGCGTTCTGCGGCCTCTAACCCTTCGATCAGCTGACCAAATTCATCGTTCACCGCGATGCGAATGGCCTGAAAACTGCGCGTGGCCGGATGGCTTTGACCGGGCTTTGCGCGCGGCAGGCATTTTTCAATCACATCAGCGAGTTGCAGTGTTGTTTCAAAGGGGGTCTCGGCGCGGGCGCGCAAAATCGCCTTGGCAATCCGGCGCGACAGCCGCTCTTCGCCATAATGATAAAGGATATCCGCGATATCCTCTTCGTCCGCGTCATTGACCAGATCTGCGGCTGACGGGCCGGATTGGCTCATCCGCATATCAAGCGGGCCGTCTTTCATGAAAGAAAAGCCACGTTCGGCCATATCAAGCTGCATTGAGCTGACGCCCAAATCCAGCACAACCCCATCAAGCGGGCGTCCCGCCAGACGATCAAGATCCGAAAACGTCCCTTCACAAAGCGCAAGCCGGTCGCCGTAGTCACCGGCCCAGGCCTGCGCCATTTCAAACACCATCGGATCGCGGTCAATACCAGCCACCCAATCGGCCCCGGCATCCAAAAGCCCGCGCGTATAGCCACCCGCGCCAAAGGTGCCATCGGCCCAATCGCCAGACACCGCCCCAGTTGCAGAAGAGACCGCCTCAAGGAGCGGCCTCAGCAACACCGGCACATGCGGTTTCTTTTCAGGATGATCGGTGGGGGCCGCAGTCATCTCATTCTCCTGCCCCGCTTGCACCCGACAAGAGCGTCAGCGGATCAAAATCATCGGGCTGGTCATCCAGCCACGCCTCGGTGCGCGCCATTTCGACCTCTTCAAAGGTCTCAGGGTTCCAGATTTGGAAGGTGTCACCGGTGGCCATGAAAAACGCTTCTTTCTCCAACCCGATCTTCTGACGCAGCTTGGCCGGCAGCACGAGGCGCCCGGTTTCATCCACGGAGGTCGGGAAGGATTGGCCGTTAAACAGACGTTCCAGCATGCGCCGCTCAACCGAGCCACGCGGCAGTTTCGCAATCTGCTCATCAACTTCGTCGATGGCCTCAATCGTGTAACATTCCAAATAGTTACGACGATGGTCGCCATATACGATGACAAGATTTGGGTTCAAGCCTTCGGTGTAATCAGGGTCACCGGCTTCCAACACACGGCGAAACAGGGCTGGGATCGAGACCCTGCCCTTTGTGTCCACCTTATGTTGGCTTTCGCCTCTGAACCTGCGTGCCACGGGCCCGGTCCCTTTCCTGTCCTCGTCCGCCTCGTCTGAACTTTTTGGATCATTACGAGGCCTTAAATTAAAAACGGTGGATTGATCTGCTGCCACTGATCAATCCACCGCCAAGCCCGTTGCCGGGTGTCCAGTCGCGCGCGCCACCTGGGGGGATGTCTGCTCGCGTACGCGCCGGATCTCTTATCTTGATGAAAGCGGGTGCCTGTATGAAACCTGACTTGGGAGTGTCACGAGGTCTTGCTGCCTCTTAAATCCCGTCCTCATCATGCATACAGTGATAGCTTGGGAATTCATGGGAAGCAATACCCCTGTATGGGATTTTTTGGAAAACAGAGCCAAATCCACCGCCAACCAAAGCCTCGAAACACCTAGGAATTACACAAAAACCGCGAAACCTAGGCGAAACCGCAAAATTGACACACTATATATAGACGCTGAAAAAAGTTCCATTTTCACCCATAATTTCCCAAATATTTTTGAATTCAGCATGAAATGAGCGAAAATTGACCGGAAATTCAGCAAAAATCACGCTTTTCCCATGAAAATCCCAAAGAAGATTCAGAAATTAAAGATCTCACCCACGATTTCCCATCGCACTTAAAGATCTGTCCCATAGTTTCCCAAGGCAGTCCCAAACCTTCCCCCCCCACAATGCAAAACGCCCACCTTTCGGCGGGCGTTTCAGATATTCAATGCCGTTGCGAGGTTGCGCTAGGCCAGACCGCGATCAATCAGATCCTGCGCAATGCGCGCGTAGGCCTCTGCCGGCGCTCCGCCCTCAAGCACAGCAGGCGCACCGGCATCCCCCGCCAGACGCACATCCAGCGACAATGGAATTTCCCCAAGGAACGGCGCGCCCAGCTCTTCGGCCTCGGACTTCACGCCGCCATGGCCAAACAAATGGGCCTCATGACCACAGTTGGGGCAGACATAGCTCGACATGTTTTCAATCAGACCAAGAATGGGGATATTAACCTTGCCAAACATATCAATCGCCTTGCGCGCATCCAACAGCGCCACATCTTGCGGGGTAGACACAATCACCGCGCCCGAGATTTGCGACTTTTGCGCAAGCGTCAGCTGCACGTCACCCGTGCCCGGCGGCAGGTCAATGATCAACACATCCAAGGGCGCCCATTCGACCTGAAACAGCATCTGCTGCAGCGCCCCCATCAACATAGGGCCACGCCAGATCACCGATTCCCGATCCGATTTCAGCATCAAGCCGATTGACATCAGTTTGACACCATGCGCCTCAACCGGGACCAGCATTTCACCATTAGGGCTAGAGGGGCGTTCATTGGTGCCCATCATCCGCGGCTGGCTTGGCCCCAGAATATCGGCATCCAGCAGGCCAACTTTGCGCCCTGCTTTCGCCAGTGACACCGCAAGGTTTGAGCTGACCGTGGATTTCCCCACGCCGCCTTTGCCAGATGCAATGGCAATCACGTTCTTCACGCCTGGCACCGCCAACGGCCCAGCCTGTGGTTTCGGATGACCGCCAATTTTCAGGTTTGGCGCCGGGGCAGCGGGCTTTGATGGCCCATGCGCGGTCAACACCACCGACACCTTTTCAACCCCCTCAAGCGCTGCAACAGCTGTCTCAGCCGCCCGGCGTTGCGGTTCAATCTTGGCCGCCATATCGGCGTTCTCAGCTTCGATCACAAAACTGACCGTGCCCCCGTCAATCAAAAGCGCACGCACCATATCACGAGAGGCAAGATCCCCCCCGTCGGGCAAAGCGATAGAAGACAGAACAGACATAATTTCGTCGCGCGTTTGGGTCACAGCCACCTCCAGATCCAATTCAAACCACACATTTGCTGCGTTTTTCACCAGACACAAGGGGGCGCGACACTCCACCCCATACAATCCCCCCGATTTTTGGCCGCAGCGGATTAATGTAACGGCTTTGTGACGTTAGGTCAGCAATACGTATGCATTTTCTGCATAGCGGCAATGAGCGATCCGGGGATTGTGCAGATGCAGCGTTGGCGCCATTTATCCCCCAACGACGCCAAGAACGGCGCCACTTGATTTCGCGGCAAAGCCGCAACCAAACGCGCAAGCATACGAATGTGAGTACATAACATGGCACACGCAACCGAGATCTTTAACGCCCACACCGGCATCATTGACCGCCTGTTCGCAACCGTTGCGACCTGGAAAGAAGCCCAAGCCAAACGCGGCCTTTATCGCGAAACGGCTCGCGAGTTGAACGAACTGTCCACCCGCGAACTAAGCGACCTGGGCATCGCCCGCAGCGAGATCACCTCGATCGCACATAAGGCCGCTTACGGCGCCTAAAGTTTCCCGCGCACCGCTCTCCTCCCTGCGGTGCCGCGAATGACGGCGGGGGCTACCTCCTCCCGGTCCCCGCCAGTCACCTTTTCCGGGCCAGTTTCCTCCTCCCTAACTGGCTCATGGGACGCGGCAGCTTCGTTCCTCCTCCCAAGAGGCTGCCGCCCCCCGAAATTACGAAATTCCCTCCTCCCAGGGATTTCGCATCGCCAAAAAGATCTCCTCCCTGATCTTGATGGCAGCTGAAATGGCCCACTCCTCCCTTAGGGCCTGATCAGAAAAAAACGGCGACGCCCCCTCCTCCCGGGCGTCGCCGTTTGTTTTTTCAAAACCTGAAATGAAAAAGGCGGACCAACCGGCCCGCCAAGATATGTTTGATTGTCATTCTTTATGGGGCTTTAAAACGGAACGTCACCCGCGTCCGCCGCCAAAACGATGAATTTCGAAATGACCTTTTTGGCGCCCGCCTTGTCAAATTCGATATCCAGCTTATCCCCTTCGATTCCCATCACGGTGCCATAGCCAAATTTTTGGTGAAACACCCGATTGCCTTGGGTAAAGGACGACACCGCCGCCATATCAATCACCACCCCACGCGCAGCACCGGGGGTGGAGTTTGCACGCCGCTTGCCGCCGGTGTTTTCCTGCATCCGCTTCCAACCCGGCGAATTATAAGCATCCGCGCGCAAGGCCTGTTCTTCAAGCCGCGATCCGGCATCAGACAGCCCCCCAGCCGCGCCATAATTGCCACCATAAAGCCCCGGCGGGGTCAGCACATCCACATGTTCTTCCGGCAATTCATCCACAAACCGTGACGGCAATTGCGACTGCCACTGGCCATAGACCAACCGGTTCGCGGCAAAAGAAATGGTACAGATGTTTTCCGCCCGCGTGATGCCTACATAAGCCAGGCGTCGCTCTTCCTCGAGGCCCTTAAGCCCGCTTTCATCCATCGAACGCTGCGACGGAAACAGACCATCCTCCCATCCCGGCAAAAACACCGCCGGGTATTCCAACCCTTTGGCGGCGTGCAGCGTCATGATGGTGACTTTTTCTTCCGAGCTTTCGCTTTCATTGTCCATGATCAGCGAGACGTGTTCCAAAAACCCCTGCAGATTTTCAAAGCCTTCCAGCGCCTTGACCAATTCCTTGAGGTTCTCAAGCCGCCCCGGTGCCTCGGGCGTTTTGTCGTTCATCCAATGCGCGGTATAGCCACTGTCATCGAGAATCATTTCGGCAAGCTCGACGTGCGTATCGGACTCGTCCGTCATTTGCTTGTGCCAGCGATCCAGCCCCGCGACCAGTTCCGCCAGCCCCTTGCCGCCTTTGCCCTTGATCTCGCCCTGCTCGACCGCAATGCGCGCGCCCTCAACAAGCGACACGCCATTTTGCCGCGCCAGCCGTTGAATGGTTTGCACCGCTTTGTCACCCAGCCCACGGCGCGGCGTGTTCACGATCCGCTCAAACGCCAGATCATCGTCTTGACTGACCGCAAGGCGGAAATAAGCCATCGCATCGCGGATTTCCAAGCGCTCATAAAAGCGCGGCCCGCCGATCACGCGGTAGGGCAATCCAATGGTCAAGAACCGATCTTCAAAGGCCCGCATCTGGTGGGACGCGCGGACCAGAATGGCCATATCATCCAGCGACAGTGGGTCGTTTCCACGGGTGCCACGCTGCATCGCCTCAAGCTCTTCACCGACCCAGCGCGCTTCCTCATTACCGTCCCAATGGCCAATCAAACGCAGCTTGTCGCCGCCTTCGGCATCTGTCCAAAGCTCTTTACCCAATCGCCCTTCGTTGCCACGAATGACCCCGGCCGCAGCCCCCAAAATATGCGCGGTGGAGCGGTAATTCTGCTCAAGCTTCACAACTTTTGCGCCGGGGAAATCGGCCTCAAACCGCAAAATATTGCCCACTTCGGCCCCGCGCCACCCGTAAATCGACTGATCGTCATCACCAACGCAACAGATGTTTTTATGGCCCGCAGCCAGCAGCCTTAACCACAGATATTGCGCCACATTGGTGTCTTGGTATTCGTCCACGAGGATATAGCGAAACCACGTCTGATATTGCTTTAGAATGTCATCGTGACGCTGAAAAATCACCACCATATGCAGCAGTAAATCGCCAAAATCACAGGCGTTCAACGTCTTAAGGCGTTCTTGATATTGATGATAAAGATCAACGCCTTGACCGTTAAACGCACTGGCGTCCCCGGTGGGCACCTGCGCGGGGGTCCAGGCGCGGTTTTTCCAATTGTCAATCACGCCTGCAAGCAGACGCGCGGGCCAGCGTTTCTCATCAATATTCGCGGCCACAATCAGCTGTTTCAACAACCGGTTCTGATCATCGGTGTCCAGAATGGTGAAGTTCGATTTCAGACCCACAAGTTCCGCATGACGGCGCAAAAGCTTGACACAAATCGAATGAAAGGTGCCCATCCACGGCATACCCTCAACCGTTTGGCCCAATAGGTTTGCCACCCGGTTTTTCATCTCGCGCGCGGCTTTGTTGGTGAAGGTCACCGACAGGATTTCATTGGGCCGCGCCTGACCTGTGTTCAAAAGATGCGCGATGCGTGTGGTCAGGGCTTTGGTTTTGCCCGTGCCCGCGCCCGCCAGCATCAAGACCGGGCCATCCAAGGCCTCAACCGCTTCGCGTTGCGCGGGGTTCAGCCCGTCCAGATAGGGCGCAGGACGCGGCGCATTGATGCCCATCGCCCGCTGCGACAGGGGCACTTTGGCGGCAGGTTGCGCAGGCTCAATCGGCTCAAACAGGTCATCATCATCAAAATCGCTCATGCCCTCTCTTACCAACCCATAAGACACAGGGAAAGGGGGCGTTCCGCAAATGTTCCACCTTTGGCTTAAATCCGGCGAAATTTCCCGCCCCCTAAAGGGGGCGCGACAACACACCCCCTATTATAAAGTGAAGCGCCATTGACAAGCCCCCCGCTCAGGCCACATTTACGACCCCCAAGACAAGCCCGCCAAGCGGCCACACCCAATCGAGAGAATTTCATGCCAGTCGTTGTTGTTGAAAGCCCGGCAAAAGCCAAAACGATTAATAAGTACCTCGGCAAAGATTATACTGTGCTGGCCTCTTACGGCCACGTGCGGGACCTGCCGGCAAAAAACGGATCCGTCGATCCCGACCATGAATTTGACATGGTGTGGGAGGTCGGAGCGGATTCGCGCAAACACGTCAAAGCGATTGCTGACGCGTTGAAAGAAGACAATGCCCTGATCCTCGCGACCGACCCCGACCGCGAGGGAGAGGCGATTTCGTGGCACCTTGAAGAAGCGCTGCGCAAGCGCCGCTCGATCAAAAAAGACACGCCCGTCAGCCGTGTGACTTTTAACGCGATCACCAAAGATGCCGTTTTGGAAGCCATGGCCAACCCACGTCAGGTGGACACCGATTTGGTCGAGGCTTACTTGGCCCGCCGTGCGCTGGATTACCTCGTGGGGTTCAACCTCTCGCCCGTTTTGTGGCGCAAGCTGCCCGGTGCGCGTTCGGCTGGCCGGGTGCAATCCGTGTGCCTGCGTCTGATTGTGGAACGCGAAGAAGAGATTGAAGCGTTCAACAACAAAGAATACTGGTCCGTCAAAGCCGTGCTGACCACCCCACGCGGGCAAGAGTTTGAAGCCAAGCTGACCGTGCTTGGCGGCGATAAGCTTGATAAACACGGGCTGGGCAACGAAACCGCGGCAGAACTGGCCGTTCAGGCCATCACCTCGCGCGATTTGACCGTGCAATCGGTGGAAGCCAAACCCGCCAATCGCAACCCCTCGCCGCCCTTTATGACCTCAACCCTGCAGCAAGAAGCCAGCCGGAAGTTCGGCTTTGGCGCGCGGCAAACCATGTCGACCGCCCAGCGCCTGTATGAGGCCGGGTACATCACCTATATGCGGACCGACGGCATTGATATGGCGCCCGAGGCTGTGGCCGAAGCACGCGCCGAAATCACCAATCGCTATGGCAAGGATTTCATCCCCGCCAGCCCGCGCGTTTACAAAAACAAAGCCAAAAACGCGCAAGAAGCCCACGAATGTATCCGCCCAACGGATATGTCCGTCGACGCGGCCGCTTTGGCCAAATTGGAACCCGATCAGCGCAAGCTTTATGACCTGATCTGGAAACGCACTTTGGCGTCCCAAATGGACAGCGCTCGGTTCGAGCGGACTACGGTTGAAGTCGGATCCGCTGACGGTCAAGTGGGCCTGCGCGCCACCGGTCAAGTCGTTGTTTTTGAAGGATTCTTGAAGATTTACGAAGAAGGCCGTGATGACGCAGTGGTCGATGACGACGACAAGCGCTTACCGCAAATCATGCAAGGTGAATCCGCGCAAAAAGGCAGCATTACGCCCGAGCAGCACTTCACCCAACCGCCGCCCCGCTATACCGAGGCGACATTGGTAAAACGGATGGAAGAGCTGGGCATTGGCCGCCCCTCAACCTACGCATCCGTCATCACCACAATCCAAGACCGCGAATACGTCCGCAAAGACAAAAACCGCCTGTTCCCCGAGGACAAAGGCCGGATTGTGACGATCTTCCTGGTGAATTTCTTCCGCAAATATGTCGGCTACGAATTCACCGCAAATCTGGAAGATGAGCTGGACACCGTGTCGGCGGGCGATCTGAACTATAAAGACGTGCTCAATCGGTTCTGGCGCGATTTCTCAGCCGCCATTGGCGAAACATCAGAGCTGCGCATTTCAGAGGTGCTCGATAAGCTTGATGCCGCATTGGCCCCACAGCTGTATCCGCCCCGCGAAGATGGCACCGACCCACGTGCCTGCCCCAAATGTGGCGTTGGGAACCTGCACCTTAAAACCTCGCGCACCGGCGGGTTTGTCGGCTGCGGCAACTACCCTGAATGTAACTACACCCGCCCTATTTCGGGCGAAGGGGCAGAAGGCTATGAACGCGTTCTGGGCGAAGACAACGGAGATGAGATTTTCCTGAAATCCGGTCGCTTTGGACCCTATGTGCAACGCGGCGAGCCCACACCTGAAAATAAGAAACCGCCACGCTCCTCCCTGCCCAAACAGGGCAAGGAACACCTGCCCGGCTGGGGGCCAAATGAGCTGACCTTTGAACAGGCTCTGACCCTTTTGACCCTGCCGCGCGAAATCGGTCAGCACCCAGAAGGCGGCGTGATCCAAGCAAACTTAGGCCGCTTTGGCCCCTATGTTGCCCACCAAAAACCGGACGAGGAAAAACCCGTTTATGTGAACCTCAAAGAAACATTGGATGTGTTTGAGATTGGCATGAACCGCGCTGTGGAAATGCTGGCTGAAAAACGCGCCAATCCCGGTCGCGGGCGCAGGGCGGCCGCAAAAGCCTTGAAAGAACTGGGCGAACACCCGGATGATGGCGGTGCGGTAAACGTGCTGGAAGGCCGCTATGGCCCTTACGTCAAATGGGAAAAGGTCAATGCGACCATTCCAAATGACGTCAAACCCGAAGACGTGACCATGGAAATGGCCGTCAGCTGGATCGCTGAGAAAACAGCCAAGAAAAAGCCTGCGCGCAAAAAGGCCGCACCAAAGAAAGCAGCCGCAAAAAAGGCACCTGCCAAAAAAGCAGCGGCTAAAAAGCCAGCCGCCAAAAAGAAAGCTGCAGCCAGCAAGGAGTAACTCCAAGCTGATGATCTTCATTCACGCCTGCCCCTCACCGGGCGGGCGTTTTCTTTTGGCTTTTCCTCTTTCCAAAAATATCCCCGCCGGAGGCACAAAATCCATTGTCCCGCGCGGCACCGGGCCACAGCAGCACAGGTTAGGTAGTAATACCCAAAACCCGCCCTTGCCCCCTTGTTTCGTTGACTCCGCCCCCCCCACGCGCCAGAACCTTGGTCAGAACAGACGAGAGGACAGTTTCATGAAAAAGGTATACGGCTCGGCGGCCGAAGCTCTGGACGGGCTTTTGACCGACGACATGCTGATTGCCGCAGGCGGTTTTGGCCTGTGCGGCATCCCCGAATTGCTGCTGAACGCCATCAAAGACAGCGGCGTCAAAAACCTGACCTTCGCCTCAAACAACGCGGGCGTGGATGATTTTGGCATCGGCATTTTGTTGCAGACCAAACAGGTCTCCAAGATGATCTCGTCTTACGTGGGTGAAAACGCGGAATTCATGCGCCAGTATCTCTCGGGCGAGCTTGAGCTGGAGTTTAACCCCCAAGGCACGCTGGCTGAACGCATGCGCGCCGCCGGTCACGGCATCCCAGGTTTTTACACCAAAACCGGCGTGGGCACCGTGATTGCCGAGGGCAAAGAACACAAGGACTTTGGCGGCGAGACTTACATCCTTGAGGAAGGCATTTTTGCCGACCTCTCGATTGTGAAAGCCTGGAAAGCGGATGCCACCGGCAACCTCGTCTTCCGCAAAACCGCCCGCAACTTTAACCCGCCTGCTGCCATGTGCGGCAAAACCTGCGTGGTTGAGGTCGAGGAGATTGTGCCCACCGGGTCACTTGATCCCGACAGCATCCACCTGCCGGGCATCTACGTGCATCGCATCATCCAAGGCGACCACGAAAAACGCATCGAACAACGCACCGTACGGGAGGGGTAATCCATGTGGGATCGTAATCAAATGGCCGCCCGCGCGGCACAAGAACTGCAAGACGGTTGGTATGTGAACCTCGGCATCGGCATCCCGACGCTGGTGTCCAACTACATCCCCGAGGGGGTTGAAGTGACCCTGCAATCGGAAAACGGCATGCTCGGCATGGGCCCCTTCCCGACCGAGGATGAGATCGACGCGGATCTGATCAACGCCGGCAAACAAACCATTACTGAGCTGCCCCAAACCGCCTATTTCGACAGCTCGATGAGCTTTGGCATGATCCGTGGTGGCAAAATCGCCATGGCCATTCTTGGCGCTATGGAAGTCGCTGAAAACGGTGACCTCGCCAACTGGATGATCCCCGGCAAGCTGGTCAAAGGCATGGGGGGTGCTATGGATCTGGTGGCGGGCGTTGGCCGCGTTGTGGTTGTGATGGATCACACCAACAAACACGGCGTGTCCAAGGTGCTGAAAGACTGCACCCTGCCCCTGACCGGCCAAAAAGTCGTCGACCGCATCATCACCAACCTTGGTGTGCTGGATGTGGTTGAGGGTGGCCTCAAGATCGTTGAAACCGCCGATGGCGTGACCGAAGACGAGCTGCGCGCCGCGACCGAAGCAACCATCGTCGACTAATCACCAGATCAGACATGACCCCAAAGGGCTCCCATCTGGGGGCCCTTTTGCGTTTCAGAACGGCATCACACGGCGCGACACAGCCCCCAGATAATCTTAAGATTTCGTAAAATCCCTCGCCATTCTCCGTATTGTTTCATATTCTCGCCTCAATCCTGCGGCAAAACGCGGACATGAGCATGAGCAGTACACACTCCATCCCCCAACCGGCACCCGCCGACACTGGGGCAGCACCCAATCGCCGTTTGCGCGATACATTGGTGCTGGGCGGATTGTTTGCCCTCATGCTGGCCGGGTTAATCGGTCTGGCCGCCGCCACCGGATGGGAAGAAACCCGCGCGCAAATCGCCAAGCTTTCTCTTTGGCAATTCACCGCCCTTCTAGCACTCTCACTCGTCAATTACCTCTTTCGCGGGTTGCGCTGGCACCTGTTTGCCCGCCGCTTGGGCCTGCCCACGCATCTTTTCCAAGATCTGCGTCATTTCCTTGGTGGCTTTGCCATGTCCGTGACACCGGGCCGCGTGGGGGAACTGGTCCGCATGCGTTGGTTAAGACGCGAAACCGGTTGGGCCTTTGAACGCACCGCCCCCTTGGTGCTGGTCGATCGCGCCTCGGACCTCACGGCGATGGCTGTGATCCTTGCCGTTTCCCTATCCATGTCGATGAAAGGCATCGCGGGCGGCGTGCCTGTGGCCATGCTTGCGCTGACCGCAGGTTTCATCGCCACCCGACCAAAACTCCTTGCCGCTGTCGCCACCTTAGGCCACCGCATCACCGGGCGCTTTGCACGGCTTTGGGTGCGCATCCGTCGCGCCGCAGGCTCGCTTTCGGCTTTCTCCTCGCCCAGCCTGATGGGCATCGCCGCCCTATTGGGCGTTGTTGGCTGGATCGCCGAAGGCTATGCCTTTCACCTGTTGCTCGTTTGGCTGGGGTCCAACATCGGCTTTGTCACGGCGGTTGCGATCTTTGTGTTTTCCACCCTCGCAGGCGGGTTGACTGGCGCGCCCGGCGGCGTAGGTGGCGCAGAAGCTGCGATGATCGCGCTCTTATCATTGGAAGGCGTCCCGCTTGAGGTCTCGATCCCCGCGACCGCCATAATCCGCGTCACAACCCTTTGGTTTGCCATTGGAATTGGCCTCGCCATTTTCCCAATCGCAGAGAAATACTCCCTAAAACGCACCCGCGTTTAAGCCCGCATCCAAGCGTGAGCAAGAAAGAACGACATGAGCTGGAAGACAACAGACTATACAGGTTGGGGGCGGGTCATCTCCGCCACCGGACAGCTGGCCCGCCCAGAGCGCGCCCGCGCCTTAAACGAGATTGCAAAGACGCCCTGCCCTGCCATTGGCAACCGCCGGTCTTACGGCGATGCGGCGCTGAATTCTGACGGCAAAGCGATCGACATGACCCGGATGAACCGCATCCTTGGGTTCGATGCAGACACCGGTGTGGTCACGGTTGAGGCCGGGATCACCATCGGCGAGCTTGCCCATGTGTTTGCCCCCAAAGGCTGGATCCCGGCGGTCATGCCCGGCACCGGGTTTGCCACGGTGGGCGGCTGTATTGCGCAGGACGTACACGGCAAAAACCACCACAATGCGGGCAGTTTTGGCCAACACGTGCTGTCGGTCACCTTGCTGCAAGGCGACAAACGCACCACTGCCACGCCGAAGAAAAACGCCGATCTTTTCCGCGCAACCATGGGCGGCATTGGCCAGACCGGTGTGATATCTGAAGCAAAGTTGCAACTGAAACCCTGTGCGGGCGACGTGATGATGGTCACCGAACAACGCGCTGAAAATTGGGATCAGCACATCAATCTGTTAGACGCCAGCACGTCCGAGTATTGCGTCGGTTGGATTGACGCCACCGCCACCGGCGGCGCGCTGGGGCGCGGGATTATTGAAGAGGCAGAGCTGGCCAAAGGGTTGCTGCCCACCGCCAAACCGTCAAAATCCGTGCCGATCAACGCGCCAAACTGGGCCCTTTCCGGTCCCGTCGTGCGCGCGTTTAACGCAGCCTACTATCGCCGGGTTCCGGGGTCGGGCAAAAGCTCGGTCAAGCGGATCGACGATTTCTTCTTTCCATTGGATAAGATCCACGACTGGAACCGGCTTTATGGCAAACGCGGCTTTCACCAGTTTCAAAACGTGGTCCCATTAGATCAGGTGGACGCGCTGCGCGAGATGTTGGGCCTGATTGCACGTTCTGGTTTGGCGTCCCCCTTGGCTGTGCTGAAACGCATGGGGCCGGGCCGCGCGGGGCATATGTCGTTCCCGATGGAGGGCTATACCCTCGCCGTGGATTTTCCGGCGCGTGACAACGCCAAAGACGTGATTGCGCGGCTTGAAGACATGACCAAAGATGCGGGCGGGCGGCTATATCTGGCCAAAGACGCGCTGGCCACCGGCCCCGCGATCAAAGCAATGTACCCCGAGCATGGCAACTGGACCAAATTGGCCGACAAAGCCGACCCGGACCACGCCTTTGCCACCGACATGACCCGCCGCCTGGACCTGAGGAACGCGATATGAGCGAGATGACACAAACCTGGATCATCCTTGGCGCAACCAGTTCCATGGCGCGCGCCTTTGCCCGCAAAGTGGCGGATCAGGGCGCGGTTGTGCTGTTGGCCGGGCGCGATCTGGACGATTTGAAACGCAGTGCCGAAGACTTGCGCCTGCGCGGCGCAGATGCCCGTGCGGTAAAATTTGACGCCCGCGATGCGGACAGTTTTGCGCCGATCCTTGCCGAGGCCGACGCCGTTGGGGGCGTGATCAACGCCGCCGTCTTTGTCGGCTCGATGCCGCCCCAAGACACCATCGACGCGGATCCTTCCCTAATCGACGGCACCGTGATCGACAGCTTCACCGGCCCTGCCCGTTTCTTGCAAGCTTTGGCCCCATTGATGGAAGCGCGCGGTGCAGGCACAGTGGTGGGCGTGGGATCTGTCGCAGGCGATCGCGGCCGGATTGGCAACTATGTCTATGGTGCGGCGAAAGCAGGTTTTGCAACCTACCTCTCTGGCCTCAGAAATCGCCTAACGCGGTCCGGCGGCCATGTGGTCACGGTCAAACCCGGTTTTGTCGACACCGCGATGACGTGGGATGTCGAAGGCATGTTCCTTGTGGCGTCCCCCGACAAAGTCGCAAGCGACCTGATGCGCGCGGTTGAGAAGAAAAAGAACGTGATCTACACGCCGTTCTTCTGGCGCTACATCATGCTGATCATCCGGCACATTCCAGAGTTCATCTTTAAAAAGATGTCGATCTGACGGCGCAAACAGGACCAAACACAAAGGGGGCCGCAACGCCCCCTTTTTCTTGCCTAAAATATCCTCGCCGAAGGCAAGAATTCTAATGCTCATCGGGCGTGGTTCAGCCGATCCCAAACCACTGATGCCACAGGCCGGCAGCGTAAAACATGATCGACATGGTCATCAGCATCAGCCCAATGCCGCGCTTGTCTTTCATCGCAAACACAATCGGGTCGTAATCCTGTTTGCCGTACCAGCCCAGCCGCACCATGCGGATCATCCACCACGCCAGCGGCAGCTCTGCCACCCAAATGAGCCATTGTGTTTTATAAAGCCCAATCGCCTGATCGGTGAAGGAATAAAGGAAAAACGCCACAAGGGCGGCCACAACGCCCAGCCCCGCAACATTCAACAAATCAGGCCGGTCCGGTCGACCGTAACCGCGCCCCGGAAGACGCGCATCAGACGTGGCCAAGGTCAGTTCAGTCAACCGTTTCACACAGCCCAGCGCCATAAACACCGGGAAGATGAACACCAACAAATATCCGGTGACAAAAATGCCAGTGGCCGCCGCCCCCGCGACCACGCGCAAGGTATAAAGGCTGGCCAAGACCGCAATATCGACCCAACGCATACGTTTCAGTTTCAGTGAATAGGCCAGCGACAGCGTCATATAAAACGCAACCACCCCTAAGAACGCGGGCGACAAGACCGCAGCCAACCCCAGCGCCAAAGCCGCCAGTCCAAAAAACGCCGCCATTCCCACATGCAAAGGCACAGTTCCCGCCGCAAAGGGGCGGGTGCATTTCTTGACATGGAGACGGTCCGCTTCCAGATCCAACAGATCATTGACCAGATAAATCGCAGAGGCCCCGGCCGAAAAGCTGATAATGCCCAACATTGCCAACAAGATTGTACTGAGGGAAAAATCATGCGCCGCCACCAACGGCACCAACAGCAGCACATTTTTCACCCATTGATGCGGGCGAAAGCTTTTCAACAGGGCTTTTCCGGTCCAGCCGCCCTCAAGCTCGGTCACGTCTTTGCCTGCGGCGCGCAGTTCGGTTGCGGATTTTGCATCCCCCACCACATAGGCGTGATCGGCGGACCTCCAGATTGCTTTGTCCACCGGCGCATTGCCCGCGTAATCAAAGCCACCCGCACCAAAGAGCTCAACCAAGGCCTCGGCCTTGGCGGATCCCTTAAGGTTCTGGCGTCCTTGTGTGGCAAAAACACGGGTCGACAAGCCATAATGTTCGGCCAGCGGTTTGACCTGCGAGATATGCGAGGCAGAGGCCAGGACAACCTCGCGCCCGTCCCCTTTCGCTTGATCCACCAGCGCCTGCACAGGTTCCGACACCGGCAAAAGATCCACCCGCAGCGGGGCAATCTCAGCCAGTTCCGCCTTTAACTTGGCCGGATCACGGACATGTTTGAACGAGGTTTTTAGCGTCGCAATCGGATCGCGCCCCAGCCCCGCCCAGAAACATTCAAACAACATGTCCGTGCGCAGGAATGTGCCATCCACATCCAGAACCAGCGGTTTTTGCGTCATCTTAAGATCCTTTCACTGCGAACACGCAGCCATCGCTAAGCAATTCTGGCGGCGTCAGGCAAAGCCCACGCGCCACCCGCCAAGCGGCAAGTACTTTTGGAATATAGGCGCGCGTTTCCGCATAGGGCGGCACGCCTTGATTGCTTGTCACGGCGTTTTCACCCGCGTTATATCCAGCCATCGCCAGGATCGGGTCGCCATTGAAGTGTTTTAACAGCCACGCCAAATAGGCCACGCCGCCTTTGATGTTCTGTGCGGGGTCTGACGCATCTTCGACCCCAAAGCGCGCAGCTGTGTCGGGGATCAACTGCATCACGCCTTGCGCGCCAGCGGAACTGATCGCATCCGCGCGCCCAGCACTTTCCACCGAAATCAGTGCCAAAACCCAAGCCGGCGAGACATCCGTGCCGACCGTGGCCTTGAGGATGTTCAACCCATGTATCTTAGCAATGTCCTGAAGATGTTGCAGACGCGGGGCAGAAAGCCCCTCTTTTTCCTCAAGCGCCGCAAACGCACGTTGCAGGTTTGCCGGGCCAGATCCATCCTGTTTGGCGGACACCGTGGTCCAGAACCATTCATAACCGCTGGGTTTCAGCGCGGCCGTGCCTTCCGCCTTGGGGGCTTCTGCATCCTCAACGGTGGGAACCGCCAAAGCGGCGGCTTGCTCGGCCGGGTCAATTTGCACCTGAATGCGCTTTCCCGCCCCCGAGGGCACGCCAACCTTTTTAAAGGTGAAATCGGTAAACGGCGGCGGCGCGCTGTCCGCCCGCACCGCACCAGATGAAAGTGCCAGCACCAAAGGGGCCAGCAAAAGGGATTTTGTCACGACGCGCCGCATGATGTGCAACACTGCTCTCTTTGCCTGTGTCAGCTGATTTATGGGTGCTGACCATTTTTATTTGGGTTTTCCCATTTTTCTTGCCCCGATTTTTCGCAAATCCTAAGCAAAAACACCAGAAATTCCTTTCACATTTCGCACAATATGCCCCCGCCCCCATACCGAAATACAAACATTGTTAATTTTCTGCATTTTATTTAGTTAATTATTTCAATGCCTTAGCTATCTTATCTGACAAAAAATTAAGAAACGCAAAAACGAACGAAACCTGCCCCACTCTTGCCCCATTCCAAGGTCAATTTCTTTCACATGCCGAGCGGCACTGATGAACACCTCAAACGAGGGTCACAAAACGCCAGCCCGGGAATGAATGCAAATTGGATACCTTTCGGAGGGACGACACATGAAACTTTTTAACCTGATCAACCAATTCAAAGCCGATGAAGATGGCGCAGTAACCGTGGACTGGGTTGTTCTGACAGCCGCCATCGTGGGCCTCGGCATTGCCGTTCTGACATCGGTTTCCGGCGGGACAACTTCGCTGGCGGGCAAGATCTCGTCCAAGCTGAACACCATGTCAATCATGAACCACGGCAGCTAAGCCAAGCGTTTATTCGATCTAACGAACATCTCTATCAAGGACTGAAACTATGAAACTTTTTAACCTGATCAACCAATTCACCGCAGACGAAGATGGCGCAGTAACCGTGGACTGGGTTGTTCTGACAGCCGCCATCGTGGGCC
>CBDUJY010000002.1:0-259216 GCA_965367685.1 uncultured Planktotalea sp. | reverse complement strand
AGGCGGACACCTCATCGCGCGTGACCAGCCCATCGGCCTTGGCCATCTTGGCGCCCAGCGCAATCACCGCAATGGCAAAACCGGCAGAGCGTTCTGGCGGCGTGCGCAGATTTGCAAAAACCTCCGACAGGCCTTCGCCTTTGGCAAGTGCGGCAAGCGCATCTGATATGCGGGTCCAGATTGACATGAGGCATTGTTAACGCAGATAAATGGCGCTGTCACAAGAGTTTCTGCATCAACACAAGATCGTGCCACTGATCAAATTTGCGCCCGGCTTGGGGCAGCACACCAACCGTGGCATAGCCCATGGCGGCGTGAAACGGCACGCCCATCGGGTTGGATGCAGACACGCCAGCGATCATTGAGTGGACCTTTTGGGCGCGCGCATGATCTTCAACCATCTGCATCAAGCCACGCCCAAGCCCTTTGCCGCGCGCCTCAGGCGCCAACATGATGGTGTGTTCTTTGGTCTGGGCATAGCCGATGCCCGCGCGAAAATCGCCGTAGCCAGCAAAGCCCACCACCTGCCCGGCCTCATCCGCCACAAAAAACGCGTCATAGGCGGTGACGGCTTGGGCCACTTCGCCCAAGGATTTCTCAACAGAGTTAAAGGTGATCAGCGTCTCGCGGATGGCGAGGTTCCAAAGGGATTGGATCGCCGCTGTATCTTCGGATCTGGCGGCGCGGATCATAGCTGCACCACACCGCCCGGTGTTTCAAATGTGGCGCAAAACCCCGGTTGCCCGCCCTGCACAGACAGGCGCGGATCGACGACCAGCGGGGCAAGCGCCACCGATAGGCCCTCTGCCTCAGGATGGGTGATTTCCAATCCGGTCAGGCGCACGCCTTGATCCAGCAATGCCGGTGCTGGGTCCGCCCCCTGCCAACTTAACAGCCCCGGCGCACAGGCGGAAAACGGCAAGCGCCCGTCACGGGGAATGGCCATTTTCCAACGGTACTCGCCGCGTGTCAGATCATGACTATCGCCCGTGCCATCCGGCGCGCGGGTCAGCGCCACGTCCAAATTCGGCACGCGCACCACCCAATTGGTCAGCCGTGCATCACCGGTAAAATAATCGAGATCAAACCAACGGGGATGCGGGGGCTGCGGGGCATCTGGATTGATCGAAATCACCTCGAGATAGGTATCAAGCCCCAAAGATAACAATCGGTTATGGGTGCCCATCAAGGGGTGTTCACCGCCGGCCTGCGCCGCCCCAGACAGGGACACCCCAAGCGTGGTTTCCACATAGGCCACCCCTTCTGCAAGGGTCGCGGCGGACACCACAAGATGATCAATTGTTCCCACCGCCATGGACATGCTCCTTTGGTCTGGGATGAGGCTGGCGGCAATCCCCGCCAGCTTCAAGTGTTTTATGCCGTTAGGCGCGGGGCGTGCGCACGAGTTTCAGCACTTCTTCCGCCGCTTCGGGAATATTTGTGCCCGGCCCAAAGATCGCTTTCACACCGTTATCATAGAGATATTGGTAATCCTGCTGCGGGATCACACCGCCACAGATCACGATGATCTCTTCCGCGCCCTGCTCTTTCAAAGCTTGAACCAATTGCGGCGCCAACGTCTTGTGGCCCGCCGCCTGCGACGAGATCCCAACGATGTGCACGTCGTTGTCGATGGCATCTTGTGCGGCTTCATCCGGTGTTTGGAACAGAGGGCCCACGTCCACATCAAACCCAATATCGGCAAACGCGGTGGCGATGACTTTGGCACCCCGGTCATGACCGTCTTGGCCCATTTTCACCACCAGCATCCGCGGGCGGCGGCCCTCGGCTTCGGCAAACTCTTCCACCGATTTCTGGATTTTCGCAAAGCCTTCATCACCTTCATAGGCCGCGCCGTAAACACCGGCCAAGGTTTTCACTTCGGCGCGGTGGCGGCCAAATTCGTCTTCCATAGCCATGCTGATTTCTCCGACTGTTGCACGCGCACGGGCCGCTTCCACGGCGCCTTCCAAGAGGTTTCCACCCTCTTTTGCGCGGCGGGTAAGTTCGGACAACGCAGCCTGACAGGCGGCCTCGTCACGGGTTGCACGGATGGTTTCAAGGCGGGCGATCTGACTGTCACGCACCGCCATATTGTCCACATCAAGAATTTCAATGGGGTCTTCTTTGGCCAGCTTGTGTTTGTTCACGCCGACAATCACTTCGTCACCTTTGTCGATGTTGGCCTGACGTTTGGCGGCCGATTCCTCAATCCGCAGTTTGGGCATGCCCGAGGCCACAGCCTTGGTCATCCCGCCCATTTCCTCGACCTCTTCCATCAATGCCCAAGCTTTGTTGATCAGCTCATCGGTCAGGCTTTCGACGTAATAAGACCCCGCAAGTGGATCGACCACATTGGTGATACCGGTTTCTTCTTGCAGGATAATTTGCGTGTTGCGCGCAATCCGGGCGGAAAAGTCGGTGGGCAGCGCAATCGCCTCATCCAGCGCATTGGTGTGCAGCGATTGGGTGCCCCCCAAAGCGGCTGACATCGCTTCATACGCGGTCCGGATCACGTTGTTATAGGGGTCTTGTTCTTGCAAAGACACGCCCGAGGTTTGGCAATGGGTACGCAGCATTTTAGAACGTTCGGACTTCGCGCCAAATTCGGTCATCACCCGGTGCCAAAGCGTACGCGCCGCGCGCAATTTTGCCGCTTCCATGAAGAAATTCATGCCGATGGCAAAGAAGAACGACAGGCGGCCCGCGAATTTATCCACGTCCATACCGGCTTGGGTCGCTGCACGCACATATTCGCGTCCGTCCGCCAGCGTATAGGCCAGTTCCTGAACAAGGTTCGCACCGGCCTCTTGCATGTGATAGCCAGAGATTGAGATTGAGTTGAACTTCGGCATCTCATTTGAGGTGTACTCGATGATGTCAGAAATGATCCGCATCGAAGGTTCTGGCGGGTAAATATAGGTGTTGCGCACCATGAACTCTTTCAGAATGTCGTTCTGAATGGTGCCTGCCAGCAGCGATTTGTCGTGGCCCTGTTCTTGGCCTGCGACGATGTAATTCGCAAGGATCGGGATCACCGCGCCGTTCATGGTCATCGACACCGAAACCTTATCAAGCGGGATGCCATCAAAGAGGATTTTCATATCCTCAACGCTGTCAATTGCAACGCCAGCCTTGCCCACGTCACCCACCACACGGGGGTGATCACTGTCATATCCACGGTGGGTCGCAAGGTCGAACGCCACCGACACACCCTGTTGACCCGCGGCCAGATTGCGGCGGTAAAAGGCGTTGCTTTCCTCAGCCGTTGAAAAGCCCGCATATTGGCGAATGGTCCAGGGACGCCCCGCATACATGGTGGCCTTTACGCCGCGCGTGAAGGGGCCGACACCGGGGATGCCGTCCATATGCTCAAGGTCTTTGGTGTCATCCGCGGTATAAAGCGGTTTTACATCAATGCCTTCCAGCGTTTGCCAGGTCAGATCCTCAAGCGGGCGACCACGCAGTTCTTTCTCGGCGAGGTCTTTCCAATTGGCTGTGTCGCTCATGGCGTCATCCTTTCTTATGCCCGCAGGTCCGGGCCTATCTGGTGCCGTCAAAGGGGATCAAAGCGGATCCCCGGCGGCGAAAAACAATTTGCGCGCGTCATGGTCGAGCACCATCACCCCCCCAAGTTCAGCCGAATAGGCCAAAAGCGCACCACGGCGGGTCATGGCATTGCCAAACTCGGCTGCCAGCGTTGTATCGAGACACGGGCCCACCAATGCAGCAGCGGCCAACGCCTGTTTGCCAAAGGCCCCGTCCGGGGTCAGCAGCATCGCATCGGTCAGATCATGCGGCGACGCGCCTGATGCGGCGATCGCGGCCAGTCCTGCCTTGCGGTACACCTCTTGCGCGTCAGATGGCGAGGCCGTTAGCGCAAGGTCAGGGCTGACCGAATTGTTGCGCGCCCGAAACACCGCGGCGGTGCAATTGCGGCGGCTTTCAAACGCCAATGTGTCGCCAATTTGGAACCACGCCGACAGATCAGACCGCAGCGCCCCTTCGCGGTGCAAATCGCACCCGCCCAGCACCATCAGGGACAAAAGCGCAATCCCTGCGCGCCCTTTTGGGATATGCCGGATGGGTGCGGTCATGGTTTATTCGAACTCCATGATCACTTCGTCGACCGCAAGGCTGTCGCCCGCGCCCGCGTTGATCTTGGTCACAATGCCCTTTTTCTCAGCGCGCAGGATGTTTTCCATCTTCATCGCCTCGATGGTGCAAAGCGCCTGGCCTTCTTGCACTTCGTCACCCACCTCTACGTCCAGTTTCACAACCAGACCCGGCATGGGGCACAGCAGCATTTTCGATGTATCAGGTGCGACTTTTTCCGGCATCAATCGGGCCAGTTCAGCCTGACGTGGGGTGCGCACACGCACGTTCAGATCCGCCCCGCGTGAGCGCATCCGGAAGCCCGATGTGATCTTGTCGACCTTCAGAACCAAGGGGTCCCCATTCACATCCAAACGCGCCAAGCTGTCGCCCGGCGTCCATTTTGAGGCCACGCGCATTTTGCTGCCGTCTTCGAATTTCACGGTTGAGCCTTTTTTGTCCGCTTTGATTTTCACTTCAAATTCAGCACCTTGCAGCGTCACAACCCATTTCTTGCCCACTTTGCGTTCGTGGTTGTCCATCCGGCCGGAAATGCGCGCGCGGCGAATTTCGGCAACCCGGTACATGGCGGCGGCGGATGCTGCGATCCGTTTCAGGTCGGCCTCGGGCAATTCAACGCCTTCGAACCCTTCTGGGTATTGCTCTTCGATGAACGCGGTGGTCATTTCGCCTTTGATAAAGATCGGGTGATCCATCACGGCGGACAAGAACGGCAGGTTGTGGCCAATGCCTTCGACCTCAAAGCTGTCAAGTGCGACGCGCATCGCTTCAATCGCCGCGTCACGGGTTGGCGCCCATGTGCAAAGCTTGGCGATCATCGGATCGTAGTACATGCTGATCTCGCCGCCTTCAAAAACGCCGGTGTCATTGCGCACTGCAATGCCTTTGCCATTAGGCGCATCGCCTTGCCATTTGTCGTTGTCCAAAAGCGGACCAGCAGCCTGTTCAGCCGGCGGGCGATAGGCGGTCAGACGACCGATTGAGGGCAAGAAGCCGCGATAGGGATCTTCGGCATAAAGGCGGTTTTCAATCGCCCAGCCATTCAGTTTGATGTCGTCCTGCGTGATCGTCAGCTTTTCGCCACCTGCCACGCGGATCATCTGTTCCACAAGGTCAACACCGGTGATCAGCTCGGTCACGGGATGTTCCACCTGAAGGCGGGTGTTCATCTCAAGGAAATAGAAGTTTTTGTCACCATCAACGATGAATTCCACGGTCCCGGCCGAGGCATAATCCACGGCTTGCGCCAAGGCCACAGCCTGTTCGCCCATCGCTTTGCGGGTTTTTTCGTCCAAAAACGGGCTTGGGGCCTCTTCCACAACTTTTTGCTGACGGCGCTGGATCGAACATTCGCGTTCGCCCAGATAAATGCCGTTGCCGTGGCTGTCGCACAGCACCTGAATTTCGATGTGGCGTGGTTGGGTGATGAATTTTTCGATGAAAATCCGGTCATCGCCAAAGCTGTTGGCGGCTTCATTCTTGGACGATTGGAACCCTTCGCGGGCCTCGTCATCGTTCCACGCAATCCGCATGCCTTTACCGCCGCCACCGGCCGAGGCTTTGATCATCACCGGATAGCCAACTTCGTTGGAGATTTTCACGGCCTCTTCGGCGTCTTCAATCAACCCCATGTAACCGGGTACGGTCGACACGCCGGCCTCTTGGGCGATTTTCTTTGAGGTGATCTTGTCACCCATCTTTTCAATCGCGCCCACGGGTGGGCCTACAAACGCAACACCCGCATCCGCCAACGCGGTGGCAAATTTAGCGTTTTCCGACAAAAAGCCATAGCCGGGATGTACGGCCTGCGCCCCGGTTTCCTTGATCGCCGCCATCACCTTGTCGATGACAATATAAGATTGGTTGGCCGGGGGCGGGCCGATGTGCACCGCCTCATCCGCCATTTTCACATGAAGCGCGCTTTTATCCGCATCCGAATAAATCGCAACGGTCTGAATGCCCATTTTCCGAGCGGTCTTGATGACCCGGCACGCGATTTCGCCCCGGTTTGCAATCAGGATCTTGTTGAACATGTCCTGTCCCTTCTTCATGTGGTGGCCGGGGGCATATCCCCCAGCGCATTGGCAACAAAAAACCCACCAGAGGGCAAACCTCTGGCGGGCATATTCAAACGCGGGACACCAAAGGCGGCCCACATAGTCTTTTTTACGGTCTTAGAGTGTGTGCAATGGTCAGTTGCAGAAGCCCACACCAACGTCATCACAAAGCGCACCCGCGCCTGCACCGATGATCGCCCCGGTAAGCAGGTTGCCATTGGTGGCTTGCGCAACGACAGCCCCCGTGGCCGCACCCGCGCCCGCGCGTTCCAGATCATTCCACTGGCATCCCGCCAACACGGCAAGCGCACAGGCGCCCGGGATGACTTTCGTGGTGAGTTTTGCAATTTGCATTTTTGACTGCCTCGAATTGTTCTTTTATTGGCATCCACTGTGCCAAGGCTGTCACGATTTGCAAGGGGGGGATGGGCGGGGGCCGCACGCCCGGCGCCAATACGCGCACAGGCCGCCCGAACCGACCCAAAATGGGCCGCAAAAAAGAAACCCGGCTCGGACCAAAAGGTCCGAAACCGGGGAGAAGAAGGGGAAGGGTAGTGGCCCTTGCGAGCCACAGCAAAACGCGGGGATTGTGCGCTTGCTTGACTAAGAGATTGGCACGCAACGGCCCGGATACAAGACCCCCATGGCGAGGGTGTCGCCATTTGGGCCAGTTCTTGCCGGTTTTCGAGGGGGCCAAGCAAATTCATGCCTAAAAGCTCTCTTCTTCATCGAAATCCACATCTGGAAACGCCGCACGCGCGCGGTCAATGTCCAGCACCAGCAGCGCCTCATAACTTGCGGGATCAAACGGATCCTCGGCGGGGATCACTTCGCGGCCAAAAAGCCAGCTCAGACGCCCCGCGTCCAAATTGCCGCGTTCAAACGGTTGATCCCCAAAGTTTTCCCACAGGGCTTTGACAAACCCCTGATCCGCGCGGCGATCTGCCGGGCGGCGGTCTGCAAACCGTTCGCGCGCTTTCAGGGCGGTGGCCCCGTCTTTCGCGGCGCGGCGCAGGACAAATTGAAAATCGGTTCCAGGCAAACGCCCGGGGAACCCTTTGTGTTTCAGCATATATGGCAATGCCATCAGAAGCCCTCCCAGAAACAGGCCCCATCATCGGGGCGATAGGCTTCGAAATACTGGGTTGCATCGGGATCGGCCACACCGAAGTCGACCTTACGGTCGGAAAGCACGATTATTATCTGGTCCGGCATCTCGCCGGGGGTCGCATGGATCTGTGGCAGCACATAGTCCTGACACAGCACCGCCATGTCCTCTTCGGCCTGTGAAAAGACCACATCGCCTTTGTCACGGGCAATTCCGGGGGCCAGAAAACGATAGCGCACGGCCGTTCCCACCGCGCTGTCCTCGCCGCGGATCACATCGAGAAATGAGATCTTTTGCCCCGAAGGCACCGGGATGACAAACCCCGGATCCCAGGCCGCATCCGTGGCTTGCGCTGGCGCAGTCAGGGACCCGGCAAGGGTCAAGCCTAGGGTCAAAGCGACCAACGCCCCTACCCTGCCTTGCCCCTTACGGGTTTGATATCTCTGCGCCAACGTCATGTTTTCAGCCTTTCTTATCCGACCTTAAAGCGGGATATTGTCGTGCTTTTTCCAAGGGTTCGTAAGCTTTTTGCCACGAAGCGAGGCAAAGGCACGGCTGACGCGCATCCGGGTGGATCGCGGTTGGATCACCTCGTCGATAAAGCCACGTTCCGCCGCCACAAACGGGTTGGCAAAACGATCTTCATAATCGGCGGTGCGCTGTGCGATTTTCTCAGGATCCCCCAATTCGGACCGATACAGGATCTCAGTCGCACCTTTGGCCCCCATCACCGCAATCTCAGCCTTGGGCCAAGCATAGTTGAAATCACCGCGCAGGTGCTTGGACGCCATCACATCGTAAGCCCCGCCATAAGCCTTGCGGGTGATCACAGTCACTTTCGGAACCGTTGCCTCGCCATAAGCAAACAGCAGTTTGGCACCGTGTTTGATCACACCACCATATTCCTGAGAGGTCCCCGGCAAAAAGCCCGGCACGTCAACCAGCGTCAGGATCGGAATTTCAAACGCATCACAAAAGCGCACAAACCGCGCCGCTTTGCGCGAGCTGTCAATGTCCAGACAGCCAGCCAGAACCATCGGTTGGTTGGCCACAACACCCACGGTCTGCCCTTCAAGGCGGATATAACCGGTGATGATGTTCTTGGCGTAATCTTCCTGAATTTCAAAGAAATCGCCTTCATCCCCCAGCTTGGTGATCAGCTCTTTCATGTCATAGGGCGCGTTGGGATTGTCCGGCACCAAAGTATCAAGGCTCGCGTCAATACGGCCCGGTTCATCAAAGAACGGACGCACGGGGGCTTTTTCACGGTTGTTAAGCGGCAGGAAATCCACCAAGCGGCGCACTTCTGACAGGGCTTCAACGTCGTTTTCAAACGCCCCATCCGCAACAGATGATTTCTTGGTGTGGGTCGAGGCCCCGCCCAATTCTTCGGCGGTCACCACCTCATTGGTTACGGTTTTCACCACGTCAGGGCCGGTGACAAACATGTAAGAGGTGTCTTTGACCATAAAGATAAAGTCGGTCATCGCGGGTGAATACACCGCGCCGCCAGCACATGGCCCCATGATCACGGAAATCTGCGGCACAACACCGGACGCCAAGACGTTTTTCTGGAACACATCCGCATAGCCCGCCAAAGAGGCCACACCTTCCTGGATCCGCGCACCGCCACTGTCGTTGATGCCAATCACAGGGGCGCCGTTTTGCATCGCCATATCCATGATCTTACAGATCTTTTCCGCGTGGGTTTCCGACAGCGACCCACCAAACACGGTGAAATCCTGAGAGAACACATAGACCATACGGCCATTGATGGTGCCCCAGCCGGTGATCACACCGTCGCCTGCGGGCTTGTCGGCCTCCATCCCAAATTCGGTACAGCGGTGGGTTTTGAACATGTCGAACTCTTCGAACGAGCCCTCATCCAACAGCAATTCCACCCGCTCACGCGCGGTTAGTTTGCCCTTGGCATGTTGGCTGTCGATCCGACGCTGACCGCCACCAAGGCGGGCTTTTTCACGGCGGTCTTCCAGTTCCTGCAGGATATCTTTCATCTGGCGGCACTCCTTGATTTGTGGGGAAATTAGCTGATTATGCAGCGATGCAAAAGGAAAATTGGGCGAATTTGCATAATTGTTGCAATGATCATTTTGCAAATTGAATAATTGCAAATATCAGCGAACGTGATCCGCCCGTAACCCAAATTGATTGGACAGTTCTAACCAAGCCCCATAGCCATTGCATATGCAATCATTTCAAACGCCCTCGCAGGGGCCGTCCCGTTTTATGGACCCCAGCACCCCGCCACATGTTTTCACATTGACCTTTGTGGCCGCAGCGGCCGCGATGTCGATGAATGTCTTTCTGCCGTCCTTGCCGGGCATGGCGCTTTATTTCGACACGGATTACCATGTGGTCCAACTGTCGGTGGCGCTGTATTTGCTTGTGAACGCGGTGATGCAGATCATTGTTGGGCCGCTGTCTGACCGGTTTGGTCGGCGCCCGATGATCCTTTACGGGTTTGTCATCTATATTCTGGCGTCTGTGGGTTGCATTTACGCGCCGAACATCTCGGTTTTTCTGTTTTTCCGCATGTTGCAGGCCACGGTGGTGGTTGGCATGGTGCTGTCGCGCGCGGCTGTGCGCGATATGGTGCCAGACGCACAGGCGGCATCCATGATTGGCTATGTGACGATGGGCGTTTCGATTGTGCCCATGATTGGCCCCTCCATCGGTGGCATCTTTGACGAAGCCTTTGGTTGGAAAGCAAATTTTTGGCTGCAAGCCGTCAGCGGGTTGGCGGCACTTGCGCTGGCGTGGGGCAATTGGGGCGAGACATCGGCGCGCCAACCCGGCGGCTTTTCCGCGCAATTGCGCGCCTATCCCGCCCTTCTCACTTCGCCTCGGTTCTGGGGCTATAGCTTGACCGCCGCGCTGACATCGGGGGCGTTTTTCGCCTATCTCGGCGGCGCGCCTTATGTGGGCACCGCGATTTACGATATGGACCCTGCACGGCTTGGGTTCTTTTTCGGCGCCCCGGCCGCGGGCTATCTGACCGGCAACTTTCTGTCGGGGCGCTATTCGGTGCGCATTGGGATGAACCGCATGGTGCTGTTTGGCGCGCTGACCACGGCATCCGGCATGCTGATCTCAATGCTGAGTTTTTCGCTGGGCTACAGTTCAGAATACGTGTTTTTCGGCTTTATGATCCTTGTGGGGACCGGCAATGGGCTGACGCTTCCCAACGCCAATGCGGGCCTGATGGGGGTGCGCCCTGAACTGGCCGGAAGTGCGGCTGGGCTTGGCGGGGCGCTGATGATCGGTGGCGGGGCGGCGCTTTCGGCCTTGTCTGGGTTTTTGCTGGGGGACGGAAATTCCGCCATGCCGCTTTTGTGGGTCATGCTGATTTCCGCCCTGTTATCAGTGCTGTCGATCACTTACGTCATCAACCGATCCCGCAAATTGGGGCTTTGACGCAACCGCTTTGCAAATGCTACGCTTGCCTCAGGAAAACTTTGCAAACCACGAGGCAGCATGGCCACCCAGAAACTCTATGCCGGTGTGAAACTGCGTGAAATCCGGTCGCGCCTTGGGCTGACCCAAAAGGTCTTTGCCGAAAAGCTGGGCGTCAGCCTGCCGTATCTGAACCAGATGGAAAACAACAACCGCCCGGTGTCCACCGGGGTGGTTTTGGCCTTGGCGCAAGAATTCGGCTTTGACGTGGCCGAGCTGTCAACGGGCGATGCGGAACGTCTGGTCACGGACATGCGCGAGGCTTTTGCCGATCCGGTATTTTCGGACGCGCCCCCTTTGGCCGATTTGCGATTGGCCGCCTCAAATGCGCCAGCACTTGCCCATGCCTTGTTGGAACTACACCGCGCCTACCGAATGGGCCACGAACGCTTGGCCGCTTTGGACGAAAACATGGGTGACAACTTTGGTGAAGATCGAACAACGCAGGCCTCACCTTGGGATGAAGTGCGCGATTTCTTTCACTATTGCGACAATTACATTGATGCGGTTGACCGAGCGGCAGAGCATTTCGCCAACACAGCCGCCCAGCGCGAGCTGACCAAATCCGCCATGGCCGAGGCCACGCTGAACGACCGCGGCATTACGCTTTTGCGCGAAGATTGCGCGGAAACCCGGCATTTTGACCCAGAGGCGCGCAAGCTGACCCTGTCCACCCGTCCCCCCCGCGCCACGCAGGAATTTCAACTGTTGATGCAGGTCGCCCTGATCACGCAAGACGCCTTGCTTGAGGCCACGTTGGATTTCGCGCGGTTTCAAACCGAAGAGGCGCGTTCCATCGCCAAACTTGGCTTGGCGAATTATTTCGCAGGGGCCGCTTTGCTGCCTTATGGGGCGTTTCTTGAGGCCGCCCATGAAACCCGCCACGATCTAGAGCGTTTGGCGGATCGGTTTGGCGCCTCAATCGAACAGGTCTCGCACCGGCTGTCCACCCTGCAACGCCCCGGCGCCAAGGGCATTCCGTTCTTTTTTGTGCGCGTGGATCAGGCGGGCACCATCACCAAACGCCACTCGGCCACGCGGTTGCAATTTGCCCGGTTCGGCGGGGCCTGCCCGCTTTGGAATGTGCATCAGGCGTTTGAAACACCGGGGCGGTTTCTGCGCCAATTGGCCCAAACGCCGGACGGGGTAAAATACTTTTGTCTTTCGCGCAATGTGTCCAAATCGGGCGGCACTTTTGCAGCCCCCGTGCGCCGCTATGCCATTGGGCTGGGCTGCGAGGTGAAACACGCCAGCGCCTTGGTCTATGCGGATGATTTTGACATCTCAAACGAGGCGGCGTTTGAACCGATTGGCGTCAGCTGCCGGATCTGCGAACGCGCGCATTGTCACCAACGCTCGGTTCCCCCCCTTGAACGTAAACTACGCGTCGATCCATACTCACGCGGGGTGCTTCCTTACGAGATTGATCGGTGATGTTACGTTTCATATTTGTATTTCTTTTCAGCGTGGTAACCTTGACACTGGCCGCAAAAAGCCCTGCGGCTGCGCAGCAACGGCTGATTGAATACCAAGTTCTTTATTCCAAATTCAGCCCCAAAGATGTCCCCATTAAGGACGCGCATAAGGGGCGCCTTGCGGGCAAAATGCAAGAAATCACCTTGGAGGGGCTGCGCCTGTGGGTCGCCAAACCGCGCAAAGGTCAACCCAGTGTTTTGTTCCTGCATGGCTCTACCGGTGGGCTGGCAAAGCGGGGTTGGAAATATCTGTGGCTGATCAAAGAGGGCTTTGGCGTGGTCGCAATGAGCTATCCAGGATCATCAGGCAGCACGGGGCGCGCCAGCACCAAATCCATCTTACGCGCCGCCCATAACACCTTTCGCGCCATGCCGAAACTGGTGGGCAATAGCCCTGTGATTGTGATGGGCGAAAGTTTTGGAACCGGGGTTGCGGTGCGACTGGCATCTGAATTGGCCCGTGAGGGTCGCGCCCCGGCGGGTGTTGCGCTTCAGGCCCCCTACAGTTCCATCCAAGATCTGGTGCGCCATCAGGCCCCGCTTGCGGCTGGGTATTTTAAAGGCAACCGGGATCCATGGCCCAGCCAGAGGTTGATCAAATCGCTGGATATCCCTTTGTATATTATGCATGGCGGTCGCGATAAACGCGTGCCTGTGGCGCAGGGAAAGCGCTTGTTTGACCTGTCCCCGGCCACCAACAAACATCTTTCCTATCGCGCGGATGCCAAACACGGCAACATCTGGACCGCCAAAGGCGTGCGCACGGAATTATTGAAATGGATGCGCAATCTGAACTGACAAAAAAGCCCCGCCAAACAGGGGGGGCTTTCCAGTGGATGTTGTAGCTATCGCTTACGCAGCATTTAGCATCCGGTAAATCTCATCTTTCAGCGCCGAGCGTTTCTTGCGCATATCTTCTTCATGGAACTGATCGGTCGGTTCCACGTTCGTTTCCGCCCTGTGCACCGCACGGTTCAGCTCGTGATACTCCTCTGCCAACTTGGCAAAATGGGCGTCTGACGATTTCATGTCAGAAATTTTCGCGGCAAATTCCGGGAATTCTTCGTGCAGCTCATGGGGGGTGTTTGACATTCGCGTGTCTCCTCTCGCTTTGGTCGATCAGACTGTGCGCGATGGGCGCGGGCGCGGCCTTGACCCGGATCAAACACCTGCGAATTATCTGAAAGGTTAGGAAAGGGGCGCTGCCCCTCGCGAGGCAAGCTCGCTCACCCCGAGATATTTAGGGCAAGAAAAAAGGCGGCCTGTTCAGAGCCGCCTTTTTTGTTTTATCTCTGGCTGGTTTGCCAGTTCGGATTGATCCAAGGTCCTTCGTTGGCGCGCGGCAAGCTGCGGCCCAAAAGGTGATCCGACGCTTTTTCGCCAACCATAATGGATGGCGCGTTGAGGTTGCCATTGGTGATGCGCGGAAAGGTCGAACTGTCGGCGACACGCAAGCCCTCCACGCCAATCACCCGAAGTTCGGGATCCACCACCGCCATCGGGTCATCCGCACGCCCCATCCGGCAGGTGCCGCAGGGATGATACGCGCTTTCGGCGTGTTCACGGATAAAGCTGTCGATTTCTGCATCGCTGTTGTATTTCGCGCCCGGTTGGATTTCGTGCTTCACAAACGGCTCAAACGCGTCTTGGCCGAAAATCTCACGGGTCAGACGGATGCAGCGGCGGAAATCATCCCAGTCCTGATCGGTGGACATGTAGTTGAAAAAGATCCGTGGGGCTTCTTTTGGATCGGCGGATTTCAATGTGATTTCACCGCGAGAGGGCGAGCGCATTGGCCCAACATGCGCCTGAAACCCATGCCCCTCAGACGCCGCTTTGCCATCATAACGCACCGCGATCGGCAAGAAGTGGTACTGGATATCAGGGTATTCCACCCCAGCCTTTGAGCGAATAAAGGCCGCGCTTTCAAACTGGTTCGACGCGCCCAGCCCCTTTTTGGTGAACAGCCATTGCGCGCCCAAGATGCCCTTCCAAAAGAGGTTCCAGTATTTATACAGCGTGATTTTCTTCTTGGACGCGTATTGCATATAGACCTCTAGGTGGTCTTGCAGGTTTTGCCCCACACCACCCCGATCCGCGACCACCTCAATGCCATGTTCTTTCAGATGCGCGGCAGGCCCAATCCCCGACAGCATCAACAGCTTGGGCGAATTGATCGAGCTTGCGGCCAGTATCACCTCATTACTGGCTTTGATCACTTCGATCTTGCCACCACGTTCCACCTCAACCCCCACGGCACGCCCGTCTTCGATCACCACTTTGCGGGCAAAGGCGCGGATCACATCGCAGTTTCCAGTGGCTTGGGCGGGGCGCAGATAGGCGTTGGCGGCGGACCAGCGGCGGCCTTGCCACACGGTTTGCTCCATCGGGCCAAAGCCCTCTTGTTGTTCACCGTTATAATCGCCCGTGACGGGGTATCCGGCCTGCTTTCCAGCCTCAACAAAGGCGTGGAACAGCGGGTTTTCGCGCGGACCACGGGTCACATGCAACGGGCCGTCTTTGCCGCGCCAATCCGCGTCCCCGCCATGCCCGCCATCGTGCCAATGTTCCTGACGTTTAAAATACGGCAGCACGTCAGCATAAGACCACCCGTCCGCACCTTGTTCTGCCCAATGATCAAAGTCGCGGGCATGACCGCGCACATAAACCATCCCGTTGATCGAGCTGGATCCGCCGATGACTTTGCCGCGCGGTGTGACCAGCGTGCGGCCGTCTAAATGCGGCTCTGGTTCGGTCATGAACCCCCAATCATAGGTCTTCATATTCATCGGGTATGACAGGGCGGCGGGCATCTGAATGAACGGGCCGGCGTCGGTGCCGCCATGTTCAATCACAATCACCTTTTTGCCAGCCTCAGCCAGCCGGAACGCCATGGCGCAGCCTGCGCTGCCCGCCCCAACAATCACATATTCTGCTTGCATCATCAGATCCTTTAATGCGCGCGTCAATTTGGTCCGAAAACCGTGTTACTTTTTCGGATTTCGCTTAAAACGGTGCCTCAATCGGGCTCATCCGCACATAAACGGTCTTTAATTCGGAATAATGCTCAATCGCCGCCTTAGAGTTTTCACGCCCTACACCCGACGCCTTTGACCCACCAAACGGTGCTTCAACCGGCGCATCATTGTACGAGTTGATAAAGCAGGTGCCCGCCTCAAACCCGGCCACAACACGGTGCGCGCGGGTGATGTCTTGGGTAAAGACACCCGCCGCCAAACCAAATTCGGTGTCATTGGCACGGGCCAGAACTTCGGCCTCATCGTCAAAATCAAGCACCGCCATGACTGGCCCAAAAATCTCTTCGCGGGCAATGGTCATATCGTCGGTCACATCCGAGAAGACCGTGGGTTGCAGGTAATAACCGTCGCCCGAAATGCGGTTGCCGCCATAAGACAGCGTGGCCCCCTCTTCCTGACCTTTCGCGATATAGCCCATCACAATGTTCAACTGATTTTCCGACACCATCGGGCCAAAGCTGGTTGCGGGATCCATTGGGTCGCCGATCACCGCATGTTCCAACCGCTCGGACAGGCGTTTCAGGAACGCATCTTTGATGCCCTTTTGCACAAACACCCGTGTGCCGTTGGAACAGACCTGACCGGTGGAATAGAAGTTGCCCAAAATGGCGCCGGACACGGCCGCGTCTACATCCGCATCATCAAAGACGATCATCGGCGACTTGCCACCCAGCTCCATCGTCACATGCTTCATGCCTTCAGCCGCCGCCGCATAGACCTTGCGCCCGGTGGGGACCGATCCCGTCAACGACACTTTGTCCACATCCTCATGGGTCACAAGTGCTGCCCCCACATCGCCGTAGCCTTGCACCACGTTGTAAACGCCCGCAGGGGCGCCCGCTTCAACCAGGATCTCGGCCACTTTCAACGCACAAAGCGGGGTGGTTTCCGACGGTTTAAAGATCATCGTATTGCCGCAGGCCAGCGCAGGCGCGCCTTTCCAGCACGCAATCTGGGTTGGGTAATTCCACGCGCCAATGCCGACACACACGCCCAGCGCCTCGCGGCGGGTATAGACAAAATCGCCACCGGGCAGCTGGATATGTTCGCCCGTCAACGCGCCCGCCAAACCACCAAAATACTCCAACGCGTCCGCGCCCGATGTGGCATCCGCGACAGACGTTTCCTGATAGGGTTTGCCGGTGTCATAGGTCTCAAGCACGGACAAATCGTGGTTCCGGTCGCGGATAATGTCGGCGGCACGGCGCAGAATACGGCCACGTTCCGTGCCCGACATCGCTTCCCATTCGGCTTGGGCGGCGCGCGCGGCTTTGACAGCCCGTTCAATGATCGCGGGGGTCGCGGAATGCACCCGCGCGACCACTTCGCCCGTGGCCGGATAGATCACGTCAATCGGCGCGCCATTGGTGTCTTCAACATATTCGCCGCCGATAAAGTGGCTGGCTTTGGGTTGGGTATCGTATGTCATAATTGTACTTTCATCTTGGGCACCGTCGCCCTTGTTCCTTCGCCCGTCAGAGGGGCAATTGCTGTCACTCTCCGCGTGGAAAGCGTTGATTTTCTTCGAGATTGTCCAAATTCATGTGGTTGCGCATGTAGCGTTCAGAGGCTTGCTGAAGCGGCTGGTAATCCCACGGAAAATAGGCCCCGTTTCTAAGCGCCTCATAAACCACCCAGCGCCGCGCCTGACTTTCGCGCACCTCATTATCATAAGCCGCCAGATCCCAACGCGCTTCGGATTTCGCCCGCAAACTCATCAGCGTGCCATCATGGGCGGGATCGCCCGCGAGGTTGGTCAGCTCATGCGGATCAGCCTCCAGATCAAAAAGCTGATCGGGATCCAGCGCACAGCGGTTGTATTTCCACTTGCCATAGCGCAGCGACACCAGCGGCGCATAGGATGCCTCGGCCGCATATTCCATCGCCACCGGGCTGGTACGCTCGCCGCCTTTGGCCAAGCCCATAAGGCTTTCGCCATCCACCCACGGCATGACCTCTTCCATTGAGACACCCGCCAGATCGGCAAGCGTTGGGGTCACGTCCAATGTTGAAACCGGGGCCTCAATCAGGCCGGGTTCCAGACCGGGTGCCGCCACCATCAAGGGCACACGGGCGGAGCCTTCATAGAAGTTCATTTTGAACCAAAGACCGCGTTCGCCCAACATGTCGCCGTGATCAGACACAAAGAAAATGATCGGATCCTGTCGCGTGGCTTTCAGCACATCCAGCATCTCGCCGACCTTGTCATCAAGATACGAGATATTGGCGAAATAGGCCCGGCGCGATTTTCGAATATCCTCTTCGGTGATGTCAAAACTGCGCCAATCATTGGCGTCAAAAATGCGCTGCGCGTGCGGGTCGTGATCGTCGTACTCCATCGCGGGGATTTCCGGCAGCAAATGCGCGCAATCTTCATAAAGATCCCAATATTTGCGACGGGTCACGTAAGGATCATGCGGATGGGTAAAGCTGACGGTCAGACACCACGGGCGATCATCTTTGCCGCGCGCCAGATCATAAAGTTTGCGCGTGGCGTTATACGCCACCTCGTCGTCATACTCCATCTGATTGGAAATCTCAGCGACCCCTGCCCCAGTGACCGAGCCCATATTGTGATACCACCAATCAATACGCTCACCGGGTTTGCGATAATCGGGCGTCCAACCAAAATCAGCAGGATAAATATCGGTGGTCAGGCGTTCTTCAAAGCCGTGCATCTGGTCTGGCCCAACAAAATGCATCTTGCCAGATAGGGCGGTTTGATAACCCGCCCGGCGCAGGTGATGCGCGTATGTGGGAATGTCGGATTTGAACTCCGCGGCATTGTCATAAACGCCCGTGCGGCGCGGAAGTTGCCCGGACATAAACGACGCCCGCCCCGGCGCGCAGAGCGGGCTGGCGGTGTAAGCGTTTTGAAAGCGCACGGATTTCGCGGCGAGTTTCTTGAGGTTGGGCGCGTGCAACCACTCGGCCGGCCCATCAGGGAACAGCGTACCATTTAACTGATCCACCATGATGATGAGAATGTTCGGGTTGCTCATTTACGTGCCTCCAGCATCAGTTCCAAAAACTCCAGAACTTGTTTCGTCGCCCGCTTGCCCGAGGGCGTGTCTTCGCGCAGGGCGTGGCGGATATAGTGGCCGTCGATCATCGCCGCGATCATATCCGCCACCTCATGCGCATCCTCCCCGACAAGATCGCGCAGGGGATGCACAAGGTTGGAATGCAACCGGTGCTGATACACCCGCAACAGGCGCCGCGCACCGTCCATCGACTGGCTTAACACATAGAAATTCAGCCACGCGCTGATCACTTCGGGGCGGAAGTTTCCGGCCTCAAAATTGGCATGAATGATCGCTTCAACCCGGTCTTTCGGGGTCTTCGCCACCAGCAAAGCCGCCCGCACCTGTGCCCCGTAAACCGACAGAATATGACGCATTGCCGCCAGAAAAATCTGGTCTTTCCCGCCAAAGTAGTGATGTGCCAGCGCCGAAGACATCCCAGCGCGCTTTGCGATCTGGCTGACCGTAACGTCCAAAGACCCCACCCGCCCGATCTCAAAAATCGTAGCATTCACAAGGGCTTCTCGCCGAATGGGTTCCATTCCAATCTTTGGCATCACGGGCTCCTGACCACATTTCTGATACAGGCTTGCGTTTTTTTAATTGACTCGTCAATCAATAAAAAACATCAATCAACGTCAATGAATGACGGTTTCACCTTGCCGCCGGCTGGGGTAGTGTCGCAACCAAGCGAGAAATGGACGCTTTTGCCCATTTTCCTTGCCGCGCGACTTTGAAACCGCACCAAATAACAGGGAGCGACCTATGACATTTAAATCCACACTCTCCACCCTGGCCCTTGTGGCCTCTGCTGGCACCGCGATGGCGGATGGCACTTGCGACGAGATCGTCTTTTCAGACGTGGGCTGGACCGACATCACCGCAACAACCGCCGCAACAACCGTTGTGCTTGAGGCGCTTGGCTATGACACTGACATCAAAGTGCTGTCCGTGCCCGTGACCTATACCTCGATGGCCAAAGGCGACATTGACGTGTTCCTTGGCAACTGGATGCCGACGATGGAGGCCGACATCGCGCCCTACCGCGAAGCCGGTACCGTGGACATCGTGCGCACCAACCTTGAAGGCGCGAAATACACCTTGGCCGTGAACAAAGCCGCCGCCGATCTGGGCATTGCAGACTTTGCAGACATCGCTAAGCACGCAGAGGCGCTGGACGGCAAAATTTACGGCATCGAGCCGGGCAATGACGGCAACCGCCTGATCCAATCGATGATCGACGCCGACGCCTTTGGCATGAAAGACATCGAAGTGGCCGAAAGCTCAGAGCAAGGCATGCTGGCCCAAGTGGCGCGCGCCGACAAAAAAGACGAGCCGGTTGTTTTCCTTGGTTGGGAACCCCACCCAATGAACGCCAACTTTGAAATGTCTTACCTGACCGGTGGCGACGATTACTTTGGCCCGAACTTCGGCGGCGCTGTGGTCGATACCAACACCCGCGCAGGCTATGTGACGGAATGCGCCAACACTGGTAAGCTCTTGCAAAACCTCGAATTTTCGCTGGCAATGGAAAATGAAATCATGGCCGCGATCTTGGATGATGGCGAAGACGCCACCGACGCCGCATCCGCTTGGTTGAAAGCCAATCCAGATGCGTTCATGGCATGGCTGGACGGCGTGACCACCAAAGACGGTGGTGATGCGGTTGCGGCTGTGAAAGGCGCGTTGGGTCTGTAATTCACCCAGACAACCGACCCTTCCCCGTGCATATGTCCTGCGTGGGGAAGGGTTTTTTGTACCCTATTCCTAGCTCGCCCCAACATGTGTGATCTCATGACACTGACCGTTCTTGCCTTGTTTGTCCCAGCCTGTTTTGCGCTAAGCGCGGCCTCGGGAACCAACAATGTACAGGCTTTTTCAAACACCTCTCGCTTGGGGTTTTGGACGGCGATTGCCGCAGGTCTTGGCAGCGGGATGACGGGCTTTCTCACCCCCACCCGACGGCACCGTTTAAACCGGGGCGTCAGCGGGTTTCTTATCTTTTCGGGCCTGACAATGGCCCTCAGCGAAAGGCCCTGACCCTTGGACTGGCTGACAGACACAAAAATCCCGGTCGGAAAGACCGCCAAGAAACTTTTTGACTGGTTGCAGGAAACGGGTGAACCGTTTTTTGACTGGCTGGCATGGGTGATGGAAGGGTTGATCGACGGCATTTTATGGGTGCTGCAAACGCCCCATCCGCTGATCACCACCGCCGCCTTTGTGGTCATCACATGGCTATTGCAGCGCGATTGGAAGATTTGCGTGATGGTGGCGCTTGGCTTCCTCTTTATCCTCAATCAAGGATACTGGGAGGAAACCACCGAAAGCCTGACGCTGGTGCTGTCGGCCTGTGTGGTCTGTATGTTGGTGGGCACGCCGATCGGCATTGCCGCCGCCCACCGCCCACGGCTGTTTCGCGCAATGCGGCCCATTTTGGACCTGATGCAAACGCTGCCGACCTTTGTCTATCTTATTCCAGCCATTGTTTTTTTCGGCATCGGCATGGTGCCCGGCCTGATCGCCACGGTGATCTTTGTGCTGCCTGCGCCCATTCGCCTGACCCATCTGGGTGTCAGCTCTACCCCGCCCGCGCTTTTGGAAGCGGCCCAAGCCTTTGGCGCCACCCCGCGCCAAACACTGTGGAAGGTTGAGCTGCCTTATGCCCTGCCGCAAATCATGGCGGGCCTGAACCAAACCATCATGCTGTCGCTGTCGATGGTGGTCATCGCCGCCCTTGTGGGCGCGGATGGTCTGGGTGTGCCGGTTGTGCGCGCGCTGAACCAAGTCAACACCGCTTTGGGGTTTGAAAGCGGCTTTATCATCGTGGTTGTGGCCATCATGCTCGACCGTATTTTACGAGTGGAGCGCTGATCATGACCGCAGTTCAATTTGACAATGTTTCGATCGTCTTTGGCGACAAACCCAAATCCGCCCTGCCCGCGATGGACCTGGGCAAAGACCGCGCCGAGGTGCAATCGGAAACGGGGCAAGTGCTGGGCGTGCATGATTGCTCGCTTACCGTTGAACAGGGCGAAATTCTGGTGCTGATGGGCCTGTCCGGGTCTGGGAAATCCACACTTTTACGTGCGGTCAATGGGCTTAATCCGGTGGTGCGCGGGGCCGTGAAGGTCAATGATGGCAACGAACTCGTTGACGTCACCAACGCCGACGCCACCACCCTGCGCCGGATGCGTCAAAACCATGTGGCCATGGTGTTCCAACAGTTTGGCCTTTTACCGTGGCGCAGCGTACGTGAAAACGTCGGGCTGGGGTTGGAGCTTGCGGGCATGGGCAAATCCGAGCGTGACGGCAAGGTTGATGAACAACTGGCACTGGTGAACCTGTCGGATTGGGCGGACCGCAAAGTGGGCGAACTGTCGGGCGGTATGCAACAACGTGTGGGCCTTGCCCGCGCCTTTGCCACTGACGCGCCCATCTTGTTGATGGACGAGCCATTTTCCGCCCTCGACCCCCTGATCCGCGCTCGCCTTCAAGACGAGCTGATTGAACTTCAGCACAAGCTGAAACGCACCATTATCTTTGTGTCTCACGATCTGGACGAAGCCTTTAAACTCGGTGATCGCATCGCGATTATGGAAGGCGGGCGCATTGTGCAATGCGGCACCCCGCGTGATATTTTCACCAATCCCGCCGACGAGTATGTGGCTGATTTTGTTGCCCATATGAACCCGCTGGGCGTGCTCACGGCGCGGGATGTCATGGACAATGCCAATCCCGAAGCGAACGCCGAGGTCCTGCCCATGCAGGTGGGGAAATTCACACCGGTCCGTGAGATTTTGGAAATGATGACAGACACGGAAAACCGCGTCTCGGTTGTGCACGAAGGGGTGTTGATTGGCGAAATCACACGCGCGCAGGTCATCGCGGGCATTCTTGATCCTCGCGGGCTTGCAAATATCGACTAAGCATCCGTGATCATTTTACATATTTGAACAAAGCAAAAGGGCATCTGGGCGGGTCTCAGCTGCCCTTTGCAATACGGGGGACTTACATCCATGGGTTTTCCCCGCCACCCGGCGATATTTTGGGATGCCTGCACCCCGGACTTGCTGTTAAGATGCGGATATTCTTTCGGAGGCCCCAATGTTTCGCTCACTCACCATCGCCGCACTGGCCGTAACCCTGACCGCCTGCGCCACGCCGCAACAGCAATGTATTGCCCAAGCGTCGAAAACCCTGCGCCATGCCGAACGGGACGTTGCGCGAATCAACGGTAATCTGGCGCGCGGCTATGCCATTCACAAAAGCAGCTTTGCGGTGCCCGAAATCTCGACCTGTTACAAAAGCGATGGCACACCCTATACCTGCCGCAGCATCGAACAACGCACAATTGAAACCCCCGTGGCGATTGATGTGGCCGAAGAAAAGCGCAAGCTGGCGGCCCTGAAAAAGCTGATCCAAAAAGAACAGCCCGGCGTGCAAAAAGCCGCAGCCGCCTGTGTGGCTGAATTCCCGGAATGACCCGACCGGTGGCCATGGTTTTGGGGGCAATGGTGATGCCTGACGGCAGCCCCTCTGCCACGCTGTTGCGGCGCGGTCAGCACGCCGCCCATCTGTGGAAAAAGGGCTATGTTGATCTGATCATCACCACCGGTGGCATGTCCCCATCGGGTCGCAGCGAGGCCGAGGTGCTGGCGGGCATTCTCAAAGACGCAGGCGTTCCACACAATCGGATCAGGCTCGAAGAACAGTCGCGCACCACGTGGGAAAACATCTCGATGTCATGCCCACTGTTGCCCAAAGACGCCGAGGTGGTTTTGGTCACAGATGCCTACCACGCCCCAAGGGCCCGGATGATGGCAAGCCGTCTAGGGCTGACCGCACGATCCAGCAGCCCCTCTTTCAGGTCAATGTCCAAGCTGGTCTTGCTTAAAAACACCCTGCGCGAAGGGGCCGCCTTGATCCTGCATATGATGCATTGCGTGGCCCGAAACCGATAATCTTATTTAGAAACAGTTACCTGAACCGACGTGCCCAAACTGCCGCGCCCATAAATGCGCACAAAAACAGTGGCCCCGCCATCAACCAGATTTTTGGCCGCACGCGCATTAATGGACCCATGCATCACCATCTGTTCCATCGCGGCACGGTTATCAATGGATCCAAAAAACGGATCCCATTCATCCCCTGCTTGGCTGATGCCAAAGCGGTGAAAATTGGCGCGGTCCTGGCGCAAAACCTGCCAAGGTTCACGCAGCCGTGCCCCTTTTGAATTGTGAAGATCCTGCTTGCCAATATAGGCCACATAGGCGCCGATCAACTCATCCGCCTGTGCCGCCACGGGGGCCGCAAAAACGCTGATCGCGGTGACGGCGATCATTGTGGCGGATTTCAAAGTGGTTTTAAAAAATGTCATCTGTTGCTCCCTCATTTTCTCCAGCCTGAAACCCCACAGGCTTTGCGTCTATGACATGGCGCAATTTATGCGGGGTTTTAGGATTTCGTCGTGAAAAGCCCTTAGGATCCGCCTGTCACCGTAAGCCCAAGCATCCGCCACGCGTGCATGCCTCCGCGATAATAATGGATTTTATCCGCAGGATAGCCCGCGTCGATCATCCGCCGAATGGCGCCGGGCGACTGACCACACCAATTTCCATTACAAAACAGCGCAATAGGCTTGGCTTCACTGCAATCAAACCCATCAAAATCCACCTCACAACCCAGTTCGTCCATCCGGTCGGCAGCCTCGTTAAACGGGATAGAAATAGCGCCCGGAATGGTGCCGCCCGCGTGATTTTCCGCCACACGGCTGTCGACCACAATCACCTCTGGATCTTGTAAAAACGCCAGCATTTCCAGCTCGCCAATTGGCGTGACACCCGGCGCTGGGATCATCGGTTGCACGCAGAAATTCGGACAAGGGCGTGACGTGCGCGCCCATTCGCCAGACAGCTCATGCGCGGGGTCCTGGATGCGTTCAATGACCACATCCCCCTCGGCCGTTGGCACCGTAACCGAGGCCACATCCCGTCCGATATTGACCCCATCTGCAAAGGCGGGTGCGGCCACAAGAAAGGTCGCTGCGACTAAAATATTTTTCATGATATCCACCTGACTTTCTTAATTAAATGTCTCAAAAACGTCATACATGACGGGCTCAAAACTCTTACACAACAAAGCGATTTTCCGGTTGCGTTCACGCATTTCCGCTGTGCGCAGCATCGCTTGAAAATCCTCGCGCTTTTGCCATTGTGAATAATTGGCAATGCGGGTTTGGGCGTCATTCACATGAAGCCCTGCCCCGACAAATCCGGGCTGTTTTGAGATGAAACTGTCATAGGCGTCTGTCAACGCATCCAAGAGATCCTGACAGGTGCCAGGGGTCATTTCAAACGTGGTGATGACGGTTTGATAATCGGGGGCTTTGCTAATTTTCGGCATGGCTTCCTCCTGTTTCTAGAGGAAGCCTAGCGCGAAGATGCACATTTTTGAATAGGTTATTCGCCCTCAGGGGGAATGGTCAGTCAAACGCGTCGAAAATCTCGGACAAAATGGACTTTTTCTTTTTCTTACGGCCATATTTGTTGTGTTTTTCATGTTTGCTGTAGCGTTCCGAATAGCGGTGATCGTCGTCGTCATCCCGCGCGTATCGGCGGTCATCGGAACGGTCACCGCGGTCGTCATAACGGTCCGGACGTGCTTGGGGTTTGGGGCTGGGCGCAGGGGCAATATAGGGATCAGGATCCGCCAATTCGACCGCAGGCGTGGCCTTTTCTATGATCTTGTCAAGCTCGCCTCGGTCCAACCAAACCCCACGACATTGCGGGCAATAATCAATCTCAACACCGACACGTTCGGCCATCAAAAGTTCAGTTCCATCAACGGGACATTTCATAGATTGGTTCCTCCTTTTCCAACATATGGGAACGTAAAAGGCGGGCCACAAGTGCCCGCCTTTTACGATTTTCATGTTGGTCGGTTTTCCGCCGATGTCAGGGATTAGCGCGACACATGCACACAACATGGGGCGTGGCGAACAACGCGCGCCGCCGTTGACCCAAGGAAGAAATCCGTCAGGCCCGGCCGGTGCGAGGCCACCACGATGCAATCCACATCATGACGTGTTGCGTATTCCACAATCGCGTGGCCCGCATGGCCCGACACGACCTTTGCGGTGACACCGTCAAGCCCATCCAGCTCGCCCATAAGGCGCTTTTCCAGCTGCTGCGCGTTGTCTTCAATTTGACCGGCAGGCAGATATTGCGCGACATAAGAGGGCACCTCTTCCATCACATGTAACGCCGTGATTTGCGCCCCTTCATCCGCCAAAACCTTAGCGATTTTAAGGGATTGGTTGCTATCACGCCCGTGATCCAAGGCGATGGGAACAAGAATATTCTTATACATGACAGAGCTCCTTTTTTGCGCTCACTTCCGTCTTTGTGCCAAGTTTAGGGTGGCCCTGTCAGCGTCACCATGATGCAGGTCAAACAATTGCGGCTTAAATAGGAAGCCCCACATAGTTTTCACACAGGCTGCGCATGGCCGCCTCTGATGAGAAAAGATATTCTAAATCAGTCTCTTGCAAGCGCTGATCATAGGCACCCGAGTCGGGAAAATGATGCAAAAGCATGGTCATCCACCAGCTAAACCGCTGTGCTTTCCACACCCGCGCCAAGGCCGTTTCGCTGTAGTTTTCAAGCCCGGAACTGTCACCGTTCAGATAGTGATCCACCATCCCATGATAGAGGTAGTGGATGTCACTTGCCGCAGTATTCAGCCCCTTTGCCCCGGTCGGCGGCACGATATGCGCAGCATCCCCCGCCAAGAATAAATTCCCGTAACGCATTGGTTCTGCAACATAAGATCGAAGGGGCGCAATCGATTTTTCAATCGAAGGTCCGGTTTCCAGTTCACTTGCAACATCCTTCGGCAAACGGCGTTTCAACTCCTCCCAAAACGCCTCATCCGACCAATCTCCGGCCTGATCCGTCAGGGGCACCTGAATATAATACCGGCTAAGCACCTGGGAACGCAGCGAACACAGCGCAAACCCCCGGTCGGATTTGGCATAAATCAACTCGGGCGAAACGGGCTTTGTGCGCGATAAAACCCCAAGCCAACCAAAGGGATAGAGCTTTTCGTACTCTTTCAAAACGTCCCGTGGAATGGCCTTTCGGCTGACCCCGTGGAACCCATCGGCGCCAATGATAAAGTCACAATTCACCCGAAATGTCTCGTCCCCTTGCCGATACGTCAGATAGGGATTGGCACTTTTCACGTCATGCGGGCGCACATCCAAAGCCTCGTGAATCACCTGCCCGCCCCTCTCCGATCGGGCCTCATATAGGTCGCGCGTCAGCTCGGTTTGGCCATAAACCACCACGCTGTTTCCGCCAGTATATTTAGCTAAATCAATATGATAGCGCGCACCTCGATCGGCAATGAAAAACCCCTCATGCACCTCACCCTCATCGTCCATACGCGCTCCACAGCCTGCCTCGCGCAGCAATTCAGCAAAGCCATGTTCCAACACACCGGCCCGAATGCGCCCCAGCACATAATCCCGCGTGTGGCGCTCTAATACGACATTGGAAATCCCTTTTTTATCAAGAAGTTGGCTAAGCAAAAGACCCGAAGGCCCGCCACCGATGATGCCGACTTTGGTGGTGATGCTGTTCATAACGACCTCCTTTGCGTCCCTCACATCAACTTGCAGCAAGCGGGCCCAATCTGGAATGGACAGGATTGCCCCTTTCTGGTACATTTCGAACATGCCTTATATTGAAACATTCACCCTTTTTGGCGAGCAAAGCGACCTGCCGGACGTGGTGCATTGCGAACCGATTGAAACCCGAAGCGCGCTGCATGATTGGGAGCTAAAACCCCATCGTCATGGCCGGTTGCACCAGATCCTTTTGCTCAAAAGCGGGGGCGGATTTGTGCAATTTGAAGATAAGACACATGCGCTGCCCGCCGCCTGCCTGATCTCTGTTCCCACCGGGGTCATTCATGGATTTCGCTTTAACCCCGGCACGCGCGGCTGGGTTTTGACGCTATCGGCTGAGCTGTTGGACCAACACATCCAATCCAAAGAAGGGTTGCGCGCACACCTTCAATCCCCTGTAATTATTAAAAGTTCTTCTGAAGTTCGGCAGATTTTTCGCGCCATTTTTGAAGAATACACACACCGCGACTTTGCCCGCGCCCATATCCTGCGCGCCCGCGCCAGTCTTTTGCTGGGGTTGGTGGCCCGCGCAATCTCCGCCGACCACCCAACGCCCCACCGCGCGGACAAAACCCTTCAGCACCGGTTTGAACAGCTGATTGACCGGCATGTCACCGATCATTTGGGGGTGGCGGAATATGCCAAACGGCTTGCGGTGTCACCCACCCATTTATCCCGCGTCATGCGCGCCGCCACGGGCAAATCCGCCCACGCCGCCATTGAGGACCGCCTGATCCGTGAGGCCCGTAGAAATTTGGCCTTTTCGAACCTGCCAATTTCACAGGTGGGATACGCGCTTGGCTTTTCGGATCCCAGCTATTTCAGCCGGGTTTTTACCCGCGCCACCGGGATGAGCCCGCGTGATTTTCGCCGTGGCCTTGAGAATCCCGACCCTGAAAAACTGTAAACTCTTTAAAGATTTCAAACCCGAAACTTTAAACTGTTTAAAGGGGGCAAAACGGGAAACTTTAAAGTTTTTTGGGGGTTTCGCGCCAAAACTGTAAACACTTTAAACCCGCCCGTTTTGCCCGATTCCAGAGCGTTTCCAGTTCACGTTGTATCAATGAAAACTGGAAACGATTTAGTCGTCCATACATTCCAAAAGCATCGTCCCCGCCCCGGTGTTTGAAATCGGGATGTGGTAATTCTCGGTCAGCAGTTTGACCTTTTCGCCAAGTGCGCCGCGCATCATCATCCACATCAAAAACTCTGTCCCCTGAGCGCCTGCTTTTTCAACCAGCTCCATCCGGGTGATTTTGGTCAACTCTTCGGGGGTATCGACAATTTTTTCCATGCACATGCGATCAAAATCATGGTTGATGAAACCTGCGCGTTCGCCGTCCAACTGGTGGCTAAGACCGCCGGTGCCAAGCACCACAACAGTGATATCCTCGGGCCAGCTTTCCACCGCTTTGCGCATGGATTTGCCGAAGTTGAGCGCGCGGTTCAGGGTTGGGATCGGGTGGATCACCGTGTTGGCCGACACCGGGATTGCGCGGGGCATATCCTTGTTGTGTGGCGCGCCGGGCCAAAAGAGCTGCATCGGCACGACAAAGCCGTGATCCACCGGCAATTCCTGGCAGGATGTGATGTCAAATTCATCCTCAACCATGCCTTCGATAATGTGCCACGACAGTTCGGGCGCGCCGGGAAACGGGTCAAGCTGCGGGATGCCCCAGCCTTCGTCTTCGTTCTTGTATTCATGCGCGGCGCCAATGGCAAAAGTCGGCATTTGATCAAGGAAAAAGCCAAGCCCGTGGTCGTTATAAATGTTGATCACAACGTCCGGTTTCTTTTCGGCCAGCCATGCGTGGATCTTGGGATAGCCGTCAAAAAACGGCTTCCAATATGGATCATCCTGAAGGTTATTTGCGATCGCATTGCCAACGGCGGGGATGTGCGAGGTGGTGATTCCCCCAATGATTTTCGCCATTTATGTGCCCTCCGGCTTTGCGTGATTCAGCAGTTTTTGCTTAAATTCTTCGGTGGTGACGCCGGTTTGCTGGGCGCCCACATCCTGCACGGACAGCTTCCAAATGCCGGCGAGTTTCGCGAGATAATAGATGTTGCCGCCTTGCGCGATCATGCCCAGCACATCCTTGGCGCGCACAGCCGTTTTTTGCGGCTCGGTCAGGCCGTAGCGATCCATAAATTCCTCGGGATCCGCCACAAAAGCATCGCGCATATCGGCGCGATTAAAGGCAAAGCACATCTTGTTCAGCCCATAGCCTTTCATCGCCATGCGACCGTCAAAAATGGTGGTGCCTTCGATATGGGTGTGATGGTCGAAGTCGTTGATATCCATTAAGAACCCTCCTGTTCTTCTGGCCAATAAAGGCGCATTGGATTGTCGATAAGCAGCATCTTTTGCAGCTCTTTAGTGGGTGCAATTCGAGGGATAAAATCCACCAAGGCACCGTCATCTGGCATGTGTGTTTTCATGTTTGGATGCGGCCAATCGGTGCCCCACAAGACGCGGGTCGGAAAGCATTTCACCACTTCGGCACCAAAGGCGACAACGTCGTCATAAGGCGGGCCTTCTATGGTCAAACGCTCGGGGCATGTGACCTTGGACCAAATGTTGTCATGGCGCTGCATCAGGTCAAGAAACCGTTTAAAGTCAGGGTGATCCACGCCTTTGGCCACATCAGGACGGCCCATGTGATCCACCACGATATTGGTCGGAAGTTGCGCCAGAAAGGGCGCCAAATCCGCAAGATCAGCGGCCTCAAAATAGACAACGATGTGCCAGCCCAAAGGGGCAATGCGCTCGGCGATCTTCATGAACACCTCGCGCGGGGTGGCGTCCACCAAACGGCGCACAAAGTTGAACCGCACACCGCGCACACCGGCGGTATGCATGTCGGCCAGTTCCCTATCGGTCACGTCCGCACCAACAGTCGCCACCCCCCGCGCCATCCCACCTGAGGCCCGACAGGCGTCCATCATCGCGCGGTTGTCGCGCCCGTGACAGGTCGCCTGAACAACCACGTTACGCGAAAATCCAAGGTGGTCGCGCAGGGCAAAAAGCTGGTCCTTGCTGGCGTCACACGGGGTGTATTTCCGTTCTTTTGCAAAGGGAAACTCCACTGCGGGGCCAAAGACATGGCAATGGGCGTCCACCGCCCCGGCTGGCAGTTTAAACTCAGGCACTTTCGGCTCTGGGTGGAATTTCAACCAATCAGGATCCATCTGGGTCATGCAAAAACCTCCCCATCCATCAACTTGCGGGCGGTGCGTAAAATCGCGGCTTGGTGCAGCTTATCACCCTCGCGCGTGATCTTGACCGTTGTTGTGCCGGTTGGATGCTCAATACCCAAATCTTGGCTGTCTTTTGTGTCACATTTCGCGATCTCATAGGCCACTGATCCGGGTGTCACACACGCGGTTGCAACGCTCACAGCCGCCAAGACACCGATGCCGGAATGTACCCTATGCGGAATGAAACTGCGCGTGGAAATGGCGCCGGATTGCGCCGGGCTGATCAACGTCATTTTGGGCACGGAACTGTCGGTCACATCCCCCAAACCCATCATCTCTCCACAGGTCAAACGAAGCATTTCTATACGTGTTTTCAATACGGTACCCGCCTCTAACACCTCCGGCGCCTCATCCCCTGAGACCCCCAAATCCTCGGCCCTGATCAACACACAGGGCATGCCCGCATCAATCATCGTAACAGGCACATCACCGACCACATCACGCGCGTTTCCGCTGGGCAAAAGCGCGCCGCAGGTGGCCCCAGCTGTGTCGCGAAAGGCCAGTGAAATCGGCGCGGCCGTGCCCGGAACGCCGTCAATTCGCGCGTCCCCATCATAGCGCACCACGCCGTCGGGGGTGTCCACCACAAGGTCCGCAACCTGCCCTGAATTCACCATCAAAATGCTGACCGGAGTGTGCCCGTCACGGGCCACAACCAACCCACGCTCAATCGCAAAAGGGCCAACGCCCGCAAGGATATTGCCGCAGTTTTGCGCATCTGACACAACCGCACGATCTACAAATACCTGTAAAAACAAATACTCCACATCCACATCAGGCCGGTCAGAGACGCTGACAATTGCCACCTTTGAGGTCAGCGGATCCCCCCCGCCCATGCCGTCGATTTGACGGGCATCCGGGCTGCCAAAGGCACGCAGCAAAAACGCATCGCGCGCCGCTGGATCACCGGGAATATCCTCGGCCAGAAAATATCCGCCCTTCGACGTGCCGCCCCGCATCCACATGCACCGCACGCCCTCAGACATCCGACACCCCGGTGAACTGCGCTCTTTTTCTTGCTAAAAATATCTCGGGGGACGCCGAAGGCGGGGGGCAGAGCCCCCTCTTCTGTACGGTTGAAATCTTACACATATTTCAAACCCTTCTCCGCCAGCCGCCCGCGCATGTCATAAAGATCAAGTCCCAACTCTCCGGCGTCAAATCGCGCCCGTTTTGCGACTTCATTTGCCTCGCGTGCGCGGCCTTTTTCCAGGACCTCTGCCGCCTCTGCATGGCGCACAACACAGACGCCATCGTCATCGGCCACAATCACGTCACCCGCGTTCACCAAAGCCTCGGCGCAAACAACCGGCACGTTCACCGATCCTAGCGTTTCCTTGATGGTGCCTTGCGCGCAGACCGCTTTGGACCAAACCGGGAACTGCATGTCTGTCAGGTCACGAATATCGCGCACCCCGCCATCAATGATCAGCCCGCGACAGCCCCGCGCCTTGGCCGAGCTTGCCAGAAGATCGCCAAAATACCCGGCATTTGAAGGGCTTGTAGTCCCGAGCACCAAGATATCGCCGGGCTTCACCTGCTCCATCGCCACATGCAACATCCAATTGTCCGCAGGGGGTGCCAAGATGGTGATCGCAGATCCCGCCACCCGCGCGCCGGTGTATATGGGCCGCAGGTAACTGGCCAAAAGCCCTTTGCGCCCCTGTGCTTCATGCACGGTCGCCACGCCCAGTTTGGCCAATCCGTCGATCACATTTTGATCGGCGCGGGGGATGTTTTGGACCACAAGGCCGGTCTCTCCGGGGTGATACGTCATGCCAGTTCATCCACGGTTTGTGGGAACACGGTTTCAAACCCTTCAGCGTATTGTGCCTTGCGCCCACCGGCCATACCGCCGGAATTGCGCCGGAAATGGTTGCCGCGATTTTGGGCCACATTGGTATAAAACTCCCACAGGTGTTCTTGCCCTTGCATGCATTCAATTGCGGCGCGCTTTTTGTCCCAGACCGGGGTGATGTCGAGGAAGACATCCGGTTTCCAGCCCATCTGCTCGGTCTGATGCGGTTCAAACAGGTAAAGTTGCGGCGCACCCAGCACCTTTTCACCGGGCTTATGCCCCCAAGCCTGCGCAATCATCCGGCATTCCAGCGCAAATTGCGTCGTGTTCATATGGTCGGTATTGTAAGGGTCCCAACGCGAGTGGGACATCATCCATTTTGGCTGGACCTCGCGAATGATATCCACCATCTGATCCTGTGCGTTGCCATCAAGGCGCAAGGGGTAATCACCCAGATCAAGAAAGCGAATATCACTCACCCCAAGGGCGGTTGCGGCGACTTCGGCCTCATCCCGACGTGCAGCTTTCACGCGCTCAAGCGTCATGCCGTCTTGCTTCCACAGCTTCGCGCTTTCGCCGCGTTCACCATAAGAAAGACAGGCGACTGTGACCTCATACCCCATCTGTTGATGCAGCGCGATTGCACCCCCTGCCCGCCAGACAAAATCGGCGGCATGGGCGGAAATCACCAAAGCGGTTTTCGTTTTGTTGGGGGCTGTGGGCATTTCGGGCTCCTTCAAATTCCCTGTCAACCTAGCCCAGCTTAGGCGCAAAACCCTATTTCAAAGGGCCGCGGCGCTGATAAGTTTTTGCTATACGCGCTGGACCCGCCCCCATTTTACGTTAGGGTTGCACATGGCCCTTACGTTTCTAAACATTCGTCATTTGCGCGCCTTTGATGAGGTTGCAACCCGGCGTGGCATTTCAGCGGCGGCCCAACAGGTGCATTTGTCGCAACCCGCCGTGACCCAAGCGATTGCCGGGATTGAGCGGCAATTGGGTGTAACCCTTTTTGATCGCCGGGCGGGGGGGATGTTTTTGACCGAAGCGGGCGCGTTGTTGCATCCTCGGGTCCAGGCGATGTTTGCGCAATTGGCGGCGGGGGCGCAGGCGGCAACCCGGCGCAGGCCCGCGCTTAAGGGGGCAACACCCTCGCCCACGTTTTACCTGCACAGCACATCCGCCCAGCTGCGCGCGCTGATCGCCATTGGCGCGTCCGGCAGTTTTTCCCTTGCGGCCCAAAGCCTTGGCATCTCGCAACCTTCGGTCCACCGGGCGGGGCGGGATTTGGAAAGCCGCGCGGGGGTGGCGTTTTTCACCCAGACCCGGCGCGGGGTGGAATTAAGCGAGGCGGGGGACATCTTTGCCCGCGCGGTGCAATTGGCGCACGCCAGCCTGCAGCAGGGATTGGACGAGGTCGCGCATTTGGCGGGCCGCGACACCACCCGCATTCGCATCGGCGCCCTGCCCCTGCCGCGCAGTGCCATCCTGCCGCGTGCGATCGATCGGTTTTTGCACGCCGCCCCCACGGTTTCCGTGCGCAATGTGGATGCGCCGTATAATGAGCTGCTGCGCGCGCTTCGCCACGGTGAATTGGACCTGATCATTGGCGCATTGCGTGATCCAATCCCGGCAGAGGACGTGGCACAGGAGGTGCTGTTTGAAGATCCGTTGGCGGTGATTGCGTCCCCCGATCATCCGCTTTTAACCGGCGCGCCCCCAGACACCGCCACGCTTTTGGCGCAGCCCTGGATCGCCCCGCCACTGTCGACCCCATCGGGGGGGTATCTCGCGCGGTGGTTGGGGCTTGAGGAAGGTCATTCCGCGGTGCGTGTGGTCACCAGTTCGATGGTTTTGACCCGCGCGCTATTGTTGCGCGGGCCCTATTTGGCGATCTTGTCAAAAAGCCAGATTGCACAGGAATTGGCGCGCGGCGAGCTTGCCGCGCTGGACCTTGACCTGCCCGGCAGCCATCGCCCCATCGGGATAACGCTGCGCAGAGATTGGCAACCAACGGCGACCCAATTGCGGTTCATCACAGCCCTGCGCAAGGCCAGCGCGGCCGCGTCAGAGGCAGCCCCCTATAGCCAAAACCAATAGCACACCCCATCAATTAATTTCCTCGCACAGCCCAACATGATAGGGTTGCACCAGTCAGAAAAAGGGACATTTCATGCGGATTTGTGTGGCGGGCGCTTATGGCGCGTTTGGGCAGAAACATCTGGACGCTTTGGCGCAGATTGATGGGGTCACGGTCACATCGGTGATGGGGCCAACCCGCGCCAAAATCGACGCCTGTGCGGCGGAACGTGGCATTGGCCATGCCGCCACCGATTTGGCAGACTGCCTTGCCCGCGACGATGTGGATGCGGTGATCCTGTCGACGCCAACGGGGCTTCATGCGGAACAAAGCATCGCCTGCATGAATGCCGGCAAACACGTGCTTGTGGAAATCCCAATGGCGGATAATCTGGCCGACAGCCAAGCCATTGTGGACAAACAACGCAAAACCGGATTGGTCGCCATGGCCGGCCAAGTGCGCCGCTTTAACCCCAGCCACCAATGGATCCACAATAAGATCGCGGCCGGGGAACTGACCCTGCAACAGCTTGATGTGCAAACCTATTTCTTTCGCCGCACCAACACCAATGCCAAAGGCGAGCCGCGCAGCTGGACGGATCATTTGCTGTGGCATCACGCCTGTCACACGGTGGATCTGTTTCAATATCAAACCGGCGAGGTCTGTTCAAAGGCGCATGGGCTACAAGGGCCATTACACCCCGATTTGGGCATTGCGATGGACATGTCGATTGGGATGAAAGTCCCGTCAGGTGCAATCTGCACGCTTTCGCTTTCATTTAACAATGACGGACCTTTGGGCACGTTCTTCCGCTATATCTGCGACAAGGGAACTTATCTGGCCCGGTATGACGACCTTTATGACGGCTATGAAAACCAGATTGATTTGTCGGACGTTGCCGTGTCCAGCAATGGGATTGAGCTGATTGACCGCGAGTTCATCGCCGCCATCCGCGAGGGGCGTGCCCCCAATGGCTGTGTGTCGGATGTATTGGGCGCGATGGAGACCCTTGATAAGATTGAGCAAAGTCTAGGTTGATTGGGACGGGGGTAAGGGGCGTTGCCCCTCGCGCTTTGCGCTCACCCCAGGATATTTGGAGAAAGAGGAAGCAGACGCGCGCCTTTTCCTCTTTCTATAAATATCCAAATGAGGGTCGCTTGCCGCATGGAGGGGGGAATCAGGGGCACGGGACCGCCCACAAAGCCTATGTTTCCTTAACGGTTTGCCCATTCTCAAAGCGCTGAGATTGCTTGACTCTGCGCCAGAGAGGCAGTAGAGAAAACCCAACTTCCGGGAGTATTGTCACTTCCGGTCCCTTGGCACATGCCGGGATCGCCCCCTGTCAGCGCGTTGCGCCCACAGGGGTGATACGCGTTTGAGCTTGGTCCGTTGGGTCTGGCCTGTCTCGGGGGAACACACTTGGAACTGCGCAGCCCGCCCCCATCTAGGTGGGGAGCAACGGCGAAAGGAGCCGCAAATGTTTGAGAGCCTGTCAGATCGCCTATCTGGTGTCTTTGACCGCCTGACAAAACAGGGCGCATTGTCTGAGGAGGATGTGAAAACCGCGCTGCGCGAAGTGCGTGTGGCCTTGCTTGAGGCCGACGTCTCGCTGCCGGTTGCGCGTGATTTCATCAAGAAAGTACAGGATGCAGCCACCGGCCAGTCGGTGACCAAATCGGTCACGCCGGGCCAACAGGTTGTGAAGATTGTGCATGATGCGCTGGTTGAGATTTTGACCGGCGAAGGCGAGCCGGGTGCGCTGAAGATCGACAGCCCGCCCGCCCCGATCCTGATGGTGGGTTTGCAAGGCGGTGGTAAGACCACAACCACAGCCAAACTGGCCAAACGCCTGAAAGAAAAAGACGGCAAGCGCGTGTTGATGGCGTCTTTGGATATTTACCGCCCGGCGGCGATGGATCAGCTGGCGGTTTTGGGCACGCAAATCGGCGTCGACACCCTGCCGATCGTAAAGGGTGAAAAGCCCGCCGCCATTGCCAAACGCGCCAAGCAACAGGCGACGATGGGCGGCTATGACGTCTATATGCTCGACACTGCGGGCCGTTTGCACATCGACGAAGTGTTGATGGGCGAGGTTGAAGAGGTCTCGAAAATCGTTGACCCGCGTGAGACGCTGTTGGTCGTGGACGGGTTGACCGGTCAGGTTGCGGTGGAAGTGGCCCAGGAATTTGACGCGAAAATCGGCATTTCCGGCGTGGTTCTCACCCGGATGGATGGCGACGGTCGCGGTGGGGCGGCGCTGTCGATGCGCGCGGTCACCGGAAAGCCGATCAAATACGTTGGTCTTGGCGAAAAGATGGACGCGCTTGAGACGTTTGAACCAGACCGAATTGCCGGGCGCATTCTGGGCATGGGCGACATTGTTGCGCTTGTGGAAAAGGCGCAAGAAACCATCGAGGCTGAACAAGCCGAACGCATGATGCGCCGCTTCACCAAGGGTCAGTTCAATATGAACGATCTGAAGATGCAGCTGGAGCAGATGATCAAGATGGGCGGCATGCAAGGGATCATGGGGATGATGCCGGGCATGGGCAAGATGGCCAAACAGGCCGAAGCCGCGGGCATGGACGACAAGGTTCTGAAACAGCAAATCGCGCTGATCCAATCCATGACAAAACGCGAACGTGCCAACCCGCAGCTGTTACAAGCCAGCCGCAAAAAGCGCATCGCCAAAGGCGCCGGCATGGATGTGTCGGACCTGAACAAGCTTTTGAAAATGCAGCGTCAAATGTCCGACATGATGAAGAAAATGGGCAAGATGGGCAAAGGCAAGATGATGAAACAGGCCATGGCGGGCATGTTTGGCAAAGGCGGCGGCGCACCCGGAATGGGCGCGGACGGCATGGGCGGAATGGACCCAAGCCAGATGGACCCAAAAGCGCTGGAAGCGGCGGCCAAACAACTTGGCGTCAAGGGCGGATTGCCCGGCCTTGGCGGCGGTATGGGCCTGCCCGGTGGCCTGTCTGGCTTTGGGAAAAAGAAATACTCCATGAAGCTGCCCTTCGCCCATATCACCACGCCACGCCTTGTGCTGCGCCCGCCGGAAGCTGGCGACTGGGATGCGTTTTGCGCATTTTTGGTCGACAACCCGCGCGCAAAATTCATTGGCGGCGGACCTGACAGCGAACAGACACGGCGCACCGCTTGGCGTGCCTTTGGGCATTCGGTTGGGCATTGGATGTTGAAGGAATACGGGCCATTTTTCCTTGTTGAAAAGTCGACAAATCAAACCATTGGCTGGGCTGGTCCATGGAATCCTGAAGGCTGGCCCGAACCCGAGATTGCGTGGTCGATTTGGTCGGACATGCACGAAGGCAAAGGATTTGCCTATGAAGGCGCCCTTGCCGCGACCGCTTGGGCCTATGCCAACACCAACGAAAAGAGCTTTGTCAGCTATGTGGATCACAAAAACACCCCGTCAGCGGCGCTTGCAAATCGCTTGGGCTGTGTGATCGACGCGAACGCTCCGCGCTTTGAAGACGAAGACGACACCTATGATGTCTGGCGCCACCCTGCCGCTGATGCAGATGGCAATCCGGGGGCCTACGCATGACCCGTTTGACCAATATCCCAACGCTCACCACGGATCGTTTGACCCTGCGCCTGCCCGTTGAGGCAGATTTTGACCTTGTGGCCGATTTCTTTGCCTCAAAGGATCGCAGCTGGGGCTTTGGTGGCCCGCTGGATCGCACCGGCGCGTGGCGCTGGTTTGCCGCCAATCTGGGCCATTTTGCCCTTAAGGGCCACGGGTTTTGGTTTCTTGAAACCAAGGATGGCGACACGGTTGGCATGGTCGGTCTTTGGGGGCCTGAGGGTTGGAATGAAACCGAGCTGGGCTGGGTTATGTTCGAAGGATCCGAAGGCAAAGGATACGCGCAAGAGGCCGCAAAAGCCGTGCGCGCCTATGCCTATGACACATTGGGCTGGGGCGCGTTGTGTTCCAATATTTTCCCCGGAAATGACCGCTCGGTTGCCCTTGCCGAACGCATGGGCGCCACCTTTGAAACTGAATGGCAAAGCCCAACCCACGGCACAGAACTGGTGTATCGCCACCCCTCAAAAGAGGCATTGACCGCCGAGCAAAAGGAGACATCCGCATGACCGATGCCGCCACCCGCGCCGCCGAGGTTTTAAAAGACCACCGCGCCTCGATTGACCGTCTGGACGCGATCCTAGTCTACACCTTGGGCGAACGCTTTAAACACACGCAAGCCGTTGGCAAGCTTAAGGCCGAACACGCCCTTCCGCCGTCGGACCCGTCCCGCGAAGCCAAGCAGATTGACCGGCTAGAGGATCTGGCGCGCCGCGCGGAACTTGACCCGGAATTTGCCAAGAAATTCCTGAACTTCATCATTGATGAGGTCATCAGGCATCACAAACAGCATCAGGAATAAACCTGATCAAACGAAACACTGAAATGCGGGGACCGCACACAAACGGCCCCACAAATAGCTAGAAAAAAGGAAAACTCTCATGGCTATGAAAATCCGTCTCGCCCGTGGTGGCTCGAAAAAACGCCCTTTTTACCGTGTTGTTGCTGCTGACAGCCGCATGCCACGCGATGGTCGTTTCATCGAAAAACTGGGCACCTATAACCCGCTGCTCGCAAAAGACAGCGAAGAGCGTGTGAAACTGGACATGGAACGCGTTCAGTACTGGTTGGATCAAGGCGCACAGCCATCAGATCGTGTATCGCGTTTCTTGGAAGCCGCTGGCGTTTTGGCCAAGAAAGACCGTGCAAACCTGAAAAAAGGTCTGCCCGGCAAAAAAGCCACCGAGCGTGCAGAAGAAAAAGCGGCCAAGGCTGCTGCGGCGGCTGAAGCGGCGGCTGCACCTGCAGAGGCTGCTGCTGAGGAATAAATCCTCTGGCGATAAAAGGGGGGGGGACGAGATCAGAGATGCAAGCCTTTTCAAGTGACTTTCAGTCCGATCTCGAAACCTTAATGCGTTGGCGGCGTGATGTGCGCCGCTTTCGCACCGACCCTGTGGACGAGGCACTTTTAACAGAGTGCCTCGACGCATTTTTGCTGGCCCCTTCGGTGGGGTTAAGCGAGCCGTGGCGGGTGATCCGGGTGGAAAGCGCACGCGCACGCGCCGCCGCCCTTGCCAATTATTCAGCGGCGAATAAGGCCGCACTTGCCGGATATTCCGGTGACAAATCAAAGATTTACGCGAACCTAAAGCTGTCCGGGATGACGGACGCCCCCGTGCAGCTTGCGGTGTTCTGCGATGAGACCACCGACAAAGGGGCGGGCCTTGGTGCAGGCACCATGCCGGAAATGCGCCGCTATTCTGTGGTCACGGCGATCATGCTGGTTTGGCTCGCTGCACGCGCCCGTGGGCTGGGTCTGGGCTGGGTGTCCATTCTGGATCCCGTCGCGCTGTGCCGCGATTTGGATGTGCCTGACAACTGGTCCCTTGTGGGCTATTTCTGTCTGGGCTGGCCCAAAGAGGTCGCGGACACGCCAGAGCTGGAAGACACCGGATGGGAGGCCCGCCGCGGCCAATTGCCCATCGACGTAAGATGAGGACGTGAGGTGAGGAAATGGGTTTGATTTTCAAGCCAGTTCGGACAATCTTGATCTTGGGCGCCGCGTTCATCGCGGGCGTCTTTTATGAACGAAACATGGCCACAGACCGCTGTCTGGATGCGGGCGGACGTGTGGCCGACAGTGGCTTTTGCGAAGGTGTGAAATGAGCGAAGATCGGATTTGCGTGGGGGCCCTGTCAGGCTCTTTTGGCGTGAAGGGCGAAGTGCGTGTGAAAAGCTTTTGTGCCGATCCCGGTGCGATTGCTGACTATGGCACGCTGTGGTCTGAGGACGGCAAAGACAGCTATGATCTGATCATCACACAGCAGATCAAAAGCGGATATTCTGCCAAGATTTCCGGCATTTCCACCAAAGAACAGGCCGATGCCACCCAAGGGATCAAGCTGTTTGCAGATCGCGACGCGATGCCGTCCCTGCCCGATGATGAGTTTTATCATGCTGATCTTATAGGGCTTTTGGTGTTGGACACCGGCGGCAAAGAATTGGGCCGCGTCAAAGCGGTGCACAACCACGGCGCGGGCGACGTGCTTGAGGTGATGGGGGCGGGCATGCGCACCGGCGCGTTGTTGCCGTTTACCCGCGATGCGGTGCCCACCGTTGATCTGGCGTCTGGGCGCATCATCGCCGACCCGCCCGAAGGCGTGTTTGCCGACCCTGAGGTGTCGCGCGGTTAAGGCGCAAACTGGCGCTGCGCAAGCTTGAGCAACCCGCGAAATTGCCGCTGTTGCCCCGCGCTGCGATCGTCGCGTTTCTTTGGCATTTTGCGCCAGTCCCCCAGCAATTGAATGGGGAAAAGCAGGCTGTACGCGGCGCACACTTCGTCTTGGCCACCATAGCCTTGCCAAAACGCCGCGACCGCCGCTTCGCTTTCGGGCCCGTCAAACCAGATCTGATAGCGCAGCAGGAATTTTGCCAGATCATGCGCGGGGGGCACAAAGTTTTTCGGGGCAAAATCAATTCCGTAAACATGGTCGTTCTTGATCAACAGATTGCGCAGATGAAAATCCCCATGCGAGGCCGCAACAGGGGTGTGTTTCCCACGCGCTTTCTCAGCAATTTCAGGCAGTTGGTCGGCGTATTTCAAATAAAGGTCCCGGCGCGGCACATCCACATCGCGGTGCAACACCGACTGGCGCATGTCTTCGGCCCAGCGCATCATCGCATCAGGTTTAAACGCGCGCCCCGGCTGTTTCGTGGCACTGTGATAGCCTGCCAACCACGCCCCCGATCGGCGCATGATATCGGGCGCTGAAGCCAGACCAAATTCGGCCAGTTCCAGCATCTCATGCACCGATTTGGCATCCACATATCGGCTGAGCACCCAACGACAGCCGTCATCCGCCAACAGAAGTTCCGGCACGTGGTTTGCACCCAATGTGTCGAACGCAAATTGATGGGCCGCAACCTCTTTTCGGAAATGTTCGGGGTAGGTTGCGCCGGATTGGTATTTGAACACAAAGGCGTTTTGATCTTCGCCCAGGCGCAGCACAATCCGCGCGCTGTCTGGTAAAAACCGGCGGCTTAGCACCGTGGGGCGCAATTGTGCCGTCAGATCCGCCAGCCTCGGGTCGCTTTGCAAAACAGAAAGGGCCTCAGCAAAAAGCTCTTCTTCGTTTTGCGCACGGGTCATTTGCGTTCTCTTCTGATGGTTTGCAATTGCGTCGCTATGTCGTAGACAGCGCGCATGTCTGACGTCAACAAAAATACCCCCGCCCCCGCTGCGACTGTGCCTGATACACCTTCGGCCCCCAAATCGCATGCCAAATCTCATGGCCGCTTGGCGATTTCCGCCAGCGTGAAACCGCGTGAATTGATGACCGACCGGCCCCGGCTTGCGGGCGCTTGGACGGCCAAGATGATCACCCTGTTTCCCGACGCCTTCCCCGGCGTGCTAGGCGAAAGCCTGACGGGCAAGGCGCTGAAAGACGGGTTGTGGGCGTTGGAAACGATTGATCTGCGCGTCTTTGGGCAGGGCAAACATCGCAATGTGGATGACACACCTGCGGGTGGTGGCGCGGGGATGGTGCTGCGCCCGGACGTCTTGGGGCGTGCGATTGATATGGCGCAGTCGGGCGTGCCGGAAAATCGGGATGAATGGCCGATCATCTACATGTCGCCACGCGGCAAACCGCTGGATCAGGCGATGGCCCAGCGCTTTTCCAAGGCGCGCGGGATGACGGTGCTTTGTGGTCGGTTTGAGGGCGTGGATGAACGGGTGCTTGAGCATTACGACATCGAAGAAGTCTCGCTTGGCGACTTTGTTCTGACCGGTGGCGAGATTGCCGCCCAAGCGATGTTGGATGCCACCGTGCGCCTGTTGCCAGACGTGTTGGGCAATGCTGACAGTATTGAAGATGAAAGCTTTTCCAATGGGTTACTTGAGCATCCGCAATACACCCGCCCAGCAGATTGGCGCGGGCATGTGATCCCGGATGTGTTGATGTCCGGCCATCACGGCAAGATCGCCGACTGGCGCCGCGCGCAAAGCGAAGAGATCACCCAGACGCGCCGCCCGGATTTGTGGGCCGCGCATCTGGCAAGGGACACGGCTGAGGATTAAGCTCGCCTTTTGGGGGGCCTCGCGCCAAAACCCTTCACATCCCTTAGCCGTCAGAGGCATCAAAGCCTGACGCTTTCGACATATTGCCGCGCAATTCCTCATCCCATTCCTCGCGCATCGCGCGGGCGCGTTCCATATAGGGTTTGTTTTCCGTGACCGGTATGTCGATGTCATAAAGGTCGGCCATTTCCAGCATGGTTTTGCGGTCCATTTCGGCAAAAGCATCCACCATATTTTGTGCCGCAGGGCGCGAACGGCCCAATGCCTCTAGCACAGACCGTGACGCGCGCAGCGATCCATCAAAGGTTTCGCGGATGATATCGCGGCACCCCACCGACCACAGATCATAGACATGTTCGCGGTTGATCGCGCGCGCCACCACATGCACATGCGGATGAAATTTCACCACGTGGCGCACCATATTTGTGATCTCTTCCTGACCGTCGATGGCCACCACCAGCACCTTGGCTTCGTCAATGCCCGCCGCCTTCAACAAATCGGGGCGTGTGGGGTCGCCAAAAAAGACTTTCACGCCGAATTTACGCAGCATTTGCAAGTGGTCTGCGCTGTAATCCAGAACGGTGGTGTCATAGCCCGCACCGCGCAGGGATCGGTTGACGATGCCGCCAAATCGCCCGTGGCCTGCGATGATAATATTGGCGTGGCTGTCAATTTCATCCGCTTCTTGTTCTTGCTGGCGCGAATATCGCGGGGCGATGGCGCGGTCATAAAGGATGAACAACACCGGGGTCAGCAGCATCGAAAGCGCAACCACCAACAACAGCAGGCTTGACACTTCGGTCGGGATCACCGCATTGGCAACCGCATAGGAAATCAGCACAAATCCGAATTCACCCGCCTGCGCCATGCCAAGGCCAAACAGCCATTTATCGCCGCCAGACAGGTTAAAAAGCCGCGACAGGGCCAGTAACACCACTGATTTCATCACGATCAGGCCCAGGGTCAGCCCAATGATCAGGCCAAAGTTTTCCGCCAAAAGCGTAAAGTCGATGCTGGCGCCCACGGTGATGAAAAAGATGCCAAGGAAGATGCCGCGAAACGGGTCAATGTCGCTTTCCAGCTCGTGACGAAATTCGTTCCCGGCCATGACCACCCCGGCCAGAAAGGTGCCCAGCGCGGGTGACAGCCCGACCATCGTCATCAACAACGCGATGCCCAGCACCATCATCAGCGCCGTGGTGACAAAGAGTTCACGCAGCCGCGCGCGCGCCACAAAGCGAAAAATCGGCCCGGTCAGATAGGTGCCCGCGATGATCACGCCCGCAATGGCCGCAAGGGTCACGGCGCCATGTTGCCAGCTGTTCAGCCCGGCCACCAAATCCAGCGTCAGCCCATTTCCGTGGCTGGCCTGATCCGCACCATGGGACATCGCGTCCATCAGTTCTGGCATCGCCAAAAGCGGCAAAAGCGCCAGCATCGGGATCACCGCAATGTCCTGAAACAGCAGCACCGCAAAGCTGGTTTGCCCGCCGTCACTGCGCAAAAGTCCTTTTTCTTTAAGGGTTTGGTTCACAATCGCGGTCGAGGACAGCGCGAAGATCAGGCCAATCGCCAACGACACGGTCCAGGGTTCACCAAACGCCATCGCCAGCCCCATGACCAGCGCCGTGGTCACGCCCACCTGCAAACCGCCCAGCACAAAAATGCGCCCGCGCAGCTTCCACAGGGCCTTTGGGTTCATCTCAAGCCCAACGATAAACAGCATCATCACCACGCCAAATTCGGCGAAATGCTGAAGCGACACAACATCCGTCCCCGCCCAGCTAAGCACCGGGCTGATCGCAATCCCCGCAATCAGATAGCCAAGCACCGATCCCAGCCCAAAGCGCGCCGCAATCGGCACCGCAATCACCCCGGCCAGAAACAGGGTGAAAGTGAGCAACATAAATTCAGCAGTCATCGCGCGCGCCTTTTCACTTTATAGTGTGATGTTAAACGATTATGCGCATCATGTACCCCCCCAAACGCCATTAGACCGCACATCCGCAACCATGATGCCCGCCCAGCGTCAAAACACACAGTTTCCAAACGACCCTGATCACACATGGCCCCTGCAAAAAAGGGACGCCCCGCGCAAAAACGGCGCAAACCACCTGTGGCAAATTGCTTGCGCGCCCCCCCGGATCAGCCTATACACCGCCTGTCCGCCACTTATCCGAGTCGCGCGGGCCTGTGCAGGTATGGGGCCACGTTCTTTCCGTGGGATAAACCCGCCGGTTCAGACACCAAAGAAACGATGCATGACCTCTGGCGGGCGCAGATGCGGACCCGGTGAAGACGCAGAGCTCTTATACGTCACCAACTTTGCGGACCAACCGCAAGCAAAATAGGAGAGATCAGATGAACCTGATCGAACAACTCGAAGCGGAACAAATCGCTTCATTGGGGAAAGACATCCCTGATTTTAAAGCCGGCGACACCATTCGCGTAGGTTTTAAGGTGACCGAGGGCACACGGACCCGTGTGCAGAACTATGAAGGCGTCTGTATTGCCCGTAACAACGGCAAAGGCATCGCTGGCTCGTTCACCGTTCGCAAAATTTCTTTTGGTGAAGGCGTGGAACGTGTGTTCCCGCTGTTCTCGACCAACATCGAAGGTATCGAAGTTGTTCGCCGTGGCCGTGTGCGCCGCGCCAAACTGTACTATCTTCGTGCGCGTCGCGGTAAATCCGCTCGTATCGCCGAAGATACCACCTATAAATCCAAAAAAGCATAAGGAGCGTCGTTATGAAAAAGGATATCCATCCCGATTACCACATCATCGACGTGAAAATGACCGACGGTACGGTTGTTCAGATGAAATCGACCTGGGGCAAAGAAGGCGACCAAATGGCGCTGGACATCGACCCCTCTGTGCACCCTGCATGGAACGGCGGCAGCTCGCGTCTTATGGATACTGGCGGCCGTGTGTCGAAGTTCAAATCGAAATACGAAGGCTTTGGCTTCTAAACCACGCCTCTTTCGAAAAAGAAACGCCGTCCCTTGGGGCGGCGTTTTTTGTTTGCGGTGGTGCGTCCATTGCGTTAAACACAAATCTTTTCCAATGAGAGAGCATTAAATGGACGACACCCAATTGAGTAAAGACACCCAATTTAGTGAAGCCGTGTGTGAAAGTCTTGGAAACTATGTCTACCGCCTTATTGATCCCCGCAACGGGGAAACCTTCTATGTTGGCAAAGGGAAAGGTAATCGCGTTTTCGCGCATATCAGCGAAGCGTTTAAACCGGGGACCGGAGAGGATGCGATTTCAGCAAAACTGAGCCGCATCCGAGACATTAAGAATTCACACCTCAAGGTGCTGCACGTCATTCACCGGCATGGCATCCCTGACGACGCCATCTTTGAAGTGGAAGCCGCACTTATCGATGCCTATTCGGGCCTGTCAAACATACAGACAGGTCATTCGAGCAATGATAGAGGACCGATGCACTCCCAGCAAATTATTGACAAATATGCCTTGCCGGGAATCTCAACATCGCCCAAGCACAAACTTGTCCTGATTAACATCAATAGGTTGGAAAACCGCGCGGATCGAAATGAGGTTTACAAACAAGTGCGATTTTCGTGGCGTATAAACCGGCACAAAGCAGAGCAAGCTGATTACATTCTTGCTGTGGTCCGGGGCGTTGTCGTTGGGGCATTTGAGGCGGACTATTGGAAACCTGCCACCAAAGAAAACTTCTCTGACATCCCCTTTTCCGAACCAACGCGCCATGCATTCTCGGGTCGAAGCGCACCAAATGAAATATGGGACCATTACGTAGGAGAGCGAGGAAAACGCATTGACCTTCCAGACCTGAAGCATGTTCAATTCCCGATCCGATACTGGAATATCTGAACGCCCATCTTTTAAGTTTTCAACCGCCACTTCCCCGCCAAATCCGGCAGGTAAGCCTCAATCGCTGCCATTGCCACCACGTGGATTTGATCGCCGGAGTGTGTATTCATCCCGCCCTTTACGGCGCGGACTTCCGCGCGTCCCCTTGGTAAAGTCGCCTGCACAGCGTCCACATCCACCTTGTCAGGTTCTGCCACGCCAATGGTCACCGCCACTCGCATGTCTTGGTGATCCAGACCCAAGGTGGAAAACAGCGTGATGGAGGAATGATGCAGCGCGTCTTGCACCGCGCGACAGGCGGCTTTGGTGTAATCCTGACCATAAAGATCATTGCCCATGCCCATCTCAAGGATCATGCGTTTCTCGCTCATGCCACCTCCTCCAGATCAAAGGACACGGCGATGGCGGCATTGGCGATCACAGTGTGCCCGCCTGTGGATTTGGGCACATCCAGCCCGCCATGTGCCACGGTGATTGCGACCTGACCATAGGGGAAAATCTTGGCAAGTTCCGTGACATCCACCGCATCCGGTTGCTGCACGGCAATTTCGACATCCACCAACATGGCGTCTTTCTCAAAGCCGAAAAGCTCGGCCATATTCACCGAATTGTGCCAAAGCGCGTCGCGCACCGCCCGCGCGGCGGCCTTTGTGTAATCCATCCGGCGCAGGGACGTGCCCATGCCAAATTCCACCAACACTCGTTTTTTCGCCATAACAGCCCCCTTTTCATGCAAAATGAACGCAAATACCCGCCCAAGCATAGGGCCAATTCGGGCAGGCAGGGGGGATAATTGGTCTGCATTCCCCCTCTTCCCCCTGACAGATAACGGTTTTATAGTCGCCTTACCTTAAAGCTGCAAAAAACATAACAACCGGGGATGACAGGCGTGGCACATATTATTGTTGTGGGGAATGAAAAGGGCGGCGCGGGCAAGTCCACGGTGTCGATGCATGTGGCCACGGCCCTTGCGCGGCTGGGCAAAAGCGTTGGCGTGTTGGATCTGGATCTGCGCCAGAAAACCTTTGGGCGGTACATGGAAAACCGCCGGGTGACGATGGAAAAGGCAGGGATTGAGCTGCCGACCCCGCATTACCAAGAGCTGCCTGAGATTGACCAATCCACCCTGAAACCCGGCGAAAACCCCTATGATCGCCGCCTGTCGATTGCCGTGACCGGCATGGAAGCCGACCGCGATTTCATCGTGATTGACTGCCCCGGTTCCCACACGCGCCTGAGCCAAGTGGCGCATTCCCTGGCCGACACGCTGGTCACGCCGCTGAATGACAGCTTTGTGGATTTTGACCTGTTGGCGCATATCGACCCGGAGGATGGCAAAATCACCGGCCCGTCGGTCTATTCCGAAATGGTCTGGAACGCGCGGCAATTGCGCGCGCAAGCCGGGTTGAAACCCATCGACTGGGTGGTTGTGCGCAACCGTCTTGGCGCGCAGATGATGCACAACAAGAAAAAGATGGGCAAAGCGGTCGATGATCTGTCAAAGCGCATCGGTTTTCGCGTCGCCCCCGGCTTTAACGAACGGGTGATTTTCCGCGAGCTGTTCCCGCGTGGCCTGACCCTTTTGGACCTGAAAGATGTGGGCGTTGTCGGGCAAATGAACATCTCAAACGTGGCGGCCCGTCAGGAATTGCGCGAGCTGTTGAAGGCGCTGAATTTGCCAGGGGTTGAGGTGCGGATCTGATCCGCATCCTGCGCATTCTGGCACCTTTCGCACCCAATTCTCTACGTCCCTGATATTAGGGCTTTTCTCAGGCCAAGCCCACGTCTAACCTCGGCTCATGCTGCGTTATATCCTCATCCGCGCCCTGTCTTTGGGCCTTAGCCTTGTGGTGGCCTCTTGGGTGATTTTCGCGATGATCGAGGTGGTGCCGGGGGATCCCGCTTCCTTCATGTTGGGCCTGAACGCCGAGCCCGATACGGTGGCGGCGCTGCGCGAGGAATTGGGCCTGAACGGCAGCTTTCTGACCCGCTATTTGGGCTGGATTGGCGGCATGCTCACCGGCGATTTCGGCACATCCTACACCTACCGCGTGGCGGTGTCGGAATTGGTGCTAGAGCGGGTTCAGGTGTCCTTGCCGCTTGCCCTTTACGCCTTGATCCTTTCAACCATGATCGCCGTGCCCATCGGCATGATCGCCGCCAGCCGCCGTGGTGGCGTGGCCGATTTCGGCATCATGGGGGCCACGCAATTGGGCGTGGCGGTGCCAAATTTCTGGTTTGCGATGCTGCTGGTTTTGGTTTTTGCGATCCAACTTCGCTGGTTCTCGGCGGGCGGTTTTCCGGGCTGGGACGCGGGGCTTTTTGCCGGGCTCAAGGCGCTGACCCTGCCCGCCATTGCACTGGCCCTGCCGCAGGCGTCGATCTTGGCCCGCGTCATGCGCTCGTCCTTACTTGAAACCCTGCACCAAGATTACATCCGCACCGCCCGCGCCAAGGGGCTGAGCATGAGCCAAGCCACCCGCCGCCACGCGCTGCGCAACGCGCTGATCCCGGTGCTGACCATCATCGGGCTGCAATTCAGTTTCCTTCTGGCCGGCGCCATCATCATTGAAAACGTGTTTTTCCTGCCCGGCCTTGGGCGGCTGATTTTCCAAGCGATCACCCAGCGCGATTTGGTGGTGGTGGAAAGCGTGGTCATGCTTTTGGTCTTCGCCGTGATCCTTGTGACCTTTCTGGTCGACATCACCTATGCGCTGGTGGATCCGCGATTAAGGCGGCGTGCATGACCCGCTTGCCCCCTCAGCTTTGGATCGGTGCAGGCTTAAGCACGCTTTTCCTCGCCGCCGCCCTCTTGTCGTTTCTCTGGACGCCTTATGACGTTGAGGTGCTGAACATCTCGTCCAAACTGCGCCCCCCCAGCATGGAGTTTTGGCTGGGAACGGATCATTTTGGTCGTGATCTTGTGTCCATGCTGATGGTCGGCGCGCGCACCTCAATCGCGGTGGCGGTGATCGCGGTGGGCATTGGCATGTGCATCGGTGTGCCGCTGGGATTGGCCGCCGCCGCCCGGCGCGGATCGTGGTTGGACGAGCTGATTATGCGCGGAAATGACCTGATCTTTGCCTTCCCCTCGCTGGTGATCGCAATCCTGATCACCGCCACGTTTGGGCCATCCGCCACCAACGCAATCCTTGCGATTGGCATCTTTAACATCCCCGTTTTTGCCCGTGTGGCCCGTGGCGGTGCCATGAGCATCTGGACCCTTGATTTCATCATGGCCGCACGCGTGTCCGGCAAATCCATCCCCCGGATCAGCGCCGAACACATCCTGCCTAACATTGCCAACCTATTGATTGTGCAGGGAACCATTCAATTCTCACTCGGCATTTTGGCCGAAGCGGGGTTAAGTTACGTGGGTCTTGGCGCCCAACCCCCGACCCCCAGCTGGGGGCGCATGCTGGCGGACGCGCAGACCATGATCTATACCACGCCGCGCCTTGCGATCACGCCGGGGCTGGCGATTGTGATGATGGTTTTGGGGCTTAATCTGATGGGCGACGGGCTGCGTGATTTGCTCGATCCCCGGATCAGAAGGGCGCGGGCATGATTTCCATTCGCAACCTGTCCTTGTCGATCCATGACAGCCAAATCCTGCGGGACGTGGACCTTGAGATTGCCCCCGGTCAAGTGGTTGGTCTGGTCGGGGAAAGCGGGTCGGGCAAGTCGATGACCGCGCTTGCGTTGATGGATCTGTTGCCGCGCGGATCGGCAACCAACGGGGTGATGGAAATCGACGGCACCCCCCTGCCCCACGGCAATGACAAAGCGATGTGCGCCCTGCGCGGCAACCGCATGTCCATGATTTTCCAAGAACCGATGAGCGCACTGAACCCGGTGAAAACCATCGGTGATCAAGTCGCGGAAACGCTGATCATTCATGGTCAGGCCACACGGACTGAGGCAATGGAAATTGCCGCGCAAAAGCTGACCCGCGTTGGCCTTCCACAAGACAAGTTTCTACTGGATCGTTACCCGCATGAGCTGTCGGGCGGCCAGAGACAACGGGTCTGTATCGCGCTGGCCATCGCCCTGCACCCGGACCTTTTGATCGCGGATGAACCGACAACGGCGCTGGATGTGACCACCCAAGCGCAGATCCTTGATCTGTTGAAAGAGCTGGTAGAAGAAGAGCAAATGGGGCTGCTTCTCATCACCCATGATCTTGCTGTGGTCGCGGGCATGGCCGACCATGTGGCGGTGATGAAATCGGGTGTGATTGTCGAACAAGGCCCAACCGAGGCGCTGTTTCGCGGCATGTCCCACCCCTATACGCGGGCACTTTTTGCCGCCTCAAGCCACCACCCGGCACGCGCAGCAGAACCGTCAGAGGCCGCACTTTTGCAGGTCAGAAATGCGGTGCGCGACTATAGCTTGCCCCGCACGTCGCTCTTTGGCCCCGCACCAAAATTTCGTGCCGTGAACGGGGTGAGCTTCACGTTGCAAAAGGGCGAAAGCCTTGGTTTGGTTGGGGAAAGTGGCTGTGGAAAATCCACGCTGACCCGCGCAATTTTGGGATTGGAACCGCTGCAAGGCGGCGAGATCTTGTTAAACGGCCAAGCTGTCACGCCGAAAATGGACCCAAAGCGGCGCACCGGATTGCAGGTGGTGTTCCAAGACCCTTACGGCAGTTTCAATCCCCGCTGGACGGTGGAGCGGCTGGTCGCAGAACCCTTTCACTTGACCGGGCGGCCCGATGATTGGCGCGACCGTGTGCGGGACGTTTTGGCCGATGTGGGGTTGGACGCAGACACGATGCACCGCTATCCGCATGAGTTTTCCGGCGGGCAACGTCAGCGCATCGCCATTGCCCGCGCGTTGATTTTGGAACCGGAATTGATGGTGTTGGACGAGGCAGTGTCCGCCCTTGATGTCTCGGTCCGCGCGCAAATCCTTGATCTGTTGGCGGATCTTCAGGCGCGGCGCGGCTTGGCCTATCTGTTCATCAGTCACGACCTTGGCGTGGTGCGCGGGATCACCGACCGGGTGCTGGTCATGCGCGCGGGTGAAATCGTCGAACAGGGCGACACGCACGATGTGTTTTCCGCCCCCCAACATTCTTACACAAAATCGCTGATCGGCGCGGCCCCGGTCATCCCCGCAGCGTGGCAGGAGGCCCAAGATGGACAGTTTATGGTTTGACCCAACCGAGATTTTCATAGGCGGTGAATGGCGACAGGCCGAGGGGGGCAAATTGTCCCTTGAAAACCCCTCGACCGGCGCAGAGATGTGCGAAATTGCACGGGGATCAGAGGCGGATATTAACGCCGCTGTGCACGCCGCCGAGGGGGCCTTGGCGGGCGACTGGGGACGAATGAGCGCGCTGGAGCGCGGGCGCATTCTGACCCGTATTGGCCAATTGGTGTTAACCCATGTGGAAGATCTGGCCACCCTTGAGGCCGCCGATGTGGGCAAACCGCTGACCCAAGCGCGAAATGACGCAATTGCGCTTGCGCGCTATCTGGAATTTTACGGCGGGGCAGCGGATAAAATCCACGGCGAAACAATCCCTTATCTGGATGGCTACACCGTTTACACCTTGCGCGAACCGCACGGCGTGACGGGCCATATTGTGCCGTGGAATTATCCGATGCAAATCATTGGCCGCTCGGTTGGGGCGGCGTTGGCGATGGGCAACGCCTGCGTTTTAAAGCCCGCTGAGGAAGCCTGTTTGACAGCGCTTGCCTTTGCACGATTGGCCCAAGAGGCAGGCTTGCCTGCGGGTGCATTAAACGTGGTGCCGGGGCTTGGGGCCGAGGCTGGCGCCGCCCTGTCAGCGCACCCCGGCGTGCAGCACATCAGTTTCACCGGATCGGTGCCCGTGGGGGGCTTGGTGCAAGCGGCGGCGGCGCAGAATGTGGTACCGGTGACGCTGGAACTTGGCGGGAAATCCCCGCAGCTGGTGTTTGATGACGCGGATCTGGACGCGGCTTTGCCGTTTCTTGTCGGGGCCTGCATTCAAAACGCGGGCCAGACCTGTTCGGCCTCGTCGCGCGTATTGGTTCAGCGCGGCGTTTACGATCAGGTTGTGGCGCGCATGGGCAAAGCTTATGGCGACTTACGCGTGGGGCCAGCCGAGGCTGATTTGAACGTCGGGCCGCTGATATCTGCGCGTCAAAAACAGATTGTGACCGGGTTTCTCGCTGAGGGTAAGGACCTGACTGTGGCGGGGCAAGGCAGGATCATCGAAGACGCCCCCAAGGGCGGGCATTACGTGGCGCCGACCCTTTTTTCCGACGTGCCGCCCGATCACCCGTTGGCGCGGAACGAGGTTTTTGGCCCGGTACAGGTGGTGATCCCCTTTGACACCGAAGAAGACGCGGTGGCAATTGCCAATGGCACCGATTTTGGCCTAGTCGCAAGCGTCTGGACTGAGAATGGCGCGCGGCAAATGCGGTTGGCGAAGCGTCTTCGCGCGGGCCAAGTGTTCATCAACAATTACGGCGCGGGCGGCGGGGTTGAATTGCCGTTCGGCGGCGTGGGAAAATCGGGTCACGGGCGCGAAAAGGGATTTGAGGCGCTTTATGGGTTTTCTGTGTTGAAAACGGTGGCGGCCAAGCATGGGTAAGCCGCTGAAGTTGTCCAATGCGGATGCGCGAAGGTTGTGGATCTGGACCAATGCTTTGGCGGACACGCCCACCGGGGCCTATGATCTGATGGACATCATCAACCGGCTTGGATTTGTGCAAATCGACACGATCCGCAATGTGACCCGCGCGCATAATCACATCCTGTGGTCGCGCAATCAAAATTACCGCGAAGGGGCGGTGTGGGATCATTTGCGCGCGCGCGATGTATTTGAACATTTCACCCATGATGCCAGCCTGATTGCGGCGGATGTCCTGCCCTATTGGGGGCTACAGTTTGACCGGCTGGGGGCCTATTATGCGCACAGCGATTGGAGCAAATCCGGCCTTGGAAAGGAACAGGTGGCCCAGATCGTCGCGCGCATCCGCACCGAAGGTGCCCTATCCACACATGCCTTTGATACCAAATCAGAATCTCGTGAAATGTGGACACGCCCGCCACATAAAAAAGCCTTGGATCAGCTGTGGTATGCGGGGGATTTGGCCACCTGTCACCGCGAGAATTTTGTAAAGTTTTACGATCTGGCGGAACGTGTTTTTCCCGCCCATACCCGCAGCACAGACGCGGAGGCATTGGATTGGCTGGGCCGGTCTGCAATCGACCGGATCAGCTTTGGCACCCAAGGGGAAGTTCAGCGATTTTGGGATGTGATGAGCGCAAAAGAGGCGAAGAACTGGATCCTAAAAACCGCTGATTTGGTCCCGATTGAGGTCACCTGCGCGGATGGATCGTCCTACCCCGGAGTGGCCCATCCCGACATCGAAACGCGGCTGAAATCGGCCCCCGCGCCCACCACCCGGCTGCGTATTTTAAACCCGTTTGACCCGCTGATCCGCGACCGGATTCGATTGGAAAAGCTGTTTGGCTTTGCCTATCGCAACGAGATGTTTGTGCCGAAAGCCAAGCGGATTTGGGGCTATTATGTCTATCCGTTGCTCGAAGGGGCGCGGTTTGTCGGACGGTTGGAACTGAAGGCGGATCGTGCCAAAGGCGAGCTTGACGTGACCGGATTTTGGTCGGAAACCACGGTGCGCTGGGGGGCTGCACGCTGGGCCAAATTGGACGCAGAACTGGCGCGGTTTGGTCGGTTTGCAGGGGTGAACAAGATCACATGGCAGGTGCCGCGCGGCTGAGTGAAACCACCTGCGATCGGGCTTGAAAACCGATGAAATGGGGCGCAAGCTCTGGCTGACAGCACGCGGGATGACCTTGGAGGGAATGCTATGAGACTGGACGGAAAAACGGCAATTGTAACGGGCGGCGCGTCTGGGTTTGGCGCAGGGATTGTGCGCAAATTTGCGCACGAGGGCGCCAAAGTGATGGTGGCTGATCTGAACTGTGATCTGGCCAAAGTCGTGGCGGATGAGGTCGGCGGGGTCGCGCAGCTTGTGGATGTGGCCGCAAATGACAGCGTGGCGGCAATGGCCAAGGCCGCGCAGGGGCTGTGGGGCAAAGTTGATATTCTGGTCAACAACGCCGGCATCACCCATCTGCCCAAACCGATGGAAGAGGTCACGGAAGACGAGTTCGACCGCGTGCTTGCTGTGAATGCAAAATCGGTTTTCCTGACCGCGCGCCACTTTGTGCCAGGCATGAAAGCGGCGGGGTCGGGTGCGATTTTAAACGTTGCTTCTACCGCCGGGTTAAGCCCGCGCCCAAACCTGAATTGGTACAATGCATCAAAGGGTTGGATGATCACGGCGACGAAAACGATGGCGGTGGAACTGGCCCCGTTTGGGGTGCGCACAAATGCGATTTGTCCGGTGGCGGGCGACACGCCGCTGTTGTCGAGTTTTATGGGGGAAGACACGCCCGAGATGCGCGCGAAGTTTTTGGCGTCGATCCCAATTGGACGATTTTCCACCCCGGAAGACATGGGAAATGCGGCGTGTTTTCTGTGTTCAGATGAGGCGAGCATGGTCACGGGGGTGGCGATGGAGGTGGACGGCGGGCGCTGTATTTAGGGGGTTAGGGGCGTTGCCCCTCTGCCTGCGGCATTCACCCCAGGATATTTGAGGCAAGAATAAGGAGGATCGCATGAAACCGGGCGTGCGGAATTTGATCACTGATGTGGCGGGGTTGCGGGTTGGCAATGCCGAGGATCATCAAGTAAAAACCGGGGCAACGGTTTTGGTGGGGGATGCGCCTTTTACGGCGGCGGTTCATGTGATGGGGGGTGCCCCCGGCACGCGGGAAACGGATCTTTTGGCGCCGGATAAACTGGTGCAGCAGGTGGATGCGTTGGTCTTGTCAGGTGGGTCGGCTTTTGGCCTGGATGCGGCGTCCGGTGTGGCGGATGCATTGCGCGACATAGATCGCGGGTTTCAGGTTGGTGATCAGCGCGTGCCGATTGTGCCCGGTGCGATCCTGTTTGATTTGCTGAATGGGGGCGATAAGGTTTGGGATCCAAACCCGTATAAGGGTTTAGGGCGTGCGGCGTTGGGCAATGCATCGGTGGATTTCTCATTGGGCAGCTTTGGGGCCGGCACCGGGGCCACGGTGGACGGGTTAAAGGGCGGGCTTGGGTCCGCGTCTTTGGTTCTGGACTGTGGCATTACGGTCGGCGCTTTGGTTGCCGTGAACGCCTTGGGCGCGGTCACAATGGGCGGCGGGCCGGAATTTTGGGCCGCACCTTGGGAGATGGGTCTAGATGAGGGAGGTGAGTTTGGCGCGCGCGGCATGGGGCAACATGACCCAAGCCATGAGCCGCGCCCCGAGGCCGCTTTGGGTGAAAACACCACCATCGCGATCATCGCCACGGACGCAGACCTGACACAAGCGCAGGCCAAACGGCTAACCACCGCCGCCCATGACGGCATGGCGCGGGCCATTCACCCCAGCCACACGCCCTTTGATGGCGATCTGATTTTTGCGGCCGCCACGGGGAAAATCCCCCTGCCCGACCCCGGATTTGACGCGCTTCGGTTGGGGCATGCGGCGGCAACTTGTCTTGCGCGGGCCATTGCGCGTGGGGTGTATTCTGCACGTGCGGCCACGGGGGATACGCTGCCCACATGGGTGGATCGCTTTGCCCAAACGATTGATTAAAAACATCTTTTTAGAAAGTAAGGGAACTAAGATGACCAAATTTTTCAAAACCACCCGCATGCTGATCTGTGTGGCCGCATTGGGTTTGCCAACGGCCGCTCTGGCGGATGATGTCACTGACACCTTGGAAAGCGCGCTGAAGGCGTATCAGGATGGGGATCTGAAATACGCGATGGAAGAGCTGGATTTTGCCCGGCAATTGATCAAGGCGCAGAACACCGCGTCTTTGACCACTTTTCTGCCTGACGCCCCTGAGGGGTGGACGCGCGAAGTGTCGACCGAAATGACCGCCGGGCTTGCCATGATGGGCGGCGGTGCGGGCGCCGAGGCGAGTTATTCGATGGGGGATGAGCGGTTCACAATCACCCTTATGGCGGACAATCCAATGGTGGGCGCGCTGGCCGGAATGCTGGGCAGTGCCGGGTTGATGGGCATGAAGCTAGAGCGTGTGGGCCGGATGAAATACCTTAATCAAGACGGTGAATTGTCAGGCATCATAGACAATCGGATCCTGATCCAAGCCAAAGGGGCCAGCGCCGATGTGATGATTCCGGTGCTGGAAGGCATTGATGTTAAGGGGCTTTCTGGCTTTGGTGGCTAAGGGGCCAAGATCCGGGTGATCATGGAACTGTCTGGCGCGATCAGGTCATCAATCACATCAAAATGATGGCGGTCTGGGGCGATGACCAAATCGGCCTCGTCCCAGGCCATCGTCAAGCCTTGGGCTTGATCGAGAAAGGCGGGGCGTTCATCGCCGCCGACCCAAACGGTGGTGGTCACCCCGCGGGTCTTTGCGTTTAGGCATGGGCTTTCCGCCGCCGCCTCGGCCGCGTCCAATTGCAATACCTCGTTCATTGTGGTTTGCATCAGCGGGCGCAAATCCCCCAAGGGCGAGATCGACAGGATGTGGCGCAAACGGTTCGCGCAGGCCAGCGGCACATCGCTGCAATTCATCCGGGCCACCAAATGCCCGCCCGCCGAATGGCCTGCAAGGATGACCCGCCCCGGCACCTCATCTGCGATCACGTCAATCGCGGTGGCGACCTCGGTTGTGATCTGGGAAATCCGCGCGGTGGGGGCCAAAGTGTAAGACGGCATCGCCACGGCCCACCCCTGCGCCAGCGCACCCGCCGCGAGATGAGAGAAATCCTTGCGCCCAAACGCCATCCAATAGCCGCCATGCACAAAAATCAGCACGCCTTTTGGGGCATCCTCTGGCAAGAACAGATCAAACTTGTTCGCAGGTTCTTCGCCATAGTCCTGATCCAACCGAAGGATCTTGTGTGTGGCACAGTGGTCTGTCGCCAATTTCTCCCATTTTTTTGGGTAATCCGCACCATTCGGGATGAAATCCGAATTTGCATAGGCTATGTCGAGATCCATGGGAGAGGCCCTATTTTATTTAACGTGTGAATTTCTGGACGTGAACCGCAAGATGCGCCATCCAGAGCACATGTGTTATGGGAGATCAAAATGACCGCCAATGCAAGCGAGCTGAAAAGCCTGTTGAAAGATCCGTCGCTGGTGGAAACCCGCGCTTATGTGAACGGGGAATGGATTTCCGCCGATGATGGGGCCACGTTTGACGTGATCAACCCCGCGCAAAACAGCGTGATTGCCCAGGTCGCGGACCTTAGCCGCGTGGAAGTGGCCCGCGCCATTTCTGCCGCTGACAGTGAAGGGCGCAAATGGGCCAAGCGCACCGCCAAGGAACGCGCCAATATCCTGCGCCGCTGGTTTGAATTGATGATGGAAAATCAGGGCGATCTGGCCACCATTCTGACCGCTGAAATGGGCAAACCTTTGGCCGAAGCGATGGGCGAGATCGCTTATGGCGCGTCCTTCATCGAATGGTTCGCAGAAGAGGCCAAGCGCATTTACGGCGAGACCATTCCTGGTCATCAGCCTGACAAACGCCTGATGGTAATCAAGCAGCCGATCGGTGTGGCGGCGTCCATTACCCCGTGGAATTTCCCCAACGCGATGATCACGCGCAAATGTGGCCCGGCGATTGCGGCGGGCTGTGGATTTGTGGCGCGCCCGGCGGAATTGACCCCGCTGTCCGCACTCGCTTTGGCGGTTTTGGCGGAACGTGCGGGCATCCCGGCGGGTGTCTTTAACGTGGTGCCATCCTCGCGCGCGTCCGACATTGGCAAAGAGTTTTGCGAAAACCACGCGGTGCGCAAGCTGACCTTTACCGGGTCGACCGCAGTGGGCCGTATCTTGATGAAACAAGCCGCCGATCAGGTCATGAAATGCTCGATGGAGCTGGGCGGCAATGCGCCGTTCATCGTGTTTGATGACGCGGATCTGGACGAGGCCGTGATCGGTGCCATCGCCTGTAAATTCCGCAACAATGGCCAGACCTGCGTCTGCGCCAACCGGATTTACGTGCAAGAGGGCGTGTACGATGCCTTCGCCGAGAAACTGAAAACCGCCGTGGCGGCCCTTCCGGTTGGGGACGGATTAAACGAAGGCATCGCCCTTGGCCCGCTGATTTCAGAGGCCGCCGTGCAGAAAGTGCGCGACCATATCGCAGACGCCACATCCAAGGGCGCCGAAGTGATTTTGGGCGGCAAGGAACACGCTTTGGGCGGGCTTTTCTTTGAACCGACCATCGTGAAAGGCGCCACAAAAGAGATGGCCTTTGCACAGGATGAAACCTTTGGACCGCTGGCACCTTTGTTCAAATTCAAGGACGTGGATGATGTGATTGCACAGGCCAATGACACCATCTTTGGTCTGGCATCTTACTTCTATGCCAAAGACTTAAGCCGCGTTTACAAAGTCGCGGAAGAGCTGGAATATGGCATCGTTGGCGTGAACACCGGGATCATTTCAACCGAAGTTGCGCCATTTGGCGGGGTGAAACAATCGGGTCTGGGCCGCGAAGGATCGCGCCACGGGATCGAAGATTACCTTGAGATGAAATACATCTGCATGTCGGTTTAAACCGCACAGATATAGGACGAAAAAGGGGGGCTTTGGCGCCCCTTTTTTATGGCCTTGACCGCATCCCCCCTTCCCGCCTAGGGTCGCCGCGCTGCCCTTCGGGGTGGCAACATTCTCAGGGCGGGGTGAAATTCCCCACCGGCGGTAAGGGGGTTTTGGGTCACCACTCAATCTGTCTCGTTTTCAAACGGGTTAAGGTTGAAAATGCGGCCATTAAACCAAGATCCCCAAGCCCGCGAGCGCCACGTGTTTTTAGAAAAACACTTGGGTCAGCAGATCTGGTGCAATTCCAGAGCCGACGGTTAAGGCGTTTCCAGCGCCGATTGAAGACTGCATCGGATTTTGCGTTCTCACCAAAGGTGAGAGGCAGAAAAACTCCGATACATCTTTGCTGGATACGCCTGAAAGTCCGGATGAAAGAGAATGGATGTTGGGTCTGCGGGTCCGCCTTTGGCGTGGCCCCTGCCCCTGTCCTTCTGCCTTGGGTCACGTGCGTGAAGAGGAAAGGACAACGCCATGATCCAGACGATCCCAACCCCCATCAAAGCCGCCGGGCTGATGGTTATGGCCGGTGCCACATTTGCACTGGTGAACACGGCGCTTCAGGGGGCCACCATGTTAAACGGGGCCGCCGCGGCTTCGGTCACTTTTTGGCAGTATTTCATTGCCTTAGGGTTTTACCTTCCATGGATTTTACGCCATCACGGCGCGCTTAAAACCGATCAGATTGGTCTGCATGTGTTGCGGGTGGCGCTGGCGGCGGGCGGCGTGCAGCTTTGGACCATGGGGTTGGCCCATGTGCCGATTTGGCAGGCGATTGCACTGATCATGCTGTCGCCATTTTTCGTCACTTTTGGGGCGGGTATTTTCCTGCGCGAAGAGGTGTCTTTGCACCGTTGGGGCGCAGTCCTTTTGGGCATTCTAGGGGGCGCGATTATTCTGGAACCTTGGTCAGATCGCTTTCAGATCACAGCACTTTTACCGGTTGGGGCGGCAGCACTTTGGGCCGCAAGTTCGGTTGTGACCAAATTTCTGACCCACCGCGACCGCACCGAAACCGTGACCATCTACCTGTTGCTGCTGCTCACACCAATCAACGCTGGGCTGGCCCTTGGGTCCGGGTTCACCCTGCCTGCTGGGGCCGTTTGGTTGGTGGTTGGGGCCGGGCTTTTGACCGCGCTTGCGCAGCATGTTTTGGTGCAGGCCTATTCGATGGCGGACGCGGCCTTTTTGCAGCCGTTTGACCACTTAAAACTGCCCTTTAACGTGATCCTCGGTTTTGTCGCCTTCGGCTTTTTGCCGACCGGATCCATGTGGCTGGGCACTGCAATCATTCTTGGGGCAAGCTTTTATTTGTTGCATCAGGAGCGCACGCCCAAAGCCGCTGGAACGCCCGCGTAAACAAACAGAAAATGGGCGCAGAGATCCCCCTCTGCGCCCACCCAGTATTCGGCAGTCACAGTGTCAGCGGGGGATCACACCTCTACCGCTTTGCTTTCAACGGCTTTGGCGGCGTTGATCTCAATCCGGCGCGGTTTCAGCGCCTCGGGCACTTCGCGGGTCAGATCAATGTGCAGCATCCCGTGGGCATGGCTGGCACCTGTGACGCGCACATGGTCCGCCAGATGGAACCGACGCTCAAACGCGCGGGTGGCGATGCCACGGTGCAGATAAGTGCGCTTGTCATCATCTGGTGCTTTTTTCGCGGTGATGTGCAACGAGTTCTGCTTCACCTCAACATTCAAATCGTCTTCGGTGAACCCGGCAACGGCAACCGAAATGCGCCAAGCATCGTCGTCGGTTTTTTCAATGTTGTAAGGGGGATAGCTGTCGCGACTGACATCATTTGTCAAAACGCGGTCCATCAGATCAGCGATTTGGTCAAAGCCTACGGTGGCACGGTTCAGCGGTGTCAGGTCAAAATTTCGCATTTGGGTGTCCTTTCTAAAAGCGACAATCAAGTGAGCGCCTTCCCCTTGGGGACAGGCAGGTTACGGGCCCGACATTCGGCGCCCGTCTCATAGATTTAGGAAGGATATTTTCGGGTTCAAGGGGGGCAGAATTTGTCTGACTTACGGGCGCACAAAACGCGCGCCGGTGTTGTTGCGTTCGCCCGCTTGCACCCTTTGCGGTGGCGTACCCGGACCCGTTTGAGTTGTCCGCAAGACGCCACGCCCCACACGCAGGGCTTGTTTCACTTCCCCCAACCGCGCAGAAAGCTCCATCCCAAAGGCGATCACCCCGGTCTCGGAACGCCCGCCGGACGAGATCAGCGAAATAATACGCGGACGGCGACCAGAGGTGTCAAACACCGGCGCACCGGACGATCCAAAAGTGACGTTGCAGTTGAACGCCAAAAGTCCCTGTTGCCGCCCAAGAACAGAGCATTCCGCCTGACGTGACAGGGCCTGCGCACGTCCCCGTGCATAGCTGACAACCGAAACCTTGCGCCCGCTTGGCGGCAATCGATCAGCCGCAAAAGGTGCGGCGGTGGCCGTTGGGATCGGACTGTCCAGTTGAATCAGTGCAATATCTGATCGAATGTTTGCCTCGGTAACGCCCTGAAAAGGTTTATAGTTCGGATGAAGAACCGCGACCTTTGCGCTTCGTATCGCAATCGCCTCGCCGTCCCGCAGCCCCGCGCGAAAACGGGTGCCATCCACATGCCCCAAACGCGCCGCATCACGCAAACAATGGCCAGCGGTCAGCACCAGATCACTGGCGACAAGCACCCCGGTGCAAAACCCACCCGTGGCGAAATCAAGCCGGCCAACCGCCTCAAACCCCAGCAGGTCCTGACGCAATGTCAAACGGCGCAGCCCCGCATCGGAATTTGACGCAGTGTCTGCCCAGACAGGAAATCCGACACCAAGCAGGGCGATAAACAGACAAAAAGCACGCAAGATTGTCATCATCAAAACCTATGGCCGAATGAATTTCGCACCGCCATCCGGGTTGGGTTCAATTTGAATGCGGCGCGCGGTGGGTTGGATCGCGTTAAACACCCCATCCGAGCTTGCCAAAATAGCGCGCATTTCGGCCAATGGGGCCTCAAGATTGGTGCCCAATGACACCGGCATATCGCGCACTGTCGCCTTGGCGGAAATCACCGAAACAATCCGGGCGGCGCCATTTTCCACAACAAAAACGGGCGCGCCAGAGGATCCGTAATCCACTTCGCAAGACATCACCAAGACACCAGATTGGCGCGCAAGCACCTGACACATTTCCTGAAGCGCCGGGCTTTCGGCGCGGTCATGGGCATAAGACACCACACCCACTTCGGCCCCTTTGCGGGGGCGATGGAAGGTTTCAAACGGTTTCACCGATGATTTTCGGATCGGCTGATCCAGTTCCAACAACGCCAGATCATTCACCACGCGGGCGGCTTTATTCAGGTCTTTGAACTCAAAATCCGGGTGCACAACGGCGCGGCGCACCCCGCGATAAGCCGAGGCGCGTCCATTGCGCCAACCCGCTAAAAATTCAATTTCGGTGGGGTCATATTCGCGGCCCGTGACCTTATCAAACAGACAATGCCCGGCGGTCAGCACCAGGTTTTCCGCAATTAAAGCGCCTGTGCAAAAGCTTTCACCGCTCATATTCAAGCGGCCCACGCCTTCCCAGCCGCGACCTTCGTCGGCGGTCATCATTTTGCGCAATGGGGACGGGTCGGACGCCCCCAATGGGCCTGCGAACCACAGGACCATCGCGAGCAACGCGATCAGTTTCTTCATATCTCTGCCTCAAACCGGGGCTTTTTGCCCTCTTGTCCTTCGACCTTAGGGGCAAATCTGGTTCAGGAAAACGAAAAACTGTTAAGACGTGGTTAATTGGCGATTAATTCCCCTTAAGCCTCCGAAAGCTTGCGCGGCTGCGGCCCACCAGTTGCCCAATCCAAAAGCTCTACCGTGTGCACCACGGGCACCCCGGTGCCCGACCCGATCTGCATCATGCAGCCAATGTTCCCAGCGGCGATGATCTCTGGCGCTTTCGCCTCTAAGGTTCTGACTTTGCGCCGTTTTAGCTCGGATGAGATTTCAGGCTGCATCAGATTATAGGTACCAGCGGACCCACAACACAGATGGGCATCGGCGGGTTCCACCACCTCAAACCCGGCCCGTTTCAAAAGGGTTTTGGGATGCGTTTTAATCTGTTGGCCGTGTTGCAAGGAACACGCAGCGTGATAGGCGACACGCTTGTTCATCTTGGTTTCCGGGATCTCAAGGGTGATTAACAGCTCGCTCACATCCATCGCCAATTCAGCGACTTTGGCGGCGTCTTCGGCCAGAGGGTCCCGCGCAAACATATGACCGTAGTCTTTGACCGTGGTGCCGCAGCCAGAGGTGTTGATCACAATCGCGTCCAATCCCTCGCCGCGCGCCTCCTTCATCCAGGCGTTGATATTGGCCCCCGCTTGGGCGTGGCTTGCGTCCACTTTGCCCATGTGATGCGTCAGCGCGCCGCAACAGCCCATGTCTTTGGCCACCACCACCTCGCACCCCAATCGGGTGAGCAGGCGGATGGTGGCATCATTAATGTCGGTGTCCAACGCCTTTTGCGCACAGCCCGTCAACATTGCGACACGTTTTTTGCGCACGCCTTTGGCCGGAAACACTTGTGGCGCGTCATTTGGGCTGGGTTTGGGCAGCTTGGGTGGCGCCATTTCCAACATCGCGGTCAGGCGTGGATCGGGCATGAATTTTCGCAAAGGCCGCCCCAGACGTGCGGCGTTCATCGCCAGACGAAAACGCCGTGGATAAGGGATGATATTGGCCAGCGCCCAGCGCAACAGGCGATCAAACAACGGGCGCTTATACGTCGCTTCAATATGGGCGCGCGCGTGGTCAATCAGGTGCATGTAATGCACCCCCGATGGGCAGGTCGACATGCAGGCCAGACAAGACAGGCATTTGTCCACATGCTCTACGGTTTTTTTATCCGCCGCACGCCCCGCCTCTAGCATATCTTTGATCAGGTAAATCCGGCCACGCGGGCTGTCGAGCTCATCCCCCAGCACTTGATAGCTGGGGCAAGTGGCGGTACAAAAACCGCAATGAACACAGGACCTTAGAATCTCGTTGGCGCGTTTAATCGCCGGGTCTTTCATCTGCTCATTGGTGAAATTGGTCTGCATGATCAGGCCCCCATCAAGCCGGGGTTAAACACCCCGCGTGGATCAAATTTGGCGCGCAAGCCTTGGGCGAGTGCGGCAATTGGCGCGGGTTCTGGCGGGAAGGCCGGTGCGTTTTTTCGGGCCTGATCTGAACCGCGAATAAGGGTCGCGTGACCGCCCAATCGGGCAACTTCTGCGCGGATCATCACGGCATTTGCATCCAAGGCGGATGTGCCCGGCAACATGATCCACACGAGGCCCCCGCCCCAGTCATAAATCGCCTCTGGTGCAAGCGGCGCCAAGGCATCCACCAACGCCGGACCGTCTGAGGGTTTAAGCGAGATCCGCCAAACCGCCCCTTCGCGCCCCGCAAAAGGGGTGACATCGCGCAGTTCATCCCATTTTGCGGCGGACGCCACACCTGTCACCACCTCAAATCCGGGCAGAACGCTGTCTTGCAACGCCCCCGCGCGGTAAGCAACCGAGCCTTCCAGCCCTTCGATGCGCACGCGGGTTTCACCGTTCACAAACCCCGCCCCCGTCACATCAAAAGGCGACCCCAAAGCGGCGGACAGGCTGGCCACGGCACGGCTGGCGCTTTGATCGTGGCAGATCAATGTGGCCTCGGTTTCCGGGATCGACAGGACCTTTAGACTGACCTCACTGATCACACCCAAGGTGCCCCAGCTGCCGCACATAAGCTTTACAAGGTCATAGCCAGTCACGTTTTTCATCACGCGGCCACCGTTTTTCAGGATCCGCCCCTGCCCGTCCACAAACCGCACACCAAGACAGAAATCGCGCGCCGCCCCCACCTGAATACGGCGCGGACCAGAGGTGTTGGTGGCCATAATGCCGCCGATGGTTGGCGTGCCTGTGCGGCCCAAAAGCGCGCGGTGATCCATCGGTTCAAACGCCAAACGCTGGCCTTCTTTGGCCAACAACTCGTTGATCTCATCCACCGGCGTACCGGCCCCCGCGACCAATGTCAGCGCACCCGGTTCATACAGGCTGACCCCAGAAAGACCCGCAGTGGACAGTTTCAGCCCCTCAACCGGGCTGCCAATGTCGCGCGTCCCCCCGCCCTGAATATGCAAAGGCTCTGCCGCGGCGGAAATCAGATCGGCCAGTTCCGCTTCTCGTGTGGGTGTCATCATTTTCTTGCCTCAAATACCTTGGGGTGAGCGCAAAGCGCGAGGGGCAAAGCCCCTTATCCGCGCCGCGTTTCAGTGGTCGACAAAGGAAATACTTTGGCCGGGTTCAAAATCCATTTCGGGTCAAACACGTCCTTCACCGCCAGCTGAATGTCCAGATCTTCATCCGTGTATTGCGTGCGCATCAGATCGCGTTTTTCAACGCCCACCCCGTGTTCACCGGTCAGGCAGCCGCCGACCTCAACACACAGCTTAAGAATGTCCGCGCCAAGGGCTTCGCATTTCTCAAGATCACCGGGCTTGTTGGCATCAAACAGGATCAGCGGGTGCATGTTGCCATCGCCCGCGTGAAACACATTGCCAACGGCAAGGCCGTAATCTGCGCTCATCTCGCCAATGCGCTTTAACACAACAGGAAGCGCGCTGACCGGGATTGTGCCATCTAAGCACATGTAATCATTGATCTGCCCCATGGCACCAAAGGCGGATTTACGCCCCAGCCAGATCGCGGTGCTTTCGGCGGCCGAAGTGCTTTCGCGCAGTTCAACAGGGTTGTGGGTGCGCGCGATTTTGATGATGCGCGACAGCTGGTCGTCAATCTCAGCGTCCGATCCTTCGACCTCAATGATCAACAGCGCCTCGCAATCGGGGTATCCCGCTTTGGCGAAATCTTCGGTGGCGCGAATGACCGGACGGTCCATAAATTCGATCGCAACCGGCAGGATACCGGCCTTGATGATGTCGGACACACAGGCGCCTGCAACCTCGTTGCTGTCAAAACCCACAAGCACCGGGCGCGCCCCTTCGGGCTTGGCGAGAATGCGCAGGGTCGCCTCAACCACGATGCCCAATTGCCCTTCAGATCCGCAGATCAGCCCCAAAAGATCCAGCCCGCCCGCGTCCAGATGCGCGCCGCCAATTTCAACCACTTCACCGTCAGCCATCACCATGGTCACGCCCAACAGGTTGTTGGTGGTCACGCCGTATTTCAGACAGTGCGCCCCGCCCGAATTCATCGCGATATTGCCCGCAATCGCACAGGCCAATTGGCTGGACGGATCGGGCGCGTAAAAGAACCCTTCTTCCTCAACCGCGCCGGTCACCGACAGGTTGGTACGCCCGCTTTGCACGCGGATAAAGCGGTTGTCGTAATCCGCCTCAATCACGTCCGTAAGCCGTGCCACGCCGAGAATAACCGAATCCGCCGTGGGCAGCGCCCCCCCCGCAAGCGAGGTCCCCGCCCCGCGCGGCACCACCGGCACGCCTTCTTCAAAACAGACCTTCATCACCGCCGACACCTCGGCCGTGCTGGCCGGCAAAACCGCGCAAAGCGGCGGGCATTTATAAGCCGTCAGCGCATCACATTCGTAAACGCGGGTCTGGATCGGGTCATGGATCACCGCCCCTTTGGGCAGCACTGCCTGAAGGCGGGCCACAATCTGGGATTTACGGGCCAAAATCTGGTCACTTGGCTTGGGCATTTGCATTGAGAAAGCCTCGCTGTATGGATTGGTAATAAATTATAACCAATTTACGGATTTGGCAAGCCAAGAAGAACAGACTATGCAATTGACATGACCTTAGCTGACCGTATCGCCCTGTTTTCCCCCTTGGATGGCTCTGCTGTCGCCCTGATCCTGATCTCTTGGATTGTGATCGGCTGGCGGATTGAAAACCCCTCATCCACCACCCCATCGGTGTCATCCTTAATGGCGCGTTATCGGCGCGATTGGATGGTGCAAATGATCACCCGCCAGCCGCGCATATTTGACAGCGCTATTTTGGGCACATTGCGCCAAGGCACCACGTTTTTCGCGTCCGCCACGATGATTTCCATTGGCGGTGGTTTGGCGCTTTTGGGCAAAACCGAAGAGCTTCAGGGCGTTGCGCAGAACCTGACCCAAACCGATGCCCCCGCTTTGGTGTGGGAGGTTAAGATCCTGCTAGCGTTGGTTTTTCTGACAAATGCGTTCTTGAAATTCATGTGGTCACACCGGTTGTTTGGCTACTCTGCGGTGATGATGGCCTCGGTTCCGAACAACCCAGATCATCCCGCCGCAATGCCGCGCGCACAAAAGGCGGGCGAGCTGAACATCACCGCCGCGCGCAGCTATAATCGCGGGCTGCGATCGGTTTATTTCGCGATGGCGGCGCTGGCGTGGATGATCGGGCCGGGCACGTTGATCGCGGCCACTTTGGTCACGATATTGGTGCTGTGGCGGCGTGAATTTGCATCACAATCCCGCACGATCTTGCTACAAGAAGACCCGGAATGAGGTATTTTCTTTCCCTGATCGCCCCCCTCAGTTTTGCCCTGCCCGCTTGGGCGGATTTCCCCGTGGTGGAAGATGCAAAACTGCACGGCAACAGCCTGTCGGTCACGATCAGCCACCCGGACAGCGGTTGGGATCACTATGCGGATGGGTGGGAGGTGTTCACCCCCGACGGCACATCGCTTGGCCTGCGCGTGCTGGCGCATCCTCATGTAAAGGAACAACCTTTTACCCGGTCACTTGGCAATATTGACGTGCCAAAAGGCGTGGCTGAGCTGCATATTCGCGCGCGTTGCAACCGGGACGGCTGGTCTGATCAGATGTTTGTGCTGTCGCTGCCCGCCCGATAAGCCGTGCGCGCGCGCCCTTCCCATAACCACGCCGCCAACATGCCCCCCGCCGCAATCAACAGCCACGCCCAGCGCGGCAACGCCGGGGCCACACGCAGATCACGGCTGACAAAGGCGCCGCGCGGCGTATAGCCGATCCAACCGCGCCCCGCAGCAATCTGATCCGCCCGCACGGGGCGCAACCGGGGCATGCCATCCTCAACCCACCAGACCCGTCCGCCGGTTTCTGTGACAAACGGCGTGAGCGGGGCGGGGTCAGCCAAGGGGGCGGCAAATTCAAGTGGAGCGGCTTCGCCCAGCACAGCCACAACCGATTGATCCCCTTGCGAAAAGCGGTACACACCGGCGGGGCCGTCTGGCAGTTTGGCGACGAACCGCCCTGGCCCATCGGGCTGCATCGCAAGCGCAAATCTGCTGCCGTCGGGGCGGACCCCCGCAAGCGGGGCGGCTGTGGGCGACAGGGTCTGGCGCTGGATCATCAGCTGGCCTTCGGCCTCAAAAGTGCGCAGCGCCTCTTCCTCAAGCTCGGGTTCACCCATCATCCAATGGGCCAAACGGCGCAAAAGTTCCAGCTGCGGCCCGCCACCCTGATATCCGCGCGCCCAAAGCCAGACCTGATCAGATCCAAGCAGTGCAACACGCCCTTCACCCACACGGTCCAGCGCCAAAAGGGCGGCCCCTTCGGGCGTTTGCATCACCACCTGCCCGCCCGTGACGTCAAGATCCTGATGGCGCAGCCACGGGCCCCAATCACCAGCGCCGGACAGCGCTTGGGTCACGGGATGGCGCAGGCCAATGTCGCTGAGTTCAGGTGTCACTTCGCCCTCTTCCACACGGCCCGTGGGGCGGGCGGGCAGCACGTCGCCCAAGGGGGAACGCGACAGGCTTTCGGCCCCGGAAAACTCTGGCCCTGCAGCCACCAGCACAGCACCCCCGTCTTCAACATAGTGGCGCACGCTTTCCAGATAGACCCCCGGCAAGATCCCCCGCAGGCGATAACGATCAAAGATGATCAGGTCAAATTCGTCAATTTTCTCGATGAAAAGATCTTGGGTTGGAAACGGGATCAGGCTGAGTTCATTGACCGGCACGCCGTCTTGTTTGTTGGGCGGGCGCAGGATCGTGAAATGCACCAAATCAACAGAAGCATCTGATTTCAAAAGGTTCCGCCACGTGCGTGTACCGGGGTGCGGCGCGCCGGTAACCAACAACACCCGCAGACGATCACGGATGCCATTGATGCGAAGGGCGGCTTGGTTGTTGCGGTCGGTCAGCTCGCCGTCCAGCGGGGTCAGCGCCAGATGCACCACCGTCTCGCCGCCATGATCCAGCGTGAGCGGCAGGGTCAGATCGCGCCCCACCCGCACCCGGTGGCGGGTCGGCGCATCGCCATCCACAGACAGGGTGATTTCGGCGGGCAGGTCGGGCGCGGGGCCGAGGTTTTCAACGCGCAGGCGCAGGGTGATTTCCTCTCCGGTCACAGCAAACCGGGGGGCTTCTTTAACCACAAGGCGGCGATCCCAAGCGGTGCGTCTGCCGGTCATCAACAGGTGCGCAGGGGCGGGAAGGGTGGCTGCGCGGCCCGCAAGTTGGCCCGCATCACGCACCGCGCCATCTGACAAGATCATAACCCCGGCAAGCTGATCTGCGGGCACATCCGCCAAAGCGGCATCAAGGTCGGGGGCAACGCGTGTACCCTGCCCGTCCGCCCCATCCCCGACACGACGCACACGCAATTCTGCTCCGGCCAGCGTGGCCACCTCTTCCAGCCATGCCAAGGTCTGTTCGGTCTGGGCCATTCGGGGCCCAAGGGTTTGCGATGCGGTTTCATCCACCAAGGCGACCAGCACATCGGGCAACGGATCGCGGGTTTCAAGCTGTACGGACGGCCCGGCAAGGGCCAATAAAAGCGCCCCAAGCGCCACACCGCGCAGCGCCCAGCCCAAAAGGCCGCGCCAGAGCGCAATCGCCAAAACCAGCGTGGCAACACTTGCCAGCCCCCACAACAGCGGCAGCGGCACCCATGGGGCGAAAAAGATCTGCCAACCTGTCATTCCGCCAAAGATATCGCCCATCATTGCCCCAACCTTTGCAACAGCGCCGGGATGTGAACCTGATCGGATTTGTAATTGCCAGTCAGCACATGCATGACCAGATTGATCCCAAAGCGCAGCGCCATTTCCCGTTGACGATCCCCCGCGCGCCCCCGCCCCACGGGCAACAGCGGGGCCCCGTCCGGACGCACCGCCCAGGCCCCCGCCCAATCATTGCCGCCAATGATCACCGGCGTGACCCCATCGTTGAGCACGCGAAACGGCACGCCCTCTTCCGCGCGCGCATCCGGCGGGGACGCTTCGGCCCAAACCGGGCCAGAATGGCGGCCGGGAAAGGCATCCAACAGGTAAAACGCGCGGGTGACCACGTGATCGTTCGGCACGGGATCCAAAGCCGGCAGACCCAAGGGGGCGGCGAGTGCGCGCAGCTTTCGCGCCTCAGGGCCATTGCCGCCAACGCCCGCGTCACGCGTGTCAAACAGGATCAATCCCCCAGTCGCCAGATACCGCGCCAACCGGTCGTAAGCGGCGGGGGATGGCATGGCCTGCGCGCTTGAAACCGGCCAATAAAGGATGGGGTAAACCGACAGCGCGTCCCGTTCCAGATCAACGCCGACCGGCAAAGCAGGTTCCACCGAGGTGCGGGCAAAAAGCGCGTCTGAAAGCCCACTCAGCCCCGCACGCGCCAGTGCGTCCAATTGCGCATCGCCCGTTAAAACATGGGCCAATGTGACCTCGGCCGCGGCGGCGACGACATCGGCGGGGCTGTTTGTCGCTTGCGCTGCACCCGCATGGGGCGTGCTGATTGCAACGGCAAGAACCATCGCAGCAATGCTGGACATCGTTGATGCGCGCGCCGTTGTGCGAAGCCGCCCCGTGATCCAAAGCGTCGCAAAGACATCCAAAAGCAGCAGCATCCCCCCAAGACTGAGCACCACGCCAGACAGGTCAATTGACGCCGTGTCATCGCCCCACGTGGGGGTCACATTTGCGGGCCAATTGGCGAGTTGCAACCTATCCCCCTGTCCCAAGGCGTTCACCACAACCTGCCGTGTTCCACCTTGATAAATGCCGGGGGGCGCGCCTGCATGACCCCGGCTTTTCAGCGCGGTTTCCAGTGCTTTTGCGTCCACAACGCGTGCAGGGTTTTGAGGGATCAATCGCCCATCGGCAGAGATTTTTTGTATCACTTTCCAGATAGGTGTGGGGTCAGAAGCGCGGCTGGGATCTGTGGGATCAGCGGTATTTTCACCCGAAAAACTGCGATCTATGCCGCCCGCACTGCTGGTCATCAACCGGTCCAACATCTCAACAAACAGCCCCGACAGCACCAAGGAGGACCATTCGGCATTGGCCCCCACATGCACCAAGACCACCTGCCCGTTGCCTAACAATTTGCGCGTAACCAATGGCGTGCCGTCGGCCAGTTCAGCCAAGGTGCGCGATGCGAGTTCCGGATCGGGCTGGGCCAAAACCTGCTGTGCAACCGTCACGTCTTGGGGGATGGACAGCCCATAAAACGGGCTGTTTGGGGCAAATTCGGCAAGGGGTTGCGGGGTGCCCCAGCTCATCGCGCCGCCGACCACACGACCGCCATCACGCAGACGAACGGGCAACAATACATCTTCGGTCGAAAATCCCGTGTCGCCCCCGCGCGACACCTGTGCCGCCGCCAATCGCGGCCCGGCAAAGCGCAGCAAAAGCCCGCCGTCTGCCACCCATTTGGCCAGCGCACGTTGGTCGGGCTCTGCCACCTCGGGCACGTCCGGCAAGATGATCACATGGGGGCTCGCGCGCAGCACATCGTCAATTTGCAGCGCCTCAATAATATCCGTGGTGGGTTCAAGGGCGGCGCGCAGGAAATGGTCTGGAGAGAGGAGCGCCAAAGTCTCATTCGTTTGTGCACCAATCAGGGCCACGCGGCGGCGCATCAGCGCCTCGCCCACCAAGGTCATCCCACCCGCGCTGCGCGCATCGGGCAGTTGGAACCATGTGATCCGGTGGCGCAATTCCGGTGGCAGGGTCAGCGTCACCTCCGCCGCATTCTCCCCTGCGGCAAACGTCGCGGTGGCGGAGGTCAAGGGACGCAATTGCCCAGCGGGATCCCGGCCCATCCCCTGCACGACCACTTCCTCAGCCAGATCCGAGGGCGTGCGCAGGACGGACACCGTAATATCCCCTTGCGAAAGCTGCGCCGGGGTCAGGCCAAAACTCGGGCGCATGGGTTGCAGCACCGAAACCGCACCTTTGCCCGTCAGGTTTTGCAAAATCTCGGCCCGCCCCTGTCTGGCCACCCCGTCCGAAATCCACAAGACCGCCCCTTTGGGCAGCGACATGAAAGACGCGGTGTCATAGGGGGCATCCCAGCTGGCGGGGTCAAGCGTTGACAGTTTTTCGCGCCACAGGCCTGCGGCAGAAACCGGTTTGATTTCGGGGGTATGCGACAGGACCACTGTGGCCAAACGCCCCTGTTGCTGGGCGGACAAAAGCGCCTGATCCACGGCGTCCAGACGTGCGGCCCAATCGGGGGCGGCGGGCCAAAAGCTGTCGATAAACACCACAAGGGGGCCGTCTTGCGGCAGGTCATCTTGTGGGTTCAAAACTGGCCCGGCAAAGCCGATGATCAGCGCGGCAATGGCCAAAAGGCGCAACAAGATCAACCACCACGGGCTGCGCTGCGCCTGCGGGTGTTCGTCCTTTAACCCCAAGAGAAGCGTGATCGCGGGGAACACCCGGCGCACTGGTGCTGGCGGCACCGCGCGCAACAGCCACCACAACACCGGCAACACCGCAAGGGCCGTCAAAAGCCATGGGGACAGAAACCCGAGGGAGGTGAATATTCCCATCAGCGCCGCACCTCAAGCGCATGGTAAAGCCACAAGAGCGCGCTGGTGGGGGGCTCGGATGTGTCGTGACAATGCATGGCCCAGCCGGTGCGGCGACACAGCGCGGCCAGCATATCTTTGCGCGCGGCAAGGCGTTTTAGGTAAGGCGCGCGCAGGTCTGTGGCCTCTTGGGTTTCCATCTCAAGCACGCCAGTCATGTCTTCAAACACGCTGCGCCCGGCAAAAGGGAACTGCTGTTCGGCGGGGTCGAGGATCTGCAGCAACGCGCCTTGCACATTGCGGCTGGCGGCTTGGGTCAGGGCCACGTCCAAGGTGTTTGGATCGCCCAAACCATCGGTCAGAAAAATGGCACGGCCACGTGGCGGAAGCTCTTGGGGGGTTACTGGCGCGGCGATCAGATCATTCAAACGATCTGGCAAAGCCCCCTCGGCGCGCATCGGCGGACGGGCGGCACCCAGAAACCCAACACGTTCCCCCGCGCGCAAGAAAAGCATCGCAGAGGCCAGCGCAATCACGGTGGCGCGGGATAATTTTGTGGGCAGTTTGGGATCAGACGCATAGCGCATCGACAGCGCCGGATCGACCCACAGCGTGACCGTCTGCGCGGCTTGCCATTCGCGGTCGCGGATATAGGCCTGATCGGACCGGGCCGAGCGACGCCAATCAATCCGGTGCGCAGGATCGCCCGGTTGGGCGGGGCGAAATTGCCAAAACGCATCGCCTTGCCCGACCCGCCTGCGCCCGTGGTCACCCAGCATCACCGTGTCTGCCAAATGGCGCGCGGCGGTCATGAGGGGCGGAAGACCCGCAGCCAATTGGGCGGCATCTTGCCCCAATTTAACGCCTGGACGTTCTTGCGGAGAGGGCGTAGCGGTGGTCACGCGGCCACATCCAATCGGGTCAAAGCGGCGTCAATCAGATCACCCAGATCAACCCCTTCGGCCCGCGCGCCGTATCCCAAAGCCATGCGGTGGCTAAGCACCGGGCGCGCCAAAGCCCGCACGTCATCTGCATTTGGCGCCAGACGTCCATCCAGCAACGCCCGCGCGCGCACCAATAGCATCAAGGCCTGCGCCGCCCGCGGCCCCGGCCCCCAGCTGACTGCCTGTTTCAGGGCCTCAGGCGCGGTGGGATCATCGGGGCGGCAGCTGCGCACCAGATCAAGGATCATTTCCATCACGCTCTCGCCCACGGGCATCTGGCGGATCAGCTCTTGCGCGCGGATCAATCCCGGCGCGTCCATCACCTGACCCGGCACCTCTGATTGCGCACCTGTTGTGGCCAAAAGGATGTCACGTTCCGCATCACGCCCCGGATAGCCGACGTCAATTTGCAGCAAAAACCGGTCCAACTGTGCCTCTGGCAGCGGATAGGTGCCCTCTTGTTCCAGCGGGTTTTGCGTGGCGAGCACATGGAAGGGCGCGGGCAGATCATGGGTGTGACCGGCCACGGACACTTCGCCCTCTTGCATCGCTTGCAACAGGGCCGATTGGGTGCGGGGGCTGGCGCGGTTGATCTCATCCGCCAGCAACAGTTCGCAAAACACAGGGCCCCGGACAAAGCGGAAATGGCGCGCGCCTTCGGCGGTTTCCTCAAGCACTTCCGCGCCCAGAATGTCTGACGGCATCAGGTCAGGGGTGAATTGAATGCGCCGATCGCGAAGCCCCATAACGGTGCCCATCGTTTCCACCAGTCGCGTTTTGCCAAGCCCCGGCAGGCCAACCAAAAGCGCATGCCCACCGGACAAAAGCGCGGATAACGCCAGTTCAACCACGTGCTCTTGGCCAATGATCCACTTGGAAATCTCATTCCGGGCGGCGATCAGTTGCGCGCCAAGAGCTTCTAGTTCAAAAACTGTGTCGGCGGGTGTCGTCATTATCGAATTGGAATCGGTGGTCTTCGTCATGGAATTTCCTCCGAAGGAATATTAGGTTGTATTAAAGTCCGAATTCACGCGGGGAACAAATGACAAAAACGCAATCTGACGGAAAATCGCCGAAAAGCCCGTTGAACGGTGGGGCCGAAAGCTTGGCACAAGCGGCGCGGGCGGCATCCAAAAAGGGCCCGCCCCCGGTGCATTTGTGGCATCCAGAGTTCTGCGGCGATCTGGACATGCGCATCGCACGCGATGGCACGTGGTTTTATCTGGGCACGCCCATTGGGCGGCATGAACTGGTCAAGCTGTTCTCGTCGATCATCCGCAAAGATGGCGAAGATTATTTCCTTGTGACCCCGGTGGAAAAGGTTGGCATTCAGGTCGATGACGCCCCTTTTGTGGCGCAGGATTTCACGGTGTCCGGCGAGGGGCGCGAACAGGTTTTGACCTTTACCACCCATGTCGGCGACGTGACAGTCGCAGGCCCCGATGCGCCGATCCGAATTGTCCGCGATGAGGCCACCGGCGAACCCTCGCCTTACGTGCTGGTACGCGCCAATCTTGAGGCGTTGATTGACCGCAAAAGCTTTTATCGGTTGATTGATTTGGGCTGCCATGAACCGCATAACGGCACGCGCTGGTTTGGGCTTTGGTCGGGCGGGCAATTTTTCCCGGTCATCCCCTCAGATGAGCTAGAGGTGTAATGCCCCGATTTGCCGCCAACCTTACGCTTTTATTCAAGGAATTGCCGTTTTTGGAACGGTTTCAAGCGGCCGCTGAGGCCGGATTTCAAGCGGTCGAAGTGCTGTTTCCCTATGATGACGCGGCCAATTTGGTCAACCGGCAACTGGTGGCAAATGGGCTGCATATGGTGCTGATCAACACGCCGCCCCCGAACTATACCGGCGGCGCGCGCGGCTTTGCCGCGACCCCAAATGGGCAGGCGCGGTTTCAGCATGATTTCAAACGTACCCTGCGCTACGCCCAAGCGTTTCGCGCCAGTCACATTCATATTATGGCGGGCAAAGCACAGGGGTTGGTCGCCCGCAATACATATGTTGAAAACCTGAAATGGGCGGCCAAAACCGCCCCCAAACAAAGCCTGACGATTGAGCCGATCAACACCACGGATATGCCCGGCTATTTCCTGAATGATTTTGATCTTGCCGCCGAGGTCATTGCTGAAGTGGGCGCGCCAAATGTGGGCCTGCAATTTGATGCCTATCATGCCGATAGGATCACCGGCGATGTGTTGACCTGCTGGTCCAAGCACCGCCATTTGGTGCGCCACATTCAGGTCGGCGGCATCCCCGACCGCAAAGAACCCCTGCGCGGCGACTTTGATTACCCCGCGTGGTTTCGCCAATTGGACACCGAAGGGTACAACGGTTGGGTCAGTGGCGAGTATAACCCCACCGCCCAAACCGAATCCGGGCTGATCTGGATGCGCGACGGCTTGTAAGAAAATATTGCCCCCTGACAGGCTCCTGACACAATGCTGTCAGGAGGGGGGTGTCATAAGAGGCTCATCAACATTTGATAAAGGATCAAAACGATGAATGCTTATGACGCAAACCCCCTTGTTGTCTGGACTGAAATCCCGGTACGAGATTTGGAAAAAGCCATCTCTTTTTACAACGCCGCCTTTGGGTGGGAGATGGAAATCTATAAAGACAGCCCGATGCCAATGGCCGTCCTTGGCGGACGGATGAACACCGTGTCTGGCAACCTGTATGAGGGCACACCCGCAGCCCCCGGAACGGGAAATATTATCCATATTGGCCTGACAGTTCCCTTGGAAACAGCCATGGAGGATTGGGTGAAAGCAGGCGGAAAAATCACGTCTGATCCCGTGGAAATACCACCCGGCCGCTTTGCCTTTGGCACTGATATTGACGGCAACACAATCGGGTTGTTTGAAGCAAAAGCCGCGTAAAAAACCCGCCCCGTTGCAACGACTGTCTTTGCAGCGGGGCATTTGGTTTTGGCCAGGCACCGCCCATCACCGTCTGCTCAAAATGATTTTGAAACACGGCTGGCGTGACTGCTCCTGACATTCTAACATCTGGAAACTGCAACACCCCCCCTCCCCCAAAGAACCGGAGACCCCATGCGCCGCGCCGATCGTCTTTTTCAAATTGTACAGCTTTTGCGGGGCGGTCGGCTGACCCGTGCCGCCGATCTGGCCGAAGAGCTTGAGGTGTCTGAGCGCACAATTTACCGCGACATCGCCGATTTGATCGGGTCAGGTGTGCCGATTGAGGGCGAAGCGGGCGTGGGGTATGTGATGCGCGCGGGTTATGACGTGCCGCCGTTGATGTTCACCCGCGACGAGGTGATGGCGGTGATCGCCGGCACGCGGATGATCGAACGCATGGGCGGGGCCAGCATGGCCAAAGCCGCGGGCGAAGCGCTTGTAAAAATCCGCGCGGTGTTGCCTGACGCGCTTGGCGCAGCGGCTGACCGGGTGGAAATCCACGCGGGGCCAACCTTAATGCCCTCTGAGCGGGATCGCCATTTCATCGACCAGATTGAGGCCGCGATCGGCGGGCGATTGCGCCTGTCGATGACCTATGCCGATGAAGGGGGCGCAAAATCCACCCGCACCATCCGCCCCCTTGGATTGTGGCTTTGGAAAAACGGTTGGTGTGTGGTCAGCTGGTGCGAGCTGCGCGAAGGCTTTCGCATGTTCCGCATCGACCGGATTGAAGGGTTCACCACGGGGGAAAAGTTCCGCGAAGAGCGCGACAAATCGCTGACTGCGCTTTACGCGGAACTCGCCAAAGAAGGCATAGATCCAAAGACTTAGCCTGTGCCACCGATACGCCTTGGGGCATCGCAGGCGTGTTCCTCGGCCTCAAGATCCAAGGTCACATGACCAATGCCAAATTGGCGCTGCAACATCTCTTTCACGGCGGCTTTTACGGCGCTTGCATCGGGCCATTGATCGGCCCCCACAACGATATGTGCCTCAAGCGAGGTGACCTCTTCGCTGATCTGCCACAGGTGCAGATGATGCACATCCTTTACACCAGGAAGCGCTTCCATCGCGGTCAAAACCTGCTCGCACTCCATGCCTTCTGGCGCGCCAAGCATCAGGATGCGGGCAACCGACTTCAGCTCGGCCAGCCCCATCCAGATGACATAGCCCGCGATGCCCAAAGTGGCGATCGGATCGGCAAGATACCAATCAAAAGCGACGATCAAAATCCCCACGATGATGACCGCAACAGAGCCAAGTGCGTCGGCCACATTGTGCAGGAACGCGGCGCGGATATTGGCGCTGTCTTTGGCCATGCGCCAGGTTAACAGCGCGGTGATCGTGTCCACCATAAGGGCGATGCCTGCGACGATGATCACCATCCACCCGGCCACTTCGGGGGGTGCGAAAAACCGCATGATGCCCTCATAGGCAAGGTAAATGCCAATCACGACAAGCGTGGTCAGATTGATCAAGGCCGCCACCAATTCGACCCGTTTATAGCCGAATGTCATCTGCGCATCGGTGGGGCGGCGCGCGATTTTTCGGGCGAAAAAAGCAATGGCAAGGGACGCCGCGTCAGACAGGTTGTGGATCGCATCCGCAATCAGCGCGACCGAGCCGGACAACAGCCCGCCGATGATTTGCGCCACGGTCAAAAGCACATTGACCGCCACGGCCAAACCGACCCTTAGGTCGCCGGCGTTGGGATCAATATGGTGATGATGCCCGCGACCATGACTGTGGCTGTGTTTGTGGCCATGGTTGTGGTTGTCGCCCTGTGTCTGCGTGTGATCATGCGACATTTTTCGGTTCCTGGGATGTCAGTTTGATTTGGGTCGGGGCGGGGTTGGGGCCGTGTGGAATGCTTGGGACACGGCCGGTGCGCAACCTGTGCACCCGCCGGTTCATCCAATGGCGAATGACGTGGCGATACAGCAGACCGCGCAGCCAGCCAAAGCTTTGTTCGTGGTGTGCAAAAAACGGATCCGGGCTTTCAAAAACTCCGTAATCTCGAATAATTCCAGTGGACTGCACAAAGGTATCTTTGCCGTTCCAATCCACTTTGGGCGTGCCAAGGCAATCGGTCCCGACCCCGTAGCCACACAGCGCGCCGGAGCCAAAACGCGTCTTAAGGACCGCCAAAATCGGGGCATCCACGATGAACCCCTCAAGCGTGATCCAGCGCCCATCGTATTGCACCTCGACCCAGGAATGCAGGATTTCATCGGGGGCCATAGGGTAGACCCATTCAGGGACAATTCCGCGCTGCAAGCTTTTGGTGATGGCAAATCCGTGGAACCGGCACGGCACGCCCACCGCGCGCAAAAGGGCCATCAACAGCACCGCCTTTGTGTTGCATTGGCGATATCCATCGGCCAGCACGCGGCTGGCTGGGGTGTCATCGCGCGCGTTATAACCAAAGGCGATTTCGTCACGCACAAAGTGATAGACCGCGCCAATGCGATCAAACGGGGACAGGGTTTTCCAATCGCGCCCCCCCACCAATTCACGTAAACGAGGGTGTTCAAAGTCAAGCAAATGCGTGGGCATTCGGAGTGGATCTGTCGACATGTCAGGCCTCTTGTATTTTGGTCGACTCACACCATATTCCCTCTAGTCCCTAGAGCTTCAAGAGGGTTTTTATGTTTTCCATCGGACAATTGTCACAGCGGACCGGGGTGAAAGTTCCCACCATACGGTACTATGAACAAATGGGCCTGATTGCCGCCGACGAACGCACGGCGGGCAATCAAAGGCGGTTTTCAGCGATGGGGCTGGCGCGGTTGCAATTCATTCGCCACGCCCGCGACCTTGGGTTGCCGCTTGAAACGATCCGAGTGTTGGCCGGGATGGACCCCTCAGATCATGCCGAGGGGCACCGCATTGCCAACGCGCATCTTGCAGATATTCGCGACCGGATTGCCCGGCTTATGCGGCTAGAGGCGGAATTGTTGCGGATCAGTGAAAGCTGTGATGGCGGCACGGAATGTTCCGTTCTATCCGCCTTTGGCGATCACAGCCAATGCACCGATGGGCATCAATAAGGCTTTGAATTCACACAGTGCAGGCCCGTGCCCGAAACGCAGTCGCATCAATGGGCCTCGGCCCAGTTCTGCCCCCGCCCTGCGTCCACAACCAGCGGCACGTCCAGTTTGATGGCCGGTTCTGCCGCCCCTTCCATCACGCCGCGCACCACGCCGATCACATCGTCAATTGCGGCGTCATCCACCTCAAAGATCAATTCATCATGCACCTGCAACAGCATTTTGGTGGGCAAGCCCTTGATCGCTTCGGGCATGCGGATCATCGCACGGCGGATGATGTCAGCGGCGGTGCCTTGGATTGGGGCGTTGATTGCGGCGCGTTTGGCAAAACCGGCTTGCGGGCCTTTGGCGCCAATTTCTGGGGTGTGGATTTGACGGCCAAAAAGCGTCTCAACCCGTTTATGTTCTTTGGCAAATTCCACGGTGTTATCCATGTATGTGCGAATGCCGGGGAAGCGTTCGAAATAGCGGTCGATAAAGCCCTGCGCCTCGGCGCGCGGAATGCGCAGATTGCGCGCCAGCCCAAAGCCGGAAATGCCGTAGATCACACCAAAGTTGATCGCTTTTGCCTGCCGGCGCACGTCCGGCGTCATCTGATCCAGCGGCACGTCGAACATTTCAGACGCGGTCATCGCATGAATGTCGTGACCATCACGAAACGCCTGTTTAAGCGCGTCAATCCCGGCCATATGGGCGAGAATGCGCAGCTCAATCTGGCTGTAATCAAGACTGATCAGCGTGCGGCCTTCGGGGGCGATGAACGCCTCTCGAATGCGGCGGCCTTCCTCAGATCGCACTGGAATATTTTGCAAATTTGGATCTTTTGACGCCATGCGCCCGGTGTTGGCGCCGGTCTGAAGGTACGATGTATGCACGCGGCCGGTTTCCGGATGGATGTGATCCTGAAGCGCGTCGGTATAGGTCGATTTCAGCTTTTGCAGCTGGCGATATTCCAGCACGCGCGCGGCAAAATCATGTTCAGCGGCAAGGTCTTCGAGCACGTCGGCGGGCGTGGACCACTGTCCGGTTTTGGTTTTCTTCCCGCCGGGCAATTCCATCTGATCAAAGAGGATGGCCCCCACTTGTGCGGGGCTTTGCACGTTAAATTCATGCCCTGCGAGCTCATATAACTCGGCCTCATAGCCCGCCATTTTCTGTGCAAAGGCATTGGACATCCGGCTAAGGACATCGCGGTCCACTTTGATGCCGTTCATTTCCATTTCGGCAAGCACAGGCACCAAGGGGCGTTCAAGGCGTTCATAGACGCGGGTGACACCGGCGGTGTGCAAACGAGGTTTCAAAAGCTGCCACAGGCGCAGGGTGATATCGGCGTCTTCGGCGGCGTATTTCACCGCGTCTTCTACGGGCACACGGTCAAAGGTGATCGCGGATTTCCCGCTTCCTAACAAGGACTTGATCGAAATGGGTTTGTGATCGAGATAGCGTTCCGACAGGATGTCCATGCCATGATTATGACGCCCGGCATTCAGCGCATAAGACATCAGCATCGTGTCATCAATGGGCGCCACGACCACGCCGTAACGGGCAAAGATTTTGGCGTCATATTTCATGTTTTGGCCGATTTTCAGGATCGCGGGATCCTCAAGCACCGGGCGCAAGATCACCAGCGCCTCTTCCACGCCCATCTGCCCCTTGGCCAGATCATCACCGCCAAAAAGATCGTCGGTGGCGGCGGTTTTGTGAAGCAGCGGGATGTAGCATGCCTCGCCTGCCTCGACACACAGCGAAATGCCGACAAGGTCGACGCGCATTTCATCAAGGCCGGTGGTTTCCGTGTCCACGGCGACATAGCCGCGGTGGTTGATCTTGGCGACCCAATCCCGAAGCGCGCCTGCGTCTTTCACCCATTCGTATTTTTCGGGGTCAATCGCCGGGGCCTCGGGTGTGGCCAAATCGGGCGTGCCTTCGGGTTGCTTAATCTCGGGCGCGTCCACCCCTAGCTTGCTGGCGACACGGTTGGTGAGGGTGCGAAACTCCATTTCCGCCAAGAACCCCAAAAGCGTTTCTGGCACCGGGTCGCGCAGTTCAAACGAGGCCAGATCAATGTCGAGATCCATGTGGGTATCAAGTTTCACCAACGCGCGGGACATGCGGATCTGGTCCGCTTTTTCAATCAAGGTCTGGCGGCGTTTGGGCTGTTTGATCTCTTCGGCGCGCTCTAATAACGCATCAAGATCGCCAAATTCATTGATCAGAAGGGCCGCGGTTTTGATGCCAATACCCGGCGCGCCGGGCACGTTGTCGACGCTGTCGCCCGCAAGGGCCTGTACGTCCACCACGCGGTCTGGTCCCACGCCAAATTTCTCTTCTACGCCTTCGACGCCAATGCGTTTGTTTTTCATTGGGTCGAGCATTTCAACGCCGCCACCCACAAGTTGCATCAGGTCTTTGTCCGAGCTGAGGATGGTGACACGCCCGCCTGCCTCATCCGCTTGGCGGGCCAAGGTGGCGATGATGTCGTCAGCCTCAAAGCCCTCAACCTCAAGACAGGCGATGTTAAACGCGCGGGTGGCATCGCGGGTCAGGGGGAATTGCGGGCGCAAATCTTCCGGCGCGGGCGGGCGGTTGGCTTTGTATTCAGGATAGATGTCCGAGCGGAAGGTTTTGCCTTTGTGATCAAAGATCACCGCCACATGGGTGGGCGCATCGGGGCCTGTGTTATCCTCAACAAACTTTTGCAACATGTTGCAAAACCCGGCCACGGCACCAATGGGAAGCCCATCGGATTTCCGCGTCAGCGGTGGCAGCGCGTGATAGGCGCGAAAGATAAAGGCAGAGCCGTCCACCAGATGCAAATGGCATCCTTTTCCGAAACCAGTCTCTTCGGCACCCATGGCGTATCTCCCTTAAAGCGTCTTCCCCAAAGGGGGACAAAAACGGCCGCAAAGCTGCTGCTTGCGGCCGAATAATCATAGACATGCGTGCCTTTAGGCGGCTTTGTCTTGGTGATCTTTATGCACAAATTTGCAATCGCAATAGGGGCATTCCACCCAGCCATGTTCATTCGGGATTTGCAGATACACGCGCGGATGACCAAGGGCGCCTTCGCCCCCGTCACAAGACACTTTGTAGCTGTCCACAATCTTGGTTTCTGGTGCGGTCTGGGTCATGGGTCCACCTCTTATCCTTGTTGGCTGCATGATAACAATCGAGGCGGCGGCGGCAAGAGAGAACCGCAGATAGCGCACAATCCTTATGCGCGCGCCAGCATCCGGCCAAGCGGACGGCCACCAAGGATGTGGGTGTGAAAATGCGGGACCTCTTGCACGCCGTCATCGCCCGAATTTGCAATGCTGCGATAGCCCGATTGCCCGTCACCGGGGGCGACATCCATCAATTTGCAGACCTCACCAATCGCCCGCGCATAGCCAACAATTTCGGCGTCAGAGGCCTCATTCGCGAAATGGTCGTGGTTCACATAAGGCCCTTTGGGAATCACCAAAACATGCACCGGGGCCTGGGGGGTAATATCGCGAAACGCCAAGGCGTGATCGTTTTCAAACACGGTATTATTGGGGATTTCACCACGCAGGATTTTGGCGAAAATATTTTGATCATCATAGGAATAGGGCATGAAGGCTCCGAACGGGGTCAGTCTGTGAACAGGTGATCTGTTTCAACAATTTCTCGTGCGCGATCTTCGGGGATAGACAGGAAACGCGCAAGGGGGCGGATGTTTTCTTCGACACTGGCGGTTTCAATAATCCGGTAATACTCACTAAACCCTTCGTCTTTGATCGCGTCACTTTCGTTCATCACATCCGCACGAATGGTGGGCAGCAGCCGGTCGATGGTTTCTTGCCCGGTGTTTTCCCCCGCAAGCCCCACACGCATGGCGTGGCCCAGCAGGTAGTCATCGGTGAAATGGCTTTCGACCTCTAACAAGCGGGTCATCGAGCGGTCGGAAAAGAAATCGCGCATCAGATCGGTGTTGTTTGGGTCCATGCAAATGATCAACCGGTCCGTTTCATAGTAATCAAACAGCATCCGCATCAACGCCCGGCGATGTCGGGTGCGCTTGCCCAACCGCGTTTGGATCCCGCCCAGATCGGGCATCGGGCAGCTTTCCTCATCAAACAAATATTCGATCATCGGGATGTTGGTGGCCTGCGTTAACCGGTGCGCCACCCGTTTGCCGATGTGCCACTTTTTAGCCACGACAATCAGCAATTCACGGTCCCGCCCGAGCGAGCTTTCTTGTTCCCAAAACCGCGGGGCAAAACGGTGCCCAACCCGCCCGCGCCCAGTGAGGAATTTGAAAAGCGAGCGCCCTTCGTTAGAAATCTGAAACTTCACGCCCTCTTCCGCATAAAGATCGCCAAGGCGGCGTTTCAGCACATGGGCCTCTGGGCTGATCTTGCGCGCAAACAGGAAATCCTGTGACAAAAGAAGGTCATAGTGGTCGTTGTAAAAGGTCACCGGCATGCCGTAATCGGTGAACATCAAAAAGGTCAGCGTGCGGGTTTCGATCTCTTTTTCTGGCACGATATGGCGCACGAGGGTTTGGAAAAACGTCTCATCCGGGATCCAGGTCGAGCGGAAAAACCGCATGACATCTTTTCGTTTGCGGGTGAATTCAAGGATCCATTCGATTGTGCGCCTGCGCAGGCACCACCATTGACTGCCGATCTGCACTTGGATGTCGTGGGGGATCTCACGCGTCAGGTTAAGCTTTTTTTGCAAGTTAAAGCTTGCATAAAACAGCTTCGGCTGAGTGCGTTCGTTGAAAAAGTGGCGGTAAATCAACCGCTCTTCTTTCATCCCGGTCTTGATCCAATCACTTTCAAAGTAATCAAAGCTTTCAATGTAATCCCTATCGTTGTCGTCAAGGAATTTATGCGCATATTCGGCGGATTTGATCGCCATGCAATCGCCCGACACCATGTAAAAATGTGTGGCGCGCGGAAAGGCATCCACCGCCGCCTCAACCGCGTAAAGCGTGGCCTGCACCAGCGACCAAGCGCCCCAACCGCATTTGATCCGCTTTTTCGCAAAGGTCACATTGGGATTGTCTTTTAAGGCATCACGAATCCGCGCAAAATGTTCCGGTTTTGCCCGCGCATCAAAGTGAATAGCCATGCAATCCCCCGCCGCAGTCAGACGGGTGGCTTGGTTGATGATCGCGTCAGGATCTTTGTGACACAGCAGAATAAAGGCAATTTTCGCCATAAATGTAACCAATCCCTCGTATTAGGCGATATTGTTGCCATAGATAACGTGAAGAACCATTGAAAAAACAGCATTTCTTTGCTTTTTTCTACGAAGATTAGATAGAGAAGCGTAAAGCTGCCAATTTAGAACGCCAAGGAGGCAAGAACATATGGGTTTTCCCGGCACTTGGATGACGGAAAGTGAAAGTGTGGTGTATCGGGTTGTCCCGAAATGTGCCTGTTCAACCATCGGCCAGATCATGTTTTATTCAGATCATGGTGAGTTTTTTGATGGGGATATTCACGACAGCAAGGACCGCTTGCACAAATGGGCGCAAGAAAATTCGCAGCCTTTGATCGAAGCCAATGTGACCGGGCACAACAGCTATGCCTTTACCTGTGTGCGCAACCCGTACACACGCATTCTATCAAGCTTTTTTGATAAAATTTGCGGTATTCAAAGGAATGGCAAACGCTATCGCGGCAACCTTGTGCCGCTGCTTATTCAGAAATACGGGATTGAGGTCGGCAGCCCCGAGGATGAGTTTGACTTTGACCAGATCAAAAGCTTTCGCCGGTTTTTGCTGTTTGCCCGCGACACCATTCGCTGGAAACGCCCCATGGATCCCGATATTCACTGGTCCGCCATGTCCGGCCATGTGTCGACCTTTATCCTGAACGGCGGCCAATACGACAAAATCGTCTGGACCGAAAAGTTCAACGACGGCATGCAGGATGTGATCGACAGCATCGAAACACCGCATAAGGTCGATCTTGCCAATATTCCCCGCTTTAACGAAAGCGAAGGGCACGGTCCAAAACGCGCCCATCCGGTTGAGGATTACTTTGACGATATGTCGATGCATCTGGTCTATGAAATCTTCAAACGCGACTTCAACCTGTTCAAATATGACTTTGAAAATCCGGGTAATAAAATGCCAATCGGCGAGATTGATTTGGACGAAGTGCACGCGAAACTGGGCGAATAACCCCTGCCCCGAACCACAGATGAGAACACCATGAAAGCACGTGTAAAATGGGCCGAAGCCCGCACTTTTGTCGGCACCTCTGGCACCGGCCATAATATCGTATTGGGCACCAGCCATGGCGAGGGCGGCACCCCCGGCCCCAGCCCGATGGAGCTGATGTTATTGGGGGCTGCGGGCTGTTCCGCCTATGACGTGGTGTCGATCCTTGAGAAAAGTCGCCAGAATTTTCAGGACGTTCAGGTCGAAGTGGACGCGGATCGGGCCGACACCGACCCCAAAGTCTTCACCCGCATCCATATGCATTTTATCGTCAAAGGGCGCGGTGTGGCCGACGATAAAGTCGCGCGGGCGATCTCGCTGTCGGTGGATAAATACTGCTCTGCCTCAGCGATGCTTGCCGCCACCGCGACCGTGACCCATGATTTTGAGGTGGTTGAGGCAGATTAACCCCGGCCTGCCACCAAAAAGATACGGGCGGCCCTTCGCAGGACCGCCCATTTTTTTTGTGTGTTCGTCTGTCAGATCAGCCCAACAATCCGTTTTCCTGCAACAGCGCCTTAAGGTCGCGATCGGCCCGCGGGCCAATATGGCGGATCACTTCGCCCGCCACCAAACAGCCCATTTCGCCACAAGTCTTCAGGTCAGCCCCGGTGGCCAAACCATACAGGAACCCCGCCGCAAAGCCGTCCCCCGCGCCGGTGGCATCAATGGGGACAATGCGTTCAACCCCGACGCTCACGCGGGTTTCGCCGGACACGATGGTCACCCCATCACCCGATAGGGTGCAGGCAAACAGCGGGCAAATCTCTGCCGTTTTGGCCAGCGCCTCTTCCAAATCATCGGTTTCCCACAGCGATTTGATCTCGGCCTCATTGCCGATCACATAATCCAGCTCATCTTTGATCAGCGCCAAGAAATCATCGCGGTGACGTTCCACGCAGAACGGGTCAGAGATCGCAATCCCCGCCTGCCCGCCAGCCGCCCGGCACGCGCGCGCCATGGTGGTAAAGGCCTCTTTGCCTTTGTCTTTGTCAAACAGATAGCCTTCGAGGAAGACGATTTTGGCATTTCCCGCCACGTCCAGATCCACGTCCTCAGGCCCAAGCTCTGCCGAAATGCCCAGATAAGTGTTCATCGAGCGTTCGCCATCAGGCGAGACAAAAATCATCGAGCGCGACGTGGGCAGCTCACCACCCGGAACAGGTGCGTTCACAAACCGCGTGCCGTCCATTTCCATCGCTTCTGCGTAAAAACGCCCCAGCGCGTCATCATGCACCCGGCCCACAAAGCCGGTTGATAGGCCCAGATTGCCAATGCCCGCGATGGTGTTGGCCACCGATCCGCCGGCGGCCTGTTTGCGGTCATCCATTGCACCGTAAAGCACCTCGGCTCGGTCACGCTCAACAAGTTGCATAATGCTTTTTTCAATGCCCATCAGCTCAAGAAAGCTGTCATCCGCCGTGGTCAAAACATCCACAACCGCATTGCCGATCCCGACAACATCATATTTTTTCATAGGTTTTTATCCTCAAACGGGCAGATGTCACGGATAAGACAATTGCCACAAACAGGTTTTCGCGCCTTGCACACATAGCGTCCGTGCAGGATCAGCCAGTGATGCGCGTGTTGCAGATATTCGGCCGGGATATTATCTTCGACCGCGCGTTCCACCGCCACAACATCTTTGCCGGGGCAGATCCCGGTGCGATTGCCAATGCGGAAAATATGGGTATCAACCGCTTGGGTTGGCACGTGCCACCACATGTTCAGAACAACATTGGCGGTCTTGCGGCCCACGCCGGGCAGGCTTTCAAGGGCGGCGCGCGACGATGGGACCTCGCCACCAAACTCATCCACCAGAATTTGGCTAAGCTTGATGACATTCTTGGCCTTTTGCCGGAAAAGCCCGATGGTTTTGATATGCTCAATTAGGCCCTCTTCGCCCAGATCCAGCATCTTTTGCGGGGTGTCGGCGATGGGAAACAAATCTTTGGTGGCTTTGTTCACACCCACGTCAGTGGCCTGCGCGGACAGGGCCACGGCCACCACCAACGTGTAGACATTGGTGTGATCCAGCTCGCCTTTCGGCTCAGGTTCAGCTTCGTGAAACCGGCGAAACACCTCGCGGATATCGTGGTAACTCATCTGTTTTGGCATTTTTCCCATGGCGCATGATATGCCCGCCTGCCCCGCGCCAGACAAGGTGCAAAGTGCCAGCACCCAACGGGCGGGTCCATATGGCAACAAAAGGCGCAACAATCGGGTCGCGCGGGCGCATGAATTGCGGCAAACTGCCCCCAACAGGAGGCGCAAGATGACCAACGCGTATGAGAGCTATCACTACCAAATCATCGGGCGCGCGATCAAAGAGATTGATGCCGCCGAAGGAAACCTGCCGCTGGACGATCTGGCCGCCCGCATCGGGCTGTCGCCCGCGCATTTCCAACGGGTGTTCTCAAAATTTGTGGGTGTCTCGCCCAAGCGTTATCAACAATTCCTGACCTTGGGCCACGCCAAAACCCTACTGCGCGAACGGGTCTCAACCCTTGCCACCACCCATTCGGTGGGGCTGTCCGGTCAGGGCCGTCTGCATGACCTTTTCCTGCGGTGGGAGGCAATGAGTCCCGGAGAATACGCCAAGCGCGGCGAAGGGCTGACCATCTTTTGGGGCTGGTTTGACAGCCCGTTTGGGCCGTCCTTGGTGATGGGCACCGAAAAGGGCATTTGCGGCATTGGATTTGCTGAAGAAACCGGGCCAGAGCTGGCGTTTCAGGATCTGATCTCGCGCTGGCCAAAGGCCAATTTTGTCAAAGACCCGATGTTTCTACAGCCTTGGGTGCTGGCCGCCTTTGACATGAAACCAGGCGAGACAGGCAAAACCCCGTTGCATCTGATCGGATCCCCCCTGCAAATCAAGGTTTGGGAAGCGCTTTTGACGATCCCGTCGGGCCATGTGACCACCTATGGCGATATTGCGGAAGCGATTGGAAAACCGCGCGCGGTGCGGGCGGTGGGCACAGCCGTTGGGCGCAACCCGGTCAGTTGGATGATTCCCTGCCACCGGGCTTTGCGCAAATCCGGCGCTTTGGGGGGCTATCACTGGGGCCTTCCGGTGAAACGCGCCCTTTTGGCATGGGAAACGGCGGATATGGAAAGTGCTGCGGTGACGTCAGAATTGGCCCCGGAAACAGCCCGAAACTGAAATTTTCTCACGCCACAGGCCCCGCCCCTTTCCTTGCCCCAAGGTCAGGGGGGCAAAACTGGCGATCTGTCGCGCATTCTCCCCTTGTTATTCGATAACAACCGGGCATCATGCTAGAAAAGCGCAAGTTAAACGCATAACCCAAACTCTTTGAGGAGCGGCAGAAATGTTCCACACGAAACCCCTTGTTATTCTTAGCACAATTGCGGTGCTGACCACGACAGCTTGTACAACAACCACCCAAAACATGGGTCCACGCACCAAAAACGGTGCCGTCGTCGGCGCAGTTGCCGGTGGTCTGATTGGCGCCATCAGTGGCGATGACAATAAACTGGGCTCTGCGGCCCTTGGCGCGGTGATCGGCGGGGCCCTTGGTGGTGCCATCGGTAGCCAGCTTGACAAGCAAGCCCGCGAACTTGAGCAATCCATCGGCAACGATCAGGTGCGTATTGTAAACACCGGCGAAGCGCTGGTTGTGACCATGCCACAGGACATCCTGTTTGCCACCGGAAGCTCGGCTGTAAACCCCGGTCTGCGTGGTGATTTGGGCGCACTGTCGCGCAACCTTCTGAACTATCCAAATTCCGCCGTCGAAGTGATTGGTCACACCGACAACGTGGGCGGGGCGGATTACAACCTGTCGCTGTCACGTGACCGGGCCAATTCTGTGGCGCAGGTGCTGTTTGCAAACGGCGTGCCATCGTCGCGCGTGGTCACCATTGGCCGTGGCGAAGACAACCCGGTTGCGTCAAACCTGAACGCCACAGGCCGCCAGCAAAACCGTCGGGTCGAAATTATCATTCGCCCCTACAGCTAACATCAGGTGTTGATGCGCACGAAAAGGCCGGGTCGCAGATTGCGCCCGGCCTTTTTTATTGGCGGCAATACGCGCAGGCTGGGGAGATGGGGGCGGTGCAAAGAGACCGGCGCGTTCAAGACGATGCCAACAGATGCGCGGTGCCCCCCCCAATACAGGATTGCACCAAAAACCGATTGCGTCAGGCTGGTGTCTTGATTAGATATCCGCACGCCAAGGTTTCACCATTGGTATAGATCATTTTCAGGTGTCTCTGATGCGCCATTCGCGCAAAGGGGAAGAATCGGGAAGGCAGTGTAACTCTGCCACGTGCCCAACGCTGTATAGGGGACCAACCGCACGCATATCCACTGGAGGACTCTCTGGGAAGGATGTGGTTGGGATGAACCTGAGTCAGAAGACCGGCCTGAAAATCATGATGTGCTGCGTGGAAAGCAGTGCAAATGGTTTCCATGAAGGGGAATGATATGGAAATTTCTGACCAGAACATATCTGTCAACGATCGTTTCGATGATGTCGAACGAGAAGCATTGTACAAGACAATATTTACCCGGCGCGATGTCCGGGGCCAGTTTACACCTGAACCCGTTTCCGAAGAGGTGCTAAGCCGGGTTCTGATGGCGGCCCATTACGCCCCTTCGGTTGGTTTCATGCAGCCTTGGAACTTTGTCGTCGTACGCTCTGATGAAACCAAACAGAAGGTTCATGACCTTTTTGACACGGCCCATAAAGAAGCCGCTGACATGTTTGAAGGCGCGCAACGCGAGACTTATCAAGGCCTGAAGCTTGAGGGGATCCTGGAATCCCCGATCAATATTTGCATCACCTGTGACCGTGACCGCGCTGGTCCGGTTGTGATTGGACGAACCCATGCACCGGTTATGGATGTGTACAGCAGCGTTTGCGCGGTTGAAAACCTGTGGTTGGCGGCGCGGGCGGAAGGGTTGGGCCTTGGCTGGGTCAGCATTTTCAACCACAAGCGTCTTAAGGACATCCTTGGCATGCCAAAAAATGTTGTTCCTGTGGCCTATCTTTGTCTGGGACATGTGTCGCATTTCTTCGACAAGCCTGAATTGCAATCTGCCGGATGGCGGCCCAGGTTGCCGCTGGGGGATGTTGTGAATTTTGAAGGCTATGGCCAAAGCTCTGATGACCCATATGCAACGCAGTTGCTGGAACGGATCAAGACCGATCAGCAGAAGATTGAAAAACAGGGTTATTGTGGAAACTTTGCCGTGTCTTAAGGATGGGTTTTCCGAAATGACGATCAAACTTCGGTCGTCCACAGCCCATGAACGCGCGTCATTTTGATGTCTGAATGCGCATCGGTCCCGTTGCATGAAACGCAGCGTATACCTGCAAGCTAAGCATTGCTGCCCTTCAAGTGGGGGGCAGCAATGCACTAAAGGGCAACAGGATCAAAATCCCCTGTCGCCTTTTTCTCTAACACCCCATCAGGACTTGAGCTTACCGGCCCCCTGTGGTCATATCTTTTGACCAGTTTAAGGGGGGCAGGATGCCGTTTCAGAAAATCAATGCCGGAAAGCTGTCTCAATCTGTGGTGGAACAGATCGAGCTGTTGATTTTGCGCGGCGTGTTGCGCCCCGGCGAACGCCTGCCGTCAGAACGCGATTTGTCAGACCGCATGGGCGTGTCGCGCCCGTCCCTGCGCGAGGCGGTGTCAGAGCTTCAGGAAAGTGGACTTTTGGAAACCAAGGCCGGGTCGGGGATTTTCGTCTCGGACCGGCTGGACAGCTCATTTTCCACAGCGCTCACCGGATTGCTCGCGCGCCACGATGAGGCAGTTTATGACTACATTGATTTTCGCCGTGACCTTGAAGGGTTGGCAGTGGAACGCGCCGCACGTTTGGCCTCAGACACCGATCTGAAAGTCATCGACAACATCTTTAATAAAATGGAAGCCGCCCCGGTTGGCAAAGGCGCCGATCTGGACGCGGATTTCCATTCTGCCATTGTTGAGGCCAGCCACAATGTGATGATCGTGCATGTGATGCGTGCGATGTATGATCTGCTCAAGCGCGGTGTGTTTTACAACCGCCAGATCATTGTCCAGATGTATAACACCCGCCTTGATCTGCTGAACCAACACCGCGAAATCAACGATGCCCTGCAAGAGCGTAACCCCGTGCGCGCCCGTGCGGCGATTGAGGCCCATATGGATTTTGTGGCACAGGCCTACGCCGATCTTCGCCGTGCCGAACGCAACGAAGAGATTGCCCAACAGCGCCTGTTGCACGAAGAAGCACGTCACTGACAGGGCTGGCCGCAGGCGCCTCTGCCAAGCAGGGGTGGGGGAAACGGCCCTTTGCAAAAGAAAACCCCGGCCATGGAATGATCCAAAGCCGGGGTTCAATCTGTTGATCGCAAGGTGCGAAAAGACGTCTTAGTGAAGCTTGGCTTCGACATCTTTGATGGCAGCGTCAATCAGCGAATTGCCGTCGGCGGCTGTCATCTGCTTGGCGATCACGTCACGGGCAGCACCCACAGCCACAGTCACTGCGCTGTCGCGCACTTCCTTAATGGCGGCGGTTTGAGCTGAGACAATCTGATCTTCGGCGGCGGCCAGACGGCGCGCAATCGAGGCTTTCAGATCTTCTTTGGCCAGCTCAGCAGCGTTGGCAGCTTCTTCTTTGGCATGGGCAACAATGCGCCCCGCCTGATCCGCTACTTCTTTCTGCTTACGCTCGTAAGTCGCCAGAACTTCTTTGGCCTCTTCAGCCAACATCCGGGCGTCTTCGATTTCGGACTTGATACCATCGGCACGCTCATCAAGCTTGCCACCCAGCAATTTGTGGACGCCCATATAGCCAAGGAACGTTACAAACAGCAGGAAAGCCAGCCAAACAACCAAGTTGGTGTTTGACAGATCCAACCCACCACCAGCCGCAAAAGCCGGTTGTGCAACGATCAGAGCGAGGGGGGCGAGAACGCGTTTCATCATGTTCTTACCCTTTCATCCGTGCGGTCACAGCCGCAGTTACGGTTTTGGCGTCAGCCTTGTGGCCCATAGCGACAAGGATTTCCTTGGCGGCATCTTTGGCCACAGCTTTCACACTGTCCACGGCGCCTGCGCGGATTTCAGCAATTGCGGCTTCGCTTTCAGCGGCCTTTGCGGAAATCTCTGCATCTGCTTTGGCAGCGGCGGCATCCACCTCAGCCTGAATTTCAGCACGCGCTTCGGCCACGATTTTGTTGGCCTCGGTGCGGGCGTCTGCCAGCGCTTGATTATATGTTGCTTCGGCCTCAACGGCTTTCTGCTTCATGTCCTCAGCGGTGGACAAATAGTTGGTGATCCGGGTTTGACGCGCCTGAAGGATCGCCTCGATACGAGGCAATGCAATCTTGGACAGCACGAAAAAGATCACGACCAGCGTCACCACAAGCCAGAAGATCTGGTTCCCGAAGGTCGAGAAATCCAGCTGCGGCATGCCGGCGGCTTCTGCTGCACCATGTGCGGCATCTGCGGTAGAGGTATTACTTGCCATGTCTTATGCTCCTGGAACCGAATTAGATGGGGCGGACCAATGATGATCCACCCCTTCGTAAGGATGGTTCAGGTCTTAGACTGCAAACATCAACAGCAGAGCAACGAGGAACGAGAAGATCCCCAAAGCTTCTGCAAACGCGATACCGATGAACAGGGTCGCTGTTTGTGCGGCGGCTGCCGATGGGTTGCGCAATGCGCCGGCGAGGAAGTTCCCTGCCACGTGGCCAACACCGATGGCTGCTGCACCTGAGCCGATTGCGGCCAGGCCTGCGCCGATGAATTTACCGAGAGCTGCTGCTGCTACGAGTTCCATGATGTTTCTCCTTACGATGGAATTCTTGAATAAGTTAGTTTAGCGGGCTGCAACCGTTGCTTAGTGCGACGGGTGCAGAGCGTCTTTCAGGTACACACATGTCAGAATGGTAAACACATATGCTTGGATAAAGGCCACCAGCACTTCCAGTGCATAGACAGCCGAGATGGCGAAGATCGGGAAGAACCCAAACGCGCCCAGTGCTGCGGCAAAACCTGCAAACACTTTGATAACCGCGTGGCCTGCCATCACGTTACCAGCCAAACGAATGGAATGGCTGACGGGGCGCACAAAGTAAGAAATCAGTTCGATGATGGCCAAGATCGGACGCAGGGCCATTGGGGCCGAAGACACCCAGAAGAGGCCGAGGAAACCAGCGCCGTTTTTCACAAAACCCAGCACCGTTACAAAAACAAAGACGATCATCGCAAGCACAGCCGTGACGGCGATATGGGATGTCGAGGTAAAGCTTTGTGGGATCAGGCCCAGAAAGTTGGCAAACACGATAAACATGAACAGGGTCATAATGCCGGGGAAGTATTTCACCGCATCTTTACCGGCCACATCCTCAACCATCTTATAAACAAAGCCATACGCCAGTTCCGCGATGGATTGCGTGCGGGTTGGCACCTCTTTCCCACCCGAGGTCCCGACGACCATCAGAAGAACGATGCCGACAATGGCCAGAACCATCCACAAAGTTTGGTTGGTCGGGGTAAAGGCGCCGATGTGGTCACCGCCAAACAATGGTGCGATTTGGAATTGATCCATTGGGTGAATGGCCAGACCGGCATGCTCGGGCGCAAAGATCAGACCCGAGATCATCACAACCGCCAGTACAGCGAAGAATGCGATTTTGGCGATACCGCCAGACCCTTTGTTTGTGCTTTGATCAGCCACGTGCGTTACCCTTTTTCTTCGTCAGAAGGCGTCTTTGGGTCCGGATCCTTGTCCTCGCCCACCGCCTCCGGTGTCTTTTGCATCTGGGCCGCGGTGCCAAGCATGACTTTCACGCCCGCCGCAAACCCCAACATTATGAACAGCACCATGAAAATAGGTTTTGTGCCAAAGACAGCATCCAACCCAAATCCGATACCAAAGCCGACCCCAAGACCGGCGACCAATTCGATGACCATCTGCCAAGCGAATGAGGCTTGGTTATAGGCCGCGTCATTCACCGGTGCCTCATCCTCGATCCCCTTGGCCTTTTTCAGGCGTGTCTCAAGCGCTTTTAGGCGCTCGGGGTCGGGTTCATTGGACATGGATAATCCCCGGTAAACAGTTGCGCCTTTGCTAAGGGGCAAGGGGATATGAGTCAACGCTGTTTAGCGCCAACAGCGCCCCATGCAACCCATTGTTTTAAAACGATTTCCAAAAGAAGCAGAATTTTCATTTGGGTCAAATCACCCGCAAACGTCCGTTTTGCGGGATTTCAGCATGTTCAACCATTTGGTTGACGATTGCGCAGGACCCAAATACCCATACCCCATGACAAACACCGCCCCCCACGCGCTTGATCTTGCCTTTGCCGCCCTCGCCGACCCCACCCGTCGCGCGATCCTGACGATGCTGCTTGAGGACGACATGGCGGTCACAGATGTGGCGGAACCGTTTGACATGTCGCTTGCGGCGATTTCCAAACACCTCGCCATTCTCACCCGCGCCGGGCTGGTGTCTCAGGAGAAACGCGGACGGGTGAAATGGTGCAAACTGGAACCCGGCGCGCTGAAAGATCCCTCGGTCTGGATGCAGGGATTTGGCCAGTTTGAACCGGTGAACCTTGATGACTTTGAGAAGTTCCTCGAAGTGCAGCTGTCTAACAACTGATCTTTTTCTTGGTAAAAATATCTCGGGGGAGCCGCAGGCGGGGGCAGCGCCCCTATTCTTGCTTCAGCAGCATAACCAACGCCAGAACCGTGAACCCCACGCCGATCAGAATAATCGGGCTTGGTCCGCCGTGCCCCAAAGCCAGCTCCCATAAAATCACCCAACTGGGGGTCAGATATCCATAAGCCATCACCTTGGCGCCGGGCAGACGGGTTGAGGCATATTGCAGGCAGTAAAATGAAATCGCCGTGGAAAACACCACCAGATACCCAAGCACGCTCCAGACCCGTGTCGGGATGGCCGCCCAATCCATGGACCAAAGCGCGCCCGCTGACAGGGCAAGCAACAAAAGCGCGCCGCCCAAAAGCACGCCAAAGGTAAAGACCAATCCGTTTTCACCCCGGTTCAAGCGTTGCAACAGGGGGATATACGCCGCATGGGCCAGCACGCCAATCGTATACATTGCCTCGCCATAGCCCAGATCCAACGCCAAAAGCGCCGCCAAATTGCCGCGAAACACCACCCAAAGCGCGCCGATTGCACCGACAAACAGCGCCATGCGCATCCGCCTTGACGTGCGTTCGCGCAGGATAAACCAGCCCAGCACCGCCGTGGCCGCAGGCACCAAGGTAAACAGCGCCGCCGTGTTGACCGGGGGCGCTGTTTTCAAGGCCTCAAACATCAGCACAAAATAGATAGCGAAAATCCCGCCAATCAGGACATAACGCCAAGGCGCGTCAAAATCCGAGCGCTTAAACCCCGGCCCCGCCAGAACCAAGCCGCCAATCACCCCCGCCGCCAGCAGAAACCTAAGCGCCATCAGCGGCAGCGGTGCCATGTCGCCCGCCACCAATCCGCCCAGCGCGTGGGACCCCGCCACAAGCGCCGAGAAAACAAGCATGACAAGGTGGCCCGACATCACATCACGCGTCATTACGGTCGCCCTTGTCATGGTAAATTCACCCCCTCTTCACACGAACACCACCCTTGGGCCGCCGCCTTAAAGGATGCAAGGGCCGCCTGAACCTTGGCCGATCGGTGCAGATCCACATGGGTCACAAGCCAGGTTTTGGTTTCCCATTCTGCCTGCCGGCCCATCACTTCGGTCAAATCGCCAGCATCACAGACCGGCAGAAAGCCAAGCCCAACCCCGCCCCGCACCGCCGCCGCCATGGATCGGTCATCCGAGGCGCGAAACCAGATGGCAGATTGCGGAACATGGGCGTCCAACCATTGCATAAACGGCGCACGCGATCTGATATCCGCAAAGCCAACAAACCGATGTTGATCCAAGGTCTCGGATGTTGGCATGCCAAATTGGGCAATGTAATCCGTTGACGCATAAAGCCCCATTTCCAGGCGGACATAGGGTTGCGCCACATTGTCTGGCTCTTCTGGGGCAGCGCCCGCACGCAGGGCCACATGCGCCTCGCCGTATTCCAAGCGAAACACGCGCGCATCCGTTAAGAAACGCACGCGCACATCGGGGTGATCGCGTTGAAACTGCGCCAATATCGGCGTGATGCGCTCAGCGAATGTGGGCAGCGCCGTGACCACCAATTCGCCGGTCACATTTTCCCCCTGCCCTTTTAGGCGCCCGCCAAGTTGCGAAAACTGATCATCGGTGGTTTGCGCCACTCGCGCCAGATCGGCCCCGGCCTCGGTGGGCGTATACCCACGCGCGTGACGTTGGAAAAGTTTCACGCCCAAGCGGGCTTCTAACGCGTCGATATGGCGGATCACCGTGGCATGATGCACGCCCAGCGCGTCGGCGGCACCGCTGACAGTGCCTTCGCGCACGACAAAATAGGACGTGCGGATTTCATCCCAGTGTTCCATGTGGGGCATCCTTCGCAGAAAATCCAAACAACTGTGCATCCACGCACATCATCTGTTGGTTATCTCAGATTGAGTTCGTTTTTGCAAAGCCTCATGTTGCTTTCAACACCAGTTTCCTCGAAAGGGTTCAAAAATGACCAACATTCTCCGTATCGACAGCTCTGCCCGCCGTGATGGCTCTGTTTCTCGCAGCCTCGCCGACCGTTACCTGACGCGCCTCACCGGCGATGTCACCACACGCGACCTTGCGGATGGCCTGCCCCATTTGGATGGCATCTGGGCCGGGGCGACCTTTACCCCGCCAGAAGCGCGAACCGCAGAACAAAACACATCGCTCGCTTTGTCGGACGAGCTGTTGGCCGAAGTGAACGCCGCCGACACCATCGTAATTTCATCGCCGATTTACAACTTCACCATCCCCTCAACCCTGAAAGCATGGCTTGACCACCTCGCCCGTGTGGGCGTCAGCTTTCATTACACCGAAGAAGGGCCCGTGGGCTTGCTAAACGGCAAACGCGTTGTGGTGCTTTTGGCCTCTGGCGGTGTGCCGGTGGGATCGCCAATGGATTTCGCCACCCCGTACCTTAAGCATATGTTCGCCTTTATGGGCATCACCGATGTTGAGGTGATTGGGGCAGCTGGTCCTGATGGCCTGTCTGGTGCAGAAGCCGGCGTGGATGCGCTTGCCGCCTGATTTCACAGGCATGACAAACCACCCGGTGCAAACGTGCCGGGTGGGGTTTAACGGATCAAAATGGCGCGAAAGTCATTTACATTGGTGCCCGTGGGGCCGGGTTCAAATAAATCCCCCGCCAGTTCAAACGCGCTGTAGGCATCATTGCCGGACAAAAGCGCCATGGGGTCCCCGCCCGCAAGGCGAATGCGCGATGCGGTGGTGCCACCTGCAAAGGCCCCGGCATTGTCCTCGGACCCGTCAATCCCATCGGTGTCCGCCGCCAGCGCTGTGATCCCTTGGGTGCCGTCGATATCCAGCGCAAAAGACAACAGAAACTCGGTATTGCGCCCGCCTTTGCCTTTTGCACGCAAGGTCACCGTGGTTTCCCCACCCGACAAGATCACCACAGGTTTTGCGAACGGGCGATCTTTGGCGACCACTTCGCGGGCAATTGCCCCATGCATCCGGCCAATGTCGCGCGCTTCGCCCTCAATCGCGTCGGATAAGATCACCGCAGGCAGACCCAACATCTGCGCGCGCGTGGCGGCAGCCTCAAGCGACAATGCGGCCGAGGCGATCACATGCACGTCGTTGCCTGCAAACACCGGATCCTCTGGATCAGGGGCGGCGCTGTTTCGAATATGCGTCATCAGATTTTCAGGAAGGGGGATGCGGTAGGCACTGATCGCGGCCAGCGCATCCGCTTGTGTGGTGTGATCCGGCACCGTGGGACCAGAGGCAACCTGCGCCGGGTCATCGCCGGGCACGTCAGAGACCACAAGGCTGACCACTTTGGCCGGATGACACGCCGCCGCCAACCGCCCGCCTTTGATGCCCGACAGATGCTTGCGGATCGCGTTCATCGCGGATATTGGCGCGCCAGACACCAGCAGCGCTTGGTTCAACGCCTGTTCATCCTCAAGCATCAGCCCCTTGGGCGGACTGGGCAACAAGGACGACCCCCCACCGCAAATCAGCGCCACCACAAGATCATCTTTGGTCAGGTTTTGCACCAAGCCAAACAGCGCCGTACTAGCGGCAAGTCCCGCCGCATCGGGCACCGGGTGCGCCGCTTCAAACACGCGGATCTTGTCGCAAATCGCACCATATCCGTAGCGGGTGACAACCATGCCCTCAAGGGGGCCATTCCCCTGATCGGCCCACAATTCTTCAAACGCCGCCGCCATTTGGGCCGCCCCCTTGCCCGCGCCAATCACAATCGTGCGTCCCTTGGGGGGCTTGGGCAAATGCCGCGCCAAAGCGCGTTTTGGATCCGCTGCAGCAAGGGCTGCGTTGAACAAATCGGTGAGCAAGGCGGTATCAGATGTATCGGTCATCCGCGCAGCATAGCGGGCCACATCAAACTGACAATGGGCGCGGATAATATTGAGCTGTTTGGGAAACCAAAACTGGTGCGGTCGGTGGGACTCGAACCCACACGAGTGTTACCTCACAGCGACCTCAACGCTGCGCGTCTACCAATTCCGCCACGACCGCAAGTCTAGCTTTGGTGAGGGGCTACATAGCGAAGCGCCCCGGTGTTGTGAAGCGCAAAATGCATCTGCATCACGATTTATTTCGCCTTTTTGACATTCGCCCCATTCGCTGCCAAATGAGGGGGATGAAAGCACCTGATCAAATGCCGCCCGTGACGTGGGAAACCGCCGATACCCTTGTCGATTACGAGGCCGCCGTGGCCCGGATGGAGGCCCATGCCGACGCGATGGCGCGTGGCGAAGCAGGCGAGATGATCTGGCTCTTGGAGCATCCGCCGCTTTACACCGCAGGTACATCCGCGGACGCCAAAGATTTGGTCGCACCAGACCGCTTTCCGGTTTACCCGTCGAAACGCGGCGGGCAATACACCTATCATGGGCCGGGCCAGCGCGTGGCCTATGTAATGCTTGATGTGGGGGCGCGCGGGCGTGATGTGCGCAAATTTGTCGCCTCGCTTGAGGACTGGGTGATCAAAACACTGGCTGAATTCAATGTGACCGGCGAAAAACGGGACGGGCGCGTTGGGGTCTGGGTTGTGCGTGACGACAAGCCGCTGACCGCGATGGGTGTGAAATCCGAAGATAAAATCGCCGCCATCGGTGTGCGGCTGCGCAAATGGATCAGCTTTCACGGCATTTCAATCAACGTCGAACCGGATCTAGAGCATTTCTCTGGCATCGTTCCTTGCGGCATCACCGACCACGGTGTCACCAGCCTTGTGGATCTGGGCCTGCCCGTCACGATGGACGATGTGGATGTGGCGTTGAAACGCTGTTTTGACGAGGTGTTTGGATAGAAAACGGCGCCGCTGTGGGGGATCCACAGGGCGCCGCATCTTCAATTTTGGGGCTGATTTAGCCTTCGATGGCGTCAATCATATCAGCCCGCGTGCCGTGGCGCCCGCCCTCAAACTCCGCCGCCAAAAACGCCTCAACGATCGAAAGCGCAAGCCCTTCGCCCACCACGCGCGCCCCTAGGGACAGCATGTTGGCGTTGTTATGCTGGCGGATCATGCTGGCCGAGAAGGTCTCGGAACAAACGCCGCAGCGGATGCCTTTGACCTTATTGGCGGCCATCATGATGCCCTGCCCGGTGCCACATAGAATGATGCCCAATTTGCAATCGCCCGAGGCCACCAACCGCGCGGCGGCTTCACCGTGCTTGGGGTAATGGGTGCTTTCGGGTGTGGTCGGGCCAATGTCGACCACGTCCCAGCCAAGCTGAGCAATATGATCCGCAACTGCGCGCCGCATATCAATGGCGGCGTGGTCGCTGGAAAGGGCGATGCGTTTGTTGGTGGTCATGGCAATTGGTCCTGTTTCGCAAGGCAGATTGGCGGATGTGCCAAACTGGATCTGGGGGGTACGCGCTGATAATCACAAAAGTCGCCTTCCTATAGGGCACGCGGTTTTTTTAGACAACAGGTGGAACTGGGGCGTTGGGTCACGGTTAGAGGGTCCGAAAAGCCCTGTTCAACCAGATAATCAGTGGAGCGTGCGCTGCGCACTGCAAACAGCTGAACCCAACATGGCCGTTTCGCATGTGCCGGTCTGGGGGAATTCCCCCACGGCATCTTACGTCCTGAAAACAATGTTCCCAGCCGGCATCACCTCGCACCTCGCATCCCCCGCGCCGAACCCGTTCAAGGTTTCATTGTGGTGTGCGACGATTTGGTGTTGCGGCAGAACGGGGCTGTCGCTGGTCATGTGGCCGTCTTCGACCAACACAACATCACACCCTTCGGACAGCGCGCGGCGTACAGATGTGTCGATGTAATATTGCGTCATGCAACCGCCGACGATCAAACGGGTCACACCCAATCTGTGCAGTGTCTTGGCCAAGAGGGGGAAAGGAATCGCTGCTCTGTTTGTTGATCAGATGATCATTCGCTTGGGGCAAAAGCGCCCCGACAATGGGCCAACCGGCCGCATCAGGCTGAAGCACATGCCCCGCCACGCCATCATGTTGGATCACAATCACGGGAACGCCCACCCCCGCGCCTGCGATTGCAACGCGGCCAGCTTGTCCACCATACCACCAAAACGCGCGCGCAGCGTTTGGGCGCGTTCGGCATGTTTGCCCCTGTTTTCAATGGCATCCCGAATGCCGTCCTGAACATCAATGATCGCCAAGGCGTCTGACATGGCCTTTTCCTTATCTCGTTAAGGGTTTGAGCCAATTTTCGCCGGTATAGTTCGTCTCAGTTCTCCCCTTTTCATTTTGCATGTTTTATAGCAAGTTAGCCGCGGATTATTCAGACCATATGTCACGCTCCGTAGCGTGGCGTTGAAAAACACGAGGACTATGATGAAAAACGCTCTTACTTCCGCCGCCCTTCTGATTGCTTTGGCCGGTGGTGCCCATGCTGCGGGCGACGCCACCAAAGGCGAAAAAGACTTCAAAAAATGCAAAGCTTGCCACGCCATCGTAAGTCCAGAGGGCGACGTGATCTTTAAAGGCGGCAAAACTGGCCCGAACCTTTATGGCGTCATTGGCAGTCAGATTGCATCTGTAGAAGGCTTTAAATACGGCGCATCAATCGCAGCCTTGGGTGAAACCGGTGCGGTTTGGACCGAAGAACTGCTGGCCGCCTATATTAAAAACCCCAAAGACTTTCTGAAAGAACAGCTGGACGATGGCAAAGCCAAGTCGAAGATGACCTTCAAGTGGAAGAAGCCTGAAGACATCATCGCCTATATGGTAAGTATCTCCCCAGCAATGGAAATGCCTGCGGATGACGCCGCAGCAGAGGGCGAAGCGCCTGCTGCTGAAGGTGATTCGGCCGCCTCTAACTAAGCTTTCTCGGTACAAACAGTATCGCGAGATTGCGCCCCGGCAGGTAAAACCCTGTCCGGGGCGTACTTTTTTCATGCCCCATATGCAACACGCCGTTGCGCCAGACCCCCTTCCCATACTACACACGTTAAAAATCGGGCAAAGTGACTCTTGCCTAAAATGTTTAATCCCAAAGGGAGGTATCTATGGCGGACGCAGCCATTCAGGGCCATGACCACCACGACGAACGCGGGTTTTTCACTCGCTGGTTCATGTCCACCAACCACAAGGATATTGGCATCCTTTACCTGTTCCTCGCAGGTCTCACGGGTCTGATTTCGGTCAGCTTCACCGTGTACATGCGAATGGAGCTTATGGATCCCGGTGTTCAGTATATGTGCCTTGAAGGCGCGCGCTTTATCGCAGATGCCTCTGCTGAATGTACCCCGAACGGGCATCTTTGGAACGTGATGATCACCTATCATGGCGTTCTGATGATGTTCTTTGTTGTTATTCCGGCGCTGTTTGGCGGGTTTGGCAACTATTTCATGCCGCTTCAGATCGGTGCGCCGGATATGGCGTTCCCGCGGATGAACAACCTGTCCTTCTGGCTTTATGCAACCGGTGTCGCCCTTGGCGTGGCCTCGTTGCTGGCGCCCGGTGGCAATGACCAGCTTGGGTCTGGTGTGGGTTGGGTTCTTTACCCACCGCTGTCGACCACCGAAGGCGGTTATTCGATGGATCTGGCGATCTTTGCGGTTCACGTCTCGGGTGCGTCGTCGATCTTGGGTGCAATCAACATCATCACCACCTTCCTGAACATGCGTGCCCCCGGCATGACCCTGTTTAAAGTGCCACTGTTTGCCTGGTCGATCTTTATCACCGGTTGGTTGATCCTTCTGTCGCTGCCCGTTTTGGCTGGCGCGATCACCATGCTGCTGATTGATCGTAACTTTGGCGGGACGTTCTTTGACCCCTCAGGCGGCGGCGATCCGGTTCTTTACCAACACATCCTGTGGTTCTTTGGCCACCCCGAAGTGTACATCGTGATCCTGCCCGGCTTTGGTCTGATTTCACACGTCATCGGCACATTCGCGCGCAAACCGATCTTTGGCTATCTGCCAATGGTCTGGGCCTTGATCGCCATTGGCGTCATCGGCTTCGTTGTGTGGGCCCACCACATGTACACCGTTGGCATGTCACTGACCCAGCAGTCTTACTTTATGCTGGCCACGATGGTCATTGCGGTGCCCACGGGCGTTAAGATCTTTTCATGGATTGCAACGATCTGGGGCGGCTCGGTTGAGTTCAAAACCCCGATGCTCTTTGCGTTTGGCTTCTTGTGGCTCTTCACCATCGGCGGCGTGACCGGCGTTGTGCTGTCGCAGGCTGGCGTGGACCGTGTGTATCACGACACCTATTATGTTGTGGCGCACTTCCACTATGTGATGTCGATCGGGGCGGTGATGTGTATCTTTGCCGGGATCTACTTCTGGATCGGTAAGATGTCAGGTCGTCAGTATCCTGAGTGGGCTGGTAAGCTTCACTTCTGGACCTTCTTTATCGGTGTGAACCTGACCTTCTTCCCACAGCACTTCTTGGGTCGTCAGGGCATGCCACGCCGTTACATCGACTATCCAGAGGCTTTTGCATACTGGAACAAGATCAGCTCTTACGGCGCGTTCATCTCGTTTGCTTCGTTTGTGTTCTTCATCGGCATCGTGTTCTACACCTTGATGCGCGGCAAGCGCGTGACCGAGAACAATTACTGGAACGAGTATGCGGACACGTTGGAATGGACCCTTCCATCCCCGCCGCCAGAGCACACCTTTGAAATTCTTCCAAAGCAGGAAGAATGGGACAAAGGCCACTCGCACTAAAGAGTGGTGAAAATTGAAAGGCCCGGGCACCCCCCGGGCCTTTTCTTTTGGGGCCATTAAAGAAGGGGCGCTGCCCCTCGACCTGCGGTCTCACCCCGGGATATTTATAGAAAGAGGAAAAGGGCGCGCGGATGCCGTATGAGTGGATCACGGAAGACAGGTTAAAAGGCGCGAAGGCAGAGTTGCACCTGTGGCCTTATCGGTCCCTACCCCGACGCGGATTTGTCTGGTTGATGGCGCTGTTGGCGTGCGGATTGGCGGTGCCGCTGTTTGCCTTTATCGGCCATGTGATCCTGTGGCTGTTTCTGCCGATCCTGTTGGGGACATTGGGATTGGTTTGGTACTTCATCGAACGGTCTTATAAGGACGGTGAAATCCTTGAGGTACTAACGCTGACCGCAAATCAGATCACCCTGACACGTGACGGCCCACGCGGCGCGCATTCCGAATGGCAAGCCAACCCCTATTGGGTCACGGTGGAGTGTCACAAGGCCGGGGGGCCGGTGCCAGATTACATCACATTAAAGGGCGACGGGCGCGAGGTTGAGATCGGGGCGTTTCTATCCGAAGACGAACGCCCCGTTCTTTATGACGAGCTTTTTCAGGCACTAAGGCAGGCAAAGACGCACGCTTAGAAGCCGGAAGAAAACGGGCGTCTATGGCTCTTTGACCACCACACATTGATAGTTTTCTTCAATTTGCGCGGCGTCCGATTCGTCGATTCCCGCGTCCATCGAACCGGGCGCACTTTGCATGTAGGTTTTCAGAAAGACTGCGTGCGCGGCTTCGGCACGGGCTTTGGTTTCGGTGTAATTCTTGCCCGATTCACACAAGTAGCTCGCTGGTTTTTCCAAGCCTTCAGAATAGAACGTAAACTTTTCACGCTCGACATAAGCCCCGTCAACGGTGGCTTTTTGGCAGGCGACAAGGGCCACAAGGGGCAGCAGAAGCATTCGTTTCGACATCGTTCTCTCCCATAAAAAAACGCGCCCATAAATCTGGGGCGCGTTCTTCATATCTGATGGGGCTAAAATGAGAACCGTGCCCCCCGGTCACAGGGGCGCGCGTTACCCCAAGCGATCTTTGACCATAGGGCCAACCTTGCCAAAATCCATCTGTCCGGTGAACTTGCCCTTCAGCTCGCCCATGACCTTGCCCATATCGCGAATGCTTTGCGCACCCACCGACGCAATGGCCGCATCCACGGCGGCTTGGGTTTCCTCAGCCGTCAGTTGTTTGGGCAGAAAGTCTTCGATGATGGTAATTTCCCCCAATTCCTTTTCGGCAAGCTCCAACCGGCCGCCTTCTTCATAGGCACGCGCGCTTTCTTGGCGCTGTTTGACCATCTTGCCAAGGATTGCCAGAATATCCGCATCCGAGGTCTGACCCTCTTCATCGGTTCCCCGCAGCGCAATGTCACGATCTTTGATCGCAGCATTGATCAAACGCAGGGTCGACAGCCGCACGGCGTCTTTGTTTCTCATCGCCGCTTTCAGGGCGTCATTGATACGGGCACGCATGTCCATGTCCTTTTGGGTCCTTTTTGGGTCCGAAGCCCGAATGTATCCAAAACCGCTATTTCATTCAACAGCAGACTTTCCCAGTTAAGCCTTTGAAATAAGGGGAAAAGCCATTTTCCCTTATTCTGCGCCTTGCCGCATCACCCCCCTTGACCCAGCCGCTTGTGGCCCTTAGTTTCGCGCAAATTTGGCCCATCGGAGTCGGAAAAATGTCTGCTGCCCCCCACCTAGAAACCGCGACCCCCACTGCCTGTCTTGCCCTTGCGGATGGCACCGTCTTTTACGGGGTGGGCTTCGGCGCCACCGGCACCACAACGGCTGAGCTGTGTTTTAACACCGCCATGACCGGCTATCAGGAAATCATGACCGACCCCAGCTATGCGGGTCAGGTTGTGACCTTCACCTTCCCCCATATCGGCAACACGGGTGTGACACCCGAAGATGACGAAACCAGCGACCCTGTGGCCGCGGGCATGGTGGTAAAATGGGACCCAACGGAACCATCCAACTGGCGGTCAACCGAAGAACTGACAAGCTGGCTGACCAAACGCGGCCGGATCGGTATGGGCGGTGTTGATAGCCGCCGCCTGACCCGCGCGATCCGCCAGCAAGGCGCGCCACATGTGGCCATCGCCCATGACCCAGAGGGTAACTTTGACGTGGAAGCCTTGATCGCTGAGGCCCGCGCCTTTTCCGGGCTAGAAGGTCTGGATCTGGCCAAAGAGGTCACCTGCGCGCAGTCCTATAACTGGAATGAAATGCGGTGGGCATGGCCTGATGGCTATCCAACCCAAACCGCCCCGCGCCACAAAGTTGTCGCGCTGGATTTTGGTGCCAAACGCAACATCCTGCGCTGTCTTGCGTCGGCGGGTTGTGAGGTGACAGTGTTGCCCGCCACCGCCACCGCAGCCGAAGTTCTGGCCCATAATCCTGACGGCGTGTTCCTGTCCAACGGCCCCGGCGACCCGGCCGCCACCGGTGAATATGCGGTGCCGATGATCAAAGAGATCCTCGCGACCGACCTGCCTGTGTTTGGGATTTGTTTGGGCCACCAAATGCTCGCATTGGCGTTGGGCGCCAACACCATCAAAATGAACCACGGCCATCACGGCGCCAACCACCCGGTGAAAGACAATGACACCGGCAAGGTTGAAATCACCTCGATGAACCACGGATTTGCGGTGGATGCCCAGACCCTGCCCAAGGGCGTGGTTGAAACACATGTGTCGCTGTTTGACGGGTCAAACTGTGGCATTAAGGTGGAAAATCGCCCTGTATTTTCCGTGCAATACCACCCAGAGGCAAGCCCTGGCCCGATGGACAGCTATTATCTGTTTGAACGGTTTGCTCAGGCGATGGAAGCGCGCAAGTAAGCGTTTCAGATCTTTTTAATGGCGCCCCATACGTTTGCGCGTGTGGGGCGCTTTCGGTTAATGCCCCATCAACTCGCTATTTTTGGGTAGGTTAACCATGCGTTAATACTTTCAAGGGCATTTTGAACCGGTCTAGATCCCAACAACCGGTTCCATAACCCGCCCATGTCCGCATCGCACCTTCGCCTTGTTCAATCAGATACAATGACGACCGCATCGGCGCGGACGGATGAACAGGCCATGTTGCCCCAGCCCCCGCGCAAACAACTGGGGCAGGTGCTGATGGAAATGGGCGCGCTTTCCCAAGAAAACCTGAACCAAGCCACGTCATTACAACAAAAACGCGAGGTCCGTCTGGGCGATATCCTCTTGGCGCACGGTTTTGTGCGCAAAGCCGACCTTTATGCGGCCCTTGCGCGTCAGTTCAAATGCACCATCGCTGATTTTAGAACCAAACCGCCAGATGCTCGTTTGATCGACGATATCGGTGCCGATTTTTGCATTCGAAACCGGGTAGTTCCGTGGAAACAAGTGGGCGCGGGCACCGTGGTTGTTTGCTCTCGTCCGGATGAATTCGCAACCCTACAACGTGAATTTCCCGCCCATTGGGGCCGGACATTTCTGGCCATCGCACCAGAGGAAGATATCCTTGACCGATTGGTGGCCATGCGCCACCGGACCCTCACCCAACGGGCTGAAAACCGTGTGGCCGGCCATGAAAGTTGCCGGGGGTGGAATTCCAAAAATGTCCTACGCTATGCGCTGACATTTTTCGCAATCCTGTCTGCGCTGTTTTTCTATTCCACACTTGCAGGGTTTTCCGCATTGGTCGCTTGGGCGATTTTCACCCTCGTGATGAACACCGGGATCAAGGTGACGGCCTCATTCCTGCACCTAAGGGATTCTCAACGCTCGCCGGACAGGCCCACGCCCCTTCAACCCGATACAGACGGAAGACGCCTGCCGATGGTGTCGATCATGGTCCCGCTTTACAAAGAACGGGAAATTGCGGGCCGCTTGGTGCAACGTCTGGAATGCATTGAATATCCCCGTGAATTGCTTGAGATTTGTTTGGTCGTGGAAGAGGATGACATCCTAACCCAAAACACCCTTGCCCAAGCAAAATTGCCGCGCTGGATGCGTCAGGTGATTGTGCCGCGTGGCATCGTAAAAACCAAACCACGGGCCTTGAATTTTGCGTTGGATTTTTGTCGGGGGTCTATCATTGGTGTCTATGACGCCGAAGACGCCCCCGCCCCTGATCAGATTCAAAAAATTGCACAGCGCTTTTCTGAACGCGGCCCAGATGTGGCTTGCTTGCAGGGAAAGCTCGACTTTTACAACGCCCGAACAAATTGGCTAAGCCGTTGTTTCACAATTGAATATGCAAGCTGGTGGCGCTTGATCCTGCCCGGGATTGAAAAGATGGGCTTTGCCATTCCCCTTGGCGGCACCACGCTCTTTTTTCGCAGACATGCACTGGAAGAACTTGGCGGATGGGACGCCCATAATGTGACTGAAGATGCTGATTTGGGCATGCGTTTGGCGCGCCACGGCTACCGGACAGAACTGGTGGATACCGTCACCGAAGAAGAGGCAAATTGCCGGGCTTGGCCCTGGATCAAGCAACGATCCCGTTGGATCAAGGGCTATGCCATGACGTACGGCGTGCATATGCGTCAACCCCGCCAATTGCTGTCAGACCTCGGATGGCGCAAGTTTATTGGATTTCAGATATTGTTCCTTGGCTCCCTTTCAGGGGCCTTACTGGCGCCTATTTTGTGGACATTCTGGGCATTCCCACTTGGACTTCCACACCCCCTACGAGGGATTGTACCAAACGAGTTGTTGATTGCGCTTGGGGCCACATTTTTCCTTGCAGAAGTGATCACCATCACCATCGGTATGCAAGCGGTGGGGGGGCCAAAACACAAATGGTTGCGCCTTTGGGTGCCCACGCTGCATTTCTATTACCCGCTGGCGTCTGTTGCGGCCTTGAAAGGATTTGTGGAAATTGTCACCAAACCCTTTTACTGGGACAAAACCCAGCACGGCAAATTCGACACCTCTGCCACCGGGCGCATAAAATTGCATGGCGCAAGAGGAAACGAAGCTGAGGTCAGCCCAGCTCCGCCCCGCTATCAAGCTTAAGGCGCGTCTCAAACGCCGTGGAAATATGGGTTTTCAGGGCTGCATGTGCAGCTTCGCGGTCCCGCGCTTCAAGGGCGGATACAATCGCATCATGTTCGCCCACCGCCTTTTCACTGCGCCCTTCCGCGGCCAATGATGTGGTGGCAAGCAACGCCATCGTCCGGTGTACAAGGTCAAGTTGCTGGACCAGATACCGGTTGTGTGATGCCAAATGCAGTTGTTTGTGAAACCGCCGATTGGACCGCGCTAAAGCGGCAGGATCATCCAGCCGCTGACGGTCGTCTTCGACCATTTCGCGCAGCACGCGGATTTCTTCTGGGGCGGCATGTTGGGCGGCTAACGATGCCGCCAACCCTTCCAGTTCTGCCCGCACCACATAAAGTTCAGCCAATTGGTTGTGATCCAGCGAGGCCACAATCAGGCTGCGCCCATCGCGTGCCAACAGCGATTGCGTTTCAAGCCGTTGCAACGCCTCGCGAATGGGGGTGCGCGACACACCAAACCGATCCGCCAGTTCGCTTTCCACCAAGCGATCCCCCGGTTTGTAAAGTCCGATGTCGATCGCCTCGAGGATCAACCCATAGGCATCTTTCTGCCCTGTCTTCACGTCTGTCACCGGCAACTCCTGACCTTGAATTTCCGCAATTAATGCACGCTCATGGGCGCAAAGCAAACCCCCAAGACGCCACATCTGGTCGCAGATCCAGCATCAGGCCAATTCGCGCCTTTTCCCCGACGCGGACAAGGGTTAGATTTACAACATGGTAGCTGATCATTTCACACATGTGTCCGACTGGGTGTTTGACCTGGACAACACACTTTACCCGCCCGCCGCGCGTCTGTTTGACCAGATCGAGGTGCGGATGACCGATTGGGTCATGCGTGAACTCGGCGTGGACCAGTCTGAAGCCAATCGGTTGCGCAGCAAATATTGGCGCGAGCATGGCACGACACTGGCCGGTTTGATGCGATTGCATGACGTGGATCCCGGCCCTTATCTGCACGACGTGCATGACATTTCATTCGACAGCCTGACCCCGGATCCGGAATTGGCGCAAAATATCAAAGCCTTGCCCGGACGCTGCATCGTTTATACCAACGGCACCGCCCCCTATGCCGAACAGGTGCTGGCGGCGCGCGGTCTGACGGGGCTTTTTGATGCAATTTACGGTGTAGAGCACGCGGATTTTCACCCCAAACCAGACCGCGCCGCCTTTGACACCGTCTTTGCACGCGATGGATTATGCCCCAAAAGCGCCGCGATGTTTGAGGATGATCCGCGCAATCTTGCCGTGCCTCACACCCTTGGGATGCGCACCGTGCATGTCGCCCCGGAAGCATTGCCCAGCACAGAGCCCACCGACCATATTCATCACCACACCGACGACCTGGCTGGGTTTCTGGCCCGGTTGGTCAACAGCTGAAAGGCCACGCCATGACACGTCATCAGGCGGATATCTTTATCTCGGGCGGCGGCATCGCGGGGCAGGTTACAGCCTGCGCCTTTGCGGCCGCTGGGTTTTCGGTTGTGATGGTGGACCCTTTTGTGCCGGTCACATCGGCGGGGGACGAGAAATCCGACCTGCGGTCAACAGCGTTTTTGCGACCGGCCCGCGGGTTGTTTGACCGCATCGGGTTGTGGGACGTGCTGGCCCCGCACGCCAAACCGCTGGACAAATTGGCGGTGATCGACACCACAAGCTGGCCGCCCGAAGTGCGCGATAAGCGGGTGTTTCAATCGGCGGATATGAGCAGCGATGTGAACCATGAGCCCTTTGGCTGGAACCTGATGAATTGGGTCGTGCGGCGCGAGTTATGGGGATATTTGCAACAGCAGCCCAAGATCACCGCGCTTTACGGCACCGGGTTTAAATCCATCGTCAGCCGGTCTGAGGAAATCATCGTCGGCCTTGATAATGGCGACACGGTGCGTGCGCGGATGGGCATTGCGGCGGACGGAAAATTTTCGCCTTTGCGCGAAGCTGTGGGCATTGACGTCTCGACCACGCGGTACGGGCAAAAATCGCTGGCCTTCACGGTCACGCATGATGCGCCGCACGACAATGTCTCAACCGAGATTTACAACGAAGGTGGCCCGTTCACCATTGTCCCCCTGCCCGACATGGACGGCAAACATGCCTCGGCGATTGTTTGGATGAACAAGGGGCCGCGCGCGATTGAGCTGATGGAAATGCCTGTGCCGGAGTTTGAAGAGGTGATGTTCCAACGCTCGACGGGGCTGTTGGGGCGTATGCGTCTTAAGGGAAATCGGTCGGTCTGGCCGATCATCACCCAGACGGCAGATCGCTTGTCGGCGGGTCGCGTGGCCGTGGTGGCCGAGGCGGCGCATGCCCTGCCCCCAATTGGCGCGCAAGGGCTGAACACATCGCTGAATGACGTAATTGCCCTGTTGGAACTGGCCGAACGCAACCCGGCGACCTTGGGCAGCGCAACCATGATGGCCGCCTATGACAAAGCGCGCGGGTCTGACATTGCCCGGCGCGCACGGGTGATTGATCTGTTCAACCGGGTTACGCGTTCGGGCGATGGGGCGTTGCAAGCTGTTCGATTGCTTGGATTAAAAGCGGTGCATGACGTGGCGCCCGTGCGCAAATCGGTGATGCGCGCGGGACTTGGCCCGTCTTGACCGTCAATCGGCCACCCGTCGACCACCCGTCGACCACGGTGCGCCGCGTCAATTGTCTCATGCGACATGCTGGCGCAACCCGGCTGTCAGCCTTTCATTTTGTCGGCCTGTGACCCATAAGGGCGAAGGATTTAATAGGAGAGACGCGCCATGTCCGCAGAACTAAGCCCGGAACAAAAAGCTGCTGAAGCACGTGATGAGAAAAAAGCTTGGGGCATTATTGTCCTGATCGTTGTGGGCCTTGTGTTGGGCTTTTTGACAATGGGCCTGCCGGGTGTTGGCATAGTTTCTTTGGCGCTGGTGGCTGTGATTTACGTGCTGTTGGTGTTGATGGCGGGCGGCAAAGCCTAGGCTTTCCCAACGCCGAAACGACAAAGGCGCGCCCGATTGGGGCGCGCCTTTTTTGTTGGTGGTTATGGCTTACAGCACCTTGGACAGAACCGCATCCAACCGCGCGACCGATGCGTCAACGTCATAAAGCTTATCAAGCCCAAACAGCCCAAGCCGGAAGGATTGATAGTCGTCACCTTCGTCGCACATTAGGGGCACACCGGCGGCGATTTGCACGCCTTCTGCGGCAAACGGCTTGCCTGTTTTGACCTCGTCATTAGGGGCATAGGCCACGACAACACCCGGCGCTTCAAACCCACTAGCCGCCACCGATTTAATGCCCTTTTCAGCCAGCAAGGCCCGCACCCGCTTGCCTTGTTCCCACTGGGCATCGCGCAGCTTGTCAAACCCATAGGTTTTCGTTTCCACCATCGTATCGCGAAACGCCCGAAGCGCATCTGTCGGCATGGTGGCATGATAGGCGTGGCCGCCATTTTCATAGGCCTGCATGATGTTCAGCCACTTGCCCAGATCCACCGCAAAAGAGCTGGAGGTTGCGGCCAAGGCCATGTCGCGCGCCGCGGTGTTCATCACCACAATCCCGGCGGATGGGCTGGCGGACCACCCCTTTTGTGGCGCGGAAATCAGCACGTCCACACCCGTTTCCTGCATATCAACCCAAGCACAACCAGACGCGATGCAATCGAGCACAAAGAGGCCACCCACCGCATGCACCGCCTCGGTCACCGCCTTGATGTAATCGTCAGGCAGGATCATTCCGGACGCGGTTTCCACATGGGGGGCAAAGACCACATCGGGTTTTTCGTCATGGATGCGCGCCACCACCTCTTCGATCGGGGCGGGGGCAAAAGGCGCGTCTGGCGCATTGCCCACACGGCGCGCTTTCATCACGGTTTCTGACGCCGGGATCGTCCCCATTTCAAAGATCTGCGACCAGCGGTATGAGAAGAACCCGTTTCGGATCACCATCACGCGTTTTCCGGTGGCAAACTGGCGCGCCACGGCCTCCATCGCGTAGGTGCCGCCGCCGGGCACAAGGGCCACGGCATCGCCATTATACACCTCTTTCAATGTGTCCGAAATGTCAGTCATCACGCCTTGGAAGGCTTTGGACATGTGGTTCAGCGAGCGGTCGGTGAACACCACCGAAAATTCCAACATCCCATCCGGGTCGATATCTGGCAAAAGTGCTTTCATGGGGGTCTCCTTTGATCAAGTTCCAGAAAACCCCAATTGCTGACAATTTGAAAGCGTCTTTTGGTTTTCTTTGGAAACATATCGCAGTGGGCGGCCCTTAGATAAAAACTAGAAAACTAGTTTTCTAGTTTTCTAGTTTTCTCGGAAAACGCGCCGCCTATCCGGATAATAGATCAAGTTTTATGGAAACTTTACGCCCTATTAACCATGCTTCTGCAAACTAAGGACAGACATCAGGAGAGTTCACATGCCAGATTTCAACAACCAAAATATCGCAAACAGCCTGAAAGCCCTGTCACACCCACGGCGCATGGCCATCTTTCGTCTTTTGTCCGCACAGCCCACCGGTACGCTGAACTTCCAAACCCTCCAATCCGCAACACGCCTCAGCACAACAACGCTCGTTCATCATCTGCGCGAGATGGAGCGTGCTTGGCTCGTCACCCGAAAACGCAAAGACGCTGAGGCCTGTTACCAAATGACACCCCAGTCTCTGCTGACCTCAATGGAAAGCCTACACAGCATCCTGACGGCGCGATATGCCTCACAGATTGCCGCCTAAATCGGCCCCGGTCGACGCTCTTCTGACAACAAAACATTGGCCTCGACATCGCCAACACCGGGCAAGGTCATCACCCGCCGCCGCAACACGCGTTCAAAATCGGCCAAATCACGGGCGACCACGCGCAGGCGATAATCATACAGCCCCAGAACATGTTCCACCGTTTGCACTTCGGGAATTGCGGACACCGCGCGTTCAAAATCCTCGAGGCTGACCCGCCCTTTGGTCGCCAGTTTCACACCCAAAAACACCGTGACCCCAAAGCCAAGCGCCTCGTGATCCAGATCCAAACGACGGCCGTCCAGCACGCCTTGATCCATCAAGCGCCGAATGCGGCGCCAAGTTGCCGGTTGGCTTAATCCAACATCCCGCCCCAAGGCACCGGCCGATTGCGTGGCATCCTCGGCTAGCGCGCGGATCAGGGCAAAATCGATCTCATCAAGGTCCATCATAACGGCAGGCTGTCATCATATTTGATCCGCGCCACATGCATTAGCGCCTCGATATCAGCGATATGCGGCAAGCCCAGAATTTGGTCACGGTAAATCGCCTGATAATGCGCCATATCGCGCGCGATCACAGACAGGCGCACGTCCACGCGGCCCAAAAAGGTCTGAATGGCGGTGACTTCTGCGATGCCGCGCGCGGCCTCAATAAACTCATCAAACGCGCGGGGTTGGGTTTTGTCCAAAGTGATCCGAAGGCTCACCTCCACCGCATAGCCCAAGGCGCGCCAATTGATCACTGCGCGTGGGCCGCGCAGGATTTTACGATCCCTCAACCGCTCCACCCGGCGCGTCAAACGTGCAGATGTCATCCCGAGCCGTTCCGCCAATTCAGGAGGCGCCATCATCGGGTCGGCTTGCATTTGCCGCAATATGCGTCGATCAAGGTCATCAAGCATGATTTCCACTATTTAATCGACTTTAACGCATGATACCACATTCATTTCCAGTATTTTCCCACCTTTCACACCTCGCCCCCACCCGAAAAATCCATATGATGCCCTTCAAACGACCCTTAGACACACAAACCGCGAGGACATATCATGCGCGTTTATTACGATCGCGATTGCGACATCAACCTGATCAAAGACAAAAAAGTAGCGATCCTTGGCTACGGCTCACAAGGCCATGCCCACGCGCTGAACCTGCGCGATTCCGGCGCCAAAAACCTCGTGGTTGCGCTGCGCGAAGGCTCTGCTTCGGCGAAAAAAGCCGCTGCTGAAGGTCTGGAAGTTATGGGCATCGCCGAAGCCGCGGCTTGGTGTGACGTGATCATGTTCACCATGCCCGACGAGCTGCAGGCAGAAACCTATAAGAAATATGTGCATGACAACATCAAACCCGGTGCAGCCATCGCATTTGCCCATGGCTTGAACGTACACTTTGGCCTGATCGAGCCGAAAGAAGGCGTTGACGTGATCATGATGGCGCCCAAAGGCCCCGGTCACACCGTGCGCGGCGAATACCAAAAAGGCGGCGGCGTGCCTTGCCTTGTTGCTGTGAACACAGACGCCACCGGCAAAGCGCTGGAAATTGGTCTGTCATATTGCTCGGCCATTGGTGGCGGGCGCTCGGGCATCATCGAGACCAACTTCCGCGAAGAATGTGAAACCGACCTGTTCGGTGAGCAAGCTGTTCTGTGTGGTGGTATCGTTGAGTTGATCCGCATGGGCTTTGAAACGCTGGTTGAAGCCGGTTACGCACCAGAAATGGCGTATTTCGAGTGTCTGCACGAAACCAAGCTGATCGTTGACCTGATCTATGAAGGCGGCATCGCCAACATGGATTACTCGATCTCGAACACCGCAGAATACGGCCAGTACGTCACCGGCCCGCGCATCCTGCCATATGAAGCCACGAAGAAAGCGATGAAAGAGTCACTGGAAGACATCCAGTCTGGCAAATTCGTTCGTGACTTCATGCTGGAAAATGCGGTTGGCCAGCCAACCATCAAAGCGTCACGTCGTGCGAACGACGAGCATGAGATTGAAGTTGTTGGTAAAAAGCTGCGTGACATGATGCCTTGGATCTCAGCTGGCAAGCTGGTTGACCAAGCGAAAAACTAAGTTTCGCGGTAAATTCGCAGACGAAGGGCGTCCCATTGGGGCGCCCTTTTTCATGGGTCCAGCGGCAAAAATACGGGGAATGCTGCGAAAAGCAGGGACCCAAAAGGCCATGCAAGCTTAGCACAAAATACACGCCCGCCACTTCACCCTTTCCCTTGCCCGCAGAACATGCAACGTGGTCCTATGCAGATATCCACCCTTCCCCTGCCTGACAAACGGGCCTGGCTGATCCTTACCGCACTTGGCCTTATCTGGGGCGCCTCATTCACGGCGGTCTCATTGGGGTTGCGCGGATTCGGCCCGCTGACATTGGCGGCTGGCCGGTTGGTTTTGGGCGCACTGTTGCTGGTGGGATTTGCGGCGGCATCCGGGCGGCGTTTGCCGGGCCTGTCCGCCCCGAACGGCAAAGCCATTTGGCTGGCCGCAATCGGCATGGGCATCTTCTCAAACGCCTTGCCCTTTTTCTTGCTGGGATGGGCGCAAAACCATGTGGCCTCGGGCTTTGCGGGGGTTTCAATGGCCGCCATGCCCCTTATAACGCTGGTTTTTGCCCATTTCCTGATCGCAGGAGAGGGCATCACCCTGCGCCGCCTTGTCGGCATTCTTATCGGCTTTGTCGGCGTCGTTGTCCTGATCGGGCCAGACGCGTTGCAAGCCCGCGGGGGGGATCTGGAAAACATCGCCCGCCTTGTGTGTCTGGCGGCAGGCAGCTGTTATTCCATTGGCGCAATTATCGCCCGCCTGTGCCCCGAAGTGGATCGCCGCGCATTTTCCGCCGCCGTTTTGGTGGCTGGTGCCGCCATGATCACCCCGGTTGCACTGTGGCAAGAAGGCTGGCCGACATTTCCCAGCACAACGCCCCTCATGGCGCTCTTGTTTTTGGGCTTGATCCCAACGGCATTGGCGCAGGTTTTGGTGGTCAACCTGATCCGTGACGCAGGGCCAACCTTCACCAGCCTCGTGAATTATCAAGTGCCGGTCTGGTCGGTCATCCTTGGCGTGGCTTTTCTGGGCGAGACCCTGCCCCCCAGCCTGTTTTACGCGATGGCCTTGATCTTGGTGGGGGTCGCGATTTCACAAGCGGGCGCGTTAAAGCGGATGTTCACACCACGTAAAAATGGCGGCGCCTAGGGTCAGACGCCGCCTTTTTTCACAACAAAATCAGCCTGCTGCGGCTTCAACCTCGGCAACGATCCCGTCCACCACTTGTGTCAAAAGACCAGAATCTTCGCATTCCGCCATCACGCGGATCAAAGGTTCGGTGCCCGATTTCCGGATCAACAATCGCCCTTTTCCGGTCAAGACATCCTCAGCATCCGCAATCGCCGCTTTCACACTGTCCGCATCCAACGGAGTCTTTCCTGCGCCGTAACGCACGTTTTTCAACAGCTGCGGGACGGTTTCAAAAACCTGGCACAGCTCAGATGCGGGCTTGCCGCTTTCAACCATACAGGCCAGAAATTGTAGCCCCGCAAGCAGGCCGTCACCGGTGGTGGCAAAATCAGACATCACGATGTGGCCCGATTGTTCGCCGCCCAGATTATAGCCGCCTGCGCGCATCGCCTCGACCACATGGCGGTCACCAACTTTGGTGCGCAAAAGTTCAAGCCCTTGGCCCTGCATGTGACGTTCCAAGCCAAGGTTCGACATCACGGTAGCCACCAATGTGCCGCCCTTCAGCCGATCTTGCGCCGCCCAGTGGCTGGCAAACAAACCCATGATCTGATCGCCGTCTGCCACGCGGCCCGTTTCGTCAATGACCATGATCCGGTCCGCATCGCCGTCCAGACAAATGCCCAGATCTGCGCCCGTTTCCACCACGGTTTTCGCAGCCAGTGCCGTGTCGGTTGAACCGCAACCTTTGTTGATATTGGTCCCATCCGGGCCGACCCCAACAGGAATGATTTCCGCGCCCAATTCCCACAGGGTATCGGGGGCCACGCGGTAACCAGCACCATTGGCGCAATCAATGACAACCTTGATTCCATTCAATCTTTTCTGATCGGGGAAGGTGGTTTTCAGATATTCAGTGTAGCGTTGGCGGGCCTCTTCGATGCGTTTGGCACGGCCAATATTTTGCGGCTGAACCGGGTCCACGCCCACATGCACAAGCCGCTCAATCTCCGCTTCATCTTCATCCGAGAGCTTAAAACCATCGGGGCCAAAAAACTTAATGCCATTGTCGTGAAAGGGGTTGTGCGAGGCCGAGATCATAATCCCCAGATCCGCGCGCATCGAATGGGTCATCCGCCCCACAGCCGGCGTTGGAACAGGGCCAAGCAACAGCACATTCATGCCCGTAGAGGTCAGCCCCGCCGTCAGCGCATTTTCAATCATATAACCCGAAAGCCGCGTGTCTTTGCCAATCACAACCCGGTGGCCGTTGGACCCATCCCGACGAAAATGCCGCCCGGCCGCAGCCCCAAGTTTCAACGCCATTTCTGCTGTCATTGGCCAGCTGTTTGCCAGCCCACGCACACCATCGGTTCCAAAAAGCTTATCGGTCACAGTCTATCCTTTGTCGTCAATGCCATCTGCAATCGCAGGGCTTGCGCAGTCTCGTTCACATCATGCACGCGTAAAATATGCGCGCCCTGTGCCACGCCGTTTAATGCCACCGCCACAGATCCCGCCACGCGGTCTTTGGCGGCCTCTGCCCCACCCAAGGTGCCAATGAAGCGTTTGCGTGACACACCCAGCAAAATTGGCAACCCTAGGTCGTGTAACAGCGCAAGTGCGCGCAGCAAAGTCACATTGTGCTGCAGAGTTTTACCAAACCCAATGCCGGGATCGATGATGATGTTTTCTGCGCGGATCCCTGCTGCTTTTGCAACGGCAACCCGGTCTTGCAAATGATCCATGACATCAAACAGCACGTCATCATATCGCGGATCATCTTGCATGGTGTCGGGCTGGCCTTGAGAATGCATCAAACACACCGGCACGTCCCGTTCGGCCACCAGATGCGCCAATTGGGGGTCATAGACAAAGGCGGATACGTCATTGACGATATCGGCGCCCGCATCCAAAGCGGCCTCGGCCACGGCGGCCTTGCGCGTATCGATCGAGATTGGCGTGGTGATGCCCGCATCGCGCAGCGCACGAATAACGGGGGCAGTGCGGCGAATTTCCTCGGACGTTTCAACCACTTCCGCGCCCGGACGGGTGCTTTCCCCGCCGATGTCAAGAATATCCGCCTCATGCATCATGCGGGCGCGCTCAACCACAGCATTGACCGTCGACAGATCACCGCCATCAGAAAAACTGTCAGGTGTGACGTTTAAAATGCCCATGATCCGGGGGCGCTCCAACGTCATCCCCGCGATCTGCGCGCGCGGGGAAGAGAGGCGTCTGTGAACATCAGCTTCACAATCCTCGGCAAAAACGACCTCGGCCCGGCCCAAACGATCACGACGGATCACCTGATCAAACCAGACATGCCCGCAGCCCGCCAGATCAGCCCCAGAAAAAGGCGCGCCTTGGCGTGGAATGGCTTGGTGGTATTGGCGTATCTCGCCACTCACAACGCGACCTCTAACCCATCAGCGGTGTCAATGATCCGCGTCTCTGACGCGCCCAGTTCTTTTGCCAACCAGGTGGTCAGCGCGGCATCTGTCAGCGCCTCTGGACCATCCACCGCATCCATCACCATTTTCGTCGGCGCCCAGATCGACAGTTGGGCGTTCTTCATGCCCCAATCCAGCTCGGTCCGGGTTGCGACAACTTTCAACCGTGCATCCCGCGCCGACAGCACACAGGCGTTTTGCTCAATGCCAAGCAAATCCACCCACCGCTGACTGCGCGCCTCGCCGGTGTGCGGCGCGGCAAGATCCCCTGCCCCCACCGTCAAGACAATCGGGCGCGGGTCAGCAGCACAGCGATCGAGAAAACCACCCAACCAAGGGGACGCAATCGCGGCGTTGCCCAGATGCACAACCAACGGTGCAGGTATGTCAGCGGCGTCCAAAGCCTGCGCCACCGCCCGATCACGTACAATCTCCACACCCAGCTTGCCCGGACCCCGGTCAAGTTTTTCAATGCGGATGAAGACACGGATCGGTTGCGGTTCACGCAAGATCCGGTCAGCAATTCGTTCCGCCAGTGTTTCCAAAAGGTTCAACCGCTCGGCGGCCAGCTCAACCGCAATCGCTTCGGTGATGGTGTCATAAGACAGGATATCATCCACGTCATCGGTTTTTGCGCCCGCGCTTGGGGCCACCTCAACCACCACGCTGAAACTGACACGCTGGGTCACATCACGTTCGGCCTGAAACGCGCCGATTTCCACCGCAACCACATGATCCCGAAGGGAAATTCGATCCGCCGGGCGGCTGCCCCCCATCGCGTCGACACGCGCCAAAAGGGGTTCAAATGCTGTGCTGTTGTCTGACGTCATTGCGGCCTCGGGTTGGTACGGTTTTTCTGGACCAATGTTGCCCAGAAATCACGGGGAAAGACCAGCGCGAACCGACCTTAGACCCCTTAAAACCGTACAAACGAGATCAGTTAGAAGACACGCGAACCGGCATCCGGTAAAACCGGTGAACGCCGATTTTTGCGGTGTTTTCAAAACGCTTTGCCCATTTCGGGCGCACCGCAGTGGTGTGATAATGTGTGGCCCCTTTGGTCAAGGCGCGCGGTGCCCCCGCGATCATCGCTTGGGCCACTTTGCCCACACGCGCATAGGCGGCGGGTTCATTGACCACCTCAGCACGCCCATCGCAGGTATAGGTGAACTGACATTGGAATTTCTTGCCGGTGCCTTGATTGATGACGCCGCACACCGAATTGGGATAGCGCGCATGGTCAACCCGGTTCAAAATCACCTCGGCAACCGCGAACTGGCCCTTTAAGCTTTCGCCACGCGCTTCAAAGTACAGCGCTTCGGTCAGGCATTGCCAGTCTTTGCCGCCTTTGGGCGTGGGCTGTGCGGCGAGCCAGCTTTTGTCATATGTGACTTCGCTGGCCGTCGCGGATGTGCGCGAAGGCAAGCTAGCCAGCCGGCCAATTTGCCCACCTGACATGGCCGAAAGCCCAGCCTTTTCGGTTTGGAACAATTTGGTAAACAGCGCCACAATCGGGTCTGGCGCCCCATCCGCATCTGCCACAGCAGCCACAGGTGCAACACTTACCGTTCCCGCAAAAATCATCGCACCCAAAAGGCGCTTTATCATTGTGTTCAGCATTTCGCCCACTCCCAGGACCGCAGAATACGGCACAGTTGACGCGGCGGTTTAAGACAAATTAACGCTTTCGTCCAGTGTGGCTTTTGGGCGCAGGGGAAAAGCGGGGTGGAAACACAAAGACTTACGTGCCGAAGTGAACCTAATACCGCAACATCTGGTGGTGAATTATGCCTCGCCCGCTAGACGTGCGGTCACCGCCAAGTGGGCTGCGGCCAATCGCGCAACCGGCACCCGGAAGGGGGAACAGGACACATATGTAAAGCCCGCGTCCCTGCAAAACTTGATTGATTCGGGGTTTCCGCCGTGTTCCCCACAGATCGACAGGGTCAAATCCGGGTCTTCCGCACGGCCACGCGCGGCCCCAATTTCCAACAGCTCTCCCACCCCTTCGGTGTCAAGCACATGGAACGGGTCTTCTTCGTAGACCCCTTGATTGACGTATTCCCCCATGAACCGCCCCGCGTCATCACGCGACAGACCATAGGTCATCTGGGTCAAATCATTGGTGCCAAACGACATGAAATGCACGTGCTGGGCAATTTCGCCAGATCGAAGGGCGGCGCGCGGTGTTTCCACCATAACCCCCAGACGATAAGTGAACTCTTCGCCCCGTTCGATTTTCACCTCAGCCGCCACCGCATCAATGCGCCCTTTCACGATCTCAACCTCGCGCTTGGCAGACACAAGCGGGATCATAATCTCGGGTACAATCGGCTCGCCCGATTTTGAAGCATCTAAAGTCGCTTCAAAAATCGCGCGCGCTTGCATGTCGTAAATTTCGGGCACGGTGACGCCCAAGCGCACACCGCGCATGCCCAGCATTGGGTTAAATTCGCGTAAGCCCTCGACCCGGCGGGTCACGTCCGACAATGGTAAATCCAGCGCCTCGGCCAGCTCGCGCATGCCTTCGCGACCATGCGGCAAAAATTCATGCAAGGGCGGGTCAAACAGACGGATGCAAACCGGAAGACCCTGCATGATCTCAAAAAGCTCTGTGAAATCATCACGTTGCATCGGCAACAACCGGTCAAGCGCGGCGCGTCGATCGACCGGTTTATCGGCAAAAATCATTTCGCGCATGGCCAACAGGCGGTCATCATCAAAGAACATATGTTCGGTCCGGCACAGGCCGATGCCTTCGGCGGCAAACATACGGGCATTGCGCGCATCGGGGGGGGTGTCGGCATTGGCGCGCACGCCGATGTCGCGAAAGTCATCCGCCCAATCCATCAAAGTGCGAAAGCTTTCACCCAGTTCGGGCGGCAACATATCGGCCTTGCCCATTAAGGCCTGCCCTTCGGCGCCGTCGATTGTGATCACATCCCCTTCGCGCAACACACGCCCGTCCATTGCCGTCAATAATTTCTTTTTCCTCTCAAGCGACAAGCCATTTGCGCCAACCACACAAGGCAAGCCAAGGCCCCGCGCAATCACCGCTGCGTGGCTGGTAATGCCACCGCGAATGGTCAAAATACCCTTGGCCGCATGCATCCCGCGAATATCTTCGGGGCTGGTTTCCCGGCGCACCAGAATACAGTCTTCACCTTGCGCCGCCATCGCCTGGGCGGCACGGGCGGAAAAGACGATCATGCCGGTGGCCGCACCGGGGCTTGCCCCAATGCCTGAAACGAATACATCGCGCGGGCTTTCAGGATCAATCTGACTGTGCAAAAGCTCGCTCAGCGCGCGCGGTGGAATACGCAAGACAGCCTCTTCGCGTGAGATCACACCATCATTGGCCAGCGTGACCGCAATGCGCACATTGGCCCGTTCGCTGCGCGCGACCCGCACCGCGTCAAGGATGAAAAGTTGTTCATTATCAATGGTGAACTCAACCTCCATCTCTTCGCGAAGACGGGTTCGGCACAGATCACCACTGTCCAGAAGCGCCTGAAACATGTCTGGCAAAACCTCTTCGATCGAGCGACCACGCGGGTCTTTTGTCAGGAACATCACGTCACGATCATCCGCTTCGGTCAACGCATCACGCCCTTGGCTTTTGCACAAATACCGCCCACGGATTTCGCGGTGCCCGGTTTGACCGTTCACAAATTGGATCACGCCTGAGCCACAGACATCACGCCCAACGCCAATCGCCATTTTCTGAACCACCAGCCCCAGACCAGCATCCGCAGGGGCGCCTTTGGCCTGACGCAAAAGCCGCGCAGTGGTGCCTTGCCAGGCGCGCGACATGGACCGCAGCACCTCGGCCAATTGCTCTTTTGGATCCTGGGGGAAATAGCTTTCGGTCTCTTCCTCATAGTGGTCAAGGGCCGCTTGAAGCGTGTCGGCACTGGGGGTTGAAATGTCTTCAAATTCATCCGGGTCCAAACGGCCAACATGCACCGCGTAGGCCTGAATAAACCGCAAATACAAGGCATTGGCCGCCTGCTCGCCATGCGTTTCGATCAGTTTTCCATGCACCACATCATTCATGCCGATGTTCAGAATGGCACCGGGGCCACCCCAATCAGGGTCTTCGGATGAGGGGCGCACCGAGATCAGAGGATCGTCGCCAAACAGCGCCAGCATCGCATCCAAATCGGGCATATCCCCCGCCGACACCCCGCGCACGGCATCAAAGGACAGCGCCATGGTTTTTGGCACAGGCATGTCGAGCCGGATCAGCCGCTGCAGGCATTTTGCACGCCCGCCATGCTCGTCCGTTTGGATCGGAGCGGTTGGGGTGATTTCTGTAAATCCAAGGTCGGTCATTTTTCTGCACCGCAGCGTTAGGTTTTTTTGCAGCATAACAAGGGCGGCGCGTCACACAAGGGTTGCGTGTCCGGAAATCGGAGTTAGGGGCGCTGCCCCTCGACCTGCGGTCTCACCCCGAGGTATTTGAAGCAAGAAAAAGAGGGCGGCGTTGCGGCCGCGCCTCTTTAGCCTTCGACTTTGTTCAGATCTGCGACCGAAAGACAGATTTGGCGGATGCGCGACAAGAGGTTCAGGCGATTGCGACGAATGATTTCATTGTCCGAGTTGATTTGGACGGCTTCAAAGAAGGCATCAATTGGCGCGCGCAGGCTGGCCATAGCGGTCATCGCGGCGGCGAAATCTTCTGTTTCCATCGCCGGTTTCAACGCAGTTTCCGCCGTGTCGAGAGCCGCAAACAAAGCCTTTTCGCTGTCCTCTTCGGCAAATTTCACGTCGGCACCATAGGAGTATTCAACTCCGTCCTTCTCCTCAGCCTGCGCCAAGATGTTGTTGGCGCGTTTAAAGCCTTGCAGAAGGTTTTCCCCGTCGTCGGTTTTCAGGAACGCGGCCAGAGCGGTGGCGCGATTGACCAGCAGTGTGAGGTCGTCGTTTTTCGGCATGGCGAGGCAGGCATCAATCACATCGTGGCGGATGCCTTGGTCTTTCAAATAGACTTTTAGACGGTCGTGGAAGAAAGATAAAAGATCGTCGGACGCATCTGGCAGGCTGGTTTTCACGGCCTCAAGATGTTTGGACAAATCGCCATCGAAATGGTCGAGAATGGTGCGGATGGTTGCGCCGAAAACACCGTGGTCCGCAATTTCACGATCCAGGTCTTTCATCAGGGCAACCCGAAGCGTTGCATCATCTGTTAGGGCAATTTCATGGCGTAAAAGCTGCGCATCAAAGAGCTTGTCCAATTCCACCCGCAACCCGTTTTCCAGCACCAGTCGGATCACCCCAAGGGCCGCGCGGCGCAGGGCAAAGGGGTCTTTTGAGCCTGTTGGTTTTTCATCAATTGCCCAGAACCCGGTGAGGGTATCGAGCTTGTCAGCCAGCGCCACGGCGACAGACACGGGCGCGGAAGGCACATCGTCTGACGGGCCAAGCGGCGAGTAATGCTCGGTTGCGGCATTGGAGACATCGATGGAATGACCAGCGGGACCGGCATAGTATTTGCCCATAAGCCCTTGAAGTTCCGGGAATTCATAGACCATTTCCGAACTAAGGTCTGCTTTGGCCCAGCGCGCGGCGGCACCGGCCACGGCGGCGTCAGCCCCGACTGCGGGGGCAACTGCGGCGGCCAATGCGGCGATGCGTTCAATGCGCGCGCCTTGGGTGCCCAGTTTGTTATGGAAGGTCACATTCTCAAGGCTATCAAGCCACGGCTGCGCACCTGCTTCGGCCACGCGAAGATCGTTTTCCCAGAAGAATTTAGCGTCAGCCAGGCGCGCGAACAGCACCTTTTGGTTGCCCGCCAGAATGGTCGCGCCATTGTCGGCGGTTTCCCGGTTGGCGACGGTCACGAATTTCTCAATTCGGTCGGTTTTCGGATTGCGCACGGAAAAGAATTTCTGGTGTTCGCGCATTGAAGTTTGCAGCACCTCTGGCGGCAATTCGATAAAGTCATTCGCAATGTCGCCCATCAGCACGACAGGCCATTCGACCAGGCCGGCGACTTCGCGCAGCAAGCCGTTATCCTCGACAATCTCAAGCCCTTGGGCGAAGGCCGCGTTTTTGGCGTCTTCCCAGATGTGATCGGCGCGGTCTTGTGGGTTCAGGACAACTTTGCCTGCCTTCAGCTTGGCCTCGTAATCTTCAAAAGACGTCACTGAAAAGCGGCCAGATCCCATGAAACGGTGGCCTTCGGTGGTGTTGCCAGAGGGGATGCCGTCAACGTCCAAAGGAACAACCTCATGCCCGGCCTCATCAGACAGGATGCACAGGATCGAGTGCAGCGGGCGCACCCATTTCAGCGAACCTGTGCCCCAACGCATGGATTTGGGCCATGGGAAATTGCGGATGGCATTTTCCAGCACGTCGGCGATGATGTCGGCAGCGGGGCGGCCTTTTTTCTCGATCAGTGCGAAATAGACCGGCCCTTTGGGGGTGTCGCGTTCTTCAAGCTGATCGCGGGTCAGGCCAGCGCCGCGCAAAAACCCCTCGATTGCTTTATCCGGCGCGCCGACCTTGGGGCCTTTGCGTTCTTCGCGCGTATCTGGCGACTGGGCCAACAAACCGTCGATGGCCAGCGTCAAACGGCGCGGGGTCGAAAGCGCATGGGCACCGGCATAGGTCAAACCAGCCTCAACCAAACCATCGGTCACAAGCTTTTTCAAATCCTCACTGGCGCGGGTTTGCATCCGGGCGGGGATTTCTTCGGAGAAAAGTTCAATCAGCAGATCAGGCATGGGATGGTCTCGCCGTTCTATTCGTCATATTTTTCGTTCAACTGATGCCAGGCGAAGCCCCGGCCATCAGGAAAGACGGCGACCACGCGGTCGATGCCATCTTGGATGTCTTTTTCGCCCAAAAAGGCAATTGCGCCGCCTTCGGTCAGGGCTTGGCCAATTTCTGACGCATCAAAGCAGTCAAACCAACCGGGGGCGACGCGGGGTTCAGCGCCTTCGACCACTTCGTAGGTTTCAGTGAGCATTGCGAGGCTCATCGTGGTGGTGAAACAGCCGCGAAACCGCAGCGGGGAAGAGTTGGCGTCAATCCCCTGAAAGCTGTCAAACAGCACCACTTCGGCCTCACCTGTGGCCATATTGGTCAGGCGGATTTGGGTGTCGGATGACGCCTGATCATAAAAGGCATAAATTTGCAGCCAATAGATCAGGCCGCCGGCAATCAATCCTGCTAGCACGATGATAGATCCCAGTAATTTCCCACTCACGCCACGTCCCCTTCGGGGGTCCAGCCGCCCGCACGGGTTTCAACAAACGCATCCGCGCAAAGTTTTGACAGCGCGCGCACCCGGCCAATGTAGGCCTGACGTTCGGTGACCGAAATCACCCCGCGCGCGTCCAGAAGGTTAAAGAGGTGCGAGGCCTTGATGCATTGGTCATACGCCGGGTGGACCATGACAATACGCTTGCCGGTTTTCGGGTCATCATAGGCCTGATCAAGGATGGTTTTGCATTCATCCTCGGCCTCTTCAAAGTGGCGCAAAAGCACATCGGTGTTGGCCACGTCAAAGTTCCAGCGCGCGTATTCTTCTTCGGTCTGTTTAAAGACGTCACCATAGGTCAGCGGGATCAGCGCGTCAGGCGCATTATAGGGCATGTCCATCACGTGATCGACGCCAAGGATATACATCGCAAGACGTTCAAGCCCATAAGTCAGCTCGCCGGACACGGGTTTGCAATCATAGCCGCCAACCTGTTGAAAATAGGTGAATTGGCTGACTTCCATACCGTCACACCACACTTCCCAACCCAGACCCCAAGCGCCCAAAGTGGGGCTTTCCCAGTCATCTTCGACAAAGCGAATGTCGTGCAGATCCATGTCGATCCCGATCGCGCGAAGCGACCCAAGATAAAGGTCTTGCAGGTTGGGTGGGCTGGGTTTGATCAGCACCTGGTACTGATAATAATGCTGCAAACGGTTCGGGTTTTCACCGTACCGCCCATCGGTGGGGCGGCGCGAAGGTTGCACATAGGCCGCCGCCCATGGGTTTGGCCCAAGTGATCGCAAAGTTGTGGCCGGATGAAACGTGCCCGCGCCCACTTCCATGTCATAAGGCTGAAGCACCGCACAGCCCACCTCAGCCCAGTAATTCTGCAACCTCAGGATAATCTCCTGAAAGCTTTGCGGTTTAATGTCTTGCTGGCCCATGATCCACGCCTGTCTCGTCAATTCAACTTGGCCTTCTCAATAGGCATTGGGTCACAAAGGGTCAATCGCTGCATGGCGATTTGGACCAAAGGCGCATCATTCTCGTGCCAAATGACATATCGTGATCTGAAACCGCGATCAGAGAGTTGACCAAACCGGGGCTTCTTGTGTTACTTGCCTGCAACTGAATTCAAAACGCCCATAAGAGCCCTGAGGCCACGAGGATCTATGAAAAAGCTATTTGCTTCTGCCATGATTGCAGGCGCCACCACATTATCAAGTGTCACGCTGGTTCCGCACATGGGCCATGCCCAAGCGGCGCAAACTGAAAACCTGATTTGGATACAAATCGAAGCCCACCCCACGTTGCGCGCCGCAGAAGACCGCGTGCGCGCTTATGCAGGCCAGATCGAAGGCGTCAGCGGATTTCGTGTTGGCGGCAATTGGTATGCCGTGGTGCTGGGGCCGTTCACCCAACAGGCAGCGGATATTCAGTTGCGCCAATTGCGCGCGCAGGGCGCAATCCCGCGTGACAGCTTTCTGGTGCGCTCGCGTCAGCTGCGCCAACAATTCTGGCCCGTTGGGGCAAACGCCCTGACCCAAGCGCCGATTGAGGCACCCATCGCACCTGCAGCCCCCGTTGAAACCGCAGCACCTGTTGCAGAACAGCCCGTGACCTTGCCGGATGAAACCAAACGCGAAGCGCAAGCCAGCGAACGCCTGCTCAACCGCGATGAACGCATGGATTTGCAACGTGCCCTGAAATTTGCAGGCTTTTACACATCCTCCATCGACGGCGCTTATGGCAAAGGCACCCGCCGTTCAATGGCGGCGTGGCAAGAGGCCCGCGGATATGAGGTCACAGGCATCCTGACCACCAAACAGCGCGCCGCCGTGACGCTTGAACGTCAATCTGTGCTCGATAGCATCGGCATGGCGCAACATGACGACGGGGACGCCGGGATCTCAATTGCCTTGCCAAAAGCCGTGGTGGAATTTGACCGTTATGAAGCCCCTTTCGCGCATTTCAAAACCAAAGATGGTTCTGGCGCGAAAGTGGTTTTGATCAGCCAATCAGGCAACCAAGACACGCTGTTTGGCCTTTATGACATCCTGCAAACCCTTGAAATTGTACCACAAGACGGCCCGCGCACCCGCAAAGACAAGGAATTCACCCTTGAAGGCGAAGACGCCAATATCGTCTCGCACACCTATGCGCGGCTAGTGGATGGAACGGTCAAAGGGTTTACATTGGTCTGGCCAAAAGGTGATGACAAACGCCGCCAGATGGTGCTTGGCGAAATGCAAAAAAGCTTTGCCTCTTTGGGTGGACAAGCGCTTGCCGACAACGCTGGGTTGGATGCAGCGGTGCAGGACATTGACCTGATTTCGGGCCTAGAAATTCGCCGCCCCGACCTGTCACGCTCTGGCTTTTTTGTGGACGACAAAGGCACGATCCTGACCACCGCAGCGGCTGTGAAAAGCTGCAGCTCGATCACCGTGAACGACGAATATACCGCGTCCGTCACCGTGCGCGACGACACGCTTGGGCTTGCGCTTTTGCAAACAGAAACACCGCTGGCCCCAATGGCGGTTGCGTCATTCCTGACCTCTGAGCCGCGCTTAAACAGCGACATTGCCGTGTCTGGCTTTTCCTACGAAGGGCGTCTGGGCAGCCCCAGCATGACCTTTGGCACCCTTGCCGATTTGGCAGGTTTGCAAGGTCAACGTGACATGAGCCGCCTGATGGTGGATGCTATGGCGGGTGACGCAGGTGGTCCGGTTCTGGACGCAGGCGGCGCGGTCGTCGGCATGTTGATGGCACGTGACACCGACAGCGGGCGCAGCTTGCCGGCGGAGGTCAGCTTTGCGCGAAAATCAGGCTCGGTTGCGGAGTTCCTTGCCGCCAACGGCGTGACCCCAAATGCCACGGACGCCATGGCATCAATGGATCCGGTGGACATTTCTGCGATGGCCGCGGATCTGACGGTCTTGGTCAGCTGCTGGAATTGACCCCGATCAGATCGGTCTAAAACAAAAAAACCCGCGCCGATCTGCGCGGGTTTTTTCATGCCTGGCGCCAAGCAAAAACGTCGATGTCTCAGCCCTTGACCACCTCAGGTGTGACATGGATCAGCGTTGGCCCATCCGCGTTAAATGCTGCCAAGACCGCCTTACTCAACGCCTCTAAGCTGGTGGGTTTTTCTGCATTGGCACCGTAAGCCTTTGCCAAAGCGCAGAAATCCGGGTTGCGCGTGACCACCGCGTTCGGGGAAATCTGGCTTTCCACCATGCAGTCTTCAATCTCTTTCAGCTTACCGTTGTCCCACAAGAGGATCGGAAGTGAGAGGCCAAGTTCCACCGCGACACCCAGTTCCTGCAAAGTAAACTGAAACCCGTAATCGCCGGTGATGGCCATCACCGGCGCCTTTCCCCGGCCAATTTTACCACCAATCGCCGCAGGCAGCGCATAGCCAAGCGTGCCAAATCCCGACGGATGGTGCCAGTGGCCGGGGCGTTCCAGCGGCCAAACCTCACCCGCCACATAGGCAAATTGGGTCATATCGGTGAAGAACATCGTATTCTCGGGCAACGCGGGGCCAAGCTTTTCACAGATCGGCAAAATGTGCGGACGGGCCTGATCTGCCTCTAGATGAAACCGCGCGCGGGCGGTGGAAATCTCGGCCTGTTGCCACTGGGTTGAAGGGTGCGCTTGCCCATCAATCATGGCCAAAAGCTCGTCCAGGAATGGACCTGCATCCCCCAAAATGGGTAGCTCAGCCCGGTTTTCATCCGCAAGACTATGCGGGTCGATATCAACGCGGATCATCGGGGCGCTGTGCCCCAAATGATCGCGCCAAAGGTCCACTTCGGACAGTTCAGTGCCCACCGCAATCACCAGATCGGCCTTGGCAATCTCGCGCACGCTGTCAGGGCGAGACAGAATGGGGCCATAGGCCAGCGGCGCCATATCCGAGATAATACCGTGCCCCGCGATGGTGCAAATACTGGCAGCCCCGGTCCGTTCAACCAATTTCCGCGCAGCATCTGCCCCGCCGACAGCCCCGCCGCCAAAGATAAACAGCGGGCGTTCGGCCCCCAAAAGCCATTCGGCGGCGGCGGCGACCTCTTCTGGGCGTGCCAAAGGGTGCGCGGGGGTCATCCCGGCATCCGGGGCGGCAGCGACGCGTGTTCCCAACACATTGATCGGCACTTGAATATGCTTGGGGCGCGGGCGGCGGGTGGCAAATTCGGTCATGGCCTTGTCGATCAAACGATAGGCGGTGGCCCCGTCCATCGCCGTGTGCGACCAGTCACAAACGCTTGCCCCTGCCGCTTCTTGGTCTTTCATTTCATGCAAACGTCCGCGCCCAATGCCCAGATCCGCCGGGTTCAAACAGGACGAGATTGCAAGCACCGGAACGCTGTCGGAATAGGCTTGGCCCAAGGGTGTCATCGCATTGCACAGCCCCGGCCCGGTGATCAGATAACACACGCCGGGCTGGCCTGTGGCGCGCGCAAACCCATCGGCCATAAAGCCTGCCCCTTGTTCGTGGCGCGCCAGCACATGCCGGATCCCCGCCTCTTCAATACCGCGATAGAGCTCAACATTATGCACGCCGGGGATGCCGAAAATCACCTCGACCCCGCGCGATTTCAGCATATGAGAGATTTGCGCACCCAAAGGGCGTTCAGAAGGTGCTTTTTCAGCCCGTATTTTGTCCAACATACTCTCGCCTTTATGCATGGCCCGCCATCAGGCCTTAAGCAGCCTGTTCAAGCCCAGTTTCAACCGCGCCAAAACACCGGCGTAAACAGAATAAACACCGCCAACAGCTCTAACCGGCCAATCAACATGGTGACCGACAGGATCCATTTTGCCGTGTCATTCAGCCCAGAGAAATTGCCCGATGGGCCAATCTGATCACCCAACCCCGGCCCAATGTTGGCGACGGCGGCCGCAGCGCCGGACACAGACGTGATAAAATCAAGACCGGTCAGCCCAAGCAACACCGCCACGACCCCCAAGGTTACGACAAAAAACACGAAAAAGCTCATCACCGAGGACAGCACCTCTTCGTCCACACGCTTGCCATTATAGCGCGGGGAAAAGATCCCATGCGGGGAATGAATCGCGCGGATTTGCGCCCGAATAGACGAAAATAACAGCTGATAGCGAAAGATCTTGACCGAACAGGCTGTCGACCCAGCGCAGCCGCCGATCAGGCCAACAAAGAAGAAGGCCACCGCCGGAAACGGCCCCCAAAGCTGGTAATCAACCGATGCATATCCCGTCCCACTGATGATCGAGGTGACGTTGAACAACCCCTCGCGAAAGCCATGCTCCATATGATCGCCATTGGCCACCAACCGATAGAGCGTCATCGCCAGCGTGATCAAGAAAATGGTCGCCAGATAGGCCCGGATTTGCGGGTCCACCAATATGGGACGCGCGGTGCCCGCCACCACTTGAATATACCGCACAAAGGGCAGACTTGCGAGGATCATGAACACCGAGGCCACATATTCAGGCACCCCTTGATAGGCGCCAAAGGATGCATCCCGCGTGGAAAACCCGCCCGTTGAGATGGTCGTCATTGCATGCACAACCGCATCAAAAGGCGGCATTCCAACCGCAAGGTAACTGAGCACGCAGACCACCGTCAGTGACAGGTAAATCCAACTGATCCGGCCAGAAATCTCAGCCGCGCGTGGCAGGACTTTTCCCATTGTATCAAAGGCTTCGGACTTAAAGATCTGCATCCCCCCGACGCGAAGCTCTGGCAGAAACACCATCGCCACAACAATGATCCCGATGCCGCCAAACCATTGCAACATTCCGCGCCAGAACAAGATCCCTTTGGGCATGTCGTCCAGACCAGACAAGACGGTGGCCCCGGTGGTGGTCAGGCCTGACATCGCCTCAAACACCGCATCCACGGGGCGTGCGCCAACCTCGGACAAGATAAATGGCAGCGCGCCAAACAAGGGCAGCGCCAGCCAAACACCTGTCGTCAGCAAAAACGTCTGTTGAATGGACAAGCCGCGCCCGACCCCATTGGCCGTGGCAAGCGCCATCGCCCCGCCCACAAGCGTGGTCAGCACGGCGCTTTCCAAAAACACCAGCCAATCCGCGCTTCCGTAGAACAAATCAATCCCCATCGGGATCAGCATTGAAACACCAAGCGCCATCACCAAAAGACCGGTGACATAGACAACGGGACGAAGGTCAAACATAGGCGCAGGGTTGGCGTTCCGGGTGCCGGGTGTCAACCCGTATCCGCTGTGCCTGCAAAGACAAATTCCCACCTATGCCTTCAACATCACCCCAAGCTGGGCAGGACGAAGGCAATCAGCTTGTCCCCACCAAGGGGCCACAGTCACACCGCGCCGAAATGCAAAAGCCCGCAGCATTCTGCGGGCTTTTCAAGGGTCTCAGCTGTCATCTTTTGCATCATGCGGGCGCGGCCCAAACTGCACTTAGAGCGTTTCCAGTTCACGTTGTATCGCTTGCTCGCTGCCTTTCGCGTCATACAAACGCAAAATGCGATGACCGATGCTCCAATGAAAACTGGGAACGCTTTAGATGTAGCACATCTGCCGCATCGCATAATGCGGGATCTCTTCACGGGTCAGACCCATGTCCGCCAATTCCGCATCACTTTTTGCTTCCAGCAGACGGATGGTGGTTGCAAAGCGCCCGTTGTTTGCGTGGTCTTCAAGGGCTTGCCAGAACGCGTCGACCCATTGGGTCAACCGCGCGCGCAGCCCAAAATTGGCCTGAGGGGTGGACATTGAAATGTTTGTTGCTTGCGTAGCCATTGGAAACCTCGTCGCATGTCTTTGGGGGGTGTCCCCTGTTGCCGACTAGATAGGGGGACACCCGGACGGCCACCAGATCTGATGCCGCAACCCCGCCATGCACGAGGCGCAACAGCGCTGATCTGATAGGTTCATGATTTTCTTTGTCTTTTCAGACGCCGTCAGCCCACATGGAACAGGGTGGAAAACAGTTTGGGGTCCAGTGATTGCGCCTCAAATGTTGCGCCTTCGGTCAGGATCGACACCGCATCATGGCTGTGCAGGCTTTCTTGGTGGCTGGCGACAACGCGGAAATCGCCAATCCTTGGGTCTTGTTGCAATTGCTCACAAAACAGCCGCGTGGCGTCTTCGACAAAGATCGGATTGGCGGCGTTCAGTTCGGCAAAGGCCTGTTCATCTTCGCGCTTCACCATCACCTGCGTCTCGGTCGGCACGGCCACACGGCACATGTCGATCAGATCTTCGAACCAAAGCGTGTTGCCCGGCTGATGGATCTTTTCCACCGAAATCCGCGCCACAGATCGCTGAGAATGTGGGGTCGCCAATTGGCCACGTTGCTGGCGCGCATGTTCGGAAAGTTCCAGTGAACAGGGGCAGGTTGAGGAGTAGACATAGTCGAGATGCAGGAATTTGCGGCGTTTGCCTTTATGTTCAAACAGCTCAAGCGCGATGTCGTAATATTGATATCCCATCAGGCCAGACCGCAGGCTTTCCACCTTGGCAGGATAGGAAAAGCGCATTTCAATCCGCGCATCCAGGCTTTCCAGATCGGTTTTATAATCATCAAGGGCCGCTTCGATCACATCAAAGGAAAAGGTCTTTTCCGCGTGTTGATAAAAGCTGCGCATAATGCGCGACATGTTGATGCCCTTTTTGCCCGCCTCAAGGCTGACCGTGCCGGTGACCGAGGTCTCAAGCGTCAGGTCCGACCCATCACGCGTATGAAAGCGCAGCGGCAGGCGGAAATTGGAAATCCCCACGTGCTGGATGTGACGTTTGGCGCCTTGGATCAAGCTTGCCGGGCCATTTTGCAGGTCCGGCATCGAGGCTTTGTAGGTCGCGTCTGGTTCAAAATCCTGCGGGTATTCGCGGCGCAGCGCGGGGTAATTTGACACCTCGCCGCCCGGCAAAAGCCGCGCAATCGAGGGATCAAGCCCGGCCACTTCGACAGGGTCTGCCTTGGCCGCCCATGCCTTCAGCGTGGCCAAAGCCTCAACTGCTTCATCCCGATCTGGTGCCATTCCTGACCCGCGTTTCATCTGATTCATCGTGGCCTCCCGACCCTGACGCATATCTTACCTTATCCGTTTTGCCACGTATTTGCCAAACACACTGGCTGGGATGCGACAAATCAGACCGCGTTTAAGCCATGTTCCAGATCCGCAATCAGATCATCCACGTCCTCAAGCCCAATCGACAGGCGCACCAGACCATCGGAAATCCCAAGGGTCTCTTTTTGCTCTTGCGGCAGGCGCTGGTGCGTGGTTGTCGCAGGATGTGTGGCGATGGATTTGCTGTCCGCGAAGTTGTTTGAGATCGTGAAAATCTCAAGCGCATTCAGGAACCGGAAACACGCGTCTTTGCCGCCTTTGACCTCAATCGCAAGCACGGTCCCGCCCGAGGGGGATTGCTGCATTGCAATGGCATGTTCGGGGTGGCTGGGGTGTTGCGGATAACGCATGTCGCTTAGCTTGTCGTGCCCGGCCAACGCCTCGGCGATCACCATCGCGCTTTCGGCCTGAGCGCGCACGCGAAGGTCCATTGTTTCCAAGGACTTAAGGTGGGTCCAGGCCGCAAACGGATTGATCGCCCCACCGGTGTGTTTGACATAGGTTTCAATCGGGCCACGGATCAATTCGCGCGACCCACAAATGGCGCCGCCCAGCATCCGCCCCTGCCCGTCCACGTGTTTTGTGGTTGAATAGACCACCAAATCGGCCCCCAAACGGGTGGCATAGGAAAAGACCGGGGTCGGCATCGCGTTATCAACCACCACCAAGGCGCCCTTGGCATGGGCAAGTTTCACCACATGCGCGAGGTCAATCACCTCAAGTGTTGGGTTTGAGATCGCTTCGAGGAACACAACACTGGTGTCGTCACGGATCGCCCCCTCCCATGCCGCGTTATCCGTGCCGTCGACCAAGGTGATTTCCACCCCGAACCGGCCCAAGATATCCTCAAGCACATAAAGGCAGGACCCAAACAATGCGCGGGACGACACAACATGATCGCCGGCTTTGGTCAGCGCCATCAACGCACCGTTGACCGCCGCCATGCCGGACGCACAGGCAAAGGCATCTTCGGTGCCTTCAAGGGCGGCAAGGCGGTCTTCGAACATGCGGTTGGTGGGGTTGCCGTAACGGGCATAGATGAACTCATCCGGGCCGCTTTCGATAAAGCGCTGCTCGGCGGCTTCGGCGCTGTCATAGACAAACGCCTGGGTCAGAAACATCGCTTCGCTGATTTCACCATATTGGCTGCGGCGTGTGCCGCCATGCACGGCCGCCGTGCGTTTATTCCATTTGCTCATCTTCGCATCTGTCGCATTTTCTTTTGTCGCATTACCTTTTGTCATTGTCTGGTCCTTTCAAACAACAAAACCCCCAACCGCAGAGCGTCGGGGGCTGACTACGGCGTCCGCCGATTGTCCCTGACCTCTTTAGCGGAATTATTTAATAAAGCGGTTCTGATCTGAAACGCTTTGCGTGGCCCGCAATCCGGTAAACAAATCGCCACGGCATCTGCCTAGCTTGTGGGCAAATGGGCGTCAACCCTCTGGCTGGCCCCCATGCGCAGCTTAAACCGGGGCTTAATCGCCATCCTCTTCGGTGCTAAAGCGTGTGAACAGCGCACTCTGCGCCATGAAAAACGCAATGGTTCCAAGGGGCAGACCAAAGGTTTTGAAATTCACCCAAGCATCCGTTGTCATCATGCGCCAGATCACTTCGTTGGCCAATGCCAGACCGATGAAAAAGAACATCAGGCGCTTGGTCAGGATCATCCAGCCTTCGCGTTTCAGCGGCAGGGCGGCGTCCAACACCCCTTCAAGATAACTTTGCCCGCGCATCAGGCCAAACCCCAGAATGCCTGCAAACAAGAGGTAAATCATGGTGGGTTTCATCTTGAAAAACCGCTCGTCGTTGAACCAGATCGACAGTCCGCCAAAAACCACAACCAACACCAAGGTCATCACCTGCATTTTCGACAGATGCCCGGTCAGCTTCCACATGCCCAAAGTGGCCAACGCCAGCACGGGAATGAACAACGCGGTGACGGCGACAAAGCCAGAGTATTCGGTGCCCGCAACCAGAAAATTACGATCTTTCAAGAACGTATAGGCCGCGAAAAACAGGATGATGGGTCCGTATTCCAGCACCATTTTCAAGGTTGGGTTCACGGGTTTTGTCTGTTGGTCTTGCTCAGTCATGTCTGCTCCTTATCCGCCCATCTCGACTAACACGGCGCCCGCAGCAATCAAAGCCATCATCGCAACACGGCGCGGCCCAACCTTTTCGCCCAGCACCAACCAGCCGATGAGGGCGGCAAAAACGGTGGAAGTTTCGCGCAGCACGGCGGCCTCGCCCACGCTGTCAAGGCGGGTGGCCATCATGATGGACCCGAAACTGGCATAGGCCACAAACGCGCCCAATACACCGCGCCCCATCAATGGGCCAAGGGCGGGACGATCGGCCATGTTCCACCAGCGCACACCCGCGATGACCGGCATGAAAAACCCGTCGATAAAGAAAAACCACGCAAGAAAGGTAAAGGGGTTCATGGTTGCGCGAATACCGTAGGCATCCAGCGTGGTGTAGGCGGCCACCAACAACCCCGTCAGCACCGCCATCGCCAGCGCAGGCTTCAGCAATTCGCGCCCAAGATGCCAGTGTTTCAGGTTATAAACCGCCAGCGCATAGATCCCGGCCAACAGGACAAAGACCCCGACCCATTGCACCCAGCTGTAGCTTTCGCCAAAGACAACCCCCGCGCCAATGACCGTAAACAGCGGCCCGGTGCCGCGCACCACGGGGTAGACGACAGTGTAAGAGCCCAGCGCATAGGTGTAACTTTGCGCCAGCTTATAGCCTACATGCACCACAAAAACGGCGGCAAATATCACCCACATATGGGGTTCCGGCCACGGCACCACAAACAGCGCAAAGGGGGCGGCGATAATACCGTAGGACAGGTCAATTGCCCCGCGCGACAACCACGGATCATGGCGGCCTTTTTGCAAAGCCCCAAAAAGCGCATGAAGAAAGGCGGCAGACAGCGCGAGGATCAGGGCAAGCTGATGCCCGGCCTCGGTGCCTTCTAAGGAAATCAGCCAGTCGCTCATGTCAGTCTGCTGGGGGTTTCACACCCCCAGACCCCCGTGGGATATTTGTGGCAAGAAAAAAGTCAGGGGGTGATGCCGATCAGGGCGTTTGCAAATTCTTCCGGGTCAAAGGGGGCAAGGTCGTCGATTTGTTCACCCACCCCAATCGCGTGGATGGGTAGCGCAAATTTGTCCGCCAGCGCCACCAGAACGCCCCCTTTTGCGGTGCCGTCAAGTTTGGTCATCACGAGGCCAGAGACATCCGCGAGCTGTTGGAACGTGCCCACTTGGCTGAGCGCGTTTTGGCCGGTGGTCGCATCAAGGACCAAAAGGGTGTTATGCGGGGCGGTGTCGTCTTTCTTTTTGATAACGCGGACAATTTTGGCAAGTTCTTCCATCAGGTCAGACCGGTTTTGCAAGCGCCCTGCGGTGTCGATCATCAAAAGATCCGCGCCATCTTCTTCGGCCTTCGCCATTGCATCATAGGCCAAGGATGCCGGATCGGACCCTTCGGGGGCGGTCAGAACTGGCACGCCCGCGCGATCCCCCCAAACCTGCAACTGCTCGACCGCCGCGGCGCGGAAGGTGTCACCCGCAGCAATCACAACCTTTTTGCCTGCGGCGGTAAACTGGCTGGCGAGCTTGCCGATGGTGGTGGTTTTCCCGGCACCGTTCACGCCAACCACCAGCACCACTTGGGGGCGTTTGGGATAGATCGGCATCGGCACGGCAACGGGTTCCATAATGCGGGTCACTTCGCCTGCCAACACCGCTTTAATCTCATCCACGGACAGCTTTTTGCCAAAATGCGCGGCCGAAATATTGGCCGTCACGCGCATCGCTGTGTCGACGCCCATGTCAGAGGTGATCATCAAGTCTTCGAGGTTTTCGAGCATGTCATCATCCACCATTCGGCGGGTGACAGGGGCGCTGGTTGGCGCGCTGCGGCCCAGCATCCGGCCAATGATGCCCGGTTTTTCGGTGGGTTGGGAGGGTTTGGGGGCCTGCTTTTCGGGGGGCAGTTCTTTGGCAGCCAGTTCTTCGGGGGCCTGCATCACATGCTCGGGGGCAGGCGCGGGTTCTGGCGTGTTGCCTTCGACAGGCGAGATTTCGTCCGGAATGATTTCGTCCGGGGTCTCTGCTGGCACATCATCCGGCTGTGGTGCCTCGGCAACCACCTCTTCTTCGCCGCCATCCTCAACAATCGCCTCAAGCCCCTCTTCGAGCTTGGAAGAGGATTTGAACAAACGATCCTTGAGTTTTGAAAAAAACGCCATGACTGCCTCCGGTTCTTTCCCCTCACCTAAGCCACATCTCCGCAATTTGAAAGAGCTTCGGCCAACACGCGTTTTCAACCGCGCTATTAGCGGTGATAGACAGACAGCATGTTAAACTGGTAAACACTAGCATGACAGCCCAATTTCGACGGTTTTCAACCCCAGAATTGCAACACAAACTTGACCAGTTTCTGGACAAAAAAGACGCGCGCATCCGGCGGTTGGAGCATAAGGGCGCAGTGTATTGGGCCAAAAAGGTCGAGACATTGTCGCTGCGTTGGCGATTGCAAAAAGGCGACCCAAAGCTGGCGTTTGAAGCGGAGCGAGCGGGGTTTTACGCCTTACAAAAGGCAGGTGTTCCCGTGCCTGAGATCGCCGCCGAAGGGCCCAATTATATGGTCACCAAAGACAGCGGTCCGATCTTGGCCGATCTATTGGCGCAGCAAATTGGCTCCCATTCAGATCGAAACACCGCCATGGCCGCCGCCGGGCGCGAATTGGCTTTGTTACGCGCCAAAGGCCTGTCCCATGGACGCCCAGCGATCAAAGACATGTGCTGGGATGGGCGCACGCTGAGGTTGCTGGATTTCGAACGCTATTCCGACCACCGCAACACTCCAAAAGGCCACATGCAGGACCTGATCATTATGGTGCATTCCTGTTACGCCTTTGCGCAGGAGGAATACCCAGAGATCACCGCCGCCACCGACGCCTACCGCGCCCATGACAGCCATGGCATCTGGGATATGGCCGCCACATGGTGTGGTAAAAAACGCTGGTTGGATTGGGTCACAAAGCCGCTGCAATGGGGCAACCGCGAGGGGGCCAAGGAATTCAAAGCGATCCCAATGACCCTGCGCGCCTTTGGGGTAAACGTATAAAGCGTTTCCAGTTGTCACAGAAGCATCTGCCATCGTTTTCGCGTTTGAGCACAGCGAAAAGCAGCGAATAAGCGCGTCAATGTGAACTGGAATCGCTCTAGACGCCGCCAAACAGGATCAACCCCTGCCCTGCGATGTAAAAGACCCACACAAGATATCCCGCGAGGGGCTTTTGCGGGTGATCGTCCTTCATGCGGAAAAGCTCGACCGCGAGGATCAGATCCGACAGGATGAAAAGCCCCGCCCCCAAGGTGCCAAGGGCCACGGGCACCAACAAAGCCGACAGGCCCATCGCGCCAATCACCAACACATAAATCCGCACCGGAAGGCCCAGGGCGCCGGTGTGCGGGGCCAACCACAATTCCGTGGACACAAGCAAGGCAAGCAAGGCGATGGCGGGAATGGGGGCGACGCTAAACACCTCCCACAAGGGGGCGTGGGCAAGTGATAAAAAGTGAAGGATATAAAGCAGATGCGCCAGCGCAAAGGCAGACAACCCGTAAAGAAACGCACTGTCCCCGTCACGTGAAAGCCCAAAATCCCCAAGCGCGGATAAGAACAATCCCGCCACCAAAAACGCGGGCGATCCGGTAAGATAGGCGGCCAAAGCAAACAGCAAAAGCGGCAGCGTTTTATGGATGGATCGCCGCCAAGACACGCCCCCATTGGTGAAGGGCAAATAGATCAGCGCAATCGCGAGACCAAGATAGGCGGGAAACATTGTCGTCATCATGGCCCAATCGATGCGCAGGTTCGCGCTGTGGGTCAAGCCTGACGTTGACGAAACCGGGGGTTATCCGTCAAAACGCAGTTTACGACCTACAAATAAGACCGCGCAGCAAGTTGCCCCGCCGCGCGTTTCTTCTATCCTTGACGACGCCCATAGGCGCCGCACCCTTAAATATCGTCAGATATCACCGGGGAAATGCTTCATCGTCAGCAGAATCGGGTTCGGCGCCGCCTGCCCCAACCCACAAATCGACGTGTCCTGCATCGCGGTGCAAAGCTCACCCAAAAGCCCCTGATCCCAGCTGTCCGCCTGCATCAGTTTCACGGCTTTTTCACAGCCCACACGACACGGGGTACATTGCCCACAGCTTTCATCCTCAAAGAACTTCAGCATGTTGATCGCAGCGTCTTTCACGCTGTCCTGATCCGACAAAACCACCACGGCAGCAGAGCCAATAAAGGTGCCATGCGGTTGTAACATGTCAAAGTCCAGCGGGATGTCGGACATGCTGGCAGGGAGGAGCCCTGAGGACGGGCCACCCGGCTGATAAGCCTTGAAAATATGGCCATCCGCCATGCCGCCACAGGCTTCAATTACATCCAGAATGGTGGACCCCGCAGGCAACAAATGCACACCGGGGTTGGCCACACGACCAGAGACTGAGAAAGAGCGTAGACCTTTGCGGCCGTTCTTCTCAACCGAGGTCAGAACCTCGGGCCCGTCCCGCAAAATCCGCGTGACCCAAAGCAGAGTTTCGACGTTGTGCACCAACGTGGGCCGATTGAAAATCCCCACCTGCGCCACAAAGGGCGGACGGTGACGGGGCATGCCACGTTTGCCCTCAATCGACTCAATCATCGCGCTTTCTTCACCGCAAATATACGCCCCCGCGCCACGGCGCAGTTCAATATATCCGGGTTCAACAATGCCCGCCGTTTCCAGCGCCGCAATCTCATCCGCGAGGATTTTCAAAACCGCAGGATACTCGTCGCGCATATAGATGAAACAGGTTTCCGCCTCGACCGCCCAAGCGGCAATCAACATGCCTTCGAGCATCTCATGCGGCGTGCGTTCCAGATAGTAACGGTCTTTGAACGTTCCCGGCTCGCCTTCGTCACCGTTTACGGCCAGATAGCGCGTGCCTTCGTTCATGCGAACAAAGCCCCATTTTTTGCCCGACGGAAAACCCGCGCCACCAAGGCCACGCAGGCCCGCGGTCAGCACCTCGTCTTGCACTTTTTCCCAGTCACCACCGGCGCGCAGATCAGCAAGTTTGGCATAGCCGCCCGCCGCCTGATAGTCGCTAAGCGTTTGATATTCAGGGATATGTGCGTGGGTGTCATCCGCCTTGATCGCGGCCATTACCTTTTCAGGTGTGGCGTGATCAATGTGATTGTGGCCGATTTCAAGCACAGGTGCTGTGTCACAACGACCCATGCAGGGCGCGCGCAGCACGCGCACTTCGGATGCGTCTAACCCATCCTCAAGCGCCTTTTGCAACTGCTCGGCCCCGGCCAATTCGCACGAGAGCGAGTCGCAGACCCGGATGGTCAGCGCGGGGGGCGGCGTGTCGTCTTCTTTGACCACATCAAAGTGGGCATAAAAGCTGGCGACCTCATAAATCTCGGCCTGACCCAAACCCAATTCCTGCGCCAAAGCGCGGATATGGCGGGCAGACAAATGCCCGTAAGTGTCTTGGATCAAATGTAAAAACTCGATCAGATGATCGCGGCGGCGTGCACGGTCGCCCAGCAAGGCAAGGATTTCATCCAGCGCATCCATATCCACCTGACGCCCCTTGGGCACACGCCGACCTTTGCCACGCGCGTTTTTCCAGATGCCTTTTTTCTCATCGAGAGCCATTGCCCACTCCATCAACCGTTCGCCACCAGCTTAACGACCGCTTGCCGCTATGAGCGAGCCAAAAACGACATAGATGAAACAGATTGCGCATTTGGGGCCGTTCCACTGCGGTATCGCATTGCTTTGGCGCGAAAATTTACCGATAGTTTGCACGCCTGTGATAGGTTTCGTGGCTGAGGGGCCACCAAGGGGACATTTGATGACACATCCGCTGCGATTCTTTGCGATTGCCGCCTTAACGCCTGTGCTACTGATTGTGCTTGGGGCGATTTTCGGCGGGGTCTTTGCCATTTTATCTTTGCTTTACATCACCTTACTGCCTTTCTTTTTGGACGAAGGGGTCAGCAAAATCGCAGGAACGGCTGACGCGGACGCCGATTTCACCGACGCCAATCGCCTGTCAGCCACGCTCGCGGGCGCGCATTTTCTACTGTTGCCGCTGGTGGTTTTTGCCATTTCTGGCGGGACGGGCATTGGCGTTTGGGCCAGCTTGGCCTTGCTGATTGCGGCGGGGTTATTCTTTGGCCAAGTGTCCAATTCCAACGCGCACGAGCTGATCCACCGCACCGATAAGCGCTTGTTTAATATGGGAAAATGGGTTTATATCTCGCTTCTCTTCGGCCATCACACATCCGCCCATAACAAGGTGCATCACCGGTTTGTGGCCTCGGAAGACGATCCCAATTCCGCCCGCGAAGGGGAAAGCTTTTATGCCTTTGCGCCGCGCGCCTGGATTGGGTCTTTTGTCGCCGGGTATGAGATGGAAAAGGCGGATTCTGCCCGGTCGCAAAAACGCCGCCTGAACCCCTATGTGACCTATGTTGCGGGTGCAATTTTGATGCTGGTGCTGGCCTATCTGATCGGCGGATTTGGCGCAGTTTTGGTCTATCTTTTCCTCTGTGCGCATGCGCAAATTCAGCTCTTACTCTCTGATTACGTTCAACATTATGGGTTGATGCGGGAAAAACGTGACAATGGCAGCTATGAACCCGTGGGCGATCACCACAGCTGGAATTCACCGCATTGGTTCACCTCGCATCTGATGATGAACGCCCCGCGCCATTCCGACCATCACGCCCATCCGGCGCGACCTTACCCGGCACTCAGATTGCCCACCGCAATGCAGGCGCCGATGCTGCCCTATTCCCTTCCGACCATGGCGACGCTGGCGCTGATGCCGACCCTTTGGGACCGGGTGATGGGGCGTGCGCTGGCCAATTGGAACGGCATTCGCACCCAACCGAACAGTGCCGAAAATCTTTAAACTGTTTAAAGTTTCAAACGGTAAAACTGTAAACTCTTTAAAGGGAACGAAGCGCGAAACTTTAAAGTTTTCCGGGCGTGCTCTGCAAAACTTTAAAGTTTTTAACGGCCCTTTGCCCCCGCCGCACGCCGCCCTGCCCCCACCCCTGACAAGCCCCGCCCAGATTTCCCCCTTACCTGCCCCCCACCCCCGATGATGGTGAGCGCAAACATATTGAAGGGATGAATAAATGGATTGGATGGCTGGACAATTGTCTGGGCTTTTAAGCTTTGAGAACGCGGGCAACCTATTGATGCTTTGCTTTTTGCAAGCGGTGCTGGGGTTCGATAACCTTTTGTATATTTCGATTGAAAGCCAACGTGCCCCTGTGGCGCATCAGGCGGCGGTCCGATATTGGGGCATTATCTTGGCGGTGGTCCTGCGGGTCGTGCTGTTGTTTGCGATGATCAAATTGATCGGCGCGCTGTCGGAACCATTTTTCACCTTCAACTACCCCGGCTGGATTGAGGGCGGCGTGAATTTTGCCACCATCGTCTTTGTGCTGGGCGGCATTTTCATCATCTATACCGCCGTGAAAGAAATCGGCCACATGCTGTCGGTGGAACATTTAGATACCGATGTGTCGCATAAATCCGGCAAGTCGGCGGCCAAAGTGGTGGCGATGATTGTGCTGATGAACCTGATTTTCAGCTTTGATTCTGTGCTGTCGGCGCTGGCCATTACCGATGTCTTTCCGGTGCTTGCCGCAGCCATCCTGATCTCGGGCCTTGCGATGTTGCTTTTGGCCGATGGCGTCACCCGGTTTTTGGAAAAGAACCGGATGTATGAGGTGCTTGGCCTGTTCATCTTGCTGATTGTCGGTGTGGTGTTGTTGGGCGAAGCGGGCCCTGCGGCGGCCCATGCGATGCATGACGACAGTCTGGTCATCAAGGTCTTTGGCTATGACATTGTGCCGATGTCGAAATCGACCTTCTATTTCTCGGTTGTGGTGCTGTTTGTGGTTGAGGCGATCCAATCGGGGTACGCGCGCAAACTCGCCGCCGAGCGGACGGCTGCGCAATAGCATTAAGCCGCGTGGCAAATGGGCAAAACCATGCTTATATTAAACACATAGGGCCAAAATCACGGCCAGCAACATGGTCATGAAACGACCAAAGGGGACGGAAACAATGTCAGGAAGCGGACTTCAGAAAACCGCGTTTTTCGTTCTGGTTGCGCTGATCACCTATGTCTCGTTCACAGGGGGCGCGTGATGGCACAGCGGTATGGCGGGGCCTATAGCCCCGAGGAAAAGGCGGATGCGGACCGCGCGGAGGGGGGGAAACCCCAGCCGCGCGCAAGGTCCCCGCTTGACGGCAAAATCCCGGCCCGCGCGGGCGCCCGTTTGAACCTTTTGTTCATCGCCCCTTTGCCGCTTATGGTCATGGCGTTTTTCCGCGACCCTTCGGATATGATCCTGTCGCTTGCGGGCTTTGCCACGTTGATGGCGGCCGCTTGGCTGACCCGTGACGGCGTGCGCGCACACGAAGCGTTTGACGCGCGCAAAATCGCCCGCCGTCCGGCCATTCCGCGCAAGATCTTTGGATCGGTTTTGACCGGTGCGGGGCTTGCGATGGCGGGGCTTGTCGATGGCAGCCTTGGCTTGGCCACGGCTTACGGCATATTGGGCGCGGGGCTGCATCTGTTTTCCTTTGGCCTTGATCCGATGCGATCCAAGGGCGGCGAAGGGGTGGATGCGTTTCAGACCGAGCGTGTGGCCCGCGCCGTGAATGACGCCGAGGCGCATTTGTCCGGCATGGCGGACGCGATCCTGCGCACCCGGGATGCGCGCCTGAAATCCCGCGTTGAACGCTTTCAAATCACCGCACGCGATATGTTTCGCGCGGTGGAAAATGACCCACGCGATCTGGTGGCGGCGCGCAAATACCTATCGGTTTATTTGCGCGGTGCCCGCGATGCGACGGTGAAGTTTTCCGACCTCTACGCCCAAAGCCGCGACAGCAAAACGCGTGCGGATTATGAGGCGCTTTTGGATGATCTGGAACAGAATTTCACCGCCAAAACCCAAGCGTTATTAACAGATAATCGCACCGATCTTGATGTTGAGATCGAAGTGCTACGTGACAGGCTCGCCCGTGAGGGCGTGCGTATGGATTGACCCGAGAGGATTTTATGATGTCGAAATTGCCCAGTGAAACCGCCCTGAAGGAACTCCAGGATGTGACCGCCGTGACCCTGCCCGAACCGGTGGCGGATTTGGTCACGCTTGAGGCCGCAGATGCCGGCACCAGCGAAGAGATTGAGGCGCGCATGGCGGAAATTGACATGAGTGACAGCCAGTCTATCATCGAATTTGGGTCCGCCGCGCAATCAGAATTGCAGGTGATTTCGCAAGACATGCTGCAAGGGGTGCGCAACAAAGATCTGGGTCCGGCGGGGGATGGGCTTCGCGGGATTGTCACCACCATTCGGGGATTTTCCATCTCGGAACTCGACATGCGGCGCAAGCGGTCGTGGTGGGAAAAACTGTTGGGTCGCATGGCGCCCGCTGCCAAATTTATGGCGCGGTTTGAGGATGTTCAGGGGCAGATCGACCAGATCACCGAAAATCTGTTGGGCCATGAACACACGCTTTTGAAAGACATCAAATCGCTTGATAAGCTTTACGAGAAAACGCTGGAATTCTATGACGAGCTGGCACTGTACATCGCGGCGGGCGAGGCGAAAATCCTTGAGCTGGACGCGCAAACCATTCCGGAAAAAGAGGCCGAAGTGGCCGCTGCCCCCAAAGATCAGGGTGTCTTAAAAGCGCAGGAATTGCGGGATCTGCGGGCTGCGCGCGATGACCTGGAACGCCGGGTGCATGATCTGAAACTGACCCGTCAGGTGACCATGCAGTCCTTGCCATCCATCCGCTTGGTGCAGGAAAACGACAAATCCTTGGTCACAAAAATCAACTCGACCCTGGTCAACACCGTGCCGCTTTGGGAAACCCAATTGGCCCAAGCCGTGACCATTCAACGGTCCACCGAAGCGGCGGCCGCCGTGAAGGATGCCACCGATCTGACCAATGATCTGCTAAAGGCCAATGCCGCAAATCTGCGCGAAGCCAACGCGATGGTGCGCCGCGAAATGGAACGTGGTGTGTTTGACATTGAGGCGATCAAATCGGCCAACGCGGACCTGATTGCCACGATTGAGGACAGCCTTGAAATCGCCGACGAAGGCAAAGCCAAACGGGCCGCCGCCGAAGACGAACTGGTCAAAATGGAGGCCGAGTTGAAATCAACACTCGCCGCCGCCAAGACCAGCCGCACCGCACCGCGCGCAGGCTAACGCATGATCAGGCGCGTCATAACAGGTTGGGGGCAAAGGCGGGTTTCCGTGTGGGCAACCGGCATTTTCATGGCGCTTTTCGTGGCGGGGTGCAATGGCACCGGGGCGATTAGCACGTCCCCCACACCGCAACCGCGCCCGGCGCCGGTCGCCTATGTGCCGTCAGACAACAGCCTTGCAATGGCGAAATATTACGTCTCGGTTCAGCGCAGCCTGCTGACCCAAGGGTTGTTGCGGGTCGATGGCGGCGGGGTGGATGTGCCGTTCACCGGTATGATGCTGGCGCGCAACTTTATGCGCCTTGCGTTTTACAATGAATACAGCACCTCGGGCGGGCTTTATGTGGCGCGCGAAAACGCGGTTCACATGTCGCGCTGGCCCAAGGGCGTGCGGCTGTCGATGCATTTCGGCGCTTCGGTGCCGGATGAGATCCGCAAAAAAGACCGCAGTTTTACCGCGCGGTATGCCAGCCGGTTGGGGCGTGTAACCGGCCACCCTATCACACTGGCGCAAAACGGAAATTTCCGCGTTTATGTGGTGGATGAGGATGAGCGCCGCGCGATGGGACCAGAGCTGCGCCGCGTGGTGCCGGGCATCAGCACCACCACAGTAAACGCCATTCTGAACATGCCGCGCGAAAGCTATTGTGTTGTGTTCACCGGCGACACCCTGGGGTCGGGCCGGTTGAAACAAGCGGTGGCCGTTGTGCGCGCAGAACACCCGGATTTGATGCGCAAATCCTGTTACCACGAAGAGATCGCGCAGGGGCTTGGCCTGTTTAACGACAGCCCGCAAGCGCGCCCGTCGATCTTTAACGATGACGAGGAGTTTGGCCTGTTGACCACCCATGACGAAATGCTGTTGCGTATCCTCTATGATCCGCGCCTGCGCCCCGGCATGACCGCCCATGAGGCCCGGCCGATTGTCACCCAGATCGCGGCCGAATTGACCGGCGAGGGCGCGGTATGATCCCCCCCACCTTGCCCTTATCCTATCCCTACAAACCAAAACCTTGGCTGATGGGGGTGGTCGCCGTCTTTTTCGCACTCTGCGCGGTGGCTTTGTTTCATTCTGCCCTGACCAACACCCAGGGGCTGCGCGCCCTTGGCGGGATCACATTTGGCCCACAAGGGGCAAGCGGTGTTTATGGGGTTTTGGCGGTCTTCAGTGTGCTTTTTGTCATCGCGGGCCTTGCCGGGCTGCGCCGCGGGCTGCGTTCTGGCGACATGCTAACGCTGACATCGACAGCCGTGATTTGCCCAAAACCCGGCCTGCGCCCCCGCCTGATCACCGTGCCGCTCACCACCATCACCCAGTTGCAACGCGGTGCGTCCCACGGGCAGGTTTTTTTGCACATTCACCACACCGGCGGCAAGCTTTCCATCGCCCGACAATTGTTTGCAAATGACGATGCGTTTGAGGGGTTTGCACAGGCGATCACTGATCTTCTTGCCGGCAAAATCGCCCCGACACCTGACTAAGATTTACACCAATCCGCGCCCTTGAAGGAGGAGCACATGGGAATTTTTGACTTTCTAACCGGCGAATTTATTGACGTGATCCATTGGGTCGATGACAGCCGTGACACGATGGTGTGGCGGTTTGAACGCGAAGGGCATGAGATCAAATATGGGGCCAAGTTGACGGTGCGCGAAGGGCAGTCGGCGGTGTTTGTGCACGAGGGGCAATTGGCGGATGTGTTCACCCCCGGCCTTTACATGCTTGAGACCAACAATATGCCGGTGATGACCACGCTAAACCACTGGGATCATGGGTTTAAATCCCCCTTCAAGTCTGAAATTTATTACGTCAACACCACCCGGTTTAACGACCTGAAATGGGGCACCAAAAACCCCATTATGCTGCGTGATCCGGAATTTGGCCCCACCCGTATTCGCGCCTTTGGCAGCTATTCGGTGCGTGTGTCGGACCCGGCCAAATTCCTTATCGAAATCGTCGGCACCGACGGTGAATTTACCATGGATGAGATCAGTTTTCAGATCCGCAACATCATTGTGCAGGCGTTTTCCCGCGTGATCGCAGGTGCCGGCATTCCGGTTTTGGACATGGCCGCCAACACCGCCGATCTGGGCAAAATTGTCGCCACGGAAATCAGCAAAGTTGTGGCCGATTATGGGCTGAGCATTCCAGAATTTTACATCGAGAACATCTCGCTTCCGCCTGCGGTTGAGGCGGTTTTGGACAAGCGCACCTCGATGGGGATTGCGGGCAATTTGGACAATTACATGAAGTTCAATGCGGCTGAGGCGATGGGGACCGAAGGGTCCGCGATGGCCGCGTCGATGGGGGCTGGCATGGGCGCCGGAATGGGCATGGCGATGGCCCAATCTGGTCCGTGGGGTTCCGCCCCGCAAGTGGCCCCACAAGCCGCACCCCAAGCGGCCCCAATGGCCCCCCCGCCCCCACCGGTGGAACATGTCTGGCATGTGGCGGAGGGCGGCGAGACCTCTGGACCATTTTCAAAAGCACGCCTTGGGCGGATGGCCACAGCCGGTGATTTGACGCGTGAAACCTATGTCTGGACGCCGGGACAAGACGGTTGGATGCGGGCCGAAGACGTGGCGGAACTGGCCCAGCTTTTCACCATCGCGCCCCCGCCCCCACCCGGTGCATAATCAAACCTCCAAGGGGATAGGTCCTTATCCCCTTGGTGTAACATAAATCCGCTCTTTCAAAGGCATCACCATTCATGGCCTTTCCCGCCGAAGACACCGCCACACTGCCCCAGGAACACCGGTTTCCCTGTGATCAATGCGGGGCGGATTTGCGGTTTGATCCCCCCACCGGACAGTTGTCGTGTGACCATTGCGGGTTTCACGCCCCTTTGCGCGAGGGCGGACCAAACGCGATCTCTGAATTGGATTACCAGCGCGCCATCACCCATGATTTGCCCGACAGCGAGGTTGAGGAAACGCGGGTTGTGTCCTGCCCAAACTGCGCCGCCCAAACCGAATTCAACGCCGATATCCACGCCGCAGAATGCCCGTTTTGCGCCACCCCCGTGGTCACCGACACGGGCGCGCACCGGCATCTGAAACCCAAAGGCGCGCTGCCCTTTGCCTTAACCGAAAGTGACGCGCGCGCGGCGATGGGCACGTGGTTGGGCAAGCTGTGGTTTGCCCCCGGTGGCCTGAATGAATACGCCCGCAAGGGGCGCAAAATGTCCGGCATTTATGTGCCCTATTGGACTTTTGATGCCGACACCAAAACACAGTATACCGGCCAGCGCGGCGAGGTATATTATACCGAGCACACCGTCATGGTCGACGGCAAACGCCAGACCCGGCGCAAGCAACATGTGCGTTGGCACCCGGCCCGTGGGCGTGTGGCGCGGTTTTTTGACGATGTGCTGATCATGGCCTCGCGCGGGTTGCCGAAAAAATACACCACATCGCTCGCCCCTTGGGATCTGTCGCGGTTGGAGCCTTACAGCCCGGAATACCTGGCTGGATTTCGCGCCGAAGGCTATACGGTTGAGCTGACCGATGGGTTTTCTGAGGCGCGCGAATACATGGACCGGGTGATCTTGCGGGATGTGAAATTTGACATTGGCGGCGACCGGCAACGGGTGGCCAGCTTGGACACGGCGATTGCGGATGTGACGTTCAAACACATCCTGCTGCCGGTCTGGCTTGCGGCTTATAAATACCGCGGCAAGACGTACCGCTTTGTTGTGAACGGACAAACCGGTAAGGTCGAAGGCGAACGGCCCTATTCCGCGTGGAAAATCGCTTTTGCGGTGGTTTTGGGGCTGATTGCCGCCGGGATCATCGGCTATATTGCGGCACAAAACCAATAAAAGGGGCGCCTATGGCTGAAATGACTTTTGAGGCGTTTGAGGCGCTGTTGCGCAGCCGCCATTCGTGCCGGGCCTTCCAGGATGAGGCCCTTCCGCGTGCGGATATTGAGGCGATCTTGATGGCTGCGCAGCGCGTGCCAAGCTGGTGCAATGCCCAGCCGTGGAAGGTTGAGATCACCGAAAAGCCGGAAACCGACCGCCTGCGAGATGCGCTTTTTGCCCACGCGCAAGACGCCCCCTATGCGCCCGAAATTAATTGGCCCGAACGGTATTCGGGCGTGCATCAATGGCGGCGCAAAACCTGTGGCTTGCAGCTTTACGACAGCGTTGGGATCAAACGCGGGGACCGCGCCGCATCTGGCGCGCAAATGTATGAAAACTTTCGTCTTTTTGGCGCCCCGCACATGGCTTTGATCACCGCCCCGGCTGAGCTTGGCCCCTATGCCTATCTGGATTGCGGCGGCTTTGTCACCGGGTTCACGCTGGCCGCGCAAGCGCGCGGGGTTGGCAGCATTCCGCAAGCCGCCGTGGCCGCCTATGCGCCGTTTTTGCGCGACTGGTTTGGGATCGCGGACGATCGCGTGATCCTGTGTGGCATTGCCTTTGGCCGCCCCGCATCTGACGCGCCAATTAACCAGTTTCGTACCGAACGCGCGCCGCTGACAGAATGGGTCACATGGCATGGTAAGACAGAGGAAGACGCAACATGAGAGCTTTGATCCAGCGGGTGTCTGAGGCCGCCGTGCGCGTGGACGGCGCAGTTGTGGGCGAGATCGCGCAGGGGCTTTTGGTGCTGATCTGCGCGATGGACGGTGACGAGGAATCGAACGCCGACAAAATGGCCGCTAAGATCGCAAAACTGCGCATTTTCACCGATGACGCGGGCAAAATGAACCGGTCTGTGTTGGATATTGGCGGGTCCGTTCTGGTGGTCAGCCAGTTCACGCTGGCGGCGGACACATCCCGCGGCAACCGCCCCGGATTTTCCACCGCGGCGCATCCTTCGGTCGGTGAGCCTTTGTATGAATATTTCGCCGATCAAATGCGTGCGCAGGGGATGCCCGTTGCCCAAGGGCAGTTTGGTGCGGATATGAAGGTGAGTTTGGTGAATGACGGGCCGATCACGATCTGGATGGAGAATTAGCGCCTGCCCGGGCATTCCGAACAAGGCGGGCCTGAAAACTAGAAAACTAGAATTCTGGTTTTACAAAGGGTCAACCCTTTAATATCCCTGTGTTTTATCCACCAAATACAACAGCGGCTCATTCGCCTCACCCCGGCGGATGTTTTCCACAATCACCTCTGATGCGGTTGAGGGGCGGGTTTCAGAGGCGATATGCGGCGTCACGGTGACCTTGGGATGCGCCCAAAACGGGTGCTCTTTGGGCAAGGGTTCCACGCGAAAGACATCCAGCGTGGCGTGGGCCAGATGATCCCGATCAAGGGCGGACAAAAGCGCATCATCGTCGATCAGTGGCCCGCGTCCGGGATTGATCACCACGGCCCCTTTTGGCATCAGCGCAATACGCCCGGCATTCAACAGATTTTCGGTCGCCGGGGTCATCGGCAACAGCAGCACTAGGATATCACTGGTGGCCAGAATATCGTGCAGGCCCGTATCCCCGTGGTGACAGGTGATCCCCTCCAAGGATTTGGCGTTGCGGCTCCAGCCTGACACCTGAAAATTCAGCTGTGTCAGGGCCTTGGCGGCGGTGCGCCCTAGTTCGCCCAACCCGAGGACACCCACCCGACGATCCCGCGCCAAAGGGGGAATATGTGCCACCCATTTGGCATCATTACGGCAGATATCAAGGTCCAACTCCAGATGGTGACGCAGCACCTGGCCGACCACCCATTCGGTCATGCCTTCGGTCAGCCCGCTATCAACCATGCGCGCATAAGGCTGGGTCAGGGTCGGGTTGGTGATGATGCTTTCGACCCCGGCCCAGAGGCCAAGAACAGCTTTGCAATTCACGTAGGGGGACAGGTCGTGGATCGCGCCCGAGGGCGCATAGATGATGTAATCCACGTCTTTTGGCGCAAAATCCTGACGTAAATCTGCGTCGATGCCAGCTTTGGCAAAGGCGGCTGTCAGGGTCGGTTCATAGATCGGCCACATCGCATCACGCGCGGCAAAAAGGACGTTCACGCTCATCTCAAACCCCTATTTTCAAATGTTATTTCTGTCTGGGTCAATATTTCTGTCGGGCCCATTATTTCTATCTGGCCCACTATTTTTGTCGAGCCCTGTGCACATGCGCGCTTTGCACCAGACCAAAGCCAATCAGCAGAACCAGCATCGACGATCCACCATAGCTGACCATCGGCAGCGGCACACCCACAACCGGCGCCAGCCCCATCACCATCGACATATTCACCGCGAAAAACAGGAAAAACGTCACCGCAATGCCCAGCGTCAACAGCGATGAAAACCGGTCGCGGTTTTTGAACGCGGACAGGGCGCAGAAGGTCAGGATCAGCACGTATAGGGTCAGCAAGGACGCACCGCCCAGAAAGCCGAACTCCTCAGCCAATGTGGTGAAAATAAAGTCGGTGTGTTTTTCAGGAAGGAAATTCAGCCGCGATTGCGTGCCCTGCATGAACCCCCGCCCGGTCCAGCCGCCCGACCCCAGTGCGATCTTGGATTGGGTGATGTGATAGCCCGCGCCTAATGGGTCGGATGACGGGTCCAGAAACGTGTCGATCCGGCGGTATTGATAGTCTTTCAACAGCTGCCACGGCGTGCCTCGGCTGAGAAACACCGCCGCAATCAGACCCACCCCAGAGGAAATCACCGCCCCGAAATACCACAGGCTGACACCGGCCAGAAACATGATGGTGCCGCCGCCCGTTAGCAAAAGAATCGAGGTGCCAAGGTCCGGTTGTTTCAACACAAGCGCGGTCGGTATCACAATCAACAGCACCGGCACCAGCACCCACAAAGGGCGCGACACCTTGTTCACATCCAGCCAATCGTAATAGGCCGCAAGCATCATGATCAGGGTGATTTTCATCAGCTCAGACGGCTGCAAGCGCATGAACCCAAGGTCAATCCAACGCTGCGCGCCCATCTGGGTTGTGCCGACCAGTTCCACCAGCACCAACAGCACCAGCGACACCAGATAGCCCAACCCGGCCATATTGCGCCAAAACCAAATCGGCACCATCGCGATGAAAAACATCATCCCCATGCCAAGGCCAAACCGCTTCATCTGCGCCATCGACCACGGATGCAAATCGCCGCCCGCCACCGAATAAAGCATCATAAATCCAACGCCCGCCACCGCCGTCAGAAGCAGCACCAAAAACCAGTTGATATACAAGATTTTGCGAAGGCCCGAGGGCACGTATTTGATGTTATATTCAAGATAGCTCATGCGCGCCCGCTCCCGTCTGTGGATTGCTCGGCCGGGCGGGTCATCAGCTCTTCGATGTCGCGTTGGCGCGAACGGATGGTCGAGCGTTGCGAGGTTGGATAGGCAGACAGCGGCGGCGTGCCACCATACAGCGTTTGCAACATGATATCGCGCGCAATAGGCGCGGCGGCGGTTGATCCCCCCCCGCCATGTTCGACCACCACAGACACCGCATAGCGCGGGGCCTCATGCGGGGCGAAACAGACAAACAGCGCGTGATCCCGGCGGTTCCACGGCAGATCCGCGTTGCGCGTCACACCGCGCGCGCGTTCCGCCTTGGTGATGTTGCGCACCTGACTGGTGCCGGTTTTTCCCGCCATGCGGAAATCATCGCCGGTGATTTTTGACCGTCCGGCGGTGCCACGGCGCGCGTTCACCACCTCATACATGCCGCCGCGAATGGCGTTGATGTTTTGCGAACTGATCCCCAGCGCGGCCTGTTCTTTGGGGGGGATTTCAACCCCATTGACCGAGCGCACAAGCCGCGGTTCCACCGCCATGCCGGTGGCCAAACGCGCCGTCATCACCGCAAGTTGCAAAGGTGAAGCCAGCACAAACCCCTGCCCGATGCCTGCGTTCAGACTGTCGCCCACTACCCATTCGGCCTTTTTGTTTTCCAGCTTCCACGCTTTGGTGGGCATCAATCCTTGCGCCACGGCGGACAGGGGCAGATCAAACTTTGTGCCCAGCCCCAATCGCCGGGCCATCGCGGAAATCTTTTCAATGCCAACACGTTGCGCGATTTCATAGTAGTAGATATCACAGCTTTCGCGCAGGCTTTTGGCCAGATCAACCTTGCCGTGGCCCGCCCGTTTCCAACAGTGAAAATTGCGGTTATACACCTCAACCCGGCCGCGGCAGTTCACCGTTTCATTCAGGTCAATCTCGCCCTCTTCCAAGGCGGCGAGTGCGGTGACCATTTTAAAAGTAGAGCCCGGCGGATACGCCCCCTGCGCCGATTTTGCTGCCAAGGGGCGGTAAGGATCCTCAAGCAGGCCTTTATAGTCCGCCGATGAAATGCCGTGCACAAATTTGTTGGGGTCAAACGTGGGCGCCGAGCCAAGCGTCAGGATGTCGCCGGTTTGGGTGTCGATCACCACGGCGGCGGCACTTTCCCCCGTCAGACGCGCCTGTGCATAAGCTTGTAGTTTGGCATCAATGGTCAGCTGGACGTTGTCGCCGGATTTACCCTCTTGGCGGCTCAGCTCGCGCATCACACGGCCAATGGCGTTCACCTCAACCTCGCGGTTGCCAGCGGATCCGCGCAGGTTCAGCTCCATCTTGGCCTCAACCCCGGATTTTCCGATTTGAAAGCGCGGGATTTGCAACAGCGGATCCTGGTCTTCGATCTTGGACAGATCGTAATCGGACACCGGGCCGACATAGCCGGTGATATGGGCAAAGTCAGACCCCTGCGGGTAAATGCGCGACAGGCCCACTTCAGCTGTGACACCGGGAAGGGCTGGGGTGTTCACGGCAACTTCGGCCACGTCTTGCCAGCTGACGCGGTCGGCCACGGTGACGGGCACAAAGGGGCTGCGGCGTTTGATCTCTTTTAGGGCGTCTTGAATGTCCTCGGGGCTAAGCCAGATGATGTTCGCCAGCCGGGTCAGGATCTTTTCGGGATCGCCTGCATCTTCGCGCACCAAGACAATGCGGTAATTCTGTTCATTGCCCGCAATCAGCACGCCGTTGCGGTCATGGATCAACCCGCGCGAGGGCGGGATCAGGCGAATATTGATGCGGTTTTCTTCGGCTAAAAGGCGGTATTCTTCGCCCTGATCCACCTGCATGAACCGCATACGCCCCACCAAAAGCGCGGCAAATGACACCTGCAGCCCGCCCAAAAGCAGGCCGCGGCGCGTGATCGTGCGGGCACTTTTATCGGTGTCAATTGGCGAGCGTCTCATGCGTAATGCCCCGAAATTTCATCTTCGCCCGGTTGCAGCTTTTTGATGCCAAACACATAGACAGTGACCACGGCAGCCAGCGGATAAGCGGCGGTGGTGGCCAGCAAGTACAAAACTGCCCGGCCAAGGCTGACCTGGTCCACCCAAAAGACGCCCATCAGCAATCTTTGGCCCAAAACCATCAAGACAAGCGTGCCCGCGACCATGCCAAATTCAACCAAAAAGCTTTGTTCGCGCAGGCTGGGCGCACGGCCGCGCAGAAATTCGGTGCCAATCACAATCATCAACGTCCACAGGCCGGGGGTGTTTAAAAGCATCATATCGGTGAGGAAAGAAAGCACGGCAATCAGCCAAAGCGGCACGTAATCCGGGCGGCGCACCACCCAGGCCAGCACCAGAACCAGCAAAAGATCCGGGCCGGGAAAACGCCCCGCACCAAGGTCCAGCGGCAACAGGCGCGCAAACAGGATCGCCACCGCAAGGGCCACCAACACAAGGTGGTAAAACCAGCGGATCAGGGTCAGGCGGTCGATCATTGATCCTGCGCCTCAGGGGTTGGAGTGTCCTCAGGATCGGGACGCGTGCTTGGCGTCTCTGGCAGGGTTGGGCGGGTCACCACCAACGCACTTGGGTCAATCACCCGCGCGCCAGAATGGCTGCGCAAGACGCGCAAAAATTCAAGCCGTTCGTAATCCGCCGTCAAGCGCACGCGCAGGCGGCGATCGGCGCCCATGGCCACGTGCCCCACCAACAGCCCGGCCGGAAACACGCCCCCATCCCCTGATGAAATCACACGGTCACCGGGGCGTACCTTGTCGGGGGCTTCCAGAAATTGAATGGGGGGGGCTGCGGTATTGTCCCCCACCAAAAGCGCGGTTTGCCCCGAAGGTTGCACCGTGATCGGGATTGCGCTGTTGCTGTCGGTCAACAGCACCACGCGGCTGGTTTGGCTGCCCACCCCCGAGATGCGGCCCACCAGCCCCAGCCCGTCTGTCGCCGCCCAACCGTCAACAATTCCGTCCCGCGTGCCGATGTTCAAAAGCACCGATTGGCGAAAGGGCGACCCGCTGTCAGCCAGCACCACGCCGGTCACAAATGAAAGCTGCGCATCCAGCCGCACGTTGTTAAGGTTCAAAAGCTGGGCGTTTTCCTGCTCCAACTGAAGCGCGGCTTCTTTCCAGGCTTTCATCTGGCGCAATTCACGGCGAAGCTCTTGGTTTTGTTCGTAAATCCGCTGATAGCTTTGGAAATCTTCGACCATGCCGACCGCTTTGGTCACCGGCACAAGCGCCCAGTCAAAGCTGGGCACAACGCGGTCGATCAGGTTGGCGCGAAACCGTTCCACGCGGGGGCTGTCGATGCGCCAGACCAGAAAGACCACAAACAGGGCAACGCACAAGATCCCAACAAAAAGCCGTTTCAGCGGCCCTGAGTAGTCTTGATCTTGTTGCTTATGCTTTGCCAAACCAGCCTCCGTTCCCCGTCTGTTGGCCCGCCCTCTGGCCCGCGCCTTTTAGGCGCAGACCCCATGTGACCAAGAGGAGCACCCCTTAGCTGTCGTAGTCAATCACGTGGCGCAGTTGTTTTTCAAACTCAAGCGCCTTGCCGGTGCCCAGCGCCACACAATTCAGGCTTTCATCCGCCACAGAAATCGACAGGCCGGTCTGTTCGCGCAAGGCCAGATCAAGTTCGCCCAAGAGCGCGCCGCCACCGGTCAGCATCACGCCGCGGTCGACAATATCAGCGGCCAGATCGGGCGGTGTTGCCTCAAGCGCGGTCATCACCGCTTCGCAGATTTGCTGCACCGGTTCAGACAACGCCTCGGCCACTTGCGCTTGGTTGATCTCGGTTTCTTTCGGCACGCCGCTTAACAGATCACGACCCCGGATCATCAGGCTGGACCCGCGTCCGTCATCGGGCATCCGCGCGGTGCCAATTTCAGTTTTGATGCGTTCCGCCGTGGCTTCGCCCACCAGAATATTGTGGTTGCGGCGCAGGTAATTGATGATCCCGTCATCCATCCGGTCGCCGCCCACGCGCACCGAACGCGCGTAAACAATGTCGCCCAGTGACAGAACGGCCACCTCGGTGGTGCCGCCGCCAATGTCCACAACCATGTTGCCAGTGGGATCGGTGATCGGCATGCCCGCGCCAATCGCCGCGGCAATCGGTTCAGCCACCAGCCCCGCACGGCGCGCACCCGCCGACAAAACCGACTGACGGATCGCGCGTTTTTCAACCGGGGTCGCCCCATGTGGCACACAGACGATGATCTTGGGTTTTGAAAACGTGGTGCGTTTGTGAACCTTACGGATGAAGTGTTTGATCATCTCTTCCGCGCTGTCAAAATCCGCAATCACCCCTTCGCGCATCGGGCGAATGGCATCAATGGATCCGGGCGTGCGCCCCAGCATCAGCTTGGCGTCTTCGCCCACGGCCAACACTTTTTTCACACCGTCTTTGACGTGATACGCCACCACCGAAGGTTCGTTCAGAATGATGCCTTTGCCTTTGACATAAACCAGCGTGTTCGCGGTTCCGAGGTCAATTGCCATGTCTGACGAGAACAATCCTGCAAACCCTGCCATCTGTGATGCCTATCCCTGTCGAAAATCAATAAAAGTCCGCGACTCTGATGAGTGCAGACGGCAGATATATAAGTGTCCTGTGGCTTGGGTGAAACCCCTAATGAACGGTGCCCGGCGGCTTATCGCCACCGGGCATCCTCACTATTATACTTTGCCGACCTAGGCGCCGTTTTTCGGGCTGAGAACACCGAAAAAAACAGTCCTTATCGAACAATCGCAAAAACATTAATCTGCGTCGGGTTTGGTTTTTTCGCGGCGCGTGATCAGGTTGTTCAGCGCATTCACATAGGCTTTGGCTGAGGCCACAACCGTATCTGTGTCCGCCGATTGGCCGGTGACGATCTTGCCGTCCTCTTCCATACGCACGGTCACGGTGGCTTGCGCATCGGTGCCTTCGGTCACGGCGTGCACTTGGTAAAGTTGCAGGCTGGCCTCATGCGGGAACAGCTCTTTGATCGCGTTAAATGTCGCGTCCACGGGGCCGTCACCGGTGGCGGTTTTCTGGTAATCCACCCCGTCGATTTCCATGGTCAGATCCGCCGATTGCGGCGCCTCTGTGCCACAGATCACGCGCAGGAATTTGACCTGAAGCCGGTCGTTTTCCACGTCTGTGCCATCGGTCATCAGCGCAATCAGATCCGCATCAAACACTTCTTTCTTGGTATCCGCCAGCTCTTTGAAACGGACAAACACGTCCTTTAACTGGTTGTCGCCCACGGCAAAGCCCAGCTCGGCCAGTTTGGCTTTCAGGGCGGCGCGACCCGAGTGTTTGCCCAGCGGCAGCGAGGTGCCGGACAGGCCGATATCCTCGGGGCGCATAATCTCAAAGTTCTCGGGGTTTTTCAGCATGCCATCCTGGTGGATGCCACTTTCATGCGCAAAGGCGTTTTTACCGACGATGGCTTTGTTGAACTGCACCGCAAACCCCGACACTTGGGCGACGCGGCGCGAGATGCCCATGATCTTGGTGGTGTCAATTCCGGTGCCCCACGGCATGATGTCATTGCGCACTTTCAGCGCCATCACCACCTCTTCCAGTGCGGTATTCCCGGCCCGTTCGCCCAGACCATTAATGGTACATTCGATCTGGCGCGCGCCGGCCTCAACCGCAGCCAGCGAGTTCGCGGTCGCCATGCCCAGATCATTGTGGCAATGGGTGGCAAAGATCACCTCATCCGCGCCCGGCACCCGGTCGATCAGCATCTTGATCAGATCGGCACTTTCGCGCGGCGCGGTATAGCCCACGGTGTCGGGGATGTTGATGGTGGTCGCGCCCGCCTTAATGGCGATCTCGATCACCCGGCACAGGTAATCATGTTCGGTGCGGGTCGCATCCATCGCCGACCACTGCACATCATCGGTCAGGTTGCGCGCGTGGGTCACGGTTTCATGGATCAGGTCAGCCATCGCATCCTGTGTCAGGTTGGGAATGGCGCGGTGCAGGGGCGAGGTGCCAATGAACGTGTGGATCCGCGGCTTGGCGGCGTGACGCACCGCCTCGGCACAGCGATCAATGTCTTTCAGATTGGCCCGTGACAGCCCACAGATCACCGAATTTTTTGACCGCTGCGCAATTTCGGACACGGCGGCAAAGTCCCCTTCTGAGGCAATGGGAAAGCCCGCCTCGATGATGTCCACGCCCATATCGTCCAGCAGTTCTGCGATCTCAAGCTTTTCATCATGGGTCATGGTTGCGCCGGGGGATTGTTCACCGTCGCGCAGGGTCGTGTCAAAAATCAGCACGTTATCCGAAGGTACATTCGTCATGGTCTTGTCTCTTTTAATCTGAATTTATGGCTTAGCTATTTGCCCTTGGGTGCCTGTGGCAAGTCCAACTCTGTCGGGAACTTCAGGCGGTGTTTGGCGCGGGGCGTCTCCTCTGAGCGGTCGCGCCAAAAGGCACGCTCAGAGGCGGCTAAGAAGCAGAAGTGCAGCTAGGCCCAAAGGGGCGGGTGCGATGATATGTGTCTGCGTTTCCATGGCGGTAACTATAGGGCCGATTTCCCGAGGGGGAAGCCCTTTTTTGGAAAAACTGCCAAAATCAGTGTGCCGTTCAGTTTCCGGCCTCGCCTTCGACAGCGGGCGCCCCAGGGGTAGGGGCGGCGGCGGGCGCTGCGGGTGTGTCTTGAGTTGTGGCCGGATCTGCAGCGGGTGTTGCGGTGTCTTCAGGCGTGGTGACAGCCCCCTGCAAAACGCCGTTTTCCCACACACCGTCTTCACGCGTGCCATCTGCGCGGATCACAACACCTGTGCCGTGCCGTTTGCCTTTTGCAAATCCACCCTCATAGCGGTCGCCATTGGCGTATGTGGCCTGTCCGGTGCCGTGAAATTCGCCTGACAGCCAGTTGCCGTCATACAAAAACCCTTTGGGGGTGCTTAATTTGCCCATGCCTTCGCGCAAGCCGCCCACAAAGGCCCCTTGATAGGTGGTGCCATCGGCCAGTGTGGACACGCCGACACCATGCGGTTTGCCCGCCTGCCACTGACCCACATAAGTGGCGCCATCTGCTGTGGTCAACGTGCCGTCGCCATCATAAAGCGCATCCACAAATTGCCCTTCATAGACCGAGCCACTGGCATAGCGCGCGATGCCTTTGCCCTCGATTACGCCGCCAACCCAGCCCCCTTCATATGAACTGCTGTCGGGATAGACGATCATGCCAACGCCGTCCGCCAGCCCTGCGCGGAATTGTCCTTGATAAACAGAGCCATCCGGATAGGTCACAACCCCGTCGCCTTCGATCATGCCGGCGACCCAGCTGCCCTCAAATTTATAACCATCCGTGCCAGAAAAGACGCCTTTTCCCTGCCGCTTGTCATCGGCAAAATCGCCCTGATAGATGTCACCATTGGCATAGGTCACTTTGCCTTTGCCCTGCCGCGCGCCGCCCTTAAATGGCCCCTCATAGACGTCACCATTCACCTGGGTCAGCACGCCCGTACCGTTCATTTGGCCGTTCACCCACTGCCCCTCATAGCTCATGCCATCCACGGCCAATAAGGTGCCGGTGCCGTCGCGTTCGTCATCGCGCATTTCGCCGGTGTAAACCGACCCGTCCGAATAGGTGGCCACCCCGCGGCCGGTTTTCACACCAATCACCCAATCGCCTTCATAGACATAACCCGTTGGGCTTTCCATGCGGCCCTTGCCGTGGTGCAGCGCGTTGCGAAACCCGCCTTCGTATTTCACACCATTGGCGTAAATCGCCATGCCGGATCCGTTGATTTTGCCGTCCACCCAGTCGCCTTCATAGGTGCCACCATCGGCAAATGTGATGCGCCCAAAGCCTTCGGGTTTGCCCTTGGCAAAACTGCCTTCATAGATCGACCCATTGGGAAAACGCGCAACCCCCTGCCCGACAATTTCGCCGTCCACAAATTCCCCGGTGTATTCATACCCCGACGGCAGCCGGTAGGTACCCATGCCGTGCTGAAGCCCGCCTTTAAAGGTGCCCTCGTAAATTGCGCCATCTTCGTATTGCTTGGTTTCCACCTGCGCCCAGCCCGCCACCGGCAAGGCAAGACAGATCCCCAGACTGGCAACTCGTAAAAACTGGTGCATTTTCAACCTCATCATCTGAACGGGTCACAGCCAAGCAGCGGCAATGAACGGGGGCTTTGCGGGCCAGAGTAAAGGACGGCTCTTGCCGAAACAACGCTTTTCCCCTACCCGGTCGGTATAGCATTTCGGATTTTCCCCGTGGGGATTTTCGCGAAACACTTTAACCTCGGCCAAATGCTGCTACATCTGATCCGAGAAATGTGAAACGGTAAAAGAGACGCGCGATGAGCGAGACATTCCGCCTGACCCTGGCCCAGTTGAACCCAACCGTGGGCGCCCTGCGTGCCAACGCCGACAAGGCGCGTGCCGCGTGGCAGGCCGCCAAAGACGCAGGCGCGCAGATGGTGGCCCTGCCCGAGGCGTTCATCACCGGCTATCAGACCCAAGATCTGGTGATGCGCCCGCAGTTTTACCAAGACGCGATGGCCATGATTGAAACGCTTGCCGCAGAGTGTGCCGACGGCCCCGCGATGGGCATCGGTGGGCCGTATCATGACGGGCGCAACCTTTATAACGCCTATTACATCTTGGACGGTGGCGCGGTGAAAACGCGCGTGCTCAAGCAACGCCTGCCCAATGAAACCGTGTTTGACGAAGTGCGCCACTTTACCTCGGCCGATCCGCAAGGCCCCTATTCCATTGGCCCGCTGCGCATTGGCAGCCCGATCTGCGAAGACGCGTGGCACGCCGATGATGTGTGTGAAACGCTGGCGGAAAGTGGTGCTGAAATCCTACTGATCCCCAATGGCTCGCCTTATTTTCGGGGTAAATATGACGTGCGGCTGAACCACATGGTTGCGCGCGTGGTCGAAAGCGAACTGCCGCTGATTTACCTGAATATGGTCGGCGGTCAGGATGATCAGGTGTTTGACGGCGGGACTTTTGCGCTCAATCCCGGCGGGGAGCTGGCGCTGCGCCTGCCAGTCTTTGACGAAGAAATTCGCCACATCGACATTGACCAAACCGACGACGGCTGGCGCATTCGCGCGGGCGACGTGGCCCAGCAACCTGACGCGTGGGAACAGGACTACCGCGCGATGGTCGAAAGTCTGCGCGATTACATGGGCAAGACCGGGTTCAAACAGGTGCTTTTGGGGCTGTCCGGCGGCATCGACAGCGCGATTGTCGCGACCATCGCGGCGGACGCTTTGGGGCCGGAAAATGTGCGCTGTGTGATGTTGCCATCTGAATATACCTCGCAGGGGTCCTTGGATGACGCCAAGGACATCGCGGCGCGCTTGGGCTGCCCTTACGATTTTGTGCCAATCAAAGAGGGGCGCGATGCGATCACCAACACGTTGGCGCCGTTTTTTGAGGGCACCAAACCGGATGTGACCGAAGAAAATATTCAGTCGCGCCTGCGTGGCCTTTTGCTTATGGCGCTGTCCAATAAGACCGGCGCGATGCTGTTGACCACCGGCAACAAATCCGAAGTCGCCGTGGGGTATGCCACAATTTATGGTGATATGTCAGGCGGTTACAACCCAATCAAAGACCTTTACAAGACCCGCGTGTTTGAACAATGCCGCTGGCGCAATGAAAACCACCGCGACTGGATGATGGGCCCGGCGGGCGAGGTGATCCCAGTGTCAATCATCGACAAACCCCCTTCGGCTGAACTGCGCCCCGACCAGAAAGACGAAGACAGCCTGCCGCCATACGAGGTGCTGGACGCCATTCTGGAAGGGGTGATTGACGACGAGAAATCGGTGGCCCAACTGGTCGCGGAAGGCTTTGACAAAGCCACCGTGAAAAAGGTCGAACACCTGATCTACATCTCAGAATACAAACGCTTTCAATCCGCCCCCGGCACGCGTCTGACCAAAGGCGCGTTCTGGCTGGATCGTCGCTATCCGATTGTCAGCCGCTGGCGGGATATATCGTAAAGGCCCCGCCGTACCAATCGCCGCCGTGATCCTGACGGGATTTCACCCGCTGTCAAAAAGCACCAGCTCTGCCTCGGTGTTCACAAGGGCTGGGATAAAGAAAAACAGCGCAGCACTGGTGGGAATGGTGGCGGCTATTGCCCCCGCCGCAAAGGCATCCAAACCAACCCGCGCCCTTTCCTCTTTCCAAAAATATCCCCGCCGGAGGCATGAAAACTTAAAACCCGCCGGTCCGTAAAAACGCGCCCGTCAGCACAAAAAACACCGACAACACCGTGACCGCGCGAATGTGCCAAGCCATGGTGGACAGCGTGTCTGCTGACAGGGTGGGAATGACCCGGAACCGGGCGTTGATCGCAAACATGATGGTCACCGCCAAGAGGATCAATTTCACGCCAATACCCGCCACAAGCGGATCAGAAAAACTGAACCAAAGCCCATAGTCCGGTTCCAGATCATACGCCAGCCACAGCCCGCCCGCGACCTGAACAAACAACGCCGGCATGCCAACGCGTTCAAATCCCTGCTCAAATCGCAGCAAAATGCCAGGATCCCGCGCCGCCAGCGCACGCGGCAACACGGTCAGCGCCAGGATAATATGCCCGCCGGTCCAAATCGCCGCCCCAATCAGGTGCAGCGAGAGAATCATGTAAAACATCTGCTCTTCCGTCGCTCGTTATTTTGCCCAACGCTAACATCGCGCTCCCCTTGCGCCTTGATGAAACGCAAGCGCCGCGCGAAATTGCAGATTTTCGCCACATCGCCCCCAGATTGTTCCGGTGCCCAATCCACGCTTCTGGTGGACAAATCCACCCCGTTGTGAAAGGACAGCGCGGCAAGGAGACACGACCCATGACCACCACCCGTTTCGCGCCATCCCCCACCGGATACATCCATGTGGGCAACCTGCGCACCGCCCTTTTCAATTACCTGATCGCCCGCAAATCCGGCGGCCAGTTTATTTTGCGTCTCGACGACACAGACCCTGAGCGTTCAAAGCAGGAATATGCTGACGCGATCATGCAGGATCTGGAATGGCTGGGCCTGACGTGGGACCGGGTTGAAAAGCAATCGGATCGGTTGGAACGCTATGAGGCGGCGGCCCAAGAGCTGCGCAACAAAGCCCGGTTTTACGAGTGTTTTGAGACGCCGGTAGAGCTGGATCTGAAGCGCAAAAAACAGCTGAATATGCACAAGCCCCCGGTTTATGACCGCTCGGCGCTGGCCTTGTCTGAGGATGAAAAGGCCAAGCTGCGCAGCGAGCGCGGCCAAGGGCATTGGCGCTTTAAGCTTGATCAAGAACGGATCAACTGGGTTGACGGCATTCTGGGCGACATCTCAATTGATGCGGCATCCGTGTCTGACCCGGTGCTTATTCGCGGCGATGGTCAGTTTTTGTACACGCTGGCGTCCGTCTGTGACGACATTGATTTCGGCATCACCCATGTGGTGCGCGGGTCGGATCACGTGACCAATACGGCCACGCAAATTCAGATCATCGAGGCGCTGGGGGGCACGGTGCCAAGCTTTGCCCACCATTCGCTTTTGACCGGTCCACAGGGCGAGGCATTGTCGAAACGTCTGGGCACTTTGGCGCTGCGTGATTTGCGCGAACAAGGGGTTGAGCCTGCGGCCCTTCTGTCCCTGATGGCGCGCCTTGGGTCAAGCCAACCGGTTGAGCTGATGTCGACATTGGATGAGATCGCAGACGGGTTTGATCTGTCAAACTTTGGCGCGGCCCCGACCAAATTTGACGAACAAGACCTGTTTCCACTGACCGCGCATCATCTGGCGGCCAAGCCTTATGCGGCTGTCGCAGACACCGTGACCGCCTTGGGTGTACCCGCTGATCAAGGCGAAGCCTTTTGGAATGTGGCCCGCGAAAACATCACTGTGCTAAAGGATCTGGCCCCGTGGTGGGCGCTGTGTTCCACCGGTGCCGACCCCGTGATTGCCGATGAAGACAAAGAGTTTGTGACCGAGGCGCTGGCCATGCTGCCCGAAGGCCCCTTCACCCCTGACACATGGGGCGTTTGGACCAAAGAGGTGAAAGCCGCCACAGGTCGCAAAGGGCGCGGGCTGTTCATGCCGCTGCGCAAAGCGCTGACCGGTATGGACCACGGCCCGGACATGTCGGCGCTGTTGCCTTTGCTGCAAGTGATCCGCGCCAAGGGCTAAACCCACTGCCGCATCAAGCCACATCAGATAAAAAGGCCGCTCATCCGGGCGGCCTTTCTCGTTTCATATCGCTGTGCACAGAGTTCGGCGGGTTTAGCGCCAGTAATTATTCGCCTGCGCCACGGTCTGAAAGTTGGTCGCCACAACACCCGACACCTGCGTCAGGCTGTCGGCGCTGTTGGCGTAATCCGGACGCATCTTTGTGCGCGCGTCATCATCGGGTTGGGTTTTCTTCACCGCCATACGCGACAGTTTGATCGCCAGATCATAGCCTTCTTCGGGCGTTGCGGTGATCAGAGTGGGTAACCAGGACATGCCGTTCTCCTTTTTTGGGTCAGCTGTAAAATCCTGATGAGCCTGCCTGCGTTGGGGCATGGGGTCAAGCCGTGTACGCCCCCCTGCCCGCGTGCGCGTTATTTGACGCATTTCAATGTTAACCCCTTTAAGATTGCCCTTTTATGTTAATCGTTTTAAGATAGGACCAAATTGCACGGCCAGCTGCACGAGATGCAAGCCTGTAACGCCGGCCCCCTGGCCCCATCCGCGCGCAAAGCGTTGAAAATATTGAGATAGATAGAAATGACAAATTTTTCCCGCCTTGGCAGCATGGCTGCTTTCCTTTGCGCCGCAACATATTTGTTTGGCATCGTAATGATGGTCGCGGTGCTTGAACCCGCTGGATATCAAGCGGTTGATGCGACCCCACAACAGCAAATCAGCTTTCTGGCTCAGAACGCCACCGCATTGTCGTCTTGGTATCTTGGGATTTACATCCTGAATGCGATCGCCTTGACCGTGCTTGTGGGCGCCCTGCACAACGCCAGCCAACCAACACAGCCGGTTTTGGCGCAATTGTCGGGCGCATTTGGCCTGATCTGGTGCGTCTTGGTCTTTGGCGCCGGCATGATTGCAAATGTCGGGCTAAGCGTGGTGCTGGACATGCCAGACCCCATCGAAGCCGCCCGAATGTGGCATGTGGTGAACACCATTGAAAACGGATTGGGCGGCGGAAATGAGATTGCCGGCGGGGTGTGGATCATCGTGACCAGCTTGGCCGCGCGCGCCATCCTCTCGCCGATGCTGCGCTGGACCGGAATTGTGATCGGGACGTGTGGATTGGTCACCATTCTGCCGTCATTGGAAGTCTTCGGCATGGTCTTTGGTCTCGGGTTTATCGCGTGGTTCATCTGGATCGGCTTTGCCTTGCGCCGCATTTAGGCCGTGTTTGACCCGTGTTTAAAGGGTGCATTTCTGCACAGCCCCCCTGCACCCCCGCCACTGGCGCGTTGGTCCCTTTTGCGTCATTGTGACCTGCGCAACAGGAGCATGTGATGAGTGACAGCCCCCCCGAGAACCCACAGGCCAAGTTCCTAACCGGCAACCTGATGCGGCACATCGCGGTGATGGCGCTGACCTCTTCGGTGGGGCTGATGGCGATCTTTATGGTCGACCTTGTGGACATGGTCTTTATCTCTTGGCTGGGCCGAAATGAACTGGCCGCGGCGGTGGGATATGCAGGGGCAATCCTGTTTTTCACATCCTCTTTTGGCATCGGCATGTCGATTGCAGCAGGCGCTTTGGTGGCGCGGGCGTTGGGCGAAGGGGATGCGCAAAAAGCCCGGCGCCGGGCGGCCACCGCGATCCTGTATGGCGCGGGGTTTGGCGCCATTTTTGCCGCCGCCGTCTGGTTTAACGTGCGCCCCTTGGCCGAACTTTTGGGCGCATCTGGCGATACTCTGGACCTTGCAGAGACCTATCTTAAAATCATCATCCCATCCTTGCCTGTCTTAATCATGGGCATGATGGGCGGGGCCATTTTACGCGCCCATGGCGATGCGCGCCGGGCGATGTATGCAACCATCTGGGGCGGCGGCGTGAATGCGGTTCTGGACCCAATCCTGATCTTTGGGCTGGGGCTTGACCTGACCGGGGCGGCGCTTGCGTCTGTTGCGGCACGCCTGACCATTGGCGCGCTGTCTTTGGTGCCGATTTATCGCCATCACGGCGGGTTGGACAAGCCCAGCAAGGCCGAATTTGCCATTGATTTTCCTGACCTTATAAAGATCGCCATTCCCGCCATCCTGACCCAATTCGCCACCCCCATCGGGCAGGCCTATGTGACAAAATCCATGTCGACCTACGGCGAAGATGCGGTGGCGGGCATGGCCATCACCGGGCGGCTGACACCGGTGGCCTTTGGCATTATCTTTGCGCTTTCAGGTGCCATCGGGCCTGTCATAGGCCAGAACTTTGGCGCTGGCAAAATGGACCGGGTGCGGCGTGCGTTTCGCGACGGCATCCTGTTCACCGCCATCGTTGTTGGCGTGGTCAGCACCGTGCTGTTCTTGGGGCGCGCGCCCATTGCGGATCTGTTTAACGCCCAAGGGCTGACCCGCGATCTGGTCTATCTTTTTTGCGGCCCCCTTGCGCTGATGTGGTTCTTTAACGGGATGATTTTTGTCACCAACGCGGGCTTTAACAATCTGGGCCATCCGTTCCGCTCGACCCTGATCAACTGGGGCCGTCACACGGTTGGAACGGTGCCCTTTGTCCTTCTTGGTGGACACGTTTGGGGCGCACCGGGGGTGTTAATTGGTTGGAGCATCGGTGGCTTGGTTTTTGCGGGGATCGCGTTGATCCTGTTTCTACGGATGCTAAATCATAAGCAACATCCCCCGAAAATCGACCGATTTGCGCGCCAAGGGCGGTTACAGGCGCTGTTTCGGTTCCGCCGCTAAACTGGCGCGCCACTCATCGACCAAAGCGCGCTCGGCCTTGGTCAGGGACTGTGCGCGCGGGTAAATCGGCGCGTCCCGGTCGTTTTGAATGGGCGCGTGCCAGCCATCGGTTGAGGCGAAAAACCGGTCTACTCCGGCGTGGCCAAACATGTGCAAATACCCCTGCACGACCACGTCCAAGTAACTAAGCAGCACCGGGTTTTGCGCTGTCGGCGCCCGATGCGCGCCGTCTGAGATCGCGTAAACCGCGACATCCACATCCCCCGCCTGATGGGTCACTTCATCCCCCAAAGGCACGCGCGCATAGGCCCGTTCGCGCAGGTCCAACGCCTGCCAATCCGCACCGGGAACCGAGGCGATCAACCCGTCGATTTCCCCGGCCAATTCACTGTCCGCGCAGGGCACCGCCGTCAGGTAACACACCGCGCGCAAGGGCGATACGCGCCACGCCCGCCGCCAGCCTTTCAGCGTTGCGGCCTGCATGTTTTCATAGTCATGCGTGCGCGCGTTCACCAGCGAGCCATAGCCAAAGAAATACGGATCTTTCACAGGATGTGTCATCCCGCCACCCTGCCGGGCGGGCCTGTGTTTAGCAAGCGCATTCAGCCGTACAAAGCGCCCCCAAAAGGAAGGGATTGCATGCCCCGGTCAGGACCGCTACCAAATCGGAAAGACGATCAGGAGAGCATCAATGAAATACACCGAAGAACACGAATGGCTGCGCGTCGAAGGCGACGACATTGTGGTTGGCATCACCGCCCATGCGGCCGAGCAATTGGGCGATGTGGTTTTTCTGGAACTGCCCGAAGTTGGCGACACCGTGTCGGTGGATGACGAGGTGGTGGTGATCGAAAGCGTCAAGGCGGCGTCAGATATTCTGAGCCCGCTGGACGGCGAAATTTCGGAAGTCAACGACGCGCTTGTGGACAACCCAAATGCGGTCAATGACGACCCCGAAGGCGAGGCATGGCTGTTCAAAATCAAGGCGTCCGATCTGTCCCCGATGGACGATTATATGTCTGAGGCCAAGTATAAAGACTTTATTGGTTGATATGATTTGGCCCGTGTGCCTTGGCGCACGGGCGACATTTGCGCAGGTCTTGCCAGTTCAGACCGGGCTTCAGCGGCTGTCCCTTGACGTCCCCCTTTGGCGCCTTACATATGCACCATAACGAATGTATAAAGCGAGGCCCCCATGGCATCCCCCCTTAAAATGACCTGCTTTGACTGTGGCGCGGTGAACCGTGTGCCCCATGACAAGCTAAGCGCGGGGCCGAAATGCGGCACCTGTGGCGCGCGTATGAACGATGGCAAGGTGCGCGAATTGGACCCGGCCACACTGGCCAAAGCGATGAAAAATGATGACGTGCCGCTGCTGGTTGATTTCTGGGCGCCGTGGTGTGGCCCCTGCCGGCAGATGGCCCCGGCCTTTCAACAGGCCGCCCGCAGCCTGGCCCCGCAAGCGCGGCTGGCGAAAATCAACACGGAAGACCACCCCAAAGCCTCGCAGAAACACAACATTCGCGGCATTCCGGCCCTGTTGTTGTATCAAAACGGACGCGAGGTGAAACGCCACGCGGGCGCCATTCCGGCCCCAATGATCGAGGCCCTTGTGCGCAAAAACGCCAAACTCGGCTGAGGGCGCAAAGCGGTCACAGATCATGGGTAAAATGGGGCTTGGCGCTTTTACCCGAGTGTTTTAATCAACTTTTCACTTTACCCAAGGACGATCCCGGCCTAAAAGCGGCAAAAACGGATGTGACCCAGATGCCCCTCTTGCCACGCCTCGCGTTTTGCAGCGCCAGTTTTCTTACGTTGCTTGCCCCCGCCGCCACAATCGCGGATCCCGTTGTTGGCCCGTGGGGCATGCCGCATCTGACGGTCTTGCCACCACAAGACGGCGACGCCGCCAAAAAAGCATCGGTGCTGGGCGCACCCAAGGATTTCACCCAAGCAGAAGCGTTTGAAGATCGCAGCGCGGGGGCGGGCACCTTGATGCCACCCTTTGGCCGCGCGCCGTTTTCGCACCCGTCCCCAAAACTGCCCGAAGATCTGCGGTTGGATTTCACCCTTGGCGAGGCACTGTTTGAAAAGCTTTGGGTGGTGGCGCCCGCGTCGACCATATCCTCTGACGGGTTGGGGCCGCTTTACAACGCGCGCGCCTGTTCGGCCTGTCATGTGAATGATGGGCGCGCAGTGCCGCCATCGGACAACCACGAAACACCGGGGTTGATGCTGCGATTGTCCGTGCCCGGTCATGCGGACAAAGCCCCCTTTGTGCCAGATCCCACATATGGCGCACAGCTGCAGGATCGCGCCATCGCGGGCCAACCGGCCGAGGCGAAATTGCGCGTGGCCTACACGCCCCTTCCCGTCACCTTAGACGACGGAACCGTGGTGGAACTGCGCGCGCCCGTTTATGACATGCGCGACCTTGCCCATGGGGCGGTGTCGCCCGACCTTATGACCTCGCCTCGCATTGCCCCACAGATGATTGGGCTGGGATTGCTTGAGGCGATTTCTGAGGCGGATATTCTGGCCCGCGCGGACCCTGATGACAGCGATGGCGACGGCATTTCTGGCCGCCCCAACCGGGTCTGGTCGCGCGAATACGACCAATGGATGCTGGGCCGGTTTGGCCATAAAGCGGGCAATCCAACCGTGCGCCAACAATCGGCCGAGGCGGCCAATGGCGACATCGGCCTGTCCAGCCCGCTGTTTCCAAATGCGTGGGGCGATTGCACCAAAGCACAAGTCGATTGCCGCAACGCACGCGATGGAAACACGCCCGAACAGGGCAATTATGAGCTGGGCCAAACCACCCTGGATCTGATCACGCTTTACACCGCCCATCTGGCGGTTCCGGCCCGGCGGAATCAAGACAACGCACAGGTTTTGCGCGGAAAAGAGCTTTTTTATTCAAGCGGTTGCACCGGGTGCCACACCCCGAAATACGTCACGCCCCGGTTGGAACAGGACCCAGCGCGATCGTTCCAACTGATCTGGCCTTACACGGATCTTTTGTTGCATGACATGGGGCCGGGGCTGGCGGATATGCGGCCAGAATGGCAAGCGGATGGGCAAGAGTGGCGCACCCCGCCCCTGTGGGGGCTTGGCCTGACCAAAACCGTCTCGGGCGAAACCGCATTTTTACATGATGGCCGGGCAGAAACCCTGTTAGAAGCGATCCTGTGGCATGGTGGCGAAGCGCAATCCGCACGAGATAGCCTGCGCGGAATGGAGGCCCCAGACCGTGACGCCTTGATCGCCTTTTTGGAGTCTTTATGACGTGAAACACCTTATCCTTTCTGGGCTTTTTGCCTGTCTGTTGCCCATCACCGCCAGCGCGGCGGACACCCCGCCGCCAACCGACCACAAAGCCTTGCAAACCCGTGTTTTGGGCGTGTTGGACGGGCAATTTGGCGCCTTTCAAGCGGCGGCCCATCAACTGTCCGACGCCTCAAATGCCTATTGCGCACAATCTGGGTCGATGGACACGGTCAAGACCGCGTTCCGCACCACATGGCTGGCGTGGGCGCCTTTGGACGCCTATCAATTTGGGCCGATTGAAACGCAGGGGGCCGCGCTGACGGTAAACTTCTTTCCCGACAAAAAGGGCTTTGTGTCCCGTGCGTTACGAGCCTCGTCCAAACTTTCAGAGGCGGATCAAGCCAACCCGGCGGTGATTGCCAAACGCAGTGCAGCCACCCAAGGCCTGCCCGCGATTGAGCGGTTGATTTATGACAGTGATGCGCCCTGCCCGCTGCTGGTTGGGATCACCGGCAATCTGGCTGGGCTGTCGAGCGCGCTGTATGACGGGTGGTTTGCGGATGGCGGCTGGGCCGATCTGGTGCGCACGGCGGGGCCGGACAATCCGATTTACCTTACGGATGCCGAGTTCACCAAACAGATTTATACCGCCCTTGGGTTTTCCATCCTGCGCCTCAAAGAACACCGTTTGGGCCGCCCGCTTGGCACCTTTGAACGGGCGTTTCCCAAGCGGGCCGAGGCGTGGCGATCTGGCTTGACCAATGAGATTATCAATGCGCAATTGGCCGGGATGATCGCCATCCTGGATCGCGGCTTTGCGGGTGATTTATTCCCCCCAACCCGCACGGGGATTGTGCAGCTGATTCGCGATGCACAAACGCGTGTGACCAAAATCGGCGCGCCAATCAAAGACGCGGTTGAGGATCCCACCATGCGGGTGCGGATTGAGGGTGTGCAAAGCAAGCTGGTCTATCTGCAACAGCAATTGGACCAGGATGTCGCCCCCGAACTTGGGGTGCAAACCGGGTTCAGCGCCGGGGACGGGGATTGAAGATGAGGCGCCGTGAATTTATGGTGTCTGCCGCGTGTCTTGCAGCAGCACCCGGATGGGCCGCTGCTGGCGCGCCGGATTTCATTACGGCAGCAAACGCACGCGATAAATCTTCGTCTTTGGTGGGGCTGACGCAAGACGGCAGCGTCCAGTTTCAGATCAGTATTCCCGGTCGCGGCCACGCGGCGGCCGTGCATCCCGGCCGCCCCGAAGTGGTGGGGTTTGCCCGCCGACCGGGGCGCTTTGCCGTGGTGCTGGAGTGTGAAACCGGCACAGAAATCACCCGGCTGCACAGCCCTAAGGGGCGCCATTTTTATGGTCACGGTGCGTTCTCAGCGGACGGCACAACGCTGTTCACAACCGAGAATGATTATGACGCACCTGCGGGCATTCTGGGCGTTTGGGACGTCACAGCCGGGTACAGGCGGATCGGCGAAATCCCCTCTGGCGGCATTGGCCCGCATGAGATTTTGCGCAACCCAAAGGGTGGATTTGTCGTGGCGAACGGCGGCATTCAGACCCACCCGGATCTGGCGCGCAGCAAGCTGAACCTGCCCAGTATGCGCCCCAATCTGACCTATCTTTCACCCACTGGGACCCCCCAAGAACAGGTGGAAATGCCCGAAGGGATGCACCAAAACTCGATCCGGCACATGGACATCTCGCCCAATGGAACGGTGGTTATCGCCTTGCAATGGCAAGGAAATCCAATGACGCGTGTGCCAATGGTGGCGCGCCATAGGCGCGGAGAGGCGCTTGGGCTGATCTCACATCCGGACGAATTGGCGCTGAAAAATTACGCTGGATCCATTGCCATTGACGGCGAGGATGACAGCTTTGTCGTGACCGGCCCCAAAGGCAGCGCGGTTTTGTATTTTGACCGCCACGGCAGCCCGGATGGGTCCAGCAAATTTGGCACCGCGTCAGGGGCTGCACAGCTGCGCACCGGGGGGGTGATGATCACCTGTGACGGCGGCATGATGCTTCGCCGTCAGCGACAGGAACGGTTTATTCCGGTGTCCGGGGCGGGTGCCGGGATGCTGTCGTGGGACAATCATCTGGTTGCGGTGTAGCACCGCCCCAAACGCCCAGTCTTACAGGCTCAGTCCAGAAATTCCCAACTGTCCGCGCCATCAAAACGGCGCAGGCGCAGCCCGTCCAGATCTTTGGGATCGGCCATGTTCAGGTTCACCGCAAACCGGTCACCTTCGGCATGTTCACCCGGCCCCCAATGGGTCAAGCAGCCGCAGGTTTTGCAACTGTGAAAGGTAATCCCGCGATCGCCCCAACTGTAGCCATGCACATGATCCTGCCCGGTCAAAATCGCACCCGTATTGGGCGGGCAGTGCGCCCAAATCGCCGCATACCGACGACAGGTTGAGCAATTACAGCGCACCGCAAATTCTGGGCGGCTGACTTCGAATGTGACGCTGCCACAGTGGCAGGCGCCTTGGATCATGTCTTGTCCGTCGGTCATCGTGGCTCTCCGTGTTTTCAGTGGGGGGCTGCAACTTAACAGCCAGCTTTGCAGAACGGGTAAAATCCCGCAAGCTTTCCCCTTTGGTCAAGCAAGGGCAATCTGGCAGGTTGGGGAAAATCGCATTTCTCAGGAGGAAATCATGTCCCTATTGCAATTATTGCAACAAGCACAAGGCGGCCAAGGCTTGTCGGAATTGGCCGGCAAAATCGGGATCGACAGTGCCAAAGCCGATGAATTGACCGCCCTTTTGGCGCCGGTCATTGGCAAAGCCACCAAGGCGCAGGCCGAAAACGGCGGATTGTCGGGCATCATTGGCGCGCTTCAGGGCGAAGATCAGGCCGCGATGTATGACACCCCGGTCAATGCGGTCAATGCGGTCACGGATGCTGGCCAAGCCCAAGGCGCGAGCTTTTTGAACGGCCTTTTGGGCAACGGGGGCACGGATAATTTGGCGGCCCAAGCGGCAGAACGTACCGGTGTTGATCTGGCCCAAGTCTCGGCATTTTTGCCTGCACTGGCCGCGATGGCACAGGGTGGTTTGCAGAAAACCATGCCGGACGCCGCGCTGAGCGCGATGGCGCCAAAAGCCGAAGGGGCCAGTGGGATCATGGGTCTGTTGGGCGGTTTGATGGGAAAATCCCAATCTGGCGCACCGGATCTGTCCATGCTCACATCCTTTTTGGATGCAGACGGTGATGGGTCGATGGTGGATGACATTATGGAAAAACTTCAGGGCTGATCTAACCGTTCCCCCGAAACGCAAAAAGCCCCGGCATCACACCGGGGCTTTTATTGTCAAATGAACCAACGCGTTAGGCACCAAAAAATTTAGGCAGTGTCGGCGTTCTTCCGAATGGTTTCGTTTTTCGGATCATACGGGCTGTCGACGGTGACTTCGGCGTCATAAAGCGCGCCCATGATTTTCACCTGAACCTTGGTGCCGGGCACGGCCAGTTCGGGCGGCAAATACCCCATGCCAATCGACTTTTCAAACGCGACCGAATACCCGCCAGAGGTCAAACGACCGACCTTTTTACCATCTTGGAACAGCGCTTCGCGGCCCCAAGGATCCGCGTCATCCGGCCCGTCGATCAAAAGCGTGCAGCACTTAACGCGCACACCCTTTTCAATCATCGCCTCTTTGCCGTGGAAGTCCTTTTCCAGATCAATAAAGCGCGGCAAGTCCGCCTCGGCGGGGGTTGCATCACGGCCCAGCTCGGTGCCAAACGCACGGTAAGATTTCTCCATCCGCAACCAGTTTTGCGCACGTGCGCCAACCAGTTTCATGCCGTGTTTCTCGCCTGCTTTTTCAAGCAAATCAAAGAGATAGTTTTGCATTTCAATTGGGTGGTGAAGTTCCCAACCCAGCTCGCCGGTATAGGCCACACGGATCGCATTCACCGGACACATGCCCAGTTCGATCTTTTTGGCCGACAGCCACGGGAAGCGTTTGTTGGTCAGCGCGGTGGCGGGATCGGCGTCCACGATCACCTCGTTCAGCACGTCACGCGACTTTGGCCCGGCGATGGCAAACACACCCCATTGGCTGGTCACATCCTGGATTTCGATATAACCGAATTCTTCCATCTTGTCTTCGGCGGCTTTGCGCAGGAAGTCGGCATCATATTCGGTCCAAGCCCCCGCAGAAACGAGGTAATAGTCGTTTTCGCCATTGCGAACGATGGTGTATTCGGTGCGTGTTGTCCCGTGTGAGGTCAGCGCATAGGTCAGGTTGATCCGGCCAATCTTTGGCAGTTTGTTGCAGGTGAACCAGTCCAAAAACTGGGTCGCACCGGGGCCTTTGACCACATGTTTGGTAAAGGCGGTGGCGTCCACAAGGCCCACGTCTTCGCGGATGGCTTTGGCCTCTTCCACAGCATATTGCCACCACCCACCGCGCCGGAACGAGCGGCTGTCGTGGTCGTTAAACCCAAGGGGCGCATAGTAATTTGGACGTTCCCATCCGTTCACCCAACCAAATTGCGCACCGCGTGCGGCTTGGCGATCATAGGCGGGCGAGGTGCGCAGGGGCCGTGCCGCCGGGCGTTCCTCATCCGGGTGGTGCAGGATATAGACATGTTCGTAGCATTCTTCGTTTTTGCGCGCGGCAAATTCGGTGGTCATCCAGTTTGAGGAATATCGTTTGGGGTCAAGCGACGCCATGTCGATCTCGGCCTCGCCATCCACCATCATCTGCGCAAGGTAATAGCCAGTGCCGCCCGCCGCGGTGATCCCGAAGCTGAACCCTTCGGCCAGCCACATATTGCGCAGACCGGGGGCCGGGCCCACCAGCGGGTTGCCGTCTGGGGTGTAGCAAATCGGGCCGTTAAAGTCGTCTTTCAGACCCGATTCAGCACAGGACGGCACGCGTTCGGCCATCGCCATATACTGATCCGCAATCCGGTCCAGATCCAGCGGGAACAGATCCGCACGAAAGCTGTCTGGCACGCCATGTTCAAACCGGGCGGGGGCGCCGCGCTCATAGATGCCAAGGATCCAGCCGCCACGCTCTTCGCGGGCATAAGATTCGTTGTCGGCGTCACGCACAACGGGGTGTTCGGGGTTGCCCGCTTCGCGCCATTTCACCAGCTCTGGGTCTTTGTCCATAACGATGAAGGTGTGTTCCACCGGGATCGCGGGCATTTTGATGCCCAGCATTTTGGCGGTGCGTTGCGCGTGGTTGCCCGAGGCGGTCACGACATGTTCAGCGGTGATCACAACGGTTTCATCCGAGGCGATAAGATTGCCGCCTTTTTCCACCATTTTGCAGCAGGTCACTTCCCAATGGGTGCCGGTCCAATGAAAGGCATCGGCCTGCAATTTGCGCACAATCTCAACCCCACGTTGACGCGCGCCTTTGGCCATGGCCTGGGTCACATCGGCGGGGTTAATATAGCCGTCTTCGGTGTGATACAGCGCGCCTTTCAGGTCGGAGGTTTCAATCAGCGGCCAGCGCGCTTTGACCTCATCCGGGGTCAGGAATTCATAGTTGATGCCCACGGAATCAGCGGTCGAGGCGTAAAGCTGGTATTCATCCATACGCTCATCAGTTTGTGCCATCCGCAGGTTGCCCACCACGGAAAACCCTGCATTCAGCCCGGTTTCTTCCTCAAGCTCTTTATAGAACTTGACCGAATAGTCGTGAATGTGCGTGGTGGCGTAGGACATGTTGAACAGCGGCAACAGACCAGCGGCGTGCCATGTCGACCCGGACGTCAGCTCGTCGCGCTCTAAAAGCATCACATCGTCCCAACCCGCTTTGGCCAAGTGATAGGCGATCGAGGCGCCAACAGCCCCCCCACCAACAACAAGCGCTTTCACATCCGTTTTCATCAGCCGACTCCCTTGGGGCAATTTGTTGGCATAGTGATGCCGCAAGACGCGGGAAATCTCAAAGTCTGCCCGACCGAAAACGGGGCGAAAACGACATTGCGTCAAGATTGGGCTGGCGGATTTGGGATGTTGGGGGGCAGATTGGCCGCGAACACGGTCCCAAACGTAAAAAAACCGGACGTGACACGCCCGGTTTTGGTGTTGGATTTCGCCGCTGAAAGGCGGGTTACAACATGCCCGGCACAACCTGATCCGGTGGGCGGTGGCCATCTTCAAAGGTTTTGATGTTGATGATGACCTTTTCGCCCATCTCAGCCCGCCCTTCGACGGTGGCCGACCCCATATGCGGCAAGGCCACCACATTGGGCAGGTCGCGCAGCTCTGGATTGATCTCTTTGCCGTTTTCATAAACGTCAAGCCCAGCCCCCGCGATGGTGCCCGCCTTTAACATCCTGACAAGCGCGTTTTCGTCGATGACTTCACCGCGTGACGTGTTCACAATCACCGCCTCGGGTTTCAGCAATTTCAGCCGCCGCGCGTTCATCAAATGAAAGGTCGAGGGCGTGTGCGGGCAGTTGATGGAAATCACGTCCATGCGCGCCACCATCTGATCCAGACTTTCCCAATAGGTCGCATTACAGCGCGCCTCAATATCGGGGTGAAGGCGTTTGCGGTTGTGGTAATGCACCTGCATGCCAAAGGCATTGGCCCGTTCGGCCACGGCCTGACCAATGCGCCCCATGCCAAGGATGCCAACACGGCGCCCCTGAATGCGGCGGCCCAGCATGGCGGTCGGGGACCAACCGGCCCATTTATCCTCGGCCATCACGCGAATCCCCTCGGGGAATCGGCGGGTCACGGCCAAGATCAGCGCCAGCGCCATATCGGCGGTGTCATCGGCGGACACCCCCGGCGTGTTCGACACCAAAATGCCCCTTTGACGCGCCGATCCCACATCAATGTGATCCACACCTGCCCCGTAGTTTGCGATTAATTTCAAGCGTTCCCCGGCACTTGCCAGCATACCCGCATCAATTTGATCGTTGATCGTCGGGACCAAGATATCACATGTTTTCATCGCTTCCGTCAGCGCAGCACGCGACATTGGCGCGTCATCGTCACGCAGGGTGACATCAAAAAGCTCTTTCATCCGGGTCTCGACAACCTCGGGCAACCGTCGCGTGACAACAACACTTAGACGTTCAGCGGCCATTGCGGCACTCCCTTTCACTTCCCTTTTGCGCATCTCCCTGCCAAAGTGACAGCGAACGAGGTCAGGCACAAGCGGCCACCGTGACGCACACGCAATAATATTGCGCAAAACGGGGGCTGCAATAGATAAAAAGAACTCTCATGCGATTTTTTACTGTTCTGTTTTTGGCGGTCACCGGCTTTGGGCTGTCTTTGGCGGTGTCTGGCGCGCTGTCGGCGGCAATTTCTGCCGAGGCCGCGACCCCGCAGCCGCGTGGAAAGGTCACCAATCTGCCGATCCCGCGTTTTGTGTCGCTGAAAACATCCGAAGGCAACGTGCGCCGTGGGCCAAGCCTGCGCCACCGCATTGATTGGGTGTTTGGCCGCCCCGGCATGCCGCTTGAGATTGTTGGTGAGTTTGGCCACTGGCGCCAGGTGCGCGACCGCGACGGTGTCGGCGGCTGGATGCATTATTCGCTTTTATCAGGCGCGCGCCATGCGATCATTGAGGTCGATCTGACCCCGCTTTACAGCCGGGCGGACGAGGCCGCGCAAGTGAACGCCTATCTTGAGGCGGGCGTGATTGCCCGGATTGAAAAATGCGGGCCCCTTTGGTGCCGGATGACTGCCGATGGCATTCGTGGCTGGACGGTGAAGCCGAACCTTTGGGGCGTGCGCCCGGATGAGGTGGTCGAGTAGATGGAGCTGATCACCACCCCTCGCAAAGCACGCGCAACAGGCGCCCGCCGGGTGGTGTTTCATGCCACCGACAATTGGCTGGCGCAGGTTGAAGCCAACAGCGCGCCGATTTTCAAACAGATCCAAGAGGCGTTGGCCGGGAAATCCATCCCCTGTCAGCTGATCAAACACGCCAGTAAAGCGGCCGAGGTTGCCCTGACGGACCCGGACGCCGCGCATATCATGTTGGGCGCCCCGGCCCTGTTTGGCCCGCGTATTTTGCATCTGTCACAAGCGCCGATCTGGGGGTTCTGGCATTTGGACGAGCTGGGCGCGGGCTGGCAATCCTCACTCCGGCTCAGCGAATTTGACGCGCATAATATCGACGAAGACCGCGCCAGCTATTTCTTCAACGGGGTCAGCGGCTATATGCTGCGCGAAAACGTGTCAATTGAACCGCAAGAACACCGGATGCACGGTACCTTGCAGGGGGCAAAAGCCACGGTGTTTTGTCAGCCCCAAACCGAAGACGCGGCGCAGTCCACCTATTTATCAACCGAAGAAATGATCCGCACCGCGGCCGAATTTGACCCCAAAGCCACCGTCTATGTAAAGCTGTCGCTTGAGCATCTGAAAGACGAGCGGCGTCACATTATGGCCGTCACGCAGGATTATCCAAACGTGAAACTGTCCGAGGCCTCAGTGCATGATTTGGTCGAAGCCTCAGACCTGGTGATCACCCAAAACGCCACCGCCGGTTTTGAAGCTTTGATGCAGAAATGCCCGGTGATCACCTGCGCAAAATCCCCGTATTGGCACGCCACGCTGACCGCCAAAAACCGCGCCGATCTGCGCGAAGCGCTGGAATATGGCACCTTGGCGATGTTCGATTTTCCGTATGAGAAATACTTTTACTGGAGCTTGCAAAAGCACGGATTTGAGCCCGCCAAAGAGGTGTTTGCCAAGCGATTTTTGGCCCGTTTTGACGACAAAATCATGTGGCGGTGACGCGCTGTCACCCCGTGAAACCCAACGCACAAAGCCTGTAGATGACTGAAAACGCAACCAAAATGAACCTTTCCGCCGGTGTGGCATCCGCCTGTGTCGCCATCACTTTGGTGGCGCTAAAGCTGTGGGCCTTGGGCGAAACCAATGCGCTGTCGGTGGCGGCGTCTTTGGCGGATTCGGCGATGGATTTGATGGTATCTTTGGGGGCCCTCGCGGCGATTTGGTATGCCTCGCGCCCTGCGGATGAGGATCACACGTTTGGGCACACAGCGGCAGAGGATTTGGCAGCGTTGGGCCAATCTTTGTTCATTTTACTCTCAGCAGGGATCATCACTTGGGCGGCGATCCTGCGGTTGATTTCTGGCGAACCGGCACCGATTTTATCCCATAACAAAGGCATCGTGGTGATGGGCGTGTCGATTGCGCTGACCCTTGCGCTGGTGCTGTGGCAACGGCGTGTGGCCGCCGCCACCGGGTCGGCAGTGGTCAAGGCCGACAGCCTGCATTATCTGGGCGACCTGATCCCAAACATTGGCGCAATCCTGTCGCTTTGGGCCGCCAACCTGTTTGGCATGGAAGTGATCGACAGCGTGGTGGCGATTGGCGCGGCTATCCTTTTGGCGGTGGGGGCCGTGCGCATTTTCAAAACCGCGTGGGACGGGCTGATGGACCGCGCAGCCCCTGACGATATGATCATGGGGATTGAGGACATCGCCCGCGCCCATCCCGGCATTCAGGGCTTTCACGAACTGAAAACCCGCCGATCAGGCTCGGTCATTTTTGTGAACCTGCATATTGAGCTGGACGGCACCCTGTCACTGGACGAAGCCCATGCGATTGGTGCCAGCCTGCGCCGCCGGATTTTGCATACCTATCCGCGTACAGATGTGATGTTGCACAAAGATCCGGTGGGGGTGGAACCGCACCCGGATGATCCCAGTCGCAAGCGGCGGTAAGGGGCGCTGCCCCTTAAACCCCGAGGTGCTTCTGGCAAGAAAAAGGGGGCCGCGAAGCCCCCTTTTGGTCAGCTTAGCCCACGCCCTTTCAAAAGTGCATCAACACCGGGCATTTTGCCACGAAACGCTAGGTACAGGTCTTTGGCATCCACCGATCCGCCGCGCGACAGAATGTGGGTTTCCAGTTTTTTCGCCATGTCAGGATCAAACGCACCGCCCGCCTCTTTGAAGGCTTCAAAGGCGTCGGCGTCCATCACTTCGGACCACATGTAGCTGTAATAGCCAGAGCTGTAGCCATCACCGGAAAACACATGGGCAAAATGGGGCGTGGCGTGACGCATTCGGATGGCGTGGGGCATGCCCAGATCGGCCAAGACTTCGGCCTGTTTCGCCATTGGATCAGCGGGGGCATCGCCATCATGAAACGCCAGATCGACCAGCGCCGAGGACGTGTATTCCACGGTCTGAAATCCGGTGCCATAGGTCGAGGCCGCCAGCAGGCGTTTGAGCATATCGGCCGGGATCACCTCGCCCGTTTCCGCATGGGTGGCAAAGCGTTCCAACACCTCTGGCACCTCTAGCCAATGCTCATAAAGTTGGCTGGGCAGTTCGACAAAATCACGCGCCACAGACGTGCCCGACACGCTTTCATATCTCACATCCGACAGGATATGGTGCAGCGCGTGGCCAAATTCGTGGAACAAAGTGCGTGCGTCATCCCAAGACAGAAGCGCGGGTTTGCCTTCCGCGGGTTTGGCGAAATTGCACACATTGGTTACGATGGGGCGAATGTCGCCAGCCAGCTTTTGTTGGCTGCGCATCGCACCACACCACGCGCCGGACCGCTTGGAGCCGCGCGCGAAGTAATCTGCCACAAACACCGCCATCAGCTTGCCATTTCGCGTGACCTCCCACGCGCGGGCGTCGGGGTGGTAAAGCGGGGCGGTCATCTCAGAAAACTCAAGCCCAAACAAGCGATTGGCGCAGTCAAAGGACGCCTCAATCATACGGTCCAGTTGGAAATATGGCTTCAGCTCTGCCTCATCCAAATCATGTTCCGCCTTGCGGCGTTTTTCTGCGTAATAATGCCAATCCCATGGTTCCAATGCGCCGTTAAACCCGTCAGCATGCAGCATCTCTGTCAGGGTCGCCTCATCCGCCAAGGCGGCCGATTTGGCCGGTTCCCAAACCGCCATCAACATCTCGCGCACGGCACCCGGCGTGCCTGCCATTTCGGTTTCAAGCTTATAATCTGCAAAGCTTTTATAGCCCAGCAGCGCCGCGCGTTCTTGGCGGAGCGCCAATGTTTCGGCAGCTATCGGCCGGTTGTCTGCATCCCCCCGCCCTTCACCGCGCGCGGCAAACGCCTCATAGGCTTTTTCGCGCAAATCGCGTTTGGGTGAGAACATCAAAAACGGGGTGATCAACGAACGCGAGGTGGTGATCGCCGGGCCTTTGGTGCCCTTTTCCTTGCCCGCTGCCCGCGCCGCTGCGATGACAAAATCTGGCAATCCCTCAAGATCACTTTCGTCCAATTCCATGACCCAATCACGTTCCGCTGCAAGCAGGTTTTGGGTGAACTCGGTGCCCAAAACAGACAGACGCTGCATGATCTCTTTGTGACGCGCTTCATCCGCGCCGGTCAGCTGCGCGCCAGAACGCACAAAGCCCCGATGGGTCAATTTCAGCACCCGCAGCTGTTCATCCGTCAGACCCAAATCGTCGCGTTTTTCCCAAAGCGCCTCAACCCGCGCAAACAGCGCGGAGTTGGAGGAGACTTCCGATCCAAAACCCGCGAGCTGTGGGCCAAATTCGCGCGTCAATCCCTCGCGTGTCTCATTGCTGTCGGCGCCTGCAACCGAATAAAACACGCCCAAAACACGGCTCAGTGGGGCCTCGGCCTGTTCCAAAGCCTCAATTGTATTGGCAAAGCTTGGCGCATCCGCGCTGTCGGCAATCGCCAAAACGGCTGTGCGCGCCTTAGCCAAGGTCGCCTCAAACGCGGGTTTGAAATCAGCGTCGGTGATTTGGTCAAACGGCGGCAAGCCATGCGGGGTGTGCCAGTCGGTCAAAAACGGGTTGGTCATTGGGAACTCCTTTGCGGGTAAGCTATGAAGCGCGCGCGCAAATTACCAGAGGGTCTGGGATGAACCGCCCCCCTGCCTCTTTTTCTTGCTGTAAATATCTCGGGGTTTAAGGGGCAGCGCCCCTTTCCGACCTGTGTCGACAGCACCGCCTTAGACGTCCTCCACCCCCTTTTGGCGCAAATGACGTTCCAATCGACGCAGACCCAGCGACAGGGTGACGGTCATCAGAAGGTAAACAAAGGCCACCACATTATAGGTCTCAAAATACCGGAAATTGCCCGCCGCAGTGACTTTGCCAAGCTGGGTGATATCCGCCACCCCCAGCACCGACACAAGCGAGCTGTCCTTGACCATCGCCACAAAATCATTGCCCAAAGGTGGCAGGATCATGCGGAAAGCTTGCGGCCAGACGATCAGACGAAATCGCTGCCACGTATTCAGGCCCAGCGCCTTTGCGGCCTCAATCTGGCCCTCATCCACGGCCTGAAGACCCGCACGAAACACCTCGGCAATAAAGGCAGAATAGCCAATGGTCAGCGCCAGAACCGCGCGCCACAAAAGGGAAAAATCGCGGGTCCGGATTGGGTCCAGCCCCACAAGATCGCTGAGCCAATTCCAACCGGCAACCAGCGCAGGCGCAAACACAAAGGCCACGTACAGCAGCAACACAATGATTGGGATGCCGCGAATAATCTCGATATAAAACCGCGCGCATTGGCGCAGGATTTTGAACCGGGACAAGGTGGCCGTGGCCAGCGTCAGACCAATCACACAGGCGGACGTAAAGCCAATGATCGTGACAAAAATGGTGATCCCCACGCCTTTGCCCAGCGTGCGAAACACCTGCATGTAAATGTCATCGACGTAGATCCGATAGAAAAACAGGCCAGCCAGCCCAATCGCCGCCACCAGCCACCAGGGGAAATCTTCGTCTTGTTTGGGGGTGGGCATCATGCGCAAAAAAACGGGGGCCAAAGCCCCCGCCCTATTTTGTGGTCAGTATTATTGGCCGATTTTGTATTCAAGGAACCACTTTGTATTCAGCGCGTCCAAGGTGCCATCTTCGCGCATTGATGCAATTGCGGCATTCATGGGCGCCACAAGGTCAGAGCCTTTGGGGAAGATAAAGCCGAAATCCTCGGACCCCATGGGGTCACCGATGATTTTCAGCCCGCCATTCGACGCCTCGACATAGCCGTTGGCCGCGGTGCTGTCGGACAGAACCAAATCAACGTCGCCGGTGCGCAGCGCCTGAACGGTTGCCCCGAAGGTTTCAAACAGCTTGATGCGCGGGTTGGCTTCATCGCCGTCCAGCACCTCATACACGCCCACGTAAAACGGGGTGGTTCCGGGTTGGGCGGCCATCAGCAAATCTTTGTCGGCGGCAAAGCCTTTGGCATCCATAAACCGGGCCTCATCGGCGCGCACGATCATCATCATTTCAGAGCGCAGATAAGGGGCCGAGAAATCCACCTTTTCCGCGCGATCTTCGCGGATGGTGATGCCGGTCATGCCCATGTCAAACTGTGCTTCTGACACCGCCGGGATCATTGCGTCCCAGCTGATGTTTTCATAGTCCACGGTGATGTTCAGGCGCTTGGCAATCTCAGCCATCGCATCATATTCCCAGCCAATGGCGTTTCCGGTGCCCGGTTCAATGAATTGCAGCGGCGGATAGGCGTTTTCAGTGACAACCACCACCGATTTTCCGCCCAGATCCGGCAGGTCGCTGGCAAGCGCAGTGGTGGAGAAAACAGCCAAAATGGCAGAAGCAGCAAGTGATACGAATTTCATGAAGACCCCCGGATATCATTCAGAATAAAGACTGGGCGAGACTGGGCCAAGCCCGCCCGATTTGCAAGCGCAAGCTGAGGTAAAGCCGCGCCAGCGTTAAAAAATACCAAGATCTTTCGCACTATTGCAGCCGCGCCCAAAGCGCGCAGATCCGGTTGCAACCCGCCGGACAAAACAATCACATGTCCAGATCACGGCGAAAAACCGTAAGTGTGCGCCCGTCAAATATGCTTTGATCCGTGACGCGAAACCCGGCCTTTTCCAACACCCGGTAAGAGGCATCGTTGCCCGCAAGCACGCGCGCCTCTAGCGCCCAAAGGCCCAGGCTGGGTGCCTTTTCGACCATCTGGATCACCGCCTTGCTGGCCACGCCGCGCCCGGCCTGATCTTGGCCAATCCGGTATCCCAATTGCGCCACGCCATTACCTTCATCCGTCAGGTTAAGGCGCCCCAGAATGCGCCCGCCGGATTTGATAAGATACATCCATTCGCCCGCATCCACTTGGTTTTGAACGACTTTTATCAGCGACGAAAGCTCCCAATAGCTGTCAGGGCGGGGGCCAACCCAGCCCTCGAACCACGCACGGTTTTTCACCTCAAAGGCAAACAGCGCCGGGACGTCTTGGACCGACAGGGGGGCCAATTCGATCTCAGCCACAGGTTTCACAGCCCTCGCGTTTGGACAGGCGGATGATGCGGGTTTCCGCGTACATCGCGTCATAGATCATCATGCGGCCGCGCAACCCTTCGCCCGCACTGGTCAGTTCCTTGATCGCCTCAAGCGCCATCATTGACCCGATCACGCCGGGCAATGGGCCAACCACGCCCGCTTCTGAACAATTGGGCGCAAGGCCCGCCGCCGGGGCCTTTGGAAACAGGCATTGATAACAGGGCGCGCCACGGGCTGGGTCAAAGGTCGAAACCTGCCCCTCCCATTGGCTGAGCGCACCGCCAATCACTGGCTTGCCCAGCTTGGCCGCGACCCGGTTGACCAGATAGCGGGTTTCGAAATTATCCGTGCCTTCCAGCACCAGATCAAAATCAGCAATCAGCTCTTTTGCGATCTCATCGGTGAGGCGACGATGATAGGGCAGCACGGTGATAGCCGGATTTTGCGCGCGCATGAACGCCTCGGCTGAAAAGACCTTGGGCATGCCAATATCAGCGTCGCGGTGGATCACTTGGCGTTGCAGGTTCGAGTTATCAACCTCGTCATCATCCACAACACCAATGGTGCCCACACCAGCCGCCGCCAGATACATCAAAGCAGGCGATCCAAGACCCCCGGCTCCAACCACCAGAACCCGCGCGTTCTTAAGCGCAACCTGCCCCGGCCCGCCGATTTCGCGCAGCACAATATGGCGCGCGTAACGGTCGATTTCCGTGTCCGAAAATGGCCCGTCCTGTTCAGCCACCGGGGCCTTGGGCGCGCGCGCTTTGATCCAGCCCACCGCATGGCTGTAAAACCCCGCAAGCGCGATAAGACCAAAGACAACGGCCCAGCCGGTAAAGCTTCCGCCCAGCGCCAAGACAAGCGGGCTGTCTGCCGGGAAAATCGCATGGGTCAACAAGACAAAAGCGCCCAAAAGCGCCGTCAAAATCCAGCGGCGCGCCACGGACAGCCCCACATAGGCACCACCAAGCCAAATAAGGGCGGCACATAGAAAAACCCAGCTCATATCCGCACCCTCATTTGCGCACTCATTTGCGCCCCGTAGATCCATATCCACCAGCACCGCGCAAGGTGTCAGACAGGGCGTCCACCACCTCATATTGCCCTTGCACAACAGGGGCAATCACAGCCTGCGCAATGCGGTCACCGTGGGCTATCACAAAGGGGACATCGCCGTAATTGATCAAGATCACCCCAAGCGGGCCGCGATAATCACTGTCAATGGTGCCGGGCGTATTGGGTAGGGAAACCCCATGTTTGATCGCCAAACCCGACCGGGGCCGGATCTGCATTTCATACCCCTCGGGGATTTCAACCCGCAGCCCCGTTGGGACAATCATCCGCGCCATGGGGGCCAAGCTCAGCCCATCCGCGCGATCTTCGGGGCGCAGGTTTGCCCGCAGATCCGCCCCCGCCGCCCCAGAGGTCTCATAAGAGGGGAGCGCCAAGGCGCGGTCCGCCCAGTCTTCCAACATCACTCTGATCACCGGATGATCCATCCCCGCGCCCTCTTTTTCTTGCTTAAAATATCCCCGCCGGAGGCAAAAAAACTCTAGCTCAACGCATCCGAAATACGCAACGCCAACTGACGTGCCACCTGACCTTTGCTCATGCGCGGCCAATCCTCAGCGCCCGCGTCCGAAATCAAAGTGACCGCGTTTTCCGACCCGCCCATGATGCCCGTTTCCGGGCTGACGTCATTGGCGATGATCCAGTCACATCCCTTGCGCGTCCGTTTGGCGGTGGCATTGGCGATCACATCATCGGTCTCAGCCGCAAACCCCACCACCAGTTTGGGGCGCGTTTTGCCCATTTGGCTGACAGTTTTCAGAATGTCGGGATTTTCCGCAAACTCCAGCACCGGCAGGCTGCCTTTGGCGTCTTTCTTGATCTTGCTGCTTGATGCCGACACCACGCGCCAATCGGCCACAGCGGCGGCAAACACGGCGGCGTCCGCCGGAAGCGCCTGTTCCACCGCAGCCAGCATATCTTGCGCCGATTGCACCGGGATCACATTCACGCCGGCAGGGGGCGGCACATCGGCTGGACCGGTGACAAACGTCACATCCGCGCCAAGCCCCGCCAAGGCGGACGCAATCGCTGTGCCTTGTGCACCGGACGATCGGTTGGCGATGTAGCGCACCGGATCAATGGGTTCATGCGTCGGGCCGGAAGTGACCAAGATATGCTTGCCTTTCAGGGGGCCATCCGCAAGGGCGGCTTCAATTCCCGCAACAATCTCAAGCGGTTCCGACATGCGGCCAGGGCCAAATTCACCGCAGGCCATCGCGCCCTCATTTGGGCCCACAAACAGCACGCCGTCGTCTTTCAGGGTGGCCACATTGCGCTGACACGCGGGGTGGTCCCACATGCGCACGTTCATTGCGGGGGCCACCAAAACGCGTTTGTCCGTGGCCATCAACAGGGTCGAGGCAAGATCATTGGCCAGCCCCCCCGCCATTTTGCCCAAAAGATCCGCCGTGGCGGGGGCCACAACCACCAGGTCGGCAGAGCGTGACAGCTCAATATGGCCCATTTCCGCCTCATCCGTCAGGTCAAAAAGCTCGGTATAGACCTTGCGTGCGGCCAGCCCCGAGGCACTTAGGGGCGTGACAAATTCCTGCCCCGCGCGGGTGATCACCGGCGTGACCTCGGCGCCGCGTTCCCGCAACCGCCGGATCAAATCCAGCGATTTAAACGCAGCAATGCCGCCGCCAATGATCAGAAGGATATGTTTGCCAGCCAGCATTGCATCACCTTTCGGGCTTTCAATCTTGTCAAAGAGGTATCCGGTCCCGCGCGGGGGTGCAATGCTTGCGCGTTACTCAGACGGTTTGCCAAATTCCAGACAGGGGTCGGGGCGATCCACAGCGGGGGCATCAACGACAAGGTCAAACCCACCGTCCGGCGTGCCGCCATCCTCGCCCTGACCAATGCTAAAGACCGTCAGATCGGGGCGCACGCGTGTGATGTAACTTGGCACCCCCCAATCTTTGCGCGCGTGGCCATTTCCGGTGATCACCACCACCGGGCCGCCCCGCGTTTCAAAGGCGTGGATCGCGGCTTTGGCAAGGGTCGCATCACGCAGGCGCTGGACTTCGATCATGCCGCCCAAGGCGTTGCGCGGCATGGCATCACAATGGGCAGCAAACTGTAAATCTAACCGCGCGGCATTTTGATCCTCTGCCAGTGGAGCGTTCAAGCCATAGGCCATCGCGTCGCCGTCAAAATGCGCTGCCACCCCTTCGGAATAGACCACCCGCGCCACATCGCGCGGCACGGCAGCGCCGTAAATCGGAGCATCTGAGGCAGTAAACACAGGCAGATACATGTCATAATCCGGCCAACCGGACGTGTCCCATGTGGCGCGGTACCCTTCGGGGTCCGCCTGCAAATCCGCCGCCTGATCGGGCGTCAGCATTTCGGCAACAATGGCTTTCGGGGCCACGGCCCGTACCCAATCCGCCTGATTGGTGTGATGCACCGGGTTGTCATGCACCTCGCCCAACACAACAACATCCGCCACCGTCATATCATCGGGCAGATCACTGGCCATTGCAGCCCCGGTCACGGGCAAAGACAGACACGCAAAAGACAAGAGTAACCGCATAATCCACCTCATATCTGGGCCGTAATATCTGGGCCGTATCAAACGCACATCAGGTCGCAACTTGGCTGGCCCAACACACACACGGATGCTATTGGGGGGCATGATGATCACACTCCCCTCTCTCACCTTGGTATTGGGCGGCGCTGCTTCGGGCAAGTCCACATATGCCGAGCATCTTGTCGCAGCAGCCTCGCGCCCAATGGTATATGTCGCCACCGCACAAGCCTTTGATGGCGAAATGCACGCAAAGATCGCCACACACCAAGACAGGCGCGGCGCGGGGTGGCGCACAATCGAAGCCCCGATGGATGTGGCCCCCGCATTGGCGGGCGCGAAACCGGATGAGGTGGTGCTGTTTGATTGCGCGACCATGTGGCTGACCAATCAGGTGATGGCGAATGCGGATCTCCCCACGGCAGAAGCCGCGCTTTTTAACGCGCTCGCCGCCTGCGCGGCGCCCATCGTCCTTGTGTCCAACGAAGTCGGCGCGGGCATTGTGCCGGAAAACAAACTGGCACGCAGGTTCCGACAGGCCCAAGGCGAGCTGAACCAACGCCTCGCCCAGCGCGCAGATCTTGTGGTCACGGTGATGGCGGGGCTGCCCCTTGCGCTCAAAGGCACGCTGCCAAAAGGTGTGATATGACGACCAGCTGGTGGTGGGTGCGCCACGGGCCGACGCACGCGAAAAACATGGTGGGCTGGCGCGATTTACCTGCGGATCTGTCTGATACAGCGCAAATTACCCGCCTGTCCGCGCATTTGCCCAAAGATGCCGTGGTCATTTCATCCGACCTCATCCGCGCGGTCGACACCGCCACGGCAATCCAAGACACCCGCCCCCGCCTGCCCCATGATCCACAGCTGCGCGAATTTCATTTTGGCGCGTGGGACGGCATGCATTGGAGCAAGATCTCGGACCGCGACCCGGAATTGTCGCGCCAGTTTTGGGAGGACCCCGGCGATTATATGGCACCGGATGGCGAAAGCTGGAACCAACTTTCCGCCCGCGTGACCCAAGTTGTCGATCGCCTGAACGGCCAGCACAACGACATCATCGTGGTGGCACATTTCGGCGTGATCCTCACGCAAATTGCGCGCGCCGCCCCGATGACGCCCTATCAAGCACTGGGGCATAAAATCGACAATTTCTCGGTCACGCGACTGGATTGGAACGGGGCGTGGCAGGCGCACAGCATCAATCACCTGCCCTGATGGGACCCGTCACAAATCAACATTTGCCTGACCCGATTTGCGCCGTAACATGCCCCTATGACTTATGATTTATATATCGGCGATCGCACATTCTCGAGCTGGTCCCTTCGCGGCTGGCTGATGTTTGTAAACTTTCACATCCCAGTGAACACCACGCTTGTGGGGCTGTATTCCGGCACCATGGCGCAGGATCTGGCGCCACTGGCCCCGGCCCGTTTGGTGCCGGTCATGCGCACGCCCGACGGTGTAGTGGTGGGTGATACTTTGGCGATGGGCGAAACCCTGGCCGAACGCCACCCTGACGCTGGCCTCTGGCCAACAGACCCGGCCGCGCGCGCGATGGCGCGCTGGATGACCTGCGAAATGCACTCTGGTTTCAACGCCTTGCGCGGGGATTGTCCGATGCAACTTTTGGGTGTGGTTCAGGATTTCGCCCCCTCAGACGCGGCGCTGGCTGACGTGGCCCGGATCGAAGACCTTTGGTCGCGCGCACGCGCTGAACACGGCGCAGACGGCCCGTGGCTCTTTGGCGCCTACTCGCTTGCGGATGTGTTTTCACGCGCCGATTGCGGCACGGTTTGCAGGCTTTGGGCTGAAGGTCAGTGACACCCCCCAGGCCTATATCGACACGCACCTAAATGACCCCGCCTTTCGCCGCTGGCGCGCGCGTGGGCTGACGATCACCTATGATCCCGTGCCTTATATCGAAGGCCGCCCGCTTGGCCCTTGGCCCGGTCCAGCGCAACGCGCAGCACAACCCGCGCAGGGCCCCTCGGTCAACGACACCTGCCCCTATTCCGGCGATCCCGTCACCGATTTCCTTGAGATGGACGGCAAGATCTGGGGCTTTTGCAACACAACCTGCCGCGACAAAACCGTGAACGACCCCGAAGCCTGGCCGGCGTTCATGGAAATGGTCACTGCCTCCACCATATGACCCTGCTTTTTCTTGCCTAAAATATCCTGGGTGAATTGGACCCGGCACCGCCGGGGCCAAGAGGGCAACGCCCTTTTCTCCGCCCCCGCCACTTTCTCTCACCACTTTCTTTTGCGTTAACCAATTCTTCACCAAGATTACCCTACCCTTCTTACGACCCAGATGGGGTCCAATCGGGTTGGGAGAAGATCATGGTGGCACACGCCTATACCGTCGCCTTCGAAGGCATCCGCGCCCGCCCGGTCGAAGTGCAATGCGCCCTGACCCCCGGCCTGCCCGGCTTTTCCATCGTCGGCCTGCCGGACAAAGCCGTGTCTGAGGCAAAAGAACGCGTGCGCGCCGCATTGGCCGCCCTCTCCATTGCGCTGCCTGCGCAAAAAGTCACCATCAACCTGTCGCCCGCAGACCTGCCCAAAGTCGGGTCACATTTCGACCTTCCCATTGCGCTGGCGCTTTTGGCGGCCATCGACATCTTGCCAAAAGACGAAGTGGCCGGTGCGATTTCATTAGGCGAACTGTCCCTTGATGGGACCCTTTTGCCCGTGATCGGCGCACTGCCCGCCGCAATCGCCGCGGCAGATGACGATCGCGCCCTGATCTGCCCGCGCGCCTGCGGACCCGAGGCCGCTTGGGTCGAAGCCGCCCGCGTTTTGGCCCCCGCCACACTCTCGGCTGTGATCCAGCATTTCACCGGCCAATCGCCGCTGCCGCCCGCCGATCCCGGCACCATCGCGGCGCCGGGATTTGCCAAAGACCTGCGTGACGTTCGTGGGCAGGCGCGGGCCAAACGGGCACTGGAAATCGCCGCCGCCGGGCGCCATCACATGTTGATGATTGGCAGCCCGGGATCCGGGAAATCCATGCTCGCCGCGCGCCTTCCCTCAATCCTACCGCCGCTCAGCCCCACCGAAGCGCTGGAAACCTCAATGGTGCAATCTCTGGCGGGCGTGCTGCAAGAGGGCGGCATTTCCCGCACCCGCCCGTTTCGCGAACCACATCACACCGCGTCCATGGCCGCCATTGTCGGCGGGGGTCGCAACGCCCGCCCCGGCGAGGTCAGTCTTGCCCACAATGGCGTGCTTTTTATGGACGAACTGCCAGAGTTTAATCGCCAAACATTGGAAACCCTGCGCCAACCGATTGAAACCGGTGAAGTCATGGTCGCCCGCGCTAATGCCCACGTCAGTTACCCCTGTAAATTCCTGCTGATTGCCGCCGCAAACCCTTGTAAATGTGGGCATCTTGGCGACGCAAATTTGGCATGCCCACGCGCGCCGGGCTGCGGGGACAGCTATTTGGGGCGTTTGTCCGGCCCGCTTCTGGACCGATTTGATCTGCGCGTGGACGTGCCACGTGTTGAGATGCGCGATTTGGATTTGCCGCCAGACAGCGAAGGGTCAGCCGAGGTCGCCGCCCGCGTGGCCCAAGCCCGCACGCGGCAAACCGAGCGATACCAAGACTTTCATAATGTCCGGGTGAACGCAGATATCGAAGGCGATTTGCTGACCGAGGTCGCCACCCCAGACGACGAAGGCCGCGCGCTTTTGGTCAAAGCCGCCGACCAATTTGGCCTGTCCGCACGCGGATACCACCGCATTTTGCGCGTCGCCCGTACAATTGCAGACCTTGAAGGGGCTCAGAATGTGGCGCGTCATCACGTGGCTGAGGCCGCGAGTTATCGCTTGTCGATCGGCTCAACAAATTGATCGTTAACAAATTTTGCCACCCGCCCAAGCGCCTCTTTCGCTTCGGGCAGGATCCGCGTGAAATAGACCCAGACATGTGGCACATCCGGCCAGAGATCGAGCGTGACCTGCCCCCCCGCTGCGCACAGCACCTCGGCCATACGCAAACTGTCGTCGGTCAATATTTCATGCTCAGACGCCTGCAAAAACACCGGCGGTAACGGGGAATTCCACAGCGCAAAAATCGGAGAAACTCTGGGGTCGGCAAGTGGATTTCCGGCCAGATACCAATCGGTGATCAGGTCGTGTCGCTCGGACGGAAGCATCGGGTCAGCGTCCGCATTTCGCATGAGGGACGCCCCCGAAAAGGTTGCATCCGTAAAGGGTGAAAACGCAAAAACGGCTTTGGGTGCAACGCCTTGCGCATTGAGGTGCGCCAGCAAAGCCAGCGCCAGCCCACCCCCCGCACTGTCCCCGCCGATCACAATATCTTCGGCGGAATACCCCTGCGCCAAAAGCCCTTTAAAGGCGGCAAGCGTATCTTCAAAGGCCGCCGGAAACGGGTGTTCCGGGGCCTTGCGATAGTCAGGCGCGCAGACCACAAGCTGGGTCAACCGCGCCAATCGCGCAAGCAAATGCTTGTGCGTCATCGGCGAGCCAGCCACATAGCCGCCACCATGAAGATAAAGCATAACGGCACCCGCGCGCGGGGGATGCGTTTCGGCGCGATTCGTAACACATAGGCAGGACACCCCGCCCATGTCTTTCCACACGGTGACAGTTTGGGGCGGAGGATGAAACAACAAACGCGCGCCCCAGTTCAGCTGAGCACGCGCCCATTTTGGTCCTGACATGCGCCGCAAATAAGGTTTCACCGCAAGGCGGGACAGGCGGTTCAACCATTTCAACTGGCGGCTCATGACGCTTTACCCGATCCGGCGCTCAATCGCTTCCCAGATCTTTTCCGCAGTGTTGGTGCCATCAAAGCGTTCAAGTTCCTGAATGCCGGTTGGCGAGGTCACATTGATTTCGGTGAGGTAATCGCCAATCACATCGATCCCCACAAAAATCTGACCTTTTTCGCGCAAAAGCGGGCCAATGGCGGCACAGATTTCCAGATCGCGTTCGGTCATGCCAACTTTTTCAGGGCGCCCGCCCACATGCATGTTGGACCGGGTTTCACCGGCGGCCGGCACGCGGTTGATCGCACCCACGGGTTCGCCATCAACCAAAATGATCCGCTTGTCGCCATTGGAGACATCGGGCAGGAATTTTTGCGCAATCAACGGCTCGTTGTTGATCCCCACAAACAGTTCATGCAGTGACGCAAGGTTGCGGTCCCCTTCATCCAACCGGAACACCCCCGCACCGCCATTGCCATACAGCGGTTTAAGAATGATATCACCGTGGGTGTCTTTGAAGCTTTTTAACGTCTCATAATCACGGGCAATCATGGTTGGGGGGGTGAGATCGGCAAATTCGAGAACCAACAGCTTTTCGGGATAATTGCGCACCCAAAACGGATCATTTACGACGAGCGTGTCGGGGTGAACCATGTCCAAAAGATGCGTTGAGGTGATGTAGCCCATATCAAAAGGCGGGTCTTGGCGCAGCCAGACGACATCCAAATCGGCCAAGTTGATATCTTCAACCTCGCCCATCGTGACGTGATTGCCATATTCACGGCGCAGGGTGACCCGGTGGCCGCGCGCCATCACTTTACCCTCGCGAAAACTCAGATGATCGGGAGTATAGACAAACAGCTCATGCCCACGTTTCTGGGCTTCTTCCGCAATGCGAAAGCTACTGTCTGCATCAATATCGACCCGTTCGATGGGGTCCATTTGAAAGGCGACTTTCAACGACATGGCACGCTCCTGTTCCTTTCTACTTACATGGAACACGATGGGGCCAAGCGCAATGGGGCTAACAGTGGGCAAAAGCGTTCTTGATGATTTTTCGCTCCCCCGAGGCGTTCACAAGTGCGACATCAAACCGAGCAGGTGTCAAAAGCCCTTTGGGTTGTTTGGCCATAAATTCACTGGCCGCCCCGAAGATACGGTGCATTTGTTGGCGGGACACACGTTCCGCAGCACGTGCAAAGCTTTGGGATTTCTTGACCTCAACAAATATGAAACCATCGCCATCTTTGGCAACGATATCAATCTCACCCCGGCTGCCGCGCCATCTGCGTGCGGCAATGTCGTGCCCATTGCGGTGATACTCTGCTTCAACAGAATCTTCTGCCGCAAGGCCAGCAAGGTAAGACGTCAGTCCCGTCATGGGTCGTTCTCCAATTCCAAGGCCGCCTGATACACCTTTCGGCGCGGCAGACCCAAAGCTTCAGCCACAAAAGCCACCGCATCTTTCTTAGACATGTCCAACATCGCTTTTCTAAGTGCGTCATCCATTGTGTCTTCAGAAATTTGGGTCGCCTGATAGCCGATCACCAATACAATTTCGCCCTTCACACTTCGCTCTTCCAGCTGTTCGGCCAGCTCTTGAACGGATCCGCGCAACACTTCTTCGAATCGTTTGGTCAGTTCTCGGCAAATTGCAGCGGGGCGGGTTCCGGCATTAAGGGAACATATCTCAGCTAACAGCCGGTTAATGCGTTTGGGGCTTTCATAAAGCACAAGGGTTGCATCAACACTCAGGATCCCCTCAAGCCACGTCTTGCGCTGCCCTTTGCCCGGTGGGGCAAAACCGGCAAACATAAACCGGTCAGATGGCAATGAGGATAGGCTCAGCGCGGTCAGCACAGCAGACGCCCCGGGGGCGGCGGTCACAACCTCGCCCATGGCCGACACATCGCGCGCCAAAGCATAGCCAGGATCAGCAACCAAAGGGGTTCCCGCTTCGCTTACGTAAGCAACAGACCGCCCATCTGCGATCAGTTTACAGATCCCATCGCGGCCATTTTGTCCCGAGTGATCGTGATAGGCGATCATCTTGCGCCCCGCCACCGGCACCCCATGAATATCCATGAGTTTCCGAGCGGTTCTTGTGTCTTCAGCCGCAATCACATCCGCTGATGCAAGGATATCCAGCGCCCTTAAGGTGATGTCGCGCGCGTTGCCAATCGGTGTCGCCACCAGATAAAGCCCAGCGTCCAGGGGAGAGTTTTCGGGTTTCACACTAGACCTATCCATGTGGTTGATTATTATAGCGCAGTCTGCGTCGGGTGGGTTTACCACCCTTTTATCCGAGAGGGGATGGTCCATGTTCGCCGTTTTCCAGGGCGCCCGCAAGACAGCGGTCGCCGTGTTTTCAATTGCATCTTTAATTTTTCTATCAGCTTGTAATCCCCAAACCTCTTCGGTTGGGCAAAGCATTAAACCGGGCAAACCCATTCCCGTGGCGCTTTTGGTGCCCGGTGGATCAGGGTCTGCCACAGACGCGCTTTTGGCGACATCGCTGGAAAATGCCGCACGGTTGGCCATGTCAGAACTGTCAGACGTCAGGGTTGACCTCAAGGTTTACAACACCGCAGGCGACCCAAACCAAGCGGCCCGTATGGCGGTTGAGGCGGTTAAAGGCGGGGCGAAAATCATTCTTGGGCCGGTCTTTGCGAAAAACGCAAATGCAGCCGGGCTTGCGGTGGCGAACCGCAACGTGAATGTGCTGAGTTTTTCAAACAACACCACCATCGCGGGCGGCAACGTCTTTGTGCTGGGCAACACCTTTGAAAACACCGCCAAACGGCTGGTGCGCTATGCCAAAAGCCAGGGCAAAGGCCGGATCATGGTTGTTCATGGCAACGACGGATCAGAAACCGCAGGTCGGGATGCGATCCAGAAAGCCATCTCAGGCTCGGGCGCCACATTGGCAGGCGTCAGCGGGTTTGAACTGTCGCAAAATGGCATCGTGAACGCGATCCCAGCGATCAGCCGTCAGGTCAAAAGCTCGGGCGCGCAATCTGTGTTCCTGACCTCTGGCACGTCAGGCGCCTTGCCGTTCTTGGCCGGTCTTTTGCCTGAAAACGGCGTTGATCCCGCGACCACACAGTTCATCGGCTTGCAACGCTGGGATATTCCCGCCAATGCGGTCAACCTGCCGGGGCTGCAAAACGGTTGGTTCACCATTCCGGATCCTGCGCTGAGCGCGCAATTCCGCAGCCGATATGAGGCCCGTTTCGGCGCCCCCCCACACCCTATTGCCGGTCTTGCCTATGACGGGATCGCGGCCATTGGTGCGCTGGCAAAATCCGGCAATGCCCTGAGCACATCTGCGCTGACCAGCGCACAAGGGTTTGCTGGCGTCAGCGGCATCTTCCGCCTGCGCGGGGATGGTACAAACGAACGCGGCCTTGCGGTTGCACAAATTCAGAATGGTCAAGTCCTTGTCATCGACGCTGCCCCCAAAAGCTTCTCAGGTGCTGGCTTCTGATCCGCACCCTGAATTTCCAGAACCGGTAGATGATTTAATCTGCCCGGCAGCCGCGATCTTTGACGCGGCTGCCGTTTGGTCTGATCTGGCCCCCTTGCTTGAAGAGGCCAAAGACGATGCAGCACGGCGCAAAATCTGTGTTGATACGTTGCGCGCGGCAATGAAAGCCGGGCGTACCGCCATTGCGGATGCGCTGTCGCACACGCCACTTGCCGCCTATCGCGCCACGGCGGCCTATGCGTATTTGACCGACTGCATCGTGCAAACGGTCTTTCAGCTGGCCACGCAAATCCTGCACCCCCTTCACACCCCCACCACAGCCGAGCGCATCGCGGTCTGTGCGGTGGGCGGCTACGGGCGCGCGGAAATGGCGCCGCAATCTGACGTGGACCTGCTGTTTCTGACGCCTTACAAAGTCACCCCTTGGGCCGAAAGCGTGATTGAAAGCATGCTGTATATGCTGTGGGATCTGCGCCTAAAGGTCGGCCATTCCGCCCGCACAATCGACGATTGCCTGCGCCTGGCACAGGATGATTTCACCATCCGCACCGCCCTGTTGGAACAGCGCGCCGTGTGCGGGGATGAAGCACTGGCCGATGAGCTGGTGGACCGGATGTGGCACGATCTTTTCAAATCCACCCTGCCCGAATTCATCGAAGCCAAACTGGCCGAACGCGATGCGCGCCATAAAAAACAGGGTGGCCAGCGGTATGTGGTGGAACCCAATGTGAAAGAGGGCAAAGGCGGGCTTCGCGACCTGCAAACCCTGTTTTGGGTGGCGAAATATCAGCACCGAGTGCTACGCACCGCCGATTTGGCCCAATTGGATCTGTTCACCGAAGACGAATTTGACACCTTTCGCCGTGCCGAAGAATTCCTGTGGGCCGTGCGGTGCCAAATGCACTTGATCACGGGGCGCCCAACCGATCAGCTGACCTTTGATTTGCAGGTCGACGTGGCGGAGCGGCTGGGCTTTGTCGACAAAGGCGGCCGACGCGGGGTTGAGCATTTCATGCAGGCCTATTTCCGTCACGCCACCCAAGTCGGCGAACTGACGCGGATCTTTTTGACCGCCCTTGAGGCCCAGCATCTGAAACAGGAACCGGCCCTGTTCCGGCTGTTTAAGCGGCGCAAAAAGGTCAAGGCGGGGTATACGGTGAAACAGGGCCGTCTGACCATTGTCGACGAAGCGGATTTTCTGTCCGACAAGCTGAACCTTTTGCGCCTGTTCGACGAAGGGTTGCGCACCGGCATGTTGATCCACCCAGACGCCATGCGGCTGGTCTCGGCCAATCTGGATTTGATCGACAATGACATGCGATCAAACAAAGAAGCGACACGGATTTTCCTTGGGCTTTTGTTAAAACACGGCAACCCCGAACGCGCCCTTAGGCGGATGAACGAACTTGGTATTTTGGCAGCATTCATCCCCGAATTTGAACCCATCGTGGCGATGATGCAGTTCAATATGTATCACGCCTATACGGTGGATGAGCACACCATTCAGGTGATTTCCAATTTCACCCAAATCGAACATCACGAGCTGGAAGAAGAGCTGCCGGTCAGTTCAGAAATTCTGAACAAAGGCATCAACCGCAAGACGCTGATGGTGGCGATGCTCTTGCATGATATCGGCAAAGGGCGACCGCAGGACCATTCCGTTCTGGGCGCAAAAATCGCCCGCAAAGTGGCGCCGCGCCTTGGGCTGACAGCCAAGGAATGTGAAACGGTGGAATGGCTGGTGCGCTATCACCTGTTGATGTCGGATATGGCGCAGAAACGCGACATCGCCGACCCGCGCACGGTGCGCGATTTTGCCAAAGCGGTGCGGTCCCGGCGGCGACTTGATCTGCTGACGGTCCTGACGGTGTGTGACATTCGCGGTGTTGCCCCGGACACATGGAACAATTGGAAAGCCACCCTGATCCGCACGCTTTACAACCAAACCGCGCGGGTGCTGGAAAACGGCACAGAAGAACTGAACCGTGAATACCGCGGGGCTGAGGCCAAAAAAGCCCTGCGTGCGGCCCTGCCCGATTGGTCCGCCAAGGCCCTGAAGGCAGAAACCAAGCGGCATTATGACGCCTATTGGCAAGGTCTTCACGTCAGCGCGCATATGACATTTGCGCATTTGCTGCATGGGATTAAAGACGACGAAGTGCGCATTGAACTGGTGCGTGACGAAGACCGCGATGTGACCCGCGCCTATGTGGTGATGGCGGATCATCCGGGCATTTTCTCGCGTCTTTCGGGGGCCCTGACGCTGGTCGGTGCCAACATCGTGGACGCGCGCACCTATACGTCGAAAGATGGCTATGCGACCGCCTGTTTCTGGGTGCAAGATGCCGATGGAAACCCCTATGACGCGCGCAAACAAAAGCGCATGACCCAAATGATCCACAAGATCCTGAACGGCGAGGTTGTGGCGCGCGAAGCCATTGCAGATCGCGCCCAAATCAAGAAACGTGAACGCGTCTTTCGCGTGCCCACCACCATCACGCTGGACAATGAAGGGTCGGAAATTTACACAATCATCGAGGTCGACACCCGCGACCGCCCCGGCCTTTTGTATGACCTCACGCGCACCTTGGCCGATGCCAATGTTTACATCGCCTCAGCGGTGATCGCGACCTTTGGCGAACAGGTGGTGGATACGTTTTATGTCAAAGACATGTTTGGGCTGAAATTCCACGCCCAATCCAAGCAAAACACGCTGGAGCGCAAGCTCCGCGACGCCATTGAACAAGGCGCGAAAAGGGCAAATTCATAATGGCATCTAAATTGGCACGCGGCTTTATGACCGTTGGGGGCTGGACCATGGCCAGCCGCATTCTGGGCTTTGTGCGTGACATCCTGATTGGCGCTTTTCTGGGGTCGTCTGCGGTGGCCGAAGCGTTTCTGATGGCCTTTTCCCTGCCCAATATGTTTCGCCGCTTTTTCGCCGAGGGCACGCTGAATGTGGCCTTTGTGCCGATGTTTGCCAAGAAACATGAAGGCGGCGAAGACGCAAAGACCTTTGCCCGCGACGCGCTGTCCGGGCTGATCTTTATCCTTTTGATCTTCACCGTGATTGCACAGATTTTCATGCCCGCGCTGGTCTATGCTTTGGCGTCCGGATTTGCGCAGGACGAACGGTTTGCCATGACCGTTTATTTCGGCCGCGTGGCGTTTCCCTATATCCTCTTTATCTCAATGGCGGCGCTTTTGTCGGGCGTGCTGAATGCCACCGGGCGCTTTGTCGCGGCCGCCGCAGCACCTGTGTTGCTGAACGTCATCTTCATCTCGGCGATGGCTGTGGCGTGGGCGATGGGCTGGCCGATTGGCGATGCGCTGGCGTGGACGGTGCCAGTGGCGGGGATTGCGCAATTTGCGCTGGTGTGGATTGCCGCCTCGCGCGCGGGCTACCGCCTGATCCCGCGCATGCCGCATATGACGCCGGAACTCAAACGCTTGGCCATCATCGCCGCCCCCGCCGCGATGGCCGGTGGGGTGACACAAATCAACCTTGTGGTCGGGCGTCAGGTTGCGAGCTATTTTGAGGGCGCAAATGCGTGGCTTTATTACGCCGACCGCCTGTATCAACTGCCTTTGGGTGTCGTTGGCATTGCCATGGGCATCGTGCTTTTGCCCGAGCTTGCCCGCCGTCTGCGCGCAGGCGATGCCGAAGGCGGACGCGAGGCGTTCTCGCGCGCGGGCGAGCTGTCTTTGGCCCTGACCCTGCCCGCCGCCGTGGCCCTGATCATGGTGCCCACACCGCTGATTGAGGTGCTGTTTCAACGCGGGGCCTTCTCAGCCGACGACACCGCCCGCACTGCGCTGGCGACCGCGATCTACGGATTGGGCCTGCCCGCCTTTGTGCTGCAAAAAGTGCTGTCTTCTGTCTATTTCGCCCGCGAAAACACCAAAACCCCGTTTTACTTTGCGATCTTTGGTATGGTGGTGAACGCGGCACTTGCCATTGGGCTGAGCGTCTATCTGGGCTATATCGCCGCCGCCATCGGCACGTCATTTGCGGCGTGGAGCATGGTTATTTTAACATGGGTCGGCGCGTGGCGCATGGGGGAAGAGACCCGGTTTGACGCGCGCTTCTGGCGCCGGTTCTGGCGCATCGTTGCCGCCAGCTGGGCGATGGGTGCTGTGCTTTGGGGCATCGTGATCATGGTTGGCCCGATGTTTGGCATGGCCGGCCTGAAATTCATCGCGCTTTTGATCTTGGTGGGCGGCGGCATGCTGTCCTACGCGCTTTTCGGTCAGCTGTTTGGTGCGTTTCGCTTGGGTGAATTGAAAGCCGCGCTGCGTCGGGGAGGATGAGGGAAGATGGAGAATGCCTTTTCAGATATGGCAGTGCCTTTCATCATTTTTTGCCTCCTGGTGGTTAACGTCATCGCAGCTTGCAATCCAGATTATAGAGCCTCGTGGAAACGCCGTCTGAATTTTGAAGATCCACTGGGGTTTGATATGTGGAGAAAACACTGGCGTTTAGGGATAATTCAACTTCTCCTTTTTGCGGCTGCAGGTCTTTCGATCATGTGGGGAAGTTGACGTCTTGCGTAAATGGACTTCTCTCCCCTAACCGCTCTGCTTCAGCGGATGAACCGCCAAAGCTGCACGACAGTAATACAAGTGAACAGCGCAGCCAGAAGCAGCCAGAACAGGTTTGATTGCTGCAAATAAACGACACCTGTTTCCTCATCAAAACACCGCCCCAATTCACTGAAGCAATGCCGCCATTTGAAATACTGAGTGTAATAGGCAAGCCAGAGAATTGCCGATAATCCCAGTGATGTGATTAAGGCGGCGCGTCTGATCCAAGCCGTCATCCTATGGTTCCACCTTGCCTACTAATGGGTTCAAACGCCCCGTTGAACGGCGCAGCACGCTGATGACGTAATACCACAGTCCGCCCCTCACCGCTGACGCAACCGCGCCACAACACGTGACCATCCACCGGGGCTGACCAGAAACGACAGGCCAAATCCGGCGACGAAACCTCCGGCCTCGGCGACCCAGTCGATGCCTCCGCCAAAAAGCAATCCAAACGCCAGTTGGATGCCTGCGAGAAACGCGATCAGGCGAAAGGCTTGCAGTTGGTTGCCGCCGGTGTGGGCCAAGCTGGTCCAAAGCAAAAAGGTGTAGGCGCCAATGAGGCCGTAAACCGCAGCATAGCCGCCAAACAGCACAATCGGCGTGTCCCAGACCAGCCAATAGGTCAGCGCGCCGGCGATGGCCGCACCAAAGTAGATGGTGAGAAAGGCAATCGGGCCAAAGACTTCGCCAACCATTTTGCCGAGCGCCAGCAGAAACACGAGCACAAAGAGAAGGTGCATAAAGCTGATGTGTAGGAACGGGTATGTCAGCATGCCGGTCAGATCCAGCACGCGGAATTGGCCGTTTTCCACCATCCAGCTAAACAGCGGCTCGTTAAAACCCCAGTTTTTAATCGCTGAAATGCGCCAGCCCACAGCGTCAGCCCCGCCGATCAGCCCGTTTTCACCGGCAAGAAACACCAGCTCAACCCCCACCAGAAACACGCACAGCGCAATCACCACGGGGGGCAAGGGGTTTACCGGGGCCTCGTCGGAATACATGCTCATATAACCTTAACCTTTCACCAGAAATTGCGCCTTGCTTGACGAGGCTTTCATGCATGGGTAAGCGGTAGGGCACGGAAAATCCAGATACTATCCAAACGGGACATCCTCATGACCACACATAAACCGCGCATCTTTTCGGGCGTTAAGCCCTCGGGCGGCTTGCAACTGGGCAATTACCTGGGCGCAATCAAACGTTTTGTCGACATGCAAGGACCGCAGTTTGAAACCATCTATTGTGTGGTTGACCTGCATGCGATCACGGTCTGGCAAGATCCCAAAGAGCTGAAAGATGCGACGCGCGAAGTGGCGGCGGGATATTTGGCGGCCGGGATTGACCCCGAGCAGTCGATCCTGTTCAACCAAAGCCAAGTGTCCGCGCATTCCGAATTGGCGTGGCTTTTCAACTGTGTGGCGCGCATGGGCTGGATGAACCGGATGACCCAGTTCAAAGACAAAGCCGGCAAAAACGCGGAAAAGGTGTCACTGGGGCTTTATGCGTATCCGGCGCTGATGGCGGCTGACATTCTTTTGTATCACGCAACCCATGTGCCGGTGGGCGAAGATCAGAAACAGCATGTAGAGCTGACGCGCGATATTGCCGCCAAATTCAACCATGATTTCAAGGCCGAGGGGTTTTTCCCCATGCCAGAGCCGATCATCGAAGGGCCAGCCACCCGCGTGATGAACCTGCGCGACGGGTCGAAAAAGATGTCGAAATCCGGTGAAAGTGACATGGAGCGCATCAATATGACCGATGACGCCGACACGATCGCCAAAAAGTTTAAAAAGGCGCGCACCGATCCGGACGCGCTGCCTGAGACATTGGACGAATTAAAGGGCCGGCCTGAGGCGCGCAACCTGGTCGATATCTATGCAGGCTTGTCTGAGACCACTCCAGAAGCGGTGATCACCGAATATGCCGGCGCGGGTTGGGGACGGTTCAAGCCCGCCTTGGCCGAGCTGGCCGTTGAGAAACTGGCCCCCATTTCAACCGAGATGGCCCGCCTGATGAACGACAAAGCCGAGATTGACCGTATCCTTGGCGCAGGTGCTGAAAAAGCCGATGCCATTGCGCAGCCGATCTTGGATCAGGCGTATGATATCACCGGGCTTTTGCGCTCGCGGTAAGGGCAGACTGGGGGTTTCACACCCCCAGACCCCCGTGGGATATTTACGGCAAGAAAAAAGGGCGTAGGGATTTTCCTGCGCCCTTTTGCTATGGGGATGGATTTGAGCGGTTCAGGTTTTCGTTAAAGCATCCGGTATGGTGTTTCGCGGTTGGCGAAGCCATTGGTTGTCGGTTGCGCGCGCCCTGAAATTGGGCAGCACGCAGGGAGTTTAGAGCGTTTCCAGTTCACGTTGTATCGCTTGTTCGCTGCCTTTCGCGTCATACAAACGCAAAAAGCGATGACAGATGCTTCAATGAAAACTGGAAACGCTTTAACCGCGCAATCCAAGCTTGTTTGAAAGCTCTGCATATGTGGCGCGGTCTTCATCGCTCCACTGCGCTTTACGGGATTTCAACAGCGTCGCTTGGCTTTTGTGCACAGGTCCACCGCCAAGGATTTTCAGGTGGTTTGCCCGCAGCGTTTCCCCGGTTGAGGTAATATCCGCAATCGCTTCAGCCGTTTCATTTTTCACCGTGCCTTCGGTGGCACCCTGACTGTCGACAAGCTGATAATCCGCAACCCCGTGATCGCGCATGTGATCGCGAATAAGGCGGTGGTATTTGGTGGCAATGCGCAGGCGGAACCCATGTTTGGCGCGGAAGGCGGCGGCCACGGCGTCCAGATCGTCCAGTGTATTCACATCCACCCAAACGCGCGGCACCGCGATGATCAGATCTGCGTGACCAAATCCCATCGGCGCGATTTCGATGACTTTTTCCTGCCAACTGGCCAGCTTTTCGCGCACCAGATCCGTGCCCGTCACGCCCAAATGAATGCGCCCAGCGGCCAGTTCGCGTGGGATTTCACCGGCGGACAGCAGCACCAATTCAACCCCGTCGATCCCCTTTACGGCCGCTGCATATTCACGATCTGATCCGGTGCGCGCCAGTTCAATCCCGCGCGCGCCAAACCAGTCAAAGGTCTTTTCCATCAACCGCCCTTTTGAGGGCACACCAAGTTTAATCGTCATTTGGCTGCTCCCAACATCAGGGTGATTTCCGGGCGGATCACGCCGCCGATGGCTGGAATGTCGTGGTGATCGCCATTTTGATGGCCCAGCACGCGGGTCAGCGCATCATAACGTCCGCCGGTTGCCACGGGGGGTAAATCGGGGCGTGTTTCGGCGTAAAATCCAAAGACAAACCCATCATAATATTCCATCGAAGTGCGCCCATAGCTGCCTTCGAAATCAAGGCGGCTGACATCCACACCCCGGCGCGCCAAGGCCTCGGCGCGGGCTTCAAGCCGGTCCACGGCGGGGGCGATGGCGGGCATATCAACGGCGATATCGCGCAGGTTTTCCAGCACATTTTCGGTGGTTTCCCGCAGCGCCATAAGATCATCAAGAAGGGTCACTTCTTGGCCAGAGATTGGGGGGGCAGCGGCGTCTTCGCGCAATGCGCCTATCCGCGCGGCAATCTCGGCCGGGCTGCGCAGCCCGATATGGGGGGTGTTATCCCCAGCCAGCAAATCCATCGGGTTGTCTTGCGCCAACAATGCCTCGCGCCCTTCGGGCAGAGGGGCGCGCCCAGAGAAGCGATCCAAAAGCGCGCGGAACCGGCGGGGGCGCCAGATGTGACGCTCAAGGGCTGCTTTGCGCCGGTCGGTGGTTTTCAGCCCCCGCACAGCGGCCAGCAAAAGCCCCATGTCGCCGGTGGCCGCCCGCAGGTTTAACGGTGCTAGCACGTCTTTGACCAAAGAAAAAACCTCGGCGTCCGCCTCAATTGGGGCGTCACGGTCAAAGACCTCATAGCCGACCTGAAACTGTTCAGAGGCGCGGTGTGTGGCCTCTTCCTGGGCGCGAAACACCTCGCCCATATAGGCGTAGCGGGCGGGTTCGGCCCCTTCGGCCATATGCATTTGCACCACGGGCACGGTGAAATCCGGGCGCAACATCGCCTCGCCCATCACAGGGTCTTGAGTCACATAAGCGCGCGCGCGGATGTCTTCGCCGTAAAGGTCCAAAAGCGTGCCAGCGGGTTGCAGGATATCGGCCTCAACCACCTGTGCGCCTTGGTCCTGAAAGAACGACAAAAGGCGGGACGCCTCAGCGCGGATTTGCGATTTATCCGTCATTTTCGGCCTCAAGAATCTCACGGACTTTGGCAAGCATATCGGCCCGGTCACATTCGAATTGTGACGGTCGGGATTTCCATTCCTCAAGCGTGGCGTTTTCCGCAATCTTTGCGCCCAACACCAGGTCTTTGATCTGGATTTTGCCCGCCTCAAACTCATCCGACCCAGCAATAATCGCGATGGGAGAATTGCGTTTATCGGCGTATTTCAACTGGTTTCCAAAGTTCTTGGGATTGCCCAAATAGACCTCGGCCCGGATGCCCGCTTGGCGCAATTCGCCAACCATCGCCTGATAATCGGCGAGGCGGGATTTATCCATCACGGTGACGACAACGGGGCCAACATCCACGGTGCTGACGCGGCCTTTGGCCTCGAGTGCTGCCAAAAGGCGATCAACGCCGATCGACACGCCGGTCGCTGGCACCGCTTGGCCAGTGAAGCGTTTCACGAGGTCATCGTAACGCCCGCCACCTGCCACAGATCCGAACTGGCGTTTGCGGCCTTTCTCATCAAGGATCTCAAAGGTCAGTTCAGCCTCGTAAACCGGGCCAGTGTAATAGCCAAGGCCGCGCACAACCGAGGGGTCGATGACAATTCGGTCAGGGCCATAACCTTGGGCCGCCAGCAATGTGGCCATTTCCTCAAGCTCATTCACGCCCTCAGCCCCCACTTCGCTGTCGCCCACGGCGGCGCGCAGATTGGCGAGGGTTTCAGCTGCGGTGTCGCCTTTCGAGGTGAGAAAGGCGATCACGGGTTCGGCCCGGTCTGCTTCTAGCCCAACACCGTCGATATAGGCACCAGAGGCATCCAAGCGCCCCTTGCCCAAAAGCTCGCGCACGCCCGCTTCGCCGACCTTGTCGAACTTGTCGATGGTGCGCAGAACCGCATCGCGGGTGGCGCCTTCTTCAACGCCCATGACCTCCAAAACACCGTTCAAAACCTTGCGGTTGTTCACGCGCACCAGATAGTCGCCACGGGGAATGCCGACGGTTTCCAATGTGTCAGACAGCAGCGCGCAAATCTCGGCATCTGCGGCCATGCTCGCCGTGCCAACCGTATCCGCATCACATTGATAAAACTGGCGAAAACGCCCCGGTCCGGGCTTTTCATTGCGCCACACAGGCCCCATCGCATAACGGCGATAAGGGGTGGGCAGATCGTTGCGATGCTGGGCATAGACCCGCGCCAAAGGGGCGGTCAAATCATAGCGCAACGCCATCCAGTCGCCATTGTCTTTCTCGTCAAATTCTTGCCACGCAAAGACGCCTTCGTTTGGGCGATCCACGTCAGGCAGGAACTTGCCCAGCGCCTCAACCGTTTCCACGGCTGAGCTTTCCAGCGCATCAAATCCGTACCGATGATAGACCCCAGCGATTTGATCCAGCATGTCTTTGCGGCGGTTTACCTCGGCGCCGAAATAATCGCGAAACCCTTTGGGCGTTTGTGCCTTGGGGCGGGGCTGTTTCTTTTGCTTGGCCATCGGTGTGATCCCGTTATGTGCGTACGCGGGCGGTCTAGCCGATGGGGGCGGTCAGGGCAAGGGATCGGTGCCGTAAGAGGGGCGGAGCGCCTTGGAAATCCGGACAAATCTGGGCGGTTCTGGCACATGCCCGCCGCCCAGCGCCTTTGATCATCACTTCACATAATCCACCTGACAGATGTATTTTTCAAACACCCAGCCCGAGGGCCCCGTGTAAGTCCAGTCTTGAATATGCTCTTGCACAATCACTTCGCGCCAGCCTTTGACGCCGGTGGGGTTCATTGTGACCAAGAACGTCCCCGGCCCAAGCTTGGCCTGCATTGCGCATTTAGCCGATTCACAGCTGCGCAGCGCCAGGAAATTATCGCCATCGGGGTTGAGGTCACAGACCACATATTGTTCGCCGCTATAGGCCTGTGCGGCCGTACCAAGCCCAAGCGTGGCGGCGGCCATGAGTGTCGTCAAAATAAGATGTTTCATCAAGATACTCCTCCTGATTTGCATAACACCATAGCCGATATTTGGGGCTATGATCTGGATCACAAAGGGGGTATCAGGACCACATGTCGCAGGAACGCATCACCCAGCTAGAAGAAACCGTCGCGCACTTGTCAAAAGTGGTCGAGGAATTGTCCGATGTGATTGCCCGTCAGGACGTGGAGTTGGCCACGGCACAGCACCGCATTCAAATACTGATGGAGCGCGAAGCCCAGCGCGAGGCGGGTGGTACCGGCGGGATCATCGTGGGCGACGAGCGCCCGCCGCATTATTGATAACGGCGCTCAGATATGGGGCTAAATGTTTAACTATTTTGGTCAGAGACGACAGCAAACCAAGCTAAATACGCTTGCCCTTTTTGGCAACCTAGATGAAGTTGAAATCCTTCAAGACATCGAAACCACCTTTGGAATTAGGTTTTCCGACAGTGAGGCGGAAGCTCTACTTACAGTTGGAGATCTAGAGGCTGCGATCCGTGAAAAACTAATGGAACGCCCGGATTTCGACCCGGTTTGGGCTTTGGTTGAGTATATCTCTCGAACACACAGCAATTCGCGTCATGACATCAACCAGGATACGACATTTTTCGCCCACGACCCAAAAACGCGCGAGCGCTAAGTCGCTTTTCCTTTTTTCTTGTCAAAAATATCCTCGCCGAAGGCAAGGCAATTAGTCGATCAACGCGAGGCTAGTCTGCGCGCTAGACCTCTTCCACATCAATCACGCCGTCCAATGATTTCAACGCGCCTTTGATTTGCGGGTTAAGTGGATAAGATTGGCCCAAGGTCATTTCCACTTCGCCCGGCAAGGTTGGATCCATTAAACAAACGGACACTTCGCCGGGGCGCACGCCTTTGGCCGCTTCAGCCGCTTCGCGCAAGAGGTTCGCAACCAGCCCCACAACACCGGGTTCATCGAGGTAGATTTTTAGCGCCATGCCACCCGCATCCGCGACAACCGCATCAATGGGCGCGACCGAGCGTGCAATCGGGTCAAACTGTCCCTCGTTAAAGCGCCCTTCCAGCGTCATCACCACCTGAAGCGTTTCCTCAAACACTTTGCGGCAACTGTCGAAATCATCGGTAAAGAGCGCCATGCCGGACACTTGCCCCGTGGGGTCCGAGATGTTCATGCGGTAAAACTGATTGCCACGGCTGGATTTACGCTGCTGCAACCCACCGACAATCACCGCCACTTTGCCCACAACCGCCCCGTTGCGTTCGGCTTTTTCGTGCAGTTCTTGCAGGGTCATCACGCCCTTGCGTTTTAGCGCAGGAAGATAGTCATCAAGCGGGTGGCCGGACAGATAAAAGCCAATCGCTTTATGCTCTTCAGCCAGCCGTTCGTTGGGCAACCAGTCGTTCACCGGGGGCATTTTTGGTTCGGGCAGGTCATCCCCCGCCTCGCCAAACAGGGACACTTGGTTTGAGGCGCGCTGTTCGAAAATCGCCCCGGAATAGCTGACCAAACCGTCCAGCGCGTCAAACACGCGGCGGCGGTTCGGGTCCAGTTGATCAAAGGCACCGGCGCGCGCCAGCATCTCCATCGGGCGTTTGCCGACCCGTTTCAGATCGACCCGGCGGGCGAAATCATAAAGCGTGGCAAAGGGCTTATCGACACCGTCAACGCGGCGCCCATCGACCACCAATTGCATCGCCTCAGAGCCTACGTTTTTCAGCGCGCCCAACGCGTAAACCACAGCGCCATCTTTCACAGAAAACGTCGCAAGTGATCGGTTCACGCAGGGCGGGATGATTTCAATATCCAGCCCCCGGCGCACTTCTTCGGCGTAAACCGACAGCTTGTCCGTCAGGTGGATATCGCAGTTCATGACGCCCGCCATAAACTCAACCGGGTGGTTCGCCTTGAGCCAGCCGGTTTGATACGACACCACAGCATAGGCCGCCGCGTGGGATTTGTTAAAACCGTAGTTTGCAAACTTCTCAAGAAGGTCAAAAACCTCGGACGCCTTTTTCGCGGGCACGCCGTTTTCGGCAGCCCCCTTTTCAAACTTCGGCCGCTCCGCGTCCATCGCCTCTTTGATCTTTTTACCCATGGCACGGCGCAAAAGATCCGCACCCCCAAGCGAGTATCCCGCCATCACCTGAGCGATCTGCATCACCTGCTCTTGGTAAACGATAATCCCCTGAGTTTCCTCAAGAATATGGTCAATCAGCGGATGAACAGATTCAATTTCTTTAAGGCCATTCTTGACCTCACAATAGGTGGGGATATTCTCCATCGGGCCGGGGCGGTAAAGCGCCACAAGCGCCACGATGTCTTCGATACAGTTGGGTTTCATGCGCCTGAGCGCATCCATCATGCCCGAGCTTTCCACCTGAAACACAGCAACCGTTTTCGCCGAGGCGTAAAGTTTATAGGTCGCCTCATCGTCCAGCGGAATGGCGTTGATCTCATTCACCGCACCTTCGGGTGGGTCGTAAAGCGTTGCCCCGTCTGGCCCCGTATGAATGTCGCGCCCCTGCCCTTTGATCAGATCCACGGCGTTTTGAATAACAGTCAGGGTTTTCAATCCCAAAAAGTCAAATTTCACCAGCCCGGCCTGCTCAACCCATTTCATGTTGAACTGGGTCGCGGGCATGTCGGATCTGGGGTCTTGGTAAAGGGGCACCAGCGCATCAAGGGGCCGGTCGCCGATCACCACACCGGCGGCGTGGGTCGATGCGTTTCGCAGCAAGCCTTCGACCTGTTGGCCGTAGTTCAAAAGCCGTTCCACCACCTCTTCTGATCGTGCCTCTTCGCGCAGACGCGGTTCCTGATCCAGCGCTTCTTTGATCGATACGGGCTTGACCCCTTCCACCGGAATCAGTTTCGACAGGCGGTCCACCTGACCATAAGGCATCTGGAGAACACGCCCCACATCGCGCACAGCAGCCTTTGAGAGAAGCGCCCCAAAGGTGATGATCTGACCCACTTTGTCACGGCCATATTTTTCCTGCACATAGCGGATCACCTCTTCGCGGCGGTCCATGCAAAAGTCGATGTCGAAATCGGGCATCGACACACGTTCGGGATTGAGAAACCGTTCAAACAGCAAGTTATAGCGCAGCGGATCAAGGTCGGTGATCGTCAGCGCATAGGCCACCAATGACCCCGCACCAGACCCACGACCTGGCCCCACCGGAATGCCTTGCTCTTTGCCCCAGTGGATAAAGTCGGCCACGATCAGGAAGTAGCCGGGGAACCCCATGCCCTCGATGATATCAAGTTCAAAATCCAGACGTTTTTGGTATTCTTCGACGCTGACCGCATGGGGGATCACGGCAAGGCGCGCTTGCAGCCCTTCGTTGGCTTGGCGGCGCAGCTCAGCCACCTCGTCATCTGCGAATTTTGGCAGGATAGGGTCGCGTTTATAGGCTTTAAAGGCGCAACGGCGTGCAATTTCCACCGTATTATCAATCGCTTCTGGAAGGTCCGCAAACAGCGTGATCATTTCCTGTGGGCTTTTGAAATAATGCTGCGGGGTCAGGCGGCGGCGCCCGTCGGCCTGATCCACATAGACCCCTTCTTTGATGCAAATCAGCGCATCATGCGCCTCGTAAAGCTCGGTTTTCGGGAAATAGGCATCGTTGGTTGCAACCAGCGGAATGCCCATCGCATAGGCCATTTCGACAAAGCCACGCTCGGACGCGCGTTCGCCTGTCGTGGGTTGTCCGCCTTCGCCCGGATGGCGTTGCAGCTCAATATAAAGCCGGTCGCCAAAGGCGCGGTGCAGGCGCGTCATCAATGCCTCGGCTTTGTCGCGGTGGCCCGATTGCAACAGCTTACCCACCGGGCCCTCGGCCCCGCCGGTCAAGCAGATAATCCCGCTAGAATAGGTTTCCAGCTCGTCCAATTGCACCTCAGCCGTGTCGCCGCCTTTGTCCAAATAAAGACACGAGTTCAGTTTCATCAGGTTTTCATACCCGGCTTCATTCTGGGCCAAAAACACCATCGGTGCAGGGTTACGGGGCTTTTCGCCGGGGGCGGGGGTGTCAAAACAGATGTCCACCTGACAGCCAATGATCGGCTGCACCCCCGCGCCCGCCGCGGTTTCGGAAAACTCCAACGCGGCAAACATGTTATTGGTGTCGGTCACGGCCACCGCTGGCATGCCCATATCGGCACATAGACCGGGGAGTTTTTTCACAGGCACCGCGCCCTCAAGCAAGGAATATTGCGTGTGGGTGCGAAGGTGAATGAATCGAGGCTGATCTGTCATCCCGCGACCCTACAAGCCCCATCGAAAATTCGAAAGTCAGATCGGCAAAACCTGTTCAGAATTTGCGCGCGCCCTGCCAGTCCGCACCCCCCCTTTCAAGAAACCCTTGCCAGATCCGCGCAACTCGGCTTAGCTTGTTAACAATCTCCCCGCTCGCCTTCTACGTCGCATCGAGGGCGCGCCAAATGGGGTCACATAAAAGTAACGCGGCTGGATTTTTCCATGGAAATCACCTTTCTTCTGAACGGAGAGAGCGTGCATGTGTCGGAGATAAACCCGACACAATCGGCACTGGATTGGCTGCGCGAGACACAAGGACTGACCGGCACAAAAGAAGGCTGCAACGAAGGCGATTGCGGGGCCTGCACGGTCATGATCGCCGATGAAGCGGGCGCGCGGGCGGTGAATGCCTGTATCCTTTTCATGGGGCAATTGGACGGCAAATCCCTGACCACAGTTGAGGGCGTGGCGCGTAAGACGGATGACGGGCTGGCGCTTCATCCCGTACAGACCGCCATGATCGAAGAGCACGGATCGCAGTGCGGGTTTTGCACCCCCGGAATCGTAATGTCTTTGGCCACATCCCATCTGACCGGGGATCGCAATCACGACGATATTTTGGCGGGGAACCTCTGTCGCTGCACGGGCTATGCGCCGATCATTCGTGCCGCCGAAAAGGCGTGGAAAATGCCCATCCCTGACGGATTTGGCGTGCCAAAAGTCACGATCCCAGATCCAATCGCTGACGCGATGCGCCCCGACAGTTCTGACGCCTTGGCCGCGGCCTATCTTGCCAGCCCAAACGCCACTCTGATCGCGGGCGCCACCGATGTGGGCCTATGGGCAACCAAGCAATTGCGCGATCTGGACCCGGTGATTTTCTTAAGCGGTGTCAGAGACTTGCAAAACATCAACATCACCGATGACGCCATCACCATCGGGGCAGGCGTCAGCCTTGAGCGCACCCGCAAATTGATGACCGATCACCATCCGCATTTCGCTGAAATGCTGCGCCGGTTTGCTTCAACCCAAGTGCGCAACGCAGCCACTTTGGGCGGCAATATCGCCAATGGATCCCCCATCGGAGATGCCCCCCCGCCGTTGATCGCGCTTGGGGCCAAGATCACGCTGCGCCATGGCGACACGCGCCGGACCATCGCGCTTGAGGATTTCTTTATCGCATACGGCAAACAAGACCGTGTGGCAGGCGAATTTGTCGAAAGCATCACGGTGCCGCGCGCAGCTGACATACAAGACACTTTGCGCGTCTATAAACTGTCAAAACGCTTTGATCAGGATATTTCCGCCGTGCTGGGCGCATTTAATATTGTGATCACAGATAATGTGATCACAAATGCGCGCATCGCTTTTGGCGGCATGGCGGGCACACCGCAACGCGCGAAATCTGTCGAAGCTGCCTTAACCGGCCAGCCGTGGACACGCGACACGATCATCGCCGCCCTGCCCGCCTTTGCCAAAGATTACACCCCCATGAGCGACATGCGCGCCAGCGCCGCCTATCGCCTAAAAACCGCACAAAACATGCTGATCCGCGCCTTTGAAGACAGCCAAGGCACCGCGACAAATGTGTTAGAGGTGGCCCCATGAGCATCGGAAAACCCCTTCCCCACGACACCGCCCATCTGCATGTGACAGGGGCCGCGCGCTATGTGGATGACATCCCATCGCCGACAGGAACGCTGCATCTGGCCTTTGGCCTGTCCGAGGTGGCCCATGGTGAGATCACCGCGATGGACCTGTCCGCCGTGCGCGCCGCCCCCGGTGTTGTAGCGGTTCTAACGGCCGCAGATGTCCCGTTTGAAAACGATGTCTCACCCGCCGCCCATGACGAACCGCTTCTGGCCACGGGCACAGTGCACCATGTGGGCCAACCGATCTTTTTGGTGGTTGCAACCAGCCACCTTGCCGCGCGCAAAGCGGCCCGGTTTGGCAAGATCAACATCACAGAAAAACCCGCCATTCTGACCATTGATCAGGCGATGGAAGCTGACAGCCGTTTTGAGGGCGGCCCGGTGATCTGGTCCCGCGGGAAAGCAAATGACGCGCTCTCCTCTGCCCCGCATTTGATCGAAGGTCAGTTTGAAATGGGCGGGCAGGAACACTTCTATCTCGAAGGTCAGGCCGCCATGGCGTTGCCCGGTGAAGATGGCGAGATGTTGGTGCATTCTTCAACCCAGCACCCATCGGAAATTCAGCACAAAGTGGCCCATGCGATTGGCCTGCCGATGCATGCGGTCCGGGTTGAAACTCGGCGGATGGGCGGCGGATTTGGCGGCAAGGAAAGTCAGGGCAATGCGCTCGCCGTGGCCTGTGCCATTGCCGCGCGCCAGACCGGAAAACCGTGCAAAATGCGCTATGATCGCGACGACGATATGGTGATCACCGGCAAGCGCCATGATTTCCGCATTGCCTACCGCGTGGGCGTGGATGCGGCCGGGAAACTGCTCGGGCTTGAGGTCACGCAATTTGCCCGCTGTGGCTGGGCGCAGGATTTATCGTTGCCCGTCGCGGACCGCGCCATGCTGCATGCAGATAACGCGTACTTTCTTGAAAACGTTGAGATTACCAGCCATCGCCTGAAGACCAACACCCAATCCGCCACCGCCTATCGCGGCTTTGGCGGGCCGCAAGGGGTGCTTGGGATTGAACGGATCTTGGAGCATATTGCCCGCGACCGAGGCCTTGATCCCATCGACGTGCGGCGCGTGAATTTCTATGCGGATGGGCAGACCACCCATTATGGCCAAGAGATCGAAGGCTTTCACATTCCCGACATGTGTGACGCCCTTTTGACCCGGTCAGAATTCACGAAACGGCGCGCGGAGATCGACGCCTTTAACGCGGGAAACCCTATCCTGAAACGCGGGCTTGGGTTTTCGCCGGTCAAGTTTGGCATCAGCTTTACGCTTACCCATTTGAACCAGGCGGGCGCGCTGGTGCATGTCTATCAAGATGGCTCCATTCACCTTAATCACGGCGGCACAGAAATGGGTCAGGGCCTGTTTCAGAAGGTCGCGCAAGTGGCCGCATCGGTGTTTGCCGTCGATATGAATGTGGTGAAAATCACCGCAACAGACACCGCGAAAGTGCCCAACACCTCGGCCACGGCGGCCTCTTCCGGGTCTGATTTAAATGGCATGGCGGTGAAAGCGGCGTGTCAGACGATCCGCGACCGGATCAGCGCGCATTTGGCCGAAAGCTGGAGCGTGGCGCCGGGTGACGTGGTGTTTACCGGCGGGCACGTGCAAGCGGCTGGGCACACGCCAATCTCATTCGCCGAGGCGGCCCAACAAGCGTATTTTGCACGGATCAGCCTGTCCTCAACCGGGTTTTACAAAACGCCGAAAATCACTTGGGATCGCATCAAAGGACGTGGGCGACCGTTCCTTTATTTCGCCCATGGGGTCGCGCTTTGCGAAGTGGTGATCGACACGCTGACCGGCGAAAACCGCATTTTGCGCACGGATATCCTCCACGACACCGGGAACAGTTTGAACCCGGCGTTGGATGTGGGTCAGGTCGAAGGGGCCTTTGTGCAAGGGGCCGGTTGGCTGACGACAGAAGAATTGGTGTGGGATGACGCGGGTCGGCTGCGCACACACGCGCCATCAACTTATAAAATCCCCGCAAGTTCTGATCGACCGCGCATCTTTAACGTGGATCTTTGGAACGAACCGAATTCCGAAGACACGATTGGCCGGTCAAAAGCGGTGGGCGAACCGCCCTTTATGCTGGGTATTTCCGCGTGGCTTGCCCTAGCGGATGCGATTTCGGCTTGCGGGGATGGGTTTCACGATCTGAATGCTCCAGCGACGGCAGAGGAAGTTCTGGCCGCCGTTGATCGGGTGCGAAGCGCGTGAGTTTGGATTTGGCCTCTTTACGCGCGGCAATTTGTGATCACATGCACGTGGTGCGGGTGGTTGTGGCTGGCATCAAAGGCTCTGCCCCACGCGAGGTTGGCGCGGCGATGCTCGTTTGGGCAACGGGACAATCTGGTACAATCGGGGGTGGAGAGCTGGAATGGCAGGCCGCCGCAAAGGCTCGTAAAATGCTAAGCGATGAAGGTGAAACCACCCATTTGGATCGCTATCCCTTGGGGCCCGCCCTTGGGCAATGCTGCGGGGGTGCCGTGACATTGGTCAGCGATGTATTTGACGAAGACCGCCTGCAAGAGCTTGATAACAAATCTGTATTTTCACGTGGATCAACGGGAGGCACGCGCCCTTTTTCGGTTGAGCGGGCGCTTCAACGCGCACGAGATCGCGGCGAGACGCCTGAGCCACAACTGATTGACGGGTGGATGGTTGAACCCATCAATCCTGCGCGGAAACCCCTTTGGATTTATGGCGCAGGGCATGTTGGTCGCGCGTTGGTCAATGTCTTGGCACCGCTACCGGAATTTGTGATCACATGGGTCGATACAGGATCGGAACGGTTTCCAGAAAGCGTCCCCTCCGGTGTGACGATCCTTCCCGCTCCGACCCCCGCACATGCTGTCCAGCTTGCCCCACAAGACGCTCAGCATTTGGTGCTGACGTATAGCCACGTGATGGATCTGGATCTGTGCCACGCGATTCTGTCCCATGGGCATGGCGGGCTTGGGCTGATCGGATCAGACACCAAATGGGCGCGCTTTCGGTCGCGTTTGGCCCAGTTGGGGCATGATTTGGCTAAAATTTGTCAAATAAACTGCCCAATCGGCGACCGGAAACTGGGGAAACATCCCCAAGCCATTGCGATTGGCGTTGCGACCGCGTTAGTTAAAGATGCGGCGAAAAAAACTAGAAACCACAGGGGGATACCATCCGATGGAGGAGACGCGGACGCAAGACGCGCTGTTGACACTTGAGGGGTTAACCAAGGCCTATCCGGGCGTGGTCGCCAATGACACTGTGTCGTTTTCGATCCTGCCCGGCGAGGTGCACGCGCTTTTGGGGGAAAATGGCGCGGGAAAATCCACGCTGGTCAAAATGATCTATGGTCTGGTCAAGCCCGATCAGGGGGAAATGACGCTGAAAAATGCGCCGTTTCAACCCGCCAACCCCGCCGCCGCACGGGCCGCAGGTGTGGCGATGGTGTTCCAGCATTTCTCGCTGTTTGACGCGCTGAGTGTGGCGGAAAACATTTCCCTTGGCATGGACAATCCCCCCAAACCCCGCGAATTAACCGCCCGGATCCGTCAGGTCAGCAAGGCTTATGGCCTGCCGCTTGATCCAGATCGCATCGTCGGCGAATTGTCTGCGGGCGAACGTCAGCGGGTTGAGATTATTCGCTGTCTTTTGCAAGACCCCAAGCTTTTGATCATGGATGAGCCGACCTCGGTCCTGACCCCGCAAGAGGTTGATATCCTTTTTGAAACCTTGCGTAAGCTGACGCAAGAAGGCACGGCAATTCTGTATATTTCCCACAAGCTTGAGGAAATCCGTTCGCTGTGTGAACACGCCACGATCCTGCGCTTGGGCAAGGTGGTCGATACCTGTGATCCGCGCGAAAAGTCGGCCAAAGAGCTGGCGGAAATGATGGTGGGCACGACCCTTCATGTGCCAGAGCGCGATGCCTCGGAACCCGGTGATGTTGTATTGGCGATGGATCATGTCACGCTTTACACCCCCAGCACCTTTGGCACCGATCTGCGCGACGTGAGTCTTGAGGTACGCGCGGGCGAGGTTTTGGGCGTTGGCGGCGTGGCGGGCAATGGTCAGGACGAGCTTTTGGCCGCCCTGTCCGGCGAGGCGCGATTGACCAGCGGAGCGGTGCTGTTGAACGGTGTACCGATTGCCAAGCTTGGCCCCAACGAACGCCGCGCCTTGGCGGTTTTATCAGCCCCCGAAGAACGCTTGGGCCATTCGGCAGCACCCGACATGAGCCTGACGGAAAACGCGCTTTTGACCGCCGCTGTACGTCAGCGCCTGACCAAACGGGGCTTTCTGCGCTGGGGCAAAACCGAAGATTACGCCAAGCGGGTGATCGAGGAGTTTGACGTGCGCACGCCGGGGCCTGCCAATGCGGCACGGTCACTGTCTGGCGGGAACTTGCAGAAATTCGTCATTGGTCGCGAGGTGTTGCAAAAACCCGAAGTCTTGGTGGTGAACCAACCGACTTGGGGCGTGGATGCATCAGCGGCTGCGGACATCCGGCAATCTTTGCTGGATCTTGCGGCGGGCGGCACCGCTGTGATCGTCATTTCGCAAGATTTGGATGAAATTCTAGAGGTTTCTGACCGGTTTACCGCGCTCAATGAGGGGCGGTTGGCAGAGCCGGTGCCCACACGTGGCCTGACGGTTGAGAAGATTGGTTTGATGATTGGCGGCATACATGCCCCCGCTTTGGAGGACGCAGAATGATCCGACCTTCGCTGATATTGGAAAAACGCCCCTCGCCGTCGCGGTTTTGGGCCACAGCCACCCCGGTTTTGGCAGTGATTGCCACGATGATCGCGGGCGGCATTATGTTCTGGGCTTTGGGCAAAGACCCGATTGAGAGCATCCGCACAATTTTCTGGGACCCCCTGTTTCACGAAACATTTGGCCCCTATTCGCGACCGCAGCTTTTGGTGAAAGCGGCCCCACTGATCCTGATCGCCATTGGTCTGTCGCTTGGCTTTCGCGCGGGCGTCTGGAATATTGGGGCCGAAGGGCAATACATCATGGGCGCCATTTGCGGCGCCGCTGTGGGGCTTGCCTTTTACCCAACCGAAAACATCCTTATCTTCCCGGCGATGATCTTGGCCGGGGCCTTTGGAGGCTGGGCTTGGGCGATGATCCCCGGTGTTTTAAAAACCCGATTTGGCACCAATGAAATTCTGGTGTCCTTGATGTTGGTTTACGTGGCCGAAGCCCTTTTGGCCTCGGTCAGTCAGGGGCTTTTGCAAAATCCTGACGGCATGGGGTTTCCCGGATCGCGCAACTTTCGCGACTTTCCTGCCGCCTATAACACCGAGCTGATCGCAGGCACCGGCATGCATTGGGGCGTGGTTTTTGCCTTTATCGCGGTGATTTTCGCCTATGTTTTGCTGACCCGTCACATGCTGGGTTTTCACGTGCGCCTGACCGGTCAAGCGCCAAGGGCGGCGCGGTTTGCGGGTGTGAACCCCACGCGGTTGGTTCTGTTTTGTCTGGGCATCTCGGGCGCACTGGCCGGGATGGCAGGGATGTTTGAGGTGTCAGGCCCCGCCGGGCAAGTCACCATCGACTTTAATTCCGGTTATGGATTTACCGCGATCATCGTGGCCTTTCTGGGCCGGTTGCACCCCATCGGGATCCTGCTGGCGGGGCTTTTGATGGCGCTGACGTATATTGGGGGCGAGCTGGCACAATTGATGCTGGGCCTGCCCGGGGCGGCCATTCAGATGTTTCAGGGAATGCTGATGTTTTTCCTGTTGGCGATGGATATGCTGACCAATTTCCGCATTCGTTTCACACTGAAAAACGCGTAAGGAGGAGATATTATGGACCTGTCACAAATCAATCCGATCCTTCTGATTGCCTCGCTCATGGTGGCGGCAACGCCCATTTTGCTGGCGGCTATTGGCGAAGCGGTGGTGGAAAAAGCGGGTGTTCTGAATCTTGGGGTTGAGGGCATGATGATCACCGGGGCGGTGGTCGGCTTTGCCATCACCGTGAACACCGAGACCCCTGCGCTTGGCTTTGTGGGCGCAGCGATTGCCGGGGCGGCGCTGTCGATGCTTTTTGGCATTTTGACGCAATATTTGCTGTCAAATCAGGTGGCAACGGGCCTTGGTCTGACGCTTTTTGGGCTGGGGCTTAGCTCGCTGATCGGCAAACCTTACGAGGGGATGAAGGTCACCACGCTGGCGAAAATGGAAATCCCGCTTTTAAGCGACATTCCCGTGCTGGGTCCGATCCTTTTTAAACACGACCCGATGATTTACGTGAGCCTGATGATCATCGCCGGCACATGGTATGTTTTGAAACACACGCGCGCCGGGCTGATCCTGCGCGGGGTCGGCGAAAACCACGATGCGGCCCACGCGCTTGGGTATAAAGTCATTCGCGTGCGCTTGATGGCGATTGCCTTTGGCGGGGCCTGCGCGGGATTGGGCGGGGCTTATATTTCGCTTGTGCGGGTGCCGCAATGGGTCGATGGGATGACCGCCGGGGCCGGTTGGATTGCTTTGGCCATTGTGGTTTTTGCCAGCTGGCGGCCGTGGCGCGTGCTTTTGGGTGCCTATCTTTTTGGCGGGATCACCGTGCTTCAGCTGAACCTGCAGGCGGCGGGTGTGCCTGTCCCCATCGAGGTTTTGGCCATGTCGCCCTATGTGATCACCATCGTTGTGCTTGTGATTATTTCGCTTAAGGGCAATCACGGCGCGCCCGGCGCGCTTGGCAAAATCTTTCACGCGACACATTAGGGGCGCAGCACCGTGACACGCAAAGAGATCATCGACATTCTCGACGGCAGCCACCCCGTGTTTGGGGGGCTTGTCGCGCGGGGAATGGACGCGTTGATCTTATTGTCTGCGGTGGCGATTGCTGTGGAAACCGAACCCAACCTGCCCGCCGTTTGGCGCGGGGTATTGTTTAAGTTTGAGGTTTTGGTTCTGGCAATTTTCACCACCGAATACCTGCTCCGCCTCATCTGCACGGACCGAAAGCTGCGCTATGTGTTCAGCTTTTGGGGGCTGGTGGATCTGATGACCATCCTGCCCGCCATCGCCCTGATGACCCCGCAATGGCAGGTCGTGCGCACCTTTCGTCTGTTGCGTCTTGTGCGGCTGTTCAAACTCTTTCGCGGAAGTCACGCAATGGAGCGGCTGGTCAATGCCTTTCAAGAGGTGCGCGGCGAGCTGGCGATCTTTGGCATTATCGCCGCCCTCATGCTGTATGTTGCCTCGGTCGGGATCTACATCTTTGAACATGACGCCCAACCCGATGTGTTCACATCCATCCCGCAAAGCCTGTGGTGGGCGGTCGCAAGCTTTACCACCGTGGGCTATGGCGACATGGTGCCCATCACGCCGGGCGGGCGGGTTTTCACCACCTTTGTTCTGTTTCTGGGGCTTGGGGTGATTGCGGTGCCAAGCGCGATCATCACCACCGCCCTTTTGGAATCCGAAACCAACATCAAGAAAAAACTTGCTAATTCCGGCAATGAGCCGGAAAAAGAACCCCAAATGAAGTCTGCTAAATCCACCAAGGGAGAATAGAATGCGTGCATTGAAATCACTGCTAACAGGTGTGGCACTTGTGGCCGGGCTGACCGGTGCGGCCCAAGCCGACGACAAAACCAAAGTTGGCTTTGTCTATGTTGGCCCCATCACCGATGGCGGCTGGAGCCAAGCCCACCACCATTCCGCCACCCAAATGGCTGAACATTTTGGCGATAAGGTTGAACTGATTTATCAAGAAACCGTGCCAGAAGGTGCCGACGCGGAACGCGTGATGTCGCAAATGGCCCTGTCGGGTGCTGACATTATCTTTGCCACATCCTTTGGCTATATGGATCCAGTCATGAACGTGGCGCAGAAATTTCCGAATGTGAAATTCGAACATGCCACCGGCTATAAAACCGCACCAAACGCCGCAAACTATGGCGCACGTTTTTACGAAGGTCGCGCGATCGAGGGCCACATTGCGGGCAAGATGACCAAATCGAACATCGTCGGTTACATCGCATCCTTCCCGATCCCTGAAGTGATCCGGGGCATCAACTCGGCCTATATCCACGCCAAACGCGTGAACCCGGACGTTCAGTTCAAAATCATCTGGGCCTATACATGGATGGACCCGGCGAAAGAAGCGGACAGCGCCAAGGCGTTGATCGAACAGGGTGCGGATGTGATTTTGCAACACACCGACAGCACCGCGCCCCACGCGGCCGCGAAAGAGGCAGGGAACGTTGTGACCTTTGGTCAGGCGTCCGACATGTATGAATACGCCCCCTTCCCGCGCGTGACCTCAATCATCGACGATTGGGCCCCTTACTACATCGCGCGCGTTCAGGCGACGATGGACGGCACATGGGAAACCGGCGCCACATGGGACGGCATTGGCCCGGGCATGGTTGGCATTGGTGAAATCACCGACGCGGTTCCAGCCGATGTAAAAGCCGAAGCAGAAGCCCTGCGCGACGCCATTGGCGCGGGCACCTATCACCCGTTCACCGGCCCGCTGAACAAGCAAGACGGATCAGTCTGGCTGGCAGAAGGTGAAACCGCAGATGACGGCACCTTGGCTGGCATGAACTTCTACGTTGAAGGCATCGAGGCGGAAATCCCGTCAAACTGATCCTTCTAACACACTGACTTAAAAGGCCCTGCAACCCGCGGGGCCTTTTTTTGTGGTTTTCTTGGTTTCGGGCGACGGAAACGCGCCCGCATTCCGTTTTATGAATAAGACGACATTGAAACGGAGTAAGACAATGCTGAAAATCCTCACAACCTACACCGCCCCGATCGCCCTTTTGATTGCCCTGTCAGCCCCGGCCATGGCGCAAAACCAACCCGGCGCACATTTCTTTGAAATGTGGGATCTGGATGAGGACGGCATTGTCACAATGGCTGAAGCCCGCGAGCGGCGCGATGACATCTTCAACATGTTTGATGAGACCGAAGACGGTGTGTTGACCGCCGAAGAATATGTGTTGTTTGACGAAACCCGCGCGGCCGACATGGAGCTGAACGGCATCGGCCAAAACGCGGGCAAAGGCCAGGGGGGTGGCCAGGGTGCAGGTCAGGGTAAAGGCATGGGCCAAGGCAACGGTGGCGGACAAGGCAAAGGCCGGGGGAACGGTCAAGGAAACGGTCAGGCTGGCGGTCAGGGGCAAGGCACGGGCATGGGCGAACATGGGGCCGCCGTGTCAATGGAACGTCAAAACGCTGACCTCAACGGCGACGGACAGGTCACCCGCGAGGAATTTCAACAAGCGCTTGATCCATGGTTCACCCGCCAAGACCGCAATGGGGATGGCGTGCTGACACCCGAAGATTTTGGCCGTGGCTAACCTGCACAACCTCATCTCTCACACAGATGCCCTGCCGTAAATGGCGGGGCATTTCCTATTTGGTCCACATTTTTTCAGAAAAAAGTGACGGAAACCCAGCCCCGCTGCGTAACACCCCCAAGAACACAGCAGACATGGAGGTCACAAAATGAAAAAAGCCTTGCTTCTCGCCGCGTTGATCGCAATCGCCGGTCCGCTGAAAGCCATGGATGACAGGCGCACCGAAGGCGTCCCCCCCTCTGTCAGCTATAGTTACTGCGCCTTTATCTAAGCCAAAACTCCGAATTCACGCGCCACCGCTGGGTGTTCATTTCCTGTCCCCCACCCAGCACCTGCGCGTGTTGATGCCCCCATGCCCCTTGGTGTGGGGGCGTCTCATTTAAAGCGTTTCGGTTCTAACCTGCGTCAGGGAAAAACCGAAACGCGGCAAGAGATGTCGATGGTGAGGGCGTTTCGGGATAAACAAGTGTCACAGGATTATCCCGAAACGCTTTAGGGTTTTTCTTTTCGATAACCCATGCAAATGTCGCCGCATGACACAGCTTACTTCATCAAACGGCACCCCGATCAGCCGCTTTGCTTTCGGAACCATGCAATTTGGCGGCCCCGCAGATCCGACCGCCGCCCGCGCCATGTTCGACGCCTGTTTAGACGCCGGGATCACCCATTTCGACACCGCGCATCTCTACACAGCTGGCGCCTCAGAAACGATGCTGGGACAGCTGGCTAAACCCCACCGCGATGATGTGCTGATTGCCACCAAAATCGGCTATCATAGCCCGGACAATCTGGCCAACTTGCGCGATGAATTTGACCTGTCGCGCAAACGGTTGGGGCAGGATATGATCGATATCCTTTACCTGCACCGCGTCAACCCAAACCTTTCACTTGAGGCGCAAATCACCACGTTGGCCGCCATGCAGGACGAAGGGGCCGTGCGCTATTTGGGCCTGTCCAATTTCGCCGCGTGGCAAGTGATGAAAGCACAATCCGTGGCACAAACCATGGGAACCCGCATTGATGTCATCCAGCCAATGTATTCCTTGGTGAAACGACAGGCCGAGGTGGAATTGCTGCCGATGTGTGCCGCCGAAAACATTCTGGCTGCAACCTATTCGCCACTTGGGGCGGGGCTTTTGACCGGTAAATATGGCACGGGCAGCGCGGGCCGTTTAAACCAAGATCCCCGCTACGGCGCGCGTTATGCTCAGGATTGGATGCACACAGCCGCTGCTGGCTTGTGCGAGATTGCGCAAGAGGTGGGAACTCACCCCGCGACACTCGCGGTGGCGTGGGCCGCTGCCCATCCGACCCGCCCTGCCCCGATCCTGTCGGCCCGCACATTGGATCAACTCATCCCCTCGCTTGACGGGGTGAATTGTCACATGACATCAGATCTTTACGCACGTATCACCGCACTTACACCAACCCCACCGCCGGCCACAGACAGGATCGAAGAGCATGTATGATTTCATCATTATCGGCGGCGGTATCGCCGGAATTTCGGCCGGCGCGCGGCTGTCAAAACTTGGCACGGTGCTGGTCTGCGAAGGCGAAAAGGCGCTGGCCTATCACGCTTCGGGCCGCTCTGCGGCGATGTTCGAACAGCAATATGGCGCCCCGCGGGTGATTGAACTGAACCGTGCCTCGCGCGCATACCACGAGACTGAGAATGGCGGCGTGCTGTCCCCACGCGGCTTAATGCTGGTGGCCGGAGCCGGGCAAGAAGAGGCGTTGGCGCAAGATTTGGCCGCCATGAACATGCCCTATATCACCCCAACAGAAGCCACCGATTTGGTGCCAATTCTAAACCCAGACACGCTGACCGGCGCGGGGTATCACCCGGACGCGTGGGACATTGACACCGATCTGCTCCTCCAGAATTTTGCCCGAGACATTCGCGCCAATGGCAGCATCAAAACCGGCGCGCAGGTTGATCAAATCACCCGCACCTCAAACGGTTGGCGGGTGGGCTGTGGGGGTGACAGTTTTGAAGGGCATGTCTTGGTCAATGCCGCAGGCGCTTGGGCGGATGAGGTCGCAAAACTGGCGGGCCTGCCCCCCATTGGCATTCAACCATACCGCCGATCTATTGCACGCATTCCCGCCCCAGAAAATCACAATGTGACCCATTGGCCGATGTTCATGGGGGCTGCGGAAAGTTGGTACGCCAAACCCGACGCGGGCGCCTTGATTGTGTCACCAGAAGAAGAGGACCCGGTCCCGCCGCAAGATGCCTGGGCCGACGACATGGTGCTGGCCGAAGGGCTGGCGCGATATGAAGCGCAGGTGACCGAACCCGTCACGCGGATGATTGCAAATTGGGCCGGGTTGCGCAGCTTTGCCCCAGATCGCAATTTGGTCTTGGGCCGCGCCCCCCAAGATGAGGCATTCGTCTGGTGCGCGGGGCAAGGGGGGTACGGGTTTCAAACCTCACCCGCCGCCTCGCAACTGTTGGCCGATGTGATCGGCGGGCGCGCGCCAGAGCTGTCAGCCGAGAGCGTTGCAGATCTTTCACCCGCGCGTTTTTTCTTGTAACCGATTGATTTTGTAAAGGCTTACCCCAACAACACATCCAGATGCTTGACCACGGACCGGGCCAGAACCTCGGGCTCATACCCGCCCTCAAGCATCGACAACAACCGCCCGTGACAGAATTCATCTGCCACGGCCTTAAGTTCGCGCGTGACCCATTCGTAGTCCGCATCCACAAGGTTGACCGACGACATGTCGTCCGCCGTGTGGGCATCAAACCCGGCAGAAATCAACAGCATTTCCGGTTTGAAATCCCTGAGATGCGGGATCCAATGGGCGCTGACTGCCTCGCGAAATTCGGCACTTCCGGCCCCTGCAGACAGGGGAATATCGACCAGATTGTCGGTCTCTTTCTCATGGCCGGTAAAGGGATAAAACGGGTGTTGAAAGCTTGAACAAAACAGCACGCGCGGTTCATCTTTGAAAATCTCTTCGGTTCCATTGCCGTGGTGCACGTCGAAATCCACAATGGCGACGCGCGACAACCCGTGGGCTTCAAGTGCGTGGGCGGCGGCAACGGCGATATTGTTGAAAAGGCAAAATCCCATCGCAACACCGCGTTCAGCATGGTGGCCCGGCGGGCGCACGGCGCAGAAAATCGGGTTGGCCTCGCCGGCCATAATCAGATCAACCCCCATCACACCCGCCCCCGCCGCACGTTCGGCCGCGCGCAGGGTTCCGGGGCTCATCACCGTGTCGCCATCCACCTCAACCGATCGCATGCCTTCGCCCGGTGCCAGCGCATAAACCCGGTCCAGATAATCTGCGTCATGCACCCGTTCCAACTGTTCGCGTGACACAATCGGCGCGTCGCGATGTTGCAGCACATAATCCATGCCCGACATGATCAACTGGTTGTTGATCGCATCCAACCGCGCCTTGGTTTCCGGGTGCAAAGGCCCGGCGTCATGGTTCCGGCACTCCGGATGTGAAATCATTGATAGCATCTTTGTCCTCCCTCAAATTTGCCAATTTTTATGTCATAACCAGCGTTCAACGATGCACAGATCCCGATCATCAGGGTCTGGCCGTTGGGTAAAGCCCAGCTCTTTCATCAGACGCAGCATCGGCGCGTTTTTCTTCAGAACGGACCCTTCGATCACCTCTAGCCCGTGTTCTTGTGCGGCGTGAAACAGCCCCTTCATCAGTTTGGTTCCAAGCCCCTGATGTTGGATCAGGTCCGACACCACCACGGCGAATTCACATGACTTTTCATCAGGGTTGATCACGTAACGCGCCACGCCGACCTGCACCTCTTCACCGTCCAATTCCGCCATCGCCACCAGCGCCATTTCGCGCCGGTAATCAAGCTGGGTGAACTGGGCAAGCATCTCTGGCGACAGCTCATTCACCTGCCCCATAAAGCGCATGAACCGGCTTTCCTCTGACAGATCACGGGTGAAATCCTGCACATGCTCGGCGTCATCGGTCCGAATGGGGCGGATCATCAACGGCGTGCCATCCGACAGATAGGTTTGGCGCATCAAATGACGCGGATAAGGATGGATGGCCATATGGTCATAAGCCCCATCACAGGCCGGGGGGCGGGCAATTTCAATGCGCGCATCCACCGCCAAAACCCCTTCGGGACCAGCCATCAAGGGGTTGATATCAAGGGATAAAACCTCGGGCAATTCACTTACGATTTTGGAAACGCGTTTTAATACATCAACAATCGCCGCGCGATCTGCGGGGGCGTAATCGCGGAACTTTTCCAAGGCTTTGGCCACCCGCGTACGGCGAATCAGGCGTTCTGCCAAGACGGCGTTCAGCGGCGGAAGGGCGACCGCGCTGTCGCGCATCACCTCAACCATCGTGCCGCCTGCGCCAAACAAAACGGTTGGGCCAAAGATCGGATCCCGGCTGGCGCCAACCACCAATTCACGCGCTTGGGCGATCTTGGCCATCGGCTCAACCGTCACGCCCAAAATCTTGGCATCGGGCAAGGCTTTGCGGGCGTTTGACGTGATTTCATGAAAGGCGCGCTTGACGCTGGCAGCATGGGCGATGTTGATCTTAACCCCGCCCACATCGGTTTTATGCACCACATCGGGCGAGTTGATCTTCATCGCAATTGGAAAGCCAAGGGTCTCAGCAGCAACCAAAGCCTCACGCGGATCACGCGCCTCGATTGTCATGTTCACGGGCACGTGGAACGCGCGCAACAGCGCCTTGCTTTCCATGTCCGACAGCATTTTACGCCCCTCGGACAGCGCACCATCAATGATCATCCGCGCGCCTTCGTAATCGGGTTGCGCTTCAGGGGCCAAAGCGCGGGGCATTTCCAGTGCGAGCTTGCGATTGCAGTGATGTTTCGCCAGATAGCTGAACCCTTCGACCGCGCGTTCGGGCGTTTGGAAATCGGAAACCCCGTTTTCGCTCAGTAAATTCCGCGCCTCAGACACCGAGCTTTCGCCCATCCAGCACGCCAGCACAGGTTTTTTGCGCCGCTTGGGAAGGGCGTCGATGACGGCCCGCGCAGCGGCGATCGCATCGGTCATCGCTTGGGGTGTCAGCATCACCAGAACACCATCATTGTCGGGGTCATTCACCGCCGCTTTGACCACGGCGCCGTAGGTGTCGGGGGTGGCGTCCCCCAGGATATCAACGGGGTTTGCGTGGCTCCAATAAGGGGGCAATATCTGGTCGAGGGCGGCTTTTGTTTTGTCAGAGAGCGGCTTCAATTCCAGCCCCAAATCCACCGCGCGATCCGCGGCCAAAACCCCTGCCCCGCCGCCATTTGTGACAATACACAGGCGTTTTCCACTGGCTTTTTTCGTGGTGGCAAGGATTTCAGCGGCGGCAAAAAGCTGGCCTAAAGTGTCCGCACGCACCGCGCCCACCCGTTCAATCGCCGCGTCAAATACAGCGTCTGATCCAATCAACGCGCCAGTGTGGGTGTGGGCCGCTTCGGCGCTGACGGCGTGACGGCCAGATTTCATCACGATCACTGGCTTCATCCGCGAGGCGTGTTTGAGCGCCGACAAAAACCCCGGCGCATCACGCACCCCTTCGACATACAAAAGGATCGCATCGGTTTTGGGATCCATCGCGAGAAATTCAACCACATCGCCAAAGTCAATATTGGTCGAGTTGCCAAGGCTGACCATCGCGGAAAACCCCGAATGATGCGGCCCCGCCCAATCGGCAATCGCGGACAAAAGCGCACCGGATTGTGACACAAACGCCAAGCGCCCTTTGGGGGCCTCGGTACGCAAGAAAGACGCGTTCAACCCCAACCAAGGGCGTGTAAGCCCAACGCAATTTGGCCCCATAAACCGAATGCCATACCGACGCGCGATGGCGATGGCTTCTGCCTCCAATGCTTTGCCTTTTGCCGCCCCTTCGCCAAAGCCCGCCGACAGGACAATGGCATTTTTCACCCCGGCCTCACCAAGGTCGCGCAAAATCGCGGGCACCGTGCGCGCGGGCGTTGCGATCACCGCCAGATCAACATCTTCCGGCAGGTCAGCGATTTTGGCAAAACATGCCGCATCCCCCAACATCTTATGCTTGGGATTAACGGCATAAATCGCACCCTTAAACCCCCCGGACAACAGGTTGGCATAGGTCAGCGCGCCAACCGAATTGCTGGTCACACTGGCGCCGAACACGGCCACTGATTTCGGATTAAAAAGGGTGTTGAGCGGATGGGCATCCATGGCTCTCTCCTATGGTGGGCACAGGGGGCCGCCTGCGTTATATGGTCGTTTGATACATAACCAATCTGGGCGCAGCTGCATTGATATCCATCAACATTTTGCCCGCATCCGCGCCTAAAGCACGGGTTTCACCCACCGAAGGCGCAGCGCATTTGTCAGCACCATCACCGAGGACGCCGCCATCGCAAACGCCCCCAGCATCGGCGACAACATGATGCCCCAAATCGGGAAAAGCAGCCCCGCAGCAACCGGAATTAAGATGACGTTATAGCCAAACGCCCAGATCAGATTTTGTCGGATGTTCCCCATGGTGCGGTGACTGATATCAAAGGCGTTGACCACACCTGACAGGCTGTCTGACGACAAGACCACATCGGCGGCTTCAATCGCCACATCGGTGCCGGATCCAATGGCCAGGCCCACGTCCGCCTCGGCCAAGGCGGGGGCGTCATTGATGCCGTCACCAACAAAGGCAACCGGGCCAAAATCTGCCCTAAGCGATTGCAATGCATAGACCTTTCCACCGGGCAAAACCCCGGCCACCACGTGATCAATGCCAAGCTGTTTCGCAATGGCCGCTGCGGTGCCTGCGTCATCCCCGGTGATCATTGCCAGCTTTTTGCCCTGATCATGCAGCGCATCAAGCGCGGGTTTTGTGTCCGGTTTGATGGGATCAGACACGCCAATCAAAGCCACCAAAACGCCCTCAACCGCGGCAAAAAACACGCTGTGGCCTTGGGCGCGTAAAGGCCCGGCTTGCTCCGCAAGATCTGTCAGGGGCACGCCCTCGCGTACCATGAAGGGTTGCGACCCGATCAGAACGGTTTTCCCGTCCACGATGCCGTGCACGCCCATGCCAACTTCGGCCTGAAACGCCCGTGCCTTTGGTGCCTTGATGCCGCGTGCGGCGGCTCCGCGTGTGATGGCCTGCGCCAAAGGATGTTCACTTTCAGCCTCAACTGCAGCAATCATCGCCAAAACCGCATCCGCGTCCTGTTCAGGCGCCAGCAAAAATTCGGTTAGCTCTGGTCGGCCAGCGGTCAAGGTCCCGGTCTTGTCAAATGCCACCACTTGCGCATCTTGCAACATCTGAAGCGCGTCACCACGCCGAAACAGCGCCCCCAATTGTGCGGCGCGCCCGGTGCCCACCATGATCGAGGTCGGCGTCGCCAGCCCCATCGCACAGGGGCAGGCAATGATCAGCACAGACACCCCCGCAACCAACGCCAAACCCAACGCAGGTGTCGGGCCGATGAGAAGCCAAATCAGGACGGTGACTGCCGCGATGCCCATCACAGCGGGGACAAATACGGCGGTCACCCGGTCCACCAACGCTTGGATCGGCAGCTTGGCACCCTGTGCGTCTTCAACCATGCGAATGATCTGCGACAACATCGTATCGGGGCCAGTTTTTGTGACCTTAACCCGCAGGCTGCCCGCGCCATTCACTGTGCCGCCCACAACGGTATCGCCGGGGGATTTGGCAACGGGATCAGGTTCGCCGGTGATCATCGCCTCATCCATGTAACTGGTGCCGGAAATGACCTCTCCGTCCAAAGGCACGCGTGCGCCGGGTTTGACCAACAAGACCTCGCCGGTGACCACTTGGGCGATCGGGCGCGTGACCGTGGCATCGTCGATTTCCACCAGCGCATCATGGGGTTGCAGAGCAACCAAGGCGCGGATCGCTTCGCCGGTTTGGCCCTTGGCGCGGGCTTCCATCACCCGCCCGCATAGGATCAAAACGACAATCACCGCCGCCGCTTCAAAATAGACATTTGCCGTGCCAGCCGGCAGGGCCTTAGGCGCAATTGTCGCCACAGCAGAGTACAGAAACGCCGCCGAAGTGCCCAAAGCCACCAACGCATTCATATCAGGCGCACCGCGCAATAACGCTGGCACACCCTTGGTGAAAAACAACCGGCCCGGCCCGGCCAGAACCAATGCCGTCAGAATCATCTGGATAACATGGCTGACCCGCATCCCGATGTTCGCCGCAATCCAATGATGAAAGCCGGGGAACACATGCCCGCCCATTTCCAGCACAAACACCGGGGCCGCCAAAAGGGCGGCAACCATCGCCGCTTGGCCCAGACGCCGCGCGTCTTGGGCTTTGCTGTCCACGCGCGGGCCATCCTCATCCCGAGGGGTCGTCGGGAACCCAGCTTTTGTTGGCTTTATCGCCATCTCATCCGGTGTCACAGCGCCACCCAAATAGGTCACAAAGGCACGTTCGGTGGCAAGGTTCACCCGCGCCTCTAGCACACCGGGGGTGGCCGACAACATCCGCTCCACCCGCCCGACACAGGCCGCACAGGACATCGCGCCCACATCCAGAACCGTTGTTTCACGGCGCGCGGGATATCCTGCCCGGTCCAAAGCCGCCGCCAAACCCGCCGTGGTGGCCGGAGTGGTAAACTGTACCGTAGCGGTCTCTGTGGCCAAATTAACCGTGACCTCGACCACACCTTCAACCGCCGCCAACGCCTTTTCCGCACGCCCAACACAAGACGCGCAGGACAGGTTTTCAATTTCCAATGACAAGCGTTTTGCGGGGCGCATGGCCGGACCTTTCGGGGTAGATCAACGTGCCTTCCATAGGTGGTTCGCTGCGACAAAAGGTCAAGAGGCGTTGCGACCGCCAATGCCCCCTTGACCCCATCTTGCCTGTGCAAGATTGTCGCGCTGAACCCGCAATTGCGAAGGACCGTAAGATGACGACTTTTAACGTACCAGACATGAGCTGCGGCCACTGCAAAGCCTCAATCACCGACACGTTGATGGCAGAAGGCGCCGCTGTTGAGCTGGCGTTTGACATGGACAACCGGCGGATCACGGTCACAGGGATTGAAGCCGATCAGGTGATTGCGCTTTTGGATGAAATCGGCTTTCCGGCCGCTGCCATTTAACGCCCCTCTTCCTCTTTCCAAAAATATCCCCGCCGGAGGCAAAAAAACGTCTCGACCTCAGCACATAAAAAAAGCCCCCACAGATGCGAGGGCTTTTTCTTTTGTAAAGAGCGACTTACCGCAAGTGACAGGCCACCTGTTGCCCATTCCCACGATCTGTCAGCAGAGGTTTTTCCTGCGCGCAGATCTCTTTCGCGTGCGGGCACCGGGTGCGGAACACACAGCCCGATGGGGGGCTTAAAGGCGACGGAAGATCCGCATCCAAAATCATCACCTCTTTTGACGCTTCCGCCTTGGGATCCGGAATCGGAACCGCCGAAATCAGCGCCTCGGTGTAAGGATGCCCCGGCGCGCGATAGAGCTGATCAGACTCGCTAATCTCCATCACATTACCCAAGTAAAGCACCATCACCCGGGTTGAGATGTGTTTCACCACAGACAGATCATGCGCGATGAAAATAAGGCTCAGCCCCATTTCTTCCTGCAGTTCCATTAAAAGGTTAATCACCTGCGCCTGAATGGACACATCAAGCGCGGACACAGGTTCATCACAGATGATCATCTTGGGTTTCACCACCAAGGCCCGCGCAATCCCGATGCGCTGACATTGACCGCCCGAAAACTCATGCGGATAGCGGTTGATCATATTGGGCAAAATCCCCACACGATCCAGCACTTCACGCACGCGGGTTTTTACCTCGGACCCAGACAGGTCCGGGAAATGCGTTTTCAGCGGTTCCGCCACGATCTGACCAATGGTCATGCGGGGGTTCAGGGACGCCAAAGGATCCTGAAAGATCATCTGCATTTCTTTGCGGTGCACGTTCATCTCGCGCTTTGACAGGGTTAAAAGGTCATCGCCCAACCACATCACGGTGCCGGCCTCAGCGGGCACCATACGCATCACCGCGCGCGCAAGCGTGGATTTTCCGCAACCACTTTCGCCAACAATACCAAGGGTTTCACCGGGCATCAGGTCAAAGTCGACCCCATCCACCGCTTTCAGCGTGTCATTTGGGGTCCAAGGCATCGCGCCATCGCGTTTGATGCCAAACCAGACCTTCAGATCACGTACGGACAACAGAGGTTCGGTGATTTTTGATTGGTCGTTCATGCCAGCTCCTCCAGTGATTTCAGACAGGCGCGGCGGCGCACTTTACGCCCCGCAACCCCGTCCAGCGTGGGGCGCACCTCAAAGCAGGTCGCATCGGCAAAATCACAGCGCGGCGAAAACGGGCACCCTTTGGGCATGTTCATCATATTGGGCGGGCTGCCCGGGATTGTGGCCAGCTTTGCGCTTTCCACATCCAGACGCGGCACCGCCTTCAAAAGCCCCATCGTATATGGGTGGGTCGGCATTTCAAACAAGCCTTCAGTGGTGCCATATTCCATCTGCTGCCCGCCATACATGACCAGCGTTTCCTTGCAGGATCCCGCCACAACCCCAAGGTCGTGGGTGATCAGGACAATCGCCATGTTGAACTCTTTTTGCAGGTCCGACATCAGATCCATGATCTGGGCCTGCACCGTCACATCAAGCGCGGTTGTTGGTTCATCCGCGATCAGTACATCGGGTTTACACAAAAGAGACATCGCGATCATCACGCGCTGACGCATACCGCCCGAAAATTCATGCGGGTACATATTGATGCGCTTTTTCGCTTCGGGAATACGCACGGCATCCAGCAGATCCACGGACCGTTTGACGGCGTCCGATTTGGACAGACCTTGGTGGTGCGTCAGCACCTCTGCCATCTGATCAGACACCTTCAGATAGGGGTTCAAACAGGTCATCGGATCCTGAAAGATCATCGCAATTTTCTCAGCGCGGATCTTGTTCAGCTGGGCAATCGGAAGGTTCAGGATTTCCTGACCATCCAGTTTTACTGACCCGGTCGCTTTCCCATTTTGCGCCAAAAGGCCCATCATGGCAAACACAGACTGGGATTTCCCCGATCCACTTTCCCCAACAACACCAAGGGTTTCCCCGGCATTCAGGTCAAAGCTGATCCCGTCCACGGCGGTCACCGTGCCATCAGGGGTGTCGAATTTGACGCTCAGGTCACGGACTTCAAGTAGTGCCATTTTGCATACCCCCTAGCGGTCTTTTGGATCGAGCGCGTCGCGCAACCCGTCGCCGATGAAGAAGAAACAGAAGATTGTGATGATGAAGAAAGACAGCGGGAACCCGAGGTGCCACAAGGTGCCATAGTTCATGCTTTTCACACCTTCGGAAATAAGTGCGCCCCAAGAGGTCAGCGGCTCTTGCACACCAAGCCCAAGGAAGGAAATGAAGCTTTCGGTCAGGATCATCTGCGGCACCAAAAGGGTCGCATAAACCACCACAACGCCCAAAAGGTTGGGCACGATGTGCCGGAAAATGATCTGCCATGTTGGCACACCAATGGCCACAGCCGCTTCCACATATTCGCGGTTTTTGATCGACAGGGTTTGGCCGCGGACAATCCGGCTCATGTCCAGCCAAGCGGTCAACCCGATGCCAATAAAGATCATAGTGATTGAACGACCCGCCACAACCAGCAGCAAAATCAGCACAAACATGTAAGGGATCGACATAAAGATATCGACGAGGCGCATCATGATGCTGTCGACACGTCCGCCGATAAAGCCTGCGGTAGCGCCATAAATGGTGCCGACAACCACCGCCACAAAGGCGCCAACGATGCCCACCGCTAGCGAGATCCGCGAGCCTTGGACAACGCGGTTGTAAAGGTCACGTCCGTTTTCATCAAAGCCAAAGAAGTGGCCGTTTTCAATCGACGGGCGCCCCAATTCCTTGACGCTGCCAAGGATGTCCCAGTCGATGGTTTCATTGTCAAATTCACTGATCATCTCGCCAAACAGCGAGAAAATCAGCACCAGTGAAAGCACCAAAACCGAGGTCATGGCCGCTTTGTTGCGCATAAATCGACGCCGCGCATCGGTCCAGGGCGACCGGCCCTGAACGTCCCCGGCCGTCATATTTTCTGCCATTTCGGCGGTTTTGGCTTGGCTAAAAGGTTGAACGAGCTTGTCTGTCATATCAAAGCCCTCACAGCCGGATCTTGGGGTCGATCCACGCGTAGAGGATATCAACCACCATATTGAACATAATTGTCATGGAACCCAGAAGAATGGTCAGCCCCATCATCACCGCATAGTCACGGTTAAAGGCCGAGTTTACATAGAAATAGCCAATGCCGCCGGTGCCAAAGATCGCGTCAATAATGAACGACCCGGTCACCATGCCCACAAAGGCTGGCCCAAGATAGGAAATCACCGGCAACAGCGCTGGTTTTAGCGCGTGACGGTAAATGATTGTGCGGTCCGGCAAGCCCTTGGCGCGCGCGGTGCGGATAAAGTTTGACCGCAACACCTCTAACATCGACGAGCGCGTCAGGCGCGCAATCGAGGCCATGTAAGATGTGGAAAGCGCAATCACCGGCATAATCAAATGCTGCCATTCGCCGCCATTCCAGCCGCCGCCCGGCAACCAGCCCAGCCACAGCGTAAAGATCAGGATCAGGATCGGCGCCATCACAAAGTTCGGCAGAACCTGCGCGCCGATGGTGATGCCCACGGCGAAATAATCAAGCCAGCTGTTTTGACGAATGGCCGCTGCCATGCCCAAAACTCCGCCAACGACAATCGCCAGAACAAACGAGATGATCCCATAGGTCAAGGTGACCGGAAAGCCCTGTGCGATGATGTCATTCACCGAACGGTCTTTGTATTTATAGCTTGGCCCAAAGTCGAATTCGGTCACGATGCCGACGACATAGTTCCAAAGCTGCACATGGGTTGGTTGATCCAGACCATATTTGGCCTCGATGTTTGCAAGCACCTGCGCCGGCAATGGGCGTTCCGAGGTGAACGGGCCACCCGGTGCGGATTGCATCAGCCAGAAACTGGCGATCAGCAGAATGATCAGTGTCGGGATCGCCACTGCGACCCGCCTTAAGATGAAATTAAACATCCTGTCCCCCAAAACGCTCTCATGTAACAGGGCCGCGCCGTTTACTTTGACCAATGTCAAGCGCCGCCAAAACTGTTCCCAAATGTGAACGAGAACGGGTGATATTCCCGTCTGGCCCACCAAAAATTTACGGTATTTTGCACCCGGATGGTGCGGGCGTGTCCCCGGTGTCATCCGTTGCCTTACCGGATTCAGCGCATGTGTCAGATTCTTGAAAGCTGTTCAAGCCCAGTGAACAAGCGTCTGCCGCAAAAAAGTGGGGCACCGCAATGTGCGATGCCCCCTTTCGGTCAGAGATTACTCGGCAACCTTATAAAGGTCTTTCGAGTACCAGTTCTGTTCCACGTTTTTGATCGGCCAGCTGCCAATCACATCGGATTTGATCATGAAGCTACCCGCATAGTGGTAAATCGGGATCAGCGGCATGTCAGCTGCGATGATTTCCTCAACCTTGGTATAGTTGGCTTGTGGGTCATCCATGGTTTTTGCACCGGCCAGAAGCTCGTCGACCATTGCGTTATTGTACTTGGCATCGTTGTAACCTGAACCGGACTGAACCAGATCAAGGAAGGTGGACGCTTCGTTATAGTCACCACACCAGCCAGCGCGCGCGATTTCATAGTTTTGCTCGCCGCGGGTGTTCAGGAAGGTTTTCCACTCTTGGTTCTCTAATGATACTTTCACGCCAAGGTTCTGTTTCCACATCTGCGACACGGCGATGGCGACTTTTTTATGCGCCTCAGACGTGTTGTAGATCAGGCTCAGTTCCAGTGGGTTCGACTTGTCGTAACCAGCCTCTGCCATCAGCTCAACCGCTTTGGCGTTCCGCTCGTCTTGGGTCCAGGTTGCGTAATCCACCGATGGAACTTCAAAGCCAGCGGTCGCACCGGGGGTAAAGGTGTAGGCTGGGGTTTGACCACCCTGCAGCACTTTTTCCGCAATGATGTCACGGTTGATCGCATAGGACAGCGCCTGACGAACGCGAACATCTTTCAGGAACTCCGGCGCGCTGTCTGACACGTTGATGGTGTAATAATAGGAACACAAACGCGGGAAAGCGGTGGCTTCATCCGGGTTCGATTTCGACAGCGCCGGGTACTGACCCGCCGGAATTTCGGTGCGGTCAAGTTCGCCAGCCTGATACCGGGTCAGCGCCACGTTTTCATCGTTGATCACCAGCGACACAACTTTGTCGATGATGGTGCCCTCATTGTCCCAATACATCTCGTTGCGCTCGCGCACCAGACGTTCGTTGGCCACATGCTCGGTCAGCTTATACGCCCCGTTTACAACGATGTTTTCAGGTTTGATCCAGTCCGCACCATGCGCGTCAATCGCCCATTTCGGGGTTGGAAAGGTCGAAGTGTGCGTGGTGGTTTTTGCAAAATATGGCAACGACCCTTCGAGGGTCACCTCAAGCGTGTGATCATCAATCGCTTTCACACCCAGATCGGTCACAGGCGCGTCACCTTTCATCACGGAACTGGCGTTTTTGATGTTCATCACTTCCATGTACCACTGGTACTCGGACGCAGTTGCCGGATCGGCCAGACGCTGCCAGGCGTACACAAAATCGCCAGCGGTCACAGGTTTGCCATCGGACCATTTTGCGTTGTCACGCAGGGTAAAGGTGTAAACGGTTTTGTCGTCATTGGTGGTATAGCCCGTGGCCACGCCCGGCACCAAATTGCCGTCTTTGTCTTGGTTGTACAGGCCTTCAAAAAGGTCGCGCACGATCTCAGACCCAGACACGTCTTCTACGATTTGCGGGTCAACCGAAGTGTGCTCATCCAATACGCGATAGGTGAAGGTCTGGTCATCAGCCAGCTTTTCGCCAGTCTCTGGGTGGGTGCCAGCGGCAAGGGCCGGGCTGGCCAGCGCAAAGGCCGAACCAAGCAGGGCAGCTTTAATCGTGAATGTCATTTATGTTCTCCCATATCATTTTTAATGCGCGCGCCGGGTAAAGCCGGGTCAAAACGGGATCCTCTCCCTTTTTGGAACCATGCGGGGACTCAACCCCAATGATGCACGCGGATGAAGCATCCTATGCGCACAATGTTACCGGAAACAACCAATTACCGCGTCATAGGCGCTCCGCTGAAATGCATGGGCGCTTCGTGCGAAACACCGCATGAACCACAGCAAAACGACGAAAGATTTCGCTATATCGTCGGATTGCCCGTCTGAATTCTTTTACCAAACGGTAAATCTTGCCAATCGTGCCGCCCCATGGCACCCTTACATCCTTGGGGTTTTCGGCCAATCTTGGGCCCGACACCCCAAAGAACCACACAGATAGATCACGCAAAGGGATCAACCGTGCTTAGTGACAACAAACAAGGGCATCAGACGCCCCAGGGTCAGGCGCCGGCTCATCAGCTGCCCCAAATCGCCGAAGCTCGCAACCCGGGAATGGAGTTGGATATGGATTGGGTGCGTAGCGTCCAAGCCAATACCTCTGCCATTGAACGTCGTTGTGCCAGCTTGCCCGGGCGCCGCTCGGTCAAAAAAGCACATCAGGCCGCCTGGTTACTTAAGGCAATCAGTATGATAGACCTGACAACCCTGTCGGGCGATGACACCGCCGGGCGTGTGCGTCGGTTGGTGGCCAAGGCCGCGCAACCGGTGCGTCCCGACCTGTTGGCCCAGCTTGATATGGTCGGGCTGACCACCGGGGCGGTCTGCGTGTATCACGACATGATCGAACCCGCACGCGCCACGATGGATCAGCTGGGCGTGACCCTGCCCATTGCGGTTGTGTCCACCGGATTTCCGGCGGGCCTGTCGCCCTTTCACCTGCGCGTGGAAGAGATTCGCGAAAGCGTGAAAGCAGGCGCGACCGAGATCGACATCGTGATTTCCCGCCGTCACGTTCTGACCGGCAATTGGCAGGCGCTTTATGACGAAATGCGCGCCTTTCGCGATGCATGTGGCGATGCCCATGTCAAAGCGATCCTTGCCACCGGCGAATTGGGCAGCCTGCGCAATGTCGCGCGCGCATCCCTTGTCTGCATGATGGCCGGGGCAGATTTCATCAAAACCTCTACCGGCAAGGAAAGCGTGAACGCCACCCTGCCCGTGTCTTTGGTGATGATCCGTGCGATCCGCGACTATTTCGACCGCACCGGATACCGCGTGGGCTATAAACCCGCAGGCGGCATTTCCAAGGCAAAAGACGCGATCACCTACCTTGCTTTGATCAAAGAAGAGCTGGGCAACGATTGGCTTTCCCCGCATCTCTTCCGCTTTGGCGCCTCGTCCCTGTTGGGCGACATCGAACGCCAGCTTGAACACCATCTGACCGGCCACTACTCTGCCGGCCACCGCCACCCGATTGGATAAGCCATGACCATCAAAGAGATTTTTGAAACCATGGAGTATGGTCTCGCCCCGGAAAGCGCCGTCGAGGCGCAATCCTGGATCGCCGCAAACGCCCCCTTTGGTCTGTATATCGACGGTAAAATGACCAAAGCGGGTGACACATTCGCCACCAACAACCCCGCCCATGGGACCGAGCTTGCGCAGATCACCCAAGCCAGCCCCGATGACGTGGAACGCGCGGTCACAGCCGCACGCAAAGCACAACCGAAATGGGAGGGACTGCCCGGACACAAACGCGCACAATATCTTTATGCGCTGGCGCGATTGGTGCAAAAACACGCGCGTCTGTTTGCAGTTCTGGAAACGCTCGACAACGGTAAACCGATCCGCGAGGCCCGCGACATCGACATCCCGCTTGTTGCGCGCCACTTCTACTACCACGCAGGCATGGCGCAATTGCAGGATGCCGAATTGCCCGACCGCGAAGCCCTTGGCGTTTGCGGTCAAATCATCCCCTGGAACTTCCCGCTGCTCATGCTTGCGTGGAAGATCGCGCCTGCGATTGCGATGGGCAATACGGTGGTTTTGAAACCCGCCGAATTCACATCCCTCACCGCATTGGCCTTTGCGCAAATTTGCAACGAGGCTGGCCTGCCCAAAGGTGTGGTGAACATCGTGACCGGCGACGGGCGCGTGGGCGAAGCCATCGTGAACCACGAAGACATCGACAAAATCGCTTTTACCGGATCAACCGAAGTGGGGCGCCTTATTCGCCGCGCCACCGCTGGCACCGGCAAATCGTTAACGCTCGAGCTGGGCGGGAAATCCCCCTATATCGTCTTTGACGACGCGGATATCGACAGCGCCATCGAAGGTCTGGTCGATGCGATCTGGTTCAACCAAGGTCAGGTCTGTTGCGCAGGCTCGCGCCTGTTGGTGCAAGAGGGCATCGCAGACAGATTCTATGCCAAGCTGAAAACCCGGATGGGCACTCTGCGCATCGGCGATCCGATGGACAAAAGCATCGACGTGGGCGCGGTCATTGATCCCTCACAGCTCGCAACCGTGACCAAAATGGTCGACGCCGGACGGCATGAAGGCGACGTGTATCACGCCCCCTGCGCGCTGCCGGAAAACGGCTGTTATTACCCACCGACCCTGATCACCAATATGTCGCCCGCATCCACCTTGATGCAGGAAGAAATCTTTGGCCCGGTGCTGGTCACCACCACCTTCCGCACCCCAGCCGAGGCCATTGAAGTCGCCAACAACACCCGCTACGGGCTGGCCGCAACGCTCTGGACCGAAAACGTGAACCTTGCCTTGGACATCGCACCAAAACTGGTGGCAGGCGTGGTTTGGGTCAATGGCACCAACATGTTTGACGCGGCCGCTGGCTTTGGCGGCGTGCGCGAAAGCGGCTTTGGGCGCGAAGGCGGATGGGAGGGGCTGATGACCTACACTAAACCGCGCGGCAAGGTCAAAGCGTTGAAACCTATCGCCCCAATCGCAGCCCCTAAGGATGCTAAGGTGGACGCGCTGGATCGCACCGCAAAATTCTATGTGGGTGGCAAACAAGCCCGGCCCGACAGCGGTTATTCCCAAGCGATCTGGTCGCCCAAAGGCACGCTTTTGGGCCACGTCGGCATTGCCAACCGCAAAGACATCCGCAACGCGGTTGAGGCCGCAGCAGGCGCAAAAGCCTGGACCAAATCCACGGCACATTTGCGCGCCCAAATCCTTTATTACATTGGTGAAAACCTCTCGGCCCGTGCGGATGAATTTGCAGGGCGGATTGATGCGATGACCGGCGGAAACACCGGCAAGAAAGAGGTAGAGGCCGCAATCAGCCGTCTCTTCACCTACGGGGCTTGGGCCGACAAATACGACGGGGCCGCCAAACCCGTGCCCATGCGCGGCGTGGCCTTGGCCATGCATGAAGCGGTTGGCGTGATTGGCGGGTTCTGCCCGGATGAAGCCCCGTTGCTGGGGCTCATCTCGCTGATGGCGCCCGCCATCGCGATGGGCAACCGCGTGGTGCTTGTGGCAAGTGAAGCCTACCCGCTGGCGGCCACAGATTTCTACCAAATCCTCGACACATCCGATCTGCCAGCAGGTGTGGTGAACATCGTGACCGGTCCGCACGCCGACCTCGCATCGCCAATGGCGGGCCACCTGAATGTGGACGCGGTTTGGGCGCACTCTGGCGCGGATATCTCGGCTTTGGTCGAACGTGAAAGTGCAGGAAATCTCAAACGCACTTGGGTCAACAACGCCCAGTCGCGCGATTGGGCCACGTCCGAGGGCAAAGAGTTCCTGATGCACGCAACCGAGGTCAAAACCGTCTGGGTGCCCTACGGCGAATAAAACGAAGGCGCCCTTTTCCTCTTTCCATAAATATCCTCGCCGAAGGCACAAAAACAAAAACGCCGCGCTATTCCCAGCGCGGCGTTTTTACTTTTCCCGCAGAAGAAAAGGGTTATTTACGCTTAAACCATCCCCTGAACCGCCCCTTGGCCTCATCCGCCTTGTCATCCAAAAGCTCCCATGTCTCAGAGGCATCCTCAATCACCGGATCAATCGACCGCTGACGAAATTGCCGCCACAAGGCGCGCAGGAACAAAAATCCGATGATCAGGAAGGTAAAGAAAAAGATGTTGAACCACGGGATGATTTTCACATCCGGGCCGCTGACCGGGCGGATTTTTACAGCATTGGGGAAGGCTGAAATAAGCTCATTACGCCAGCCATAATGCGTGATCACCGCCCATTTCGGGTTTTCCGGGGTCGATCGCAAGTCATCCACTTCTGTCTGTAAGCTTGCGGTGTCGAATTTCAGATAGGGTGGCCAGGACCATCCCGTATCTTCATTCCGGTACACCATCACCGCCTCAGCATCCCGCCGCCAGAACCCCAGCAAAAATGACTTTTTGCGCACGGTCTGAATGAACTGCACATCCCGATTGATCAGCCCCGACGATTGATCGTCCGGCTTTGACCAGAAAATGCGCGACCAATCCGCCAAATCTTGCCGTTCTTGATAGGTATTCACCACACGCACAACATCATGTTGCGGCAACGTATAATGCGCCCAAAGTCCCAGCACGATAAGCAATATAATCTTAAGAGTTCGTTTCACGGTTTGCATCAAAAACCTCAATTCGTATTTCGCACAAGAAGTGCCACGATGACCACAAGGGTCGGAATGATATAGACAAGCCAGATCAGCTTGGGTCGCAAGCTGGCGTGATAGGCGGCCATGCCAGCGTCCAGAAAGCTTTGGCGCGCGGCACTTTCACCCTCTTCGGGGTGGTCCTCGGCCCATTCATTTTCCAGCCGCTCAAGCCGCACGGATCGCGAATAGACACTGATGATCCAATACAGCACCGTCAGGCCCAAATAGCCAAAAACCACCAATCGTACAAACGCCATCATCGTCTCCTTGTCACCGCACCCCAAGGTCCAACCACATCGATCAGATCATCGCGCTGTTTGGCCTTTTTAGCTTGCCTCGCCCACGGGTTGTTTCGCGGCGCGCGTCGGGAAGGGGCGGCCGCCGCCCCATCGTCTCCGCCAAACAACCGCGCCCGCGCACCGGCCTTATTTGCCATATAGTCACGATGCAGGAACTCCGCCACAAATTCCCGTTTATCATTGGGCCATGTGGCATATGCATCATAAAACGCTTGCTTATGACAGATAAACAGCTGTCGCACGTCCATTGGTGCAAGCTCTGACAGCAACTGGTTGATCAAATCCCGGTCCGGGTGATCCGGGCGTGCGCGCAGGGTATAGAAATAGGCCGGGTGGCGGCTGTTGATCTTGGGCCATTTGCCCCCCGCCTCGGCCCAGCGCACCATCGCCGCCAGCCCTTGAAATGCGTCCGGCAGATCGTCGCCCAACCGGGTCGCCACGCGGCGCAACGCGCGATCGCCCATGTCGCCCAGATCCATGCCAGCACTTGTGGCCGCCTCGACCAACATGAACTGCATCTTCTGCCGCAAAATCCGTGCCCCATCCACGCCGCGGGCCTTGATCACCGGTTCAACCAGATCGTTTTTCTTCAGGAAAGACGCGATTCCATTCCGATCCTCCGGCCCATAACGTCGATCAAACGGCGCGTCTTTCAGCGCGGTATCCTCACCCAAAGCAATCACCGCCGGGTCGTCCACATCGCGAAACACATAAAGCCCGCCAAAATGCGCGGTCCAGAAATTGCCCTGTTCATAGGAGGGCGCGCCAAGGTCCACCGGCACGCGGGTCACATCGCCGGTTTCGCGCGCCAGATCAATCATCTCATCAATCAGCGCATCATCATACCACGCCCGCTCACCGGTTTGAAAATGCTCAATTTTCTCGGCCAGCTTGCGCGCGTTGGCGACATGGCTTTGGGTGGTGTCAGCCGCCACAGTGATTTTGCGAATGGCCAGAAGATCACGCAGATCGGTGATGTTATAGACCGAGTTTTCCAGCTCGCCCGCGATGGCATCATGGGCGGTGAGCGCAAAAAGTTTGGCTTCATTATCCGCCATGAATTGCTTGAGGATGCCCCGCGAGGTTGAGAAGCTCGCGTTCAGCAACGGCGCCTTTTTCTGATCGACGGTGAGGATGATAAACTGCCGATTGCAACCACCGGGATTAAGGTAGGCGTCATCGGCAAACTCCTCGCCAATTTCAGGCGAGAAGCCAGAGATATCGATGTGGAATTCCGTCAGATCAGTGGTCCGCCCAGCCAGCTTGCCCAGCGCGCGATTGTAGCGCGTGATCAGCGCCGGACTATCCACCCGCACCATATTCCCAAACATCAAACCGCGTTTAATGAGGCGTTTCATTGGTTACCCTTTCAAACGATACATATTGAAGCGAGTCCACAAAGAATACAGCATCACAGGCACCCACATCATAAGGAGCCAAATGGACCATCCCCAATCAATTATTGCTTTGCACTTATTTGAAGTCGTTAAGAGTTCGGGGCAAAAAGCACCCGCAGAATACAGAAAGACTACAATACTTAACGGCAGCATGAATGCCGAGGTGAGAACAAGATCCACGAAAAGTGACAGGTAGGGGTTGAACTTAGCAACCCAATTCCACCAGAACGCCGCAACAAACGCGACACTCACAATGGACAAAAACACGGCCGAGAAAAGGAATGTCAGCAGAAACATGACGTCCCCTTTACAAAACTATACACAGTCGGGAAAGCACCCAATTGCACAGACATCAAACCGCATTTCGTAAAGTGTTTCATCGAACATCCCCGAAGCGGCCTAGTATAGGATGAGTTTTTGTTCTAGCCATTTCGCGCTTGCCCTCGACTGAAGAATTGCAACTTCAGATCATATCCAATGCCAAACCAAATGGGCAAACTCAGAACATAGGCGGAGAGCTCAATTAGCTCATCGTCTCGAACAATTGGACCAAAGTATGGTTCAACATATGCTGTGAAGCCAACAAGCAACGGAAACAAGAACAATACCGCACCAACCGCCACGCTCAACTCCCACCAAAGCAGAAAACGTAATCCCAAAAAACGCCCTTTAGGGACTGGAAGGTTTTGCCTGACAACAAAACGCATCAACAGACAACCTATACTGGCCGCGAACAACGATCCTAGAAAGATGATTGCACTCACCCCTTCCCCTCCAGATACCGCCGCTTGGCCTCTTCTTGCCGGCCAAAATCACGCACCATGCTGTCAATCGCCACCTCGTCCGATTTATCGGCATAGCGGAATTCACTGTCGGCGTAGCGGTTGATCTCTTGGATCACCATGTCCACGGTGATCGGCACGCGCAGCTCAGAGATCATCGCCTTCTTGTCGTCATACCCTTTGAACAGGAACAGCTCTGGGTTTTCCATCCACTCATCCGGCAGTTCAAAATCCATCGCGCGGACTTTCACGGCATCGGTGATGTTCTTGATCGCGCGTCCGGTAAAGCGCGGATCGGCTTCTTGAATTGCCTTCAGATAGCTGCCCATCTTGGCAATCGTGTCCAAATCGCCGATTTGATCCTGCACCCGGTCAAACACTGCAACCAACCCCGGTTCCTGCGGGCGGCTGTAACCATCGTAGCTCGCCGCGACAGCTTTCTTGATTTCCTGCGCGGCATAGGCGTCGTGATTCCCCAGCGGGATCGCGTGGTTTTTGCCCATCAAAAGGTTCAGAATGTCGATGTAATCGTCGCGCGTCTTTGGCCCGTCGACCAAGAACCGCGCGCCCGCCCGTTGACGTAGTGCGTCATCCACATTCTCGGGATAGTTTGAGAACATCCCAAAAGTGCAATTGCCGCGAACGACGGTATTTGCACCCGCAAATGCCTCCATCAACACGGCGGTGACCTCTTGCTGACCAGCGCTGGATTGGCGATCCCCGCGTTTCCCGGCGATCTGGTCAATGTCATCCACCGTGCCAAAACCGATCACATTCTGGTCCATCACATTATTGATGAACGCCTTGGCATTTTGCCCGGATTTCCCTTGATAGCTGTCGATATTGTCGATGCCAAAGTTCTGATATCGGAACGCATAACCCGCCACTTGGCAATAGTCGTTGATCAACCCAGCCATCATCTGAATCAGAGTGGTTTTCCCGGTGCCCGGCATCCCGTCGCCCATGAAGGTAAAGATGAACCCGCCAAGTTCCGCAAAGGGGTTCAGCTTGCGTTCAAAGTCATAGGCCATCAGCATTTTGGCGAGCTTCATCGACTGGTATTTGGCGATATGGTTGCCCACCACTTCGTTCGGTTTCTTGAACGACATGGTCAGCTTGGTGCCTTTGGCAGACCGTGCGGGGGTGAACCCTGAAATAGTCAACTCGTCCGCCTCAACCCGGTAATTCACACCGGTGAACGCCGCAAGCTGAGGAGCCGTTTGCGCGCGCAAAGCTACCTTTTCCATCAACTGTTCAGCAAACGCCAAAGCGGTCGGAACCAGCTTATCCTCGCTGGTCGCAAATGTCGCAAGCTCTTGATCCAGCTCCCATAATGCGCCGTTCAAGGCCAATGGTGCGTTGTCCGTCAGCACCTCTTCCACCGCGCCCACATCAACGGAAACCTCACCCGCATGAGACGCCAAAAGATACGAGGTTGCATTGGCAAATACATAAAGCACCACAAGGCTTTCGGCGGCCAAAAGCTCAGCAAATCCCGTCGCCTTATCCGCCCCCAAAGCGCCTTCCAAATTCACGCGCCGTAGGGCTGCCAATTCAGTCGCCTCAGAAAACCCCTCACCCACCGCCAAGGCGATGGAAACCGCGCGGCGCAGGCAGTGCAACACCGTGGCCTGCAGCGGAGAGACCAACGGATCATCCCCATCCGCGCCCTCTATGCGCGCCACCAAATGCACACCTTCTGGCCGTGCAGTCGAGCGTGTCACCAAGCCCGGCGTGGTCGACCGAAACCGCCGCCGAGTGCCAATACCAACCGAGCGCTCAGGGGCCGCTGCTGCAACCTTTGGTTTGGCAATGCGCGGCGTGTGATCAAATCCCTCAAGCAACCCGGCGGCGGCGTCGTAATGCACCCGGATTTCTTCCTCACGAAGCTCCATCAGGTCTATTGGCATGCTCATTGCACTACTCCTCGTTCAAAAATAACAAATAAGGGATCAACGGTTTCAACAACATCCAATTCATTCGCATTGGCCGTCAATTGGACATCAACACAGCACAAACACTGGTCTCCAGATATGGCGCTTTCGGGATAGCTTGGATCGAAGATCAACGGACCTTCAAGAGCTTCTCTTAACGAAGCGACATCATCACAAACGCGATTATCAATTTCTATTTCTACGCACATGCAAACCTCACCGATAACTCAACACCTGCCCACCGGGGCGCACGACAAATTTACGCACATCGCGAAAGCCCGGCGGGTTCTTTTCCGCGAGCACCTGAAACGGGCGCTCCGGCAGGATGATTGACCGTTCCATCCGCGTCGCCCCCAAATCGGCGCCGCGCCCGGCAAAGGGGTCCAGTTGAAACACCTCGCGTTCCACCGATCCAAACCATCCGGTGCGCTCTTCTTTCACCTCACGGCTTTCCAGCTCTTCCAGCGTCCAGGCCAGCGCCCAATCCTCACCGGGGGGCGATTTCGCCTCATTCAACACCTCACGCAGCGGACCGGTTTGGCGCGTGAACGTGTGGCTATACATCGGGCCAATATGAAACCGCCGCAGCCGTTTTGGGTGCAAGTTGTCAAAGTCACGATCAAACCCAGTGGCGATGGTCACCAGCTTGAGCCCCGCCATCGATTGCGCCATCAGATGCGCGCCCACTTGCGGCCAGCGTTCATCATCTTTCGGCAGCGGATATTTCCCGGTGTCTTCCACCTCCATCAGGTAAATCGTCGGCAGGTTCACTTCGCTGTCATAGACCGCCCAATGCAACAAATAATGACGCCGAGGCTTGGAAGCGGTGCCCTCATTATGCCGCCAAACCACATCCGGGTGCATTTGTGGCCAAAAGAGCTGACCTTTCACCAATTCCTCATAATACAACCGCTGTGACAGGCTGTATTGCAGCTTCACCGGCTTGGTCAGATCACCGACAATCTGGCTGACCATTTCCGATTTCAGCTTGTCCACCGATGGCATCTGCGCCAGATGCCCTTCGGCTTGCGCCGCATCAGACGCCATCTGCAAAAGCTCGGCCGCGACCGGAAACCCGCTTTCGACCCGATCAAAACTCAGCGTTTGTGCCGTCAGCCCGTAAGAGCCGCCAGAGAAATGGTATTTGTTCGCCAGCGCGCGAAAGGTGAACCCCAATTTGACAAGGTATTCGGCCAGCACCGTGACCTCATCCCGGCCCATGCGCCCCTCGGCCTCCATCTGGGCTGCGACCCGCGTGAGGTGCCCGGTGATGGCGTCGAATTTTGAGAAATAGCGGCGCGTGATGGCCGTATCCGTCAGCTCTGCATGATCACGGGGGGCAAACCCCGCGCTGGCCTGTTCGGTGGATTTGATATCGTCAGACATGGTTACCCTTCAACCAAATGTCGCTGTAAAAGCAGGGTCAATCTCCATCACCGCCCCCACAATCCCCGGACCCACCACCTGATGACCCCGCCTCTGGATTGTAGCGTGATCCGCGACGACCTGGGCTCAGCTGCCCATAAAGCAATGCACAGCCCACCGCCCCCAAAGCGCCGATGTGCATCAACACTTCAATCTCAAACCCGAGACCGCAAAGCATTGATGTGACAGAGAATATTCCAAGAAGACCAAGGGCGCGGTGGCCGTCAATCAAAGGGGGCTTCGATTTACGATCCATACGCGTTCTTGTCATGTTTCTCGACAATCGCCGCAAAGCGCCGCGCAAAACGTTCATCCGCTTTGGCCTTGGCTTCCAGCACGTCACGGGCAAAGACCATCTGGTCTTCGTGCGCTTCCATCATGTCGGCCATGCGCTGGTTCGTCGCCGTGCCAATCGCCGCCATCGCCGCCTGTGCTTCTTTGTCGGTTTCAACGCCAATTTCGTTGATCCGGTGCGCAACGTCTTGTTGTTGCGCAGTTTTCAGCGATTTGGTCAGCGCGTCATACAGCACCACCCGTTGCTTGGTGTCTGTCTGCAATTTATTGATCAGCACCATCTGGGTTGCCGCTTGGTTCTGAAGCGAGTCCACCCAGGTTTTACCCTTTTCAATATAGCGCTCCAGCGTTTGCGATTTCGCAAGTTTCACCTGTTCGTCCTGAATCAAGCCATTGTATTGCTTGTTCAAATCGGCAAGTTCTGTTTCCAACGCCGTGCGCGCAGCCGCATCGGTTTCATTGGCGATCTTGCCCTCAAGCGCGATGATCTTGGGGTCCAAGCTCAGGATTTCCGCCCGCACAGCCTCTAGATCTTTCACGGTAAATTCGCGATCATCCAACGTCTCTGCCAAATTGGCGGACACTTTGTCTTTTTGCTCATTCAGCACATTCAACTGGCCTTCTAAAAGGCGCACAATTGTGTCCGACTGGCCGATCAATTCCTGCAGTTTATCATCAATAGACGCCGAACGAAGTCGTTCCTGACGCATCATTTCCGACTTTCCGCTGGCAAAAATACCAATGAAGCTTTCCCAGCCCGTTTTTGACCTAAGCTGTTCAAATTCCGAACTAAATCCGGCGGTTACATCATCCAAACCCATGATCAGTTCGGCGATATTTGCATTCATCGCCTCGGTGTGGGCATGCACGTCTTCAAGCGATGCGTTCTCAATGTCGATCGACACATCCTCGCCGGATTTCATCTTGGAACGCGCGGTTTCAATGCGCGTGGTCAGCTCTGAAATCTTGGATTGCGCCTCAGCGACCTGAGTTTGACTTTCACGCAATTGTGTCTCGAATTTCGACATAAAACCTCCTCTGCTTCGCCCCGCGCAGTCCCCCGGCCAAGCGAAAGTTAATCCTAATAACATTAAGTTGGCGCGAGTGTAGCGCGATTTCAAGAGGGGGCCTAGGCTAAAGGGCGCAGATATTTCGGATTTTAGGCAACAGCTTATGGGCCGCGACCCTGATCACACCGCCCATTGTCTGTTTCGAAATTCCCGCCTAACGTCACCCCATGACTGATCAAACGCCCCACCCGCTATTGACCGAAATTGCCGCCCGCCGCGATGATCTTATCGCGTTGACCCAAGATCTGATCCGCATCCCGACCCTGAACCCACCGGGCCGCGACTATCGCCGGATTTGTTCCTTTGTGGCAGAACGCTTGGGAAAACAAGGCTTTACGGTGGAGATGATCCGCGCCGAAGGCACGCCCGGCGATTGCACAGACTATCCCCGCTGGAACGTGATTGCCCGCCACGAAGGCGGCGCGCCGGGCGACTGTGTGCATTTCAATTCGCATCACGATGTGGTTGAGGTCGGCCACGGCTGGACCAAAGACCCCTTTGGTGGCGAGCTGGAAGATGGCAAGGTTTACGGCCGTGGGGCGTGCGATATGAAGGGCGGATTGGCGGCATCCATCATTGCCGCCGAGGCCTTTGTACATCTGTATCCAAACCACAAAGGGGCCATTGAAATCTCGGCCACAGCGGATGAGGAAAGTGGTGGTTATGGCGGCGTCGCTTACTTGGCTGAGCATGGCTATTTCAACCCCGACCGCGTGCAGCATGTGATCATTCCTGAACCCCTGAACAAAGACCGGATTTGCCTTGGCCATCGCGGCGTCTGGTGGGCGGAAATTGAAACCAAAGGGCGCATCGCCCATGGATCCATGCCGTTTCTTGGTGACAGCGCGATCCGCCATATGGGCGCCGTTCTGGAAGAAATGGAGGCCCATCTTTATCCGCTACTGGCCTCAAAACACACGGAAATGCCAGTTGTGCCGGATAGGGCCAAACAATCCACACTCAACGTCAATTCGATCCACGGCGGCGAAGCGGAACAGCCAAAAGGCTTTACCGGCCTGCCCGCCCCTTGCGTCGCGGATCGCTGTCGCATCGTGATCGACCGGCGCTTTTTGATCGAAGAGGATCTGGCCGAAGTCAAGGCCGAGGTCCACCGTATGCTGGCCAAAATAAAAGCCGAACGGCCCAGTTTTGAGTACGAGATTACCGACATGCACGAGGTAATCCCAAGCATGACCGACCAAGATGCGCCCGTGGTGAAAACCACCGCCGCCGCGATTGAAAAAGTGCTCGGTCAACAGCCCTCTTATGTGGTCAGCCCGGGCACCTATGACCAAAAACATATCGACCGGATCGGCAAGCTTAAAAACTGTATCGCCTACGGGCCAGGCATCTTGGATTTGGCGCATCAACCCGACGAATGGGTCGGGGTTCAGGACATGATCGACAGTGCAGGTGTCATGGCATTGGTGCTGGAAGAACTGCTTTGACGCCGCCGCCTTTCCCACCAGAAAACTGTAAACAGTTTAAAGATTTGAAACCCTAAACTTTAAACTGTTTACAGGTCCAAAACCGCAAAGTTTAAACTGTTTAATGTTTTTCCCCGCACGTACATCAGGGATAAAGGCGCCCAACTCGCCCCTTTTTCTTGCCATAAATATCTCGGGGTGAGCGCGAAGCGCGAGGGGCAGCGCCCCTCCCCCAGATCCTCAAACCGCGACGTTATCAATCAACCGCACATCCCCCAGCATCGCCGCCGAAAGCAGCCGCGTGGGGCGGGACAGATCGGTGACGGGTGCCAGCGTTTCCGCATCGCGCAGCTCAAGATATTCCACCGTATCATAGCCTGCATTTTCGATCTGCTGTTTGGCACTGTCCAGCACCACGCGCAATTCAGCCCCCCGGCGAATGGCCCCCGCCGCGCGGTCCATCTCGGCCTTTAACACCGGCGCAATAGCCCGCTGCTGGGCCGACAGGCGCACGTTGCGCGACGACATGGCCAGCCCGTCCGCCTCGCGCACCGTGGGGCAGCCGACCACTTCGGTCTCAATGTCCAGATCCCGCGACAGACGGGTGACCAGCAAAAGCTGTTGATAGTCTTTCTGCCCGAAATAGGCGACGTCGGCGCGCGATTGCAAAAACAGCTTTGACACCACGGTGGCCACCCCGTCGAAATGACCGGGGCGATGCGCGCCCTCAAGGTCTTCGGTCAGGCCAGATACACGCACATTGGTGGCAAAACCCTCGGGGTAAATCTGGTCCGGCGTGGGCACGTAAAGCGCATCAATGCCGTAAGGCGCAAGCTTGGCGGCATCGTCATCCTCGGTGCGCGGATAGCCGGTCAGATCATCGGGATTGTTGAACTGTTTTGGGTTCACAAAAATCGTGACAATCACCCGATCGGCGGACGCTTTTGCCGCCTCAACCAAAGACAAATGCCCCGCATGAAGCGCCCCCATGGTGGGCACCACAGCGACCTTTTCACCCTTGAAAATCCATCGGCGGCGCAGGGTGCGCAACGCGTCTTTGGTGCGAACGATTTTCATGTCATGGCTCACTTCACGGGTCATATCTGGGCTTTCATTGAGGTTCATTTCTGGGGCGCCTCATCAGCAAAAACATGTTCCGGGCCGGGGAAACTGCGCGCCCGAACCTCTGCTGCATATGCCTTGATCGCCCCCTCGCCGTCCACGCCTAATGCCCCAAATCTCTTGACAAATTTCGGTTTAAACGCGGTGAACAGCCCCAGCATATCATCCACCACCAAGACCTGACCGTCACAGCCAACTGAGGCCCCAATACCGATGGTTGGGATCGACAGCGCCTTGGTAATCTCGTCCGACAGGCCTTCGGGTGTTTTTTCCAAAACGACTGAGAACGCCCCCGCCTTTTCCACCGCTTTGGCATCTGCCATCACGCGGGCTCGGTCTTCGCCGCGCCCTTGCACTTTGTATCCGCCCAGCGTGTTGATCGCCTGTGGGGTCAACCCGATATGCGCCATGACGGGGATGGAGCGCGCGGTAAGAAACTGGATGGTGTCCGCCATTGTCACGCCGCCCTCAAGTTTCACCGCATCCGCGCCGGTTTCCCGCATCAAGGTGGCGGCATTGCGAAACGCCTGCTGGGGGCTTTCTTCATAGCTGCCAAACGGCATGTCGATGACCATCATCGGTCGCGTCAGGCCCCGGCGCACCGCGGCACCGTGCAGGCACATCATTTCCATCGTCACGCCCAGCGTGTCGGGCAACCCGTGCAGCACCATGCCCACGCTGTCGCCCACCAGCACCACATCGACGTGGTCATTCATCATCTGCGCCATCGGGGTGGTATAGGCGGTCAGCGTCACAATCGGATCGCCGGTTTTCATGTCGCGTATGTTTGATGGCGTCAGCGCCACCTGTTTGGCTGTTGCAGACATTGGTCCCGTCCCTGTTCGCTGTCTTTTGGTTGCGGCAATATAGATGCTGCATCGCAGAAAATCAAAGGGGACGTGGGGATGATGGGGAATCTGGCGTTTGACAGGCCATGACCAAGCTGCGATAGCGCTATCATGCCCAGCAAGACCCACGCCCCTGCCGCACAGCCCCTGAACACCGAACGCCGCACCCAGATGAACGGTATTTTGCTGCGCCTGTCTGCGGTGTTTTTAATGACCGGCATGTCGGCGGGTATTCATGCGGTGGCGGATCAGGTGCCGGTGGGGCAGATCATGTTTTGGCGCACAGCCTTCGCCATTGGGCCGATTGTAATCTATATGATGATCCGCCACGACTTTCCCCACGCGCTGACCACCCGCCGCCCGATGTTGCACCTGACCCGAGGGGTTTTGGGTGCAATTTCAATGGCTTTGTCATTTTTATCACTCGCTTACCTTCCGGTCGCAAACGCCCAGGCGCTGGCCTATCTTGCGCCGGTTCTGGCGCTTCCCTTGGCGGTGATCTTGCTGGGCGAGGGTCTGAGCCGCCCTGTTTTGATCGCCATGGGGCTCGCATTTTCAGGCATGTTGGCCATGTTGTGGGAGGCATTTTCCCTGCCCGGCGAAGGCGCATTGATCGGCATGGCGGCGGGGTGGGGATTTGCCCTGACGATGGCGTTTATACGGGTGCATGTGCGGCGTATGACCTTTACCGAACGCCCGTCCACCATCGCGTTTTCCTTTGCGGTGGTTTCCGCCCTTGGCGGGTTAATGACCCTGCCGTTTGGCTGGATCACGCTGGACTGGGGCCTGCTTGCCTGGCTGGCGCTGGCCGGAATTGTCGGCGGTATTGGACATATTTTGGCGACCGAAGCGATAGCGCGCGCCCCTGTGGCCGTGCTGGCGCCATTTGAATTTACGGGGCTTATCTGGGCGCTTGGCTTTGACGCGCTGTTCTTTGGGCATTTGCCCGGCGGGATGGGCTGGGTCGGTATTTTTGCCATCACCTCCGCCGCCCTTTTCGTCAGCTTCACGCCACCGGCAAAACGCGCAACGCCCTGATTATGACGTAACGCGCGGCACTCTCCCCGCCAGCTGCCCCTTGCTTTGCGCGCGCCCCTCGCGTTTCATGTGGTCAGACCCTGGGCCGGACGCTGGGCCGAACTCTGGGCCGGACCCAAATGGGCATAAGGAGGATTATATGACGCATCTTAAACTCACCGCCTGCGCCTTTGCGCTGATGGCCGGGACCGCCCTTGCGGGCAATGACGCAATCACCCTTGGCATGGTGCTAGAACCGCCGAACCTTGACCCCACCGGGGGGGCCGCCGCCGCCATTGACGAGGTGGTTTATGCCAATATTTACGAGGGTTTAACCCGCTTTGGCCCCGATGGCGCCGTGATGCCGGGCTTGGCCAGCGCGTGGACTGTGTCTGAGGACGGGCTGACCTATACTTTCACGCTGCGCGGCGGTGTAACCTTTCATGACGGCACCGAAATGAACGCCGAGGACGTGGTGTTTTCGCTGGACCGCGCGCGGGCAGACGACAGCACCAACGCGCAAAAGGCGCTGTTTAAGGGCATCGAAAGCGTAACGGCCGTGGATCCGCTGACCGTGGAAATCAAATTGGGGGCGCCAAACGGTAATTTCGCCTTTAACATGGCCTGGGGCGATGCGGTGATTGTGGCACCTGAAAGCATCCAAAACGCCGCCACGCACCCCGTCGGCACCGGGCCGTTTACGTTCAAAGAATGGGCCAAGGGCGATCATGTGACCATGACGCGCAATGACGCCTATTGGGGCGCAGCACCCGCGCTTGCCAGTGCGACATTCAAGTTTATTTCCGACCCCAACGCCGCCTTTGCCGCCGTAATGGCCGGTGATGTTGACGCCTTTCCGAACTTCCCCGCACCCGAAACACTTGGACAGTTTGAGGCCGATCCGCGCTTTCGCGTGATCGTTGGATCAACCGAGGGTGAAACGATCCTGTCGATGAACAACAAGGCCCCGATGCTGGATGACGTGCGCATCCGCAAAGCCATTGCCCATGCGATCAACCGTCAGGACATTATTGATGGTGCCATGTTTGGGTTTGGCACGCCAATCGGCACCCATTACGCGCCGCATCAACCGGCCTATGTGGATCTGACGGGCACTTCAGCCTATGACCCCGAAATGTCCAAAACGCTGTTGGCAGAGGCCGCGCCTGACGGGTTGAAACTGCGCCTGATGCTGCCCCCACCCGCCTATGCGCGGCGTGGTGGCGAGATCATCGCCGCACAGCTTCGCGCCGTTGGGATTGAAACCGAGATTAGCAATCTGGAATGGGCGCAGTGGATTGAACAGGTCTTTAAAGGCAAGGATTTTGACCTGACCATCGTCAGCCACACCGAACCAGCCGACATCGGGATTTATGCGCGTCCCGCGTATTATTTTCAGTACGACCATGCGGAATTTCAAGACCTAAACGCGACGTTGGAAACCACATCCGATCCCGCCGCCCGTACGGATCTTTTGACAACCATGCAAAAGATGATCGCTGAGGATTACGTGAATGGCTATCTGTTCCAGCTCGCCAAAACCGGTGTTGCAAATGCGAAAATCCAAGGCCTGTGGGAAAACGCACCAACCCAAGCCAATGACCTGACAGGGGTCAGCTGGGCAGAGTAGCAGTTTCACAAAACCCAAAAAGCCGGGGCAGCCACCGCCCCGGATTTTTGATTTTTAACAAAGACTTAGGGTCTCGGCCCCTCGCCGATCGGATGGGCTCCGCCCGTTCTTCGGACAAACACTCCCCCCGGACCGTTTTAAGATGCCCTCGACCCCCCGAGGTATTTTCAGCAAGAAAAAGAGAACGCACCCTTTTTTCTTGCCGTAAATATCCCCGCCCGAGGCAGTGCCACAGGGGCAACCCAATCTAAGGTGGCAGGTTATGTCTGATCGGTCACCAAGGCAGCCGTGCGCCGTTTCAACATCGCCTCGCGCCAGGTGATGTAACTGACCGCAGACATGATCAGCGCAGCCCCTAAGATCACCCAGATGTCCACGGCCTCGCCAAACAGGGTCCAGCCCATGATCACCGCCCAGACGATCTGTAAAAACGCAACCGGTTGGGTGACGGAAACAGGGGCCTCGGCAAAGGCACGCGACATCGCGTAATGCCCGCCGGTGGCAAAGCCCGCGACCACAAACAGCCACGCATATTGCAACGGCGAGGGCCAGACCCAGACCGCATAGGCAAAGGGGATCAGCCCAATGGTCACCGTGATCGACATCATCGCCACCACCACCGCGGCAGACAAATCAGCGGACAGGCGTTTGGCAATCAGGTAAGATCCGCCCAGCCCGATGGCGGTGAACACCATCGCCAAATGGCCGGTTCCAAGTTCGCGCAAGCCCGGGCGCAGGATCACCAACACGCCAATAAAAGCGACCGCAACGGCGGCCAGGCGGCGGTATGAAAATGTATCGCCCAGAAACACCGCCGCCCCGAGCATGACGTAAATCGGGTTGAGATAGTTCATCGCCGTGACCTCGGCCACGGTGATCTGCGTCATCGCATAAAACCAACACAGCACCGCCACCGTGTGCACCACACCGCGCCCGGCAAACAGCATCCACGTGGTGCGATCAAACCGCGCGCGCATCAGTTGCCCCAGCGCGGGGGCCACAAAAATCAGCCCAAACAGAAACCGCAAAAACGCAGCCTCGGCCGAGGGAAGCCCCTGCCCCACGTGTTTCACAATCGCATTCATCGCGACAAACAAAAGGCCTGCGGTCAGCATCCAAGCCACGCCAAAAAGCGGGCGATGTGTGGGGGGGGCGGAAAATGTCATTGGGCGACTTGATCCTAAATTGGATCCAAAAACAAGAGGCCCCAGCAATTGCCGGGGCCCCTTTCTATCTGCGTTCAGATGTGCGGCGGCTTAAAGCTGGGCCAGCACCTCGTCCGAGGCTTCAAAGTTGGTGGTCACGCGCTGTACGTCATCGTCGTCTTCCAGCGCGTCAACCAGCTTCATCAGCTTTTCCATGCCGTCCAGATCAAGCTCGGTCGACATGTTCGGTTGCCAGATCAGTTTGGTGGATTCTGTTTCGCCAAGTGCGGCCTCTAGCGCGGTGGACACATCGTTCAGATCGGTGTCGGCGCAGGTGATGCGGTGGCCGTCTTCGGTGGTTTCACAATCCTCGGCGCCGGCTTCGATCGCGGCTTCCATCACGGTGTCGGCATCACCCACGGAAGCGGGGTAAATCACCTCGCCTTTGCGGTCGAACATAAAGCCCACCGACCCGGTTTCGCCCAGGTTCCCGCCGTTTTTGGAAAAGGTCGAACGTACGGTCGACGCGGTGCGGTTTTTATTGTCGGTCATGGTTTCCACAATGACAGCGACCCCGTTGGGGCCATAGCCTTCGTACCGGATTTCGTCATAGTTTTCGGCATCCCCACCGATGGCCTTTTTGATCGCGCGATCAATCACATCTTTGGGCAAAGACTGCGATTTACCCTCTTTCACAGCCATGCGCAGACGCGGGTTTTTATCCGGGTCCGGGTCGCCCATTTTCGCGGCCACGGTGATTTCTTTTGCCAGTTTGGAAAAGAGT
>CBDUJY010000001.1:0-359763 GCA_965367685.1 uncultured Planktotalea sp. | reverse complement strand
CAATGTCGATGAAGCCTTTGGGATTTTCCAATACCTTTCGCGGTAAGGGCCAATGTGTCCTGAAGTAAAGGGGCGCATGTTCAATCAATCAAGAAACCGTCAATATTTTCGGCGGTTTTTCTGCCTCTGCCCTTGACCACAAGGGGCGTGGTGCCCCATCTAGAATATAACTGAAACACGCGATTTAAGGGGCCCAACATGGCTTTTGAACTTCCTGATCTTCCCTATGCGCATGATGCGTTGGCTGAATTTGGTATGTCGGCGGAAACGCTGGAGTATCACCACGACCTGCACCACAATGCCTATGTGACCAACGGCAATGCCGCGATCGCTGGGACCGAGTGGGAGGGCAAGACCCTCGAAGAGATCATTACCGGCACCTATGACAAAACGTCCGTGGCGCAAAACGGGATCTTCAACAACATCTCGCAGCTTTGGAACCACAACCAATTCTGGGAAATGATGGGCGCTGGTAAATCAGCTATGCCGGGCGAGTTGGAAAAAGCACTTGTTGAGAACTTCGGTTCGGTTGATGAGTTTAAGTCGCAGTTTTCCGCAGCAGGCGCAGGTCAGTTTGGGTCTGGCTGGTGCTGGCTGGTGAAAAACGCCGATGGGTCGTTGGCTGTAACCAAAACCGAAAACGGTGTGAACCCATTGTGCTTTGGTCAGACTGCATTGCTGGGTTGCGATGTGTGGGAGCACAGCTATTACATTGATTTCCGCAACAAGCGTCCGGTTTATCTGTCGAACTTCCTGGACAACCTTGTGAACTGGGAAAATGTTGCCTCGCGCATGTGAGCAACGCGTTAACAGTAATGAATGGGCCGCTCAGTGAGCGGCCCTTTTTGTTTGCATCAAAGCTTTAAGGCGCTTTTCAGGGCTTCTTTCGCGGCGGGAACATCATTCGCTATATGTATGAAATCCTTGATGGTTTCATCCGCGAATCCCTGTGCAATGATGTGATCCATCAAAGCGATCAACGGATCCCAATAGCCCAAGACATTCAACAGCACGATTGGTTTGTCATGCAGCCCAAGTTGTCGCCATGTAAGGACCTCAAAAAACTCATCCAGCGACCCTGCGCCGCCCGGAAGCACAACAATGGCGTCCGAGTTCATGAACATGACCTTTTTTCGCTCATGCATGTTTTCTGTCACGACAAAACTGGTCAGATCGCGTTTGCCAACTTCCCAATTCATCAGATGTTGCGGTATCACGCCAAATGTTTCCGCGCCCGCGTCTTGGGCGGCTTTGGCCACGGCCCCCATTAACCCAACATCGCCAGCGCCATACACCAGTCGCCAGTTTTCAGTGACCAATCCTGCGCCAAGTTCACGGGCTGCATCACCAAAAGCGGGGGTGTTTCCAAACCGCGCGCCGCAGAAAACACATATAGATGCTGTTCGGGCCATGTCTTAATCCTTCAATAGACCTTTTGACCGGTGTTACCGGGATTGCTAAGCTGCCTCAAGTCGCGGTGCGAAAACCGCAATGACAGACGGCAAAAGGCTGGGGGATATTGGCTTTTGGCGTTCTGAAAGAGAATGGCGAGATGCCGCCAATACAGGCAAGTGACATAATGGTTGAGCATGCGGCGGGGAAGGTCGTCTGAGCAACCGCGAGGGGATGAGAATGACAACAGGTGAAACGTCCAAAGTGGGCGCGAGTGGTTTGGTTGCGGGCGGTGCGGCAATTGCTGTGGCGTTGGGGGTGTTGGGATGGTGGATGTCCCAAGACAAACCCGTTGAGATTGCAGAGGATCCTATCGCCAAGGTGACGGCGGAACCTATTGTGCCAGATGCGGCGACAGTGGATACTGCGGAACCGGATGTTTCATCGCCCTCTGCGGTGGTGCCCCCCCCCATTTCGCCGCGCTTTGACGTGGTGCGTGTGGAACCTGACGGATCATCCGTCATTGCGGGGCAAGCCGAACCTGGCGCACAGGTTGAGCTGATGCTGGATGGGCAAAAGGTCAACACCACACAAGCGGATGCCAACGGAAACTTTGTGGCCATGTTGACGCTTAAGCCTTCGGATGCCCCACGTGTCATGACATTGATGGTGGATGGCGAAGCGATCAAGACGTCCGAACAATCCGTGATCGTCGGCCCAACGATCGAACCCAAACCCGCCACAGAAACAGCCGCCGCGACCGAGGTTCTTGTGGCCCCAGAACCCGATGGTGGCCCTGCAACCACGGCCCCTGAGGTGGTCGCCGAAGCGCCTGTTGAAATTCAAGAAGCGCCACAAGTTTTGTTGGCGGATGAGGGTGGGATTTCAGTAATCCAAGATGCGGGGGGGACCACCGTTTCTTCCGACATCAGCTTGGATAGCATTTCATATGACGAACAGGGGCTGGTGGCCTTGGCGGGGCGTGGGACAGCACAAGAGACGGTCTTGATCTATCTTGATGATGTTAAGGTCGCCAAAGGCGCGATCGCAGGAAATGGCCAATGGCGTGTGACGCTAAAGGACATTTCAGCCGGGATTTACACTTTGCGTATTGAGGCACTGGATGCTGCGTCAAAAGTGGTCTCTCGGCTTGAAACCCCCTTTAAACGCGAAGACCCTGCCCAACTCGCTGCACTTTCGCAAGGGCCGGCAGGTGCGCCGGTTGAAGACGCGACAGAAAGCCAATCTGACAGCGCCACGCAAACAACTCCGGCGGAAGACACAACTGTAACAGAAGGGGCGGTGACAGATACGCCCGCTGATGAGGGTGCTGTTGTGTCGGGGGCCACTCCTGCTGCTGATGCAGCGAAGGAGGGGGGTGACGCAACTGTGGGGGCGTCTGAGGATATGCGCGATGAGCGGCCCGCCACTGCGCCGAGCGCAGGTGATGAAAACACTGAGATTGCACAGATTAATGATGGTGCGTCAGAGCCAGTTGCAACTGCGCCCGCCACAGATCAACCTGACGGCACCGCCGCACCCGCTGACGGGGCGAATGCCGCAGAAGATATCGCCACTAATCCCGCACCCGAACGCCCCCGTGTGATTACGGTTCAGGCCGGGGCAACCCTTTGGGCCATTGCGCGCGAAAACCTGGGCGAAGGAACCCTTTATGTTCAGGTGTTTGATGCCAACCGGGATAAAATCAGCAACCCGGATTTGATTTACCCGGGACAGGTTTTCGCGGTGCCTGCCACACAGTAAAGGTAAAAAACAACATTCTGCCCTCGACCTTGGACAGGCGGACCCCTATCTGTAGGGTCTGCCTGAAATCCGTCTATTTGACGCGTTAGCCAGCAAAGAAGCGAGCATGCGACATTCCCACATCACCTCGACACAGGCCCCGGACGACAGTCTTCAGATTATCAAACGTGTGTCCCCCTATCTTTGGCCAAAAGGCCAGCTGTGGGTAAAGCACCGGGTTGTCTGGGCGATGGTGATGCTGTTGTTGGCCAAGGTTGTGACCGTTTTTACACCATTTCTTTACAAAGAAGCGGTTGATGCACTGGCCGGGGACAGCGCTAGCCCGGCCACTTGGTTGGGGCTGGGGGCGGTTGGTCTGACCTTGGCCTATGGCGGCGCGCGCCTGATGTCGAATGGCTTTCAGCAACTTCGTGATGCGATCTTTGCCAAGGTTGCGCAACGTGCATTGCGCCAATTGGCGTTAGAGACGTTCACCCATATTCACCGTCTGTCCATGCGTTATCATATCACGCGCAAAACGGGTGGTCTCAGCCGGATCATTGAGCGTGGTGTGAAAGGGGTTGAATTCCTTCTGCGGTTCTTGCTGTTTTCTATGGGGCCGCTTGTTCTTGAGCTGGCAATGGTCTCGGCCATTTTGTTTTTTGTGTTTGATGTCTGGTATTTGGCGGTCGTTGTTGTGACGATTTGGGCCTATGTTTGGTTTACGTTTAAGATCACCGAATGGCGGGTGAAAATCCGCAAAGAGATGAACGACCAAGACACCGATGCCAACCAAAAGGCGATCGACAGTCTTTTGAATTTTGAGACCGTGAAATACTTTGGTGCCGAGCAGCGTGAAGCTGAACGCTATGATGTCGCGATGGAGGGCTATGAACGTGCGGCCCTTAAAACCTCCTATTCACTCGCCTTTCTGAATTTTGGACAAGCCTGTTTGATCACGGGTGGATTGGTGGCGGTCATGGTGTTGGCTGCGATGGGGGTTCAGCAAGGCACATTGACGGTCGGTGATTTTGTCATGGTCAACGCCTATATGATCCAAATCACCATGCCGCTGAACTTCCTTGGCACTGTTTACCGCGAAATCCGCCAGGCTTTGGTGGATATGGGCGAGATGTTTACCCTATTGGAACAACCCGCCGAGGTGACAGATAAGCCAAATGCACCCAAGCTGAATGTGTCTGGCGGCGCCTTGACGTTCGATAATCTGCGGTTTGGTTACGACGATGAACGCCCCATCCTAAAGGGGGTATCATTAGAGGTGCCCGCGGGGCAGACGGTCGCAATCGTTGGGCCGTCAGGGTCGGGTAAATCCACCATCGGGCGACTTTTGTTCCGCTTTTATGACGTCAGCGATGGCGCGCTGAAAATCGATGGGCAAGACATTCGTGATGTCACGCAGGTCAGCCTGCACCAAGCCATCGGTGTGGTGCCTCAGGATACCGTGCTTTTTAACGACACGATCTATTACAACATCGCGTACGGGCGTCCAGATGCCAGCCGAGAAGAGGTGGAGGCCGCTGCGCGTGCCGCCAAGATCCATGACTTTGTGGTTGGGTTGCCTGACGGGTATGAGACGTCTGTTGGGGAACGTGGCTTGAAACTGTCAGGCGGTGAAAAGCAACGTGTCGGCATTGCGCGTACATTGCTTAAGAACCCGCCAATTCTTTTGTTGGACGAGGCAACATCGGCGCTTGATACCCAGACCGAACGCGACATTCAGGACAGCTTGCGCGAAATGGGGCAGGGACGCACGGTGATCACCATCGCCCACCGGCTGTCAACAATTGCGGATGCGGACCAGATTGTGGTGTTGGAGGAGGGTCAAATTGTGGAGCAAGGACGCCACGAAGATTTGTTGGCGCAGCAAGGGCGGTATGCAGCCATGTGGGCCCGTCAAGCAAGCGAAGAAGACGCCGCATAAGGGTTTATACTGTGCGTGTTTGCACTGAAAAAGGACGGGTCTGTTACGGCCCGCCCTTGCCGGATGTGTCAAAAGGGCCTGACGTGTTTTGCTGTGTGTTGCGTTGGCTGACCATCAGGCTCAGACGCTGCTTTTATCAAGAGTATGCGTTTCATACGCCCCCACAGTGTGACAAAAACTAGCTCCTCTGAACCATCGGTGTTGACCAGATACTTTATGCGCTGAACGGAAAAGACACGTCCATCAATTGAGACGCTTTCCTGGTCATCCAAAAGCGTTACCGCGTCCATTTCAAGCGACAACCGTTTGAGTATGGTTGCCAATGATTGTGCTTCGAGAAGACGCACATCCTTCACAATCTGGGGGATCGTGATTGGCGCCAGACCGCCTTTTTTACGTTCTTCGTTGATCCGCCGCATGGTTTTGCGTGTGACGTAGAAGCCAAGAGTTGACGCAATCAACACAGTGGTTCCCGCCACGGCCCATCCGACAGCGGTCAGTCCCAGGAATGTCGCTGCGGGCGCGATGCCAAGTGAACTTGCTAAACCGCCCAACCCGACCGCGGTTAGGGCAGATCCGACCGAAAGTGCGGCACTTGAGGTCAGCGCAGTTAGGCCGCCGGTGGCGCCAAAGATGCCTGCCGCGGACACGAGACCTAGGCTGCTCAGTAACGCGCCATTGCCCAGAACGAATGCCCCGATCCAAGTGCCCGATAACGTGCCTGCAATATAGCCAGCGGCCCCCGTGGAGGCGATCTAAGCCCCGAAGAATGAAGGACCGGGACGGCGATGGCAAATAAAGGCAAGGGCATAAATGTGATCCGGAAACAGTTTTGGCGAAAGACAGTTAGACCGAAGCAGGTTCGCGGACAAGTCTTTCTGGTTGACGCATTGCCGATTGAAACAGCGGGAGGACCACGAGGTCTTCCGTTTGCTGCTTAATGCGGCCGAATTCAGGGCGATAACCCGCAAAAGCCTTGGTAATATTCGGCCAAGGGCTGTGTTCACACGCCCCCCCCCCGGACGTCAGTGGCACAAAGATTGCTGCGTCTCTTCCAATTTTCCCGTCGGGTGGATCGGTTGCGACCCACCCCTTTTGCGTTTCGCCTGTCGCTTAGGATTGGCCTGTCGCTTAAGGTTTCGCCGGTGCGACATCAAGGTTGTCGGCGGTTGTTGCGTTGTCCTGTTCTGGACCGTCACCCGACGTGCCGGCGCGCGACGGCAAGCTTGCTACGACTTTGGCGCTATCCTGACCGGTCTCATCCTGACGGGCCACATCACGGCTGACACCATCGACATCCTCCCAAAGGATTTCATGCACGTCCTGCGCGCGCGCGGCACGTTGCAGGGCGATATCGCGCGCGGTTTGGCTGTGACGTTGCGCCAAGGCCCGCAATTCCGAGACCGAGCGATAAGCCCCTGCCGACACCCACACCCGCAATGCCAGCATTGAGGGGGTGAAGACCAGCGTCAAAACCGTTGCAATGCCAAGACCAAAGACCACAGCCGTTGCCAATTGCTTCCACCACAAGGCGGTTGGTGCATCGATGGAATAGCCGCCGTTAAAGAAGTCTAGCGACAGGCCAAACATCATTGGGGCAAGACCGGCCATTGTGGTGATTGTGGTCAATAAAACCGGGCGAATACGTGCCTCGGCGGTGCGGGTGATCGCTTCGAGCTTGGGCATGTAGCGCGCATAATCTTGATAGGTATCGATCAAAACAATGTTGTTGTTTACCACAATCCCCGCCAAGGCCACGATCCCCGTTCCGGTCATAATGATCGAAAACGCTTGGCCCATCACCATCATCCCAATCAGCACACCTGTGGTGGACAGAACCACCGCCAAGAGCACCAAGACCGAGTTATAAAGGCTGTTGAACTGGGCCAACAGGATAATGAACATCAAGAACAAGGCGCCGGTAAAGGCCTGCCCCAAAAAGGCTTGGCTTTCGGCTTGGTCTTCCTGATCGCCGGTCCATTCAAATGTCACGCCATCTGGCAAACCGACCTCTTTCGCCCAATTGGTCAGCGTGGCAATGCGTTCGCCGGGGGTAACTGGGACACGCGTAAGACCCGCATTATTCGCTGTCATCTCATCAGATTCAGCGACTGATACAACCTGCGTTTTCCCGTCCGGATCCACGAGTTTGACCAATTCGGGTGCGACCCCGGCTTTCACATCGTAGTATCGGCTTTGATCGACGCGGTCGATTTGGGCAAGGCTGGGAACCGGTTGGCGTGTGACAAAGTTGGATAATGGCACAAGCCCGGTTTCGGTGCGCAGTTTGAGCGTGTCCAATGTTGACAGCAGTCGCTGTGTTTCCGGCAAGCGTACGCGGATTTCAATTTCCTCGTCCGAGCTGTCAACGCGCATAGTATCCAGCAAGATCCCATTGGTCACAAGCTGCACCATGCCGCCAACCGTGGCCACATTGGTGCCATATCGTCCCGCTTTTTCCACATCGACATTCAGCTGCCAGTCGATACCGGGCAGGGGAAGTGTGTCTTCGACCTGAACAAGACCGGGGGTGCTGTTGAACTTGGCGACGGCCATTTCAGTTGCCGCCCGCAACGATGCCCAATCATCCCCTTTAAGGCGCAGATGGACAGGTTTGGCCGAGGCGGGGCCACGGTTCAGGTTCAACACCTCAAACCGAATGCCCGGTAATTTTGACAGCCGCTCTTCCAGTTTGGCCATGACGAAATCGCCATCGTATTCTGGGTCAATTTCGGTTGTGGTAAACGGCAGGACCCCCAGCAATTTGATGTCTTTCTCAATGGCGGGGCGGTCATCCCATGCCACCAATTCCAATTGCAATTGACCGATGGTGTCGCGTGGCCCGCTGGCCCCACCGGTGTTTTGGTTCAGCCCGCCATCGCCTGCAAAGGCAAATACGGTTTCCACCCCTTTGGTGGTCAAGGCGATATCTTCAACCTGCCGAACCATCGCGTCCTTTTCCTGAACCGACAGGTTGCCACGGGCGCGAACAAAGATGATCGCTTGTTCTGGTTCGCTGTCGGTAAAGAATTCAACGCCTTTGTTGTTGTTCCCAAAATAGATGAAAACGCTGCCGACCAGTGTGAAAATGGTCGCGATCACCACCAAAGGCATGATTGGATTGCCTGCAATGAATTGTATCAAATATCCTAAAGGCGTGCGCTGGTGCCCAGAGGTTACTTTGTTGGAGCGATTGGGAAATACGCGTGCTTTAAATGATGCAAAATGTTTGCGCAGGCGAACCAATTGAGCGGAGATTGCGACGAACAATGTGACGGCTGCAGCAATAACCAAGGCGACCGAGGCGAGACATGCGAGCCCTAAACCAAACGCTCCTATTAGAGTCGGGACAACCGATCCTAAAATCTGACTTTGGTCCATTCCCGCCAAGAGGAGCGTCGCGCCGTTCACACTCGCTTGTGCCAAAGTGGCACCAAGCACAACAGCCGCCAACATGGCTGGAAAAATCAGTAAATGAAGCAGGACATGGGTGTTGCTAATTGCATCTGCTTTCGACTGAAACCAGCGTTCAAGCCGCCCGGATACACCGCCAACAACTGGCAGATACACCAGCGCCACCAAAAGGGATGCAGACAACACAAAGATCAGTGTTTTTGGCAGCCACCCCATGAATTGCCCCGGAATGCCGGGCCAAAAAAGCATCGGCAAAAACGCGCAAAGCGTGGTGGCGGTTGAACTGACGATGGGCCAGAACATACGTTTGGCCGCGCGGGTGTATGCCTCCATCGGGCCGACGCCGTCCTGGATCTTTTTGTCCGCGTATTCGACGACAACAATGGCGCCGTCCACCAACATGCCAACGGCAAGGATCAGTCCAAACATTACAATGTTGGACACGGTCACATCCAGCACCCCAAAGAGCGCAAAGGTCAAAAGGAAGGATGTTGGAATGGCAAAACCAACAAGCAAGGCAGACCGCACACCCAGCGCTGCGAGAACAACAATCATCACCAGCGCAATGGCGGTAATCACTGACCCTTCAAGCTGTTTGACCATGCTGTCGACCACAAAGCTTTGGTCGTTTGACGTGCCGACATGCACGGCTTGGCGCAGTTCTTTTGGCCATTGAACGCTGGCATCTGCGACGATTTGGCGGACCTTGGCGGCGGTATCAATCAGGTTGAAGCCTTTGCGCTTGACCACTTGCAAAGCCACAGTCGTTTCACCATTAAAGCGCGCCGTGCCTGCCCGGTGTTCGAACGTCAGGCGAATGGTGGCCAAATCGCCCAAGGTGACGACACTGTCGCCGTTCACCTTAACGGGAAGATTATAAACGTCTGAGACTTCGTCAAACGACGATGGGATTTTGACCGAGGCAGCCCCGGTTGCTGTTTTGACTTCGCCAGCCGCGATCAATTGGTTGTTGTTTTGCACAACATTGATCAACTCGCCCGCGGTGACATTATAGGCCTCAAGACGCAGGGGGTCGATTTCGACCTCAAGCATCTCGTCGCGGTACCCGGCAAGCGAGGCTTCCAAAACCGCATCCAATCCTTCAAGGCGATCCTGAAGGTCTTGCGCCACGCGGATCAGCGTGCGTTCGGGAACGGGGCCGGTGAGGTTTACGATGATGATCGGGAATTCAGAAAAGTTGATCTCGTTGATCGAGTATTTCTCAAACCCGCTTGGGAAATTTCCCTCGGCTGTGTTCATGGCGTCGCGCACGTCAGCCATGACGGTGGTTTTATCCCAGCCAAATTCGAATTCCAGCGCGACACCGGCATAATTTTCAGCGGCGGTGCCGCTCATGGTTTTCAGGCCATCAATATCTGCCAGTTCGGTTTCCATCGTGCGCAGCAAAAGGCGTTCACTGTCGGCGGCGGAAATGCCGGGGAAGGGGACTGATACGAAAAGAGCCGGGATTTCAATGTCGGGTTCACCTTCTTTAGGAAGGTTCACATAGGCCAAAACCCCTGCCGCAATTGACAGAAGCACAAAGGCGATGACCATTCGGGCGCGGTCGGCGGCCCAATCTACGATGCCGATCATGCGCCCGGTTCCTGTAATGTGACATCAAGGGCGACGCCATCGGTGACATAATGGTGGCCGACAACAATGACCTTTGCTTTGTCAACAAGCCCCGTGACCCAGACCCCTTTGTCCGTGTCGCGCACCATGTCGACAGGCGCAAAACCAGCACGGTCCCCTTTGTCGACGATGCGCACCCCGAGTTGCCCAGCATCATCCAGCGTCAAGGCGCTTTGCGGCAAAAGATGTGCCTTCCGCCCCTCTGCGGCAATCGCGATTTCAACGGTCCGTCCTTCGCGTAAACCTGCGGCGCTGTTGTCGGCCTCAACCTCTACGCGGAAGGTCCGGGTGTTGGGGTCAGAACTGTCGGCAATATAGGTCACAACGCCCGAGATCGTGTCGCCTGTTGAAAGCCGCGCGTTTGCGGTGCTGCCGGGGGTCACAAGGTCCACCATGACCTCGGGCAAAAAGCCAATCAGCTTGATGGGGTTTAACTGAATGATGCTTGCGCAATCGGCACCCGGTTGTAAGAGCGACCCCAATTCAGCGGTATCTGTTTCCAAGATCCCCTCAAAAGGGGCTGAGATTTCGGTGTTTTCCAATTCAAGCTGAGCTGCGGCAAGGGCGGCTTCTGCGGCTTGGATCGAGGCCGAAGAACTGTTTGTGCCCGAACGCTGGGCCACAACGCCAGCGCGAGCGGCCTCAACCGTTGCGCGGGCATTTGCAACGCGCGTATCCGAGGCAAACCCACCTTCGGAAAGCTTGTCGGCGGCGTTAAGATTGATCAGCGCCTCATCCAACCGTGCTTGCGCTTCTGACACACGGGCGTCGGCCTCTGGTGCGCGGGCGCGGGCAACGTCTAGATCTGCTGTTGCCTTAGCAACATTGGACGCGCGTGTGCCGGGATCAAGCCGGCAGAGAATATCGCCGGTTTCAACACGCTGGCCTTTGTGCAGTGGGGCCGAGATGACCTGACCCGAGGTTTCAGCGCGCACAACAACACGTCTGGAGGCTTCGGTGCGCCCACGCACAACAACCGCGTTTTCAATGTCGCGTGCTGTTGATGACATCGCAATGACGGATACTTTGACCTCGTCAGATGTCGCATCATTTTGGGTGCCCTGATCGCTTGTATCGGCTGCGACTTCTGCGGGCGTGTCTGTGGCATCAACCAGCCAGCCACGTTGAAAAATTGCAACGTAAAGGCCAAAGACCACCACAATGGCGGTTAGAATAGGAAAGAGGCGCATGCGAGATCCTGTTGGTTTTTTTATCAGGCAAAATATGAATTTTGATGAAAGAGATAAGAGCTGTCTAAGGCGGGAACAAGGCGTAATGTAAAATTAGTTCACATTTAAGCGGCGCGGTATTCATGCGGATGTCTTCAGCGCTCTTGGCTTTCGATGTTCTTTGGGGCAAAAGGGGGCGAGTTCAAAAAGAAAGCCATCACAATGAGCAATCCAGAAAATTTCATTGATGAAGTGACCGAAGAGGTCCGGCGTGACAAACTATTTGCGCTGATGCGTAAATATGGTTGGATTGCCGTCACTTTGGTCGTCGTACTGGTGGGCGGTGCGGCCTATAATGAATGGTCCAAAGCCCAAGCCCGGGCCCAAGCTGAGGCTTTGGGGGATGCGATTTTGGCCACCGAAGAATTGGAAGACGCGGGGGCGCGCAAAGCGGCCCTTTCCTCAATCGAGGTGACAGGGGATGCACAAGCCGTGGTGACATTGCTGCAGGCTGATGCGGATGGCAAAGTTGACGCCGACAAATTATTGGCGATCGCAGACAATACCGATCTGCCCAAAATGTATCGTGATTTGGCGGCGCTAAAATATGTGATGCAATCAAATGGCACTCTGTCAGCCGAGGACGCAACAGCGCGGTTAGAGCCCTTGTTACAAGCTGGCGCCCCGTTCCGGGTCTTGGCAGAAGAACAGATGGCGCTGGTCGAATTGGCAAAAGGTGAAAATGACGCGGCAATTTCGCGCCTTCAGGCCCTTTTGCTGGACGAGGAAGCATCGCGGGCCTTGCGCCAACGCGCGTCACAGTTAATTGTGGCGCTAGGGGGCGCACTTGCAGCGTCTTAACCAATTGGCACCATAGGTGACCTGAGTGAGGAATTCGACAGGTGTTCGGGGGAAATAAATTGAAGCTGAAAACTAGCGCCAGTATTTTGGTGACCGTTGGCCTGATGGCGGCCTGTTCCACGCCCGAGTATATTTTGCCTGGGAAACGCGAAACCTTGCGAAGCGTGAACACGCAAACCGCTGACACAAACGCGCAATCCGTTGCCGTTGAAGATGCGGCGGCAAACTCGGCGCAGCCTATTTCGTTGCCAAACGTCGTGAATCATTCTTCTTGGGCCCAGCTTGGCGGCAGCGCCACGCATCAGGTGCAGCACCCCGCGCTGGCCTCTGCTCCTCAATTGATTTGGAGTGCAGATATTGGTCAGGGGAACGGGCGCAAGCACCGGATCACCGCTGAACCCGTTGTTGCCAATAATCGCATTTTCACGCTCGATAGCCGTGCCCAAGTGGTTGCAACATCCACTGTGGGGCAAACCCTTTGGACACGCGATTTGACCCCGGATTCGGATAATTCCGATGACGCGTCTGGTGGTGGTTTGGCCGTGGTGGGCAATCAGGTGATTGTCACGTCCGGTTTTGGGTCCGTGACCGCATTGGATGCAACAAGCGGCAAGACAATCTGGCAACAAAAGCTCGAATCCCCCGCCTCTGGCGCCCCGACCGTTAAAGGCGGGCTGATCTATATTGCAAGCAAAGACAACACCGCTTGGGCATTGGATGCCTCAAACGGCAAAGTAAAATGGCGCTTGTCCGGCACGCCAAGCCAAGATGGTATTGTTGGGGTTTCAAGCCCCGCCGCAACCGACAAACTGGTTCTCTTGCCCTTTGCATCAGGTGAACTTATCGCCGCACTGCCCAAAGGGGGCCTGCGAACGTGGTCATCTTTGATTTCCGGTGAACGCGCCGGACGTGCCTATTCGTTTGTCTCAGATATCACTGGCGAACCCGTTGTCAAAAACGGTGTGATTTACACCGGGAACCCAGTGGGGCGCACTGTGGCGCTTTCCATGTCAGGGGAACGGTTGTGGACGGCCCCAGAGGGGGCAACCGGCCCGGTCTGGGTGTCGGGTGGTTCGGTCTTTCTAATTTCTGACGAATCACAGCTTGTACGGCTTGATGCAGATACTGGCGAGCGGATTTGGGGGGTGGATCTTCCATATTACACCAAATCCAAAGCCAAACGCCGCAAGGCAATTTATGCAAACTTCGGCCCGGTGCTTGCCGGTGGAAAGCTCTGGGTGACCTCATCAGATGGGGTCATGCGTGGGTTTGATCCAAAAGACGGCAGCCTGTTGGCGAATGTGGAACTTCCGGGGGGCGCTGCCACGCGTCCGGTGGTTGTGAACAGCGTTGCCTATGTGGTTTCGCGCGATGGCAAACTTCTGGCTTTGCGCTGAGTAAAAAACCGTGTATGCGGGGCGCTTGATGTGACCCGGAGTCAAAAATGAGCTTTACCCTCGCCATTGTGGGCCGCCCGAATGTGGGCAAATCGACCTTGTTTAACCGCTTGGTGGGCAAACGTCTTGCGTTGGTTGATGACCAGCCGGGCGTCACCCGTGACCTGCGCGAAGGCGAGGCTCGTTTGGTCGACCTTCGCTTTACAATCATTGACACAGCTGGGCTGGAAGAAGCGACGGATGAAAGCCTTCAGGGTCGGATGCGTCGTTTGACCGAACGCGCGGTTGAGATGGCGGATGCCTGTCTGTTTATCGTGGATGCACGCGATGGTCTTTTGCCCGCGGATGAGGTGTTTGCCGATATTCTCCGCCGCAAAAACGCGCATGTTATTCTGGCCGCCAACAAAGCCGAAGGCAAAGCAGGCGAGGGCGGTTACCTCGAAGCGTTCTCATTGGGCTTGGGCGAACCGATCCGCATGTCAGGTGAACATGGCGAAGGCATGAGCGAGCTTTACGATGCGCTTTTGCCAATTTCAAAAGAGTTTGAAGCACGCGCGTTGGAAACCAACCCCGAGGTTGATGTTGATATCTCGGAAGAGGACGAGGACGCACCACGCATTCCGACCAATGAAAAGCCGTTACAAGTCGCTGTTATCGGGCGCCCAAATGCGGGGAAATCCACTCTGATCAATAACCTTGTCGGGGAAGAGCGTCTTTTGACGGGGCCAGAGGCCGGGATCACGCGGGATTCGATTTCGTTGCGATTTGATTGGGGCGATGTTCCGACGCGTATTTTCGACACGGCGGGCATGCGTAAGCGTGCGAAGGTTCAGGAAAAACTTGAAAAGCTTTCGGTTTCTGATGGCCTGCGCGCGGTAAAATTTGCCGAAGTGGTTGTTGTGCTGCTGGACGCTGAAATTCCCTTTGAACAGCAAGATTTGCGGATTGCCGATTTGGCGGAACGTGAAGGCCGCGCTGTTGTGATTGCGGTGAATAAATGGGATGCGGAACCTGAAAAGCAGGCCAAGCTGAAGGTGTTACGGGAATCCTTTGAACGTCTTTTGCCGCAATTGCGGGGCGCCCCATTGGTGACCATCTCTGCAAAAACAGGCAAAGGTCTGGACCGGTTGCAGGCCGCTGTTATGCGCGCGCATGAGATTTGGAACCGCCGGGTGAAAACCGCCCAGCTGAATGGCTGGTTGGCTGAAATGATTGCGGCCCATCCCCCCCCCGCACCGGGTGGTCGACGGATCAAGCTGCGCTATATGACACAAGTTAAAGCACGCCCGCCGGGGTTTGTTGTGATGTGTTCGCATCCAGATAAATTGCCCGAAAGCTATTCGCGATATTTGGTAAACGGGCTGCGGGAAGATTTTGACATGCCGGGCACGCCAATCCGGCTGACGATGCGCGGGCAGGGGGATAAAAACCCCTATCGGAACAAGAAAAAATCAACGCCATCGCGTCTGCGAAAGCACCTTAATAAAGGGCGTGCTGACGATTAAAAAAAGGCCACCGACAAGGTGGCCTTTTTTACGTTCGCAATGTGCAGCTATCAGTTGAGATAGGGCATTGGGTCCACGGGGTCTGTGCCTTTGAACACCAAGAACTGAATGGCGTTGTACTGGTTTTTCGTGGCCTTTGCGATTTGCTGCCCACGTTTGACCTTTTGCCCTTTTGTGACATTGATTCCCTCAATGAAACTATAGGCGGTTTGGGTGTTGTCCCCGTGGTCAATCACGACAATCTCTTCGCCTTCAACATCTTTGGACACAAGTCGAACGGTGCCACCAGCGGCGGCTTTTACGGCCGTGCCGGGTTTTGCGGAAATAAGGATGTAACCGGCTTTGTCTGCATCAAAGAGGCTGGTGACCTTACCCGAGACCGGCAGCGCCATCTTGGCCGCAGACGCCGTGGTGCGGGTGCTTTCCAAGCCAGGGGACGCAGGTTTTGCGGCTGGTTTTGTGGGGACCGCTTTTTCGTCTGGCAAGGGCTGGGTGGACGATGGGGGTGTTGGTGTGCTGCTGCCCTCTCCGGGTTGGCTGATGGGTGTATTGGGCTTGGCTTGTTCCAGTTTCACGGGGATCAACAGATGCTGTCCTTCGCGTACGGTCAGGTCGGCGCCCAGCCCGTTCCAATCCGCGAGGGACCGAACCGAAACGCCGTAAAGACGGGCAACCGAATATGCGGTTTCACCACGCTCAATACGGTGACGAAGCGGTTCTGACCCGGGTTGTTTGGGTGAGGGCGCTTTTGTCGGGGCTGTCGCGGTTGGCGCACGATCAATTGCATCCCCTGCAAGGGTTTGAATGTCGATAGAACCGCTCGGCTGAATTACGCCGGTTGTGGGTTCCTGCACGCGTTTTGGCAGGGCCAACAGCTCATCTTTACGCAATACACTATCGACCGAGATGCCGTTATAGCGGGCCAGCTCAGCCGCCGGAACACCAATGCGCTCTGCGACCTGAGCAACCGTGTCACCGCGTTTGGCAAGGGCCACCTGATAGCTTGGGTAAGATATGATCCCGCGTGCGTCAGGGTTTGGCCGATTGGCGGTTTGCGCGTTTTGCGCGGCCTGAGTTGTGGACAATCCACCATCAGCAAACCTGCGCAAATCCAGGTCGAAACCACCGGCACATGCGCTGAGCAAGGTGAGGGTGGCCAAAAGGGGGATGCCACGTGAAAATGTCGTGGAATACAGTTGCATTGCTCAAGTTCCTCAATCCGTTTTCCGGCAAAGCCGGCTTCAGTGCCCCGTGTGGGGCAGGTTTGGGTGACCCTTCTTGTGGTCTTTCCCATGCCCGTTTTGGGCGTTGTTATAAGCCGGTTATAACCGGTTTGTTATTCTTGTCCCAAGCCTTCCAAAAGGGGCACAAATCGCACCGGCAAAAGTTCATCATATTCAATCCGATCCTCATGGCGTGTGACCTTGATAAGGCTTTGAACTGCATCTGACTGACCCACCGGTACGATCATAATACCGCCAATGGCCAGCTGGGCCAAGAGGGGGCCGGGGGGGTCCTCGGCTGCGGCGGTGACAAGGATGCGATCAAAGGGGGCTTGTTCGGGCAAACCACGCGATCCGTCGCCGGTCATCGGGGTGATGTTATGCAGATCCATGGCCTCAAAAAGCTGCCGTGCTTCGCGGACAAGGCGGCGGTGACGGTCGATGGTGTACACGCGCCGTGCAAGCCGCGATAGGATTGCGGCCTGATACCCGGACCCGGTCCCAATCTCAAGCACCTTGTCGCGCGGTCTGATCTGGGCGGCTTGGGTCATCAATCCAACCACGGAAGGCTGTGAAATGGTCTGACCGCAAGCAATCGGCAAAGGCATGTCTTCGTAAGCGCGTTCGGTAAAAATCCCGCGCACAAATGGCCCACGGTCAATTTCCTCCATCGCCGTTAATACGCGCGGATCCGTGACGCCCTTTGAACGGAGCGCAAAAAGGAACTGCATTTTCCGTTCGGCATCTGAGCTGTCCGCATCCATCATGAAAAGAGATCCTCAATCTTTTGCAGATGATCATGTGCCGTAAGATCCGCGCGCATCGGGGTGACCGAGATGTAGCCATCCAAGTTATGCGTCACATCCATGCCGGGATCAGAGGGGGTCGCCTGTGGTCCACCCTTGATCCACAGAAACTGGCGCCCGGACGGGCTTTGATGCGGCTCAGCAGAAAAAGTGGCATCGTGACGCCATCCCTGAGGGCAACTGCGCACCCCTTTGACCAGCTCTGCCGCAACAGGGGGGAAATTGACATTATAGAAAATCTGGTAGTTTTCTGCAGCATCCCACGGTGCGTTTTTGACAAGCTTGCGCACCAGATCCGTTCCATGGTGTTGCGCTGCCTCAAACACACTGTCCAGATCAGCGGTGCCTTTGCCCATATATTGCGACAGGGCAATGGCGGGCAGACCTTGAAGTGCTGCTTCCATCGCGGCGCCTAAGGTGCCGGAATAAAGAGCGTTTTCTGCGGAGTTATTGCCCCGGTTTATCCCAGAAATCACCAAGTCTGGGCGTTCCGGCATAACGTGGTGCAGCGCGGCAAGAATGCAATCAGCGGGGCTTCCTTCTGCGGCAAAACGGTTTTTGCCGTGTTGGGCGATCATAAACGGGTGGGTGTATGAAATGCAGTGCCCCACGCCGGATTGTTCAAATGCGGGCGCAACCACCCAAACCTCGCCATCTGGTCCGGCCATCTCAGCGGCAATCTGTTCGGCAACCTTAAGACCAGGAGCGTTGATGCCGTCGTCATTTGTGATGAGGATGCGCATGGTTTTCCCGCCTATTGCCCAATAAAAACAGTGTCACTCTCTTCAATAGGGCAGGCGGAATGGCGCGGCAAATGGTTTCTATTTCGCAAGTGATAGCGCCAGACCGTTATCGCCAAACAGCGTGGCCGTTTGGGGTTACCGCAAGCCCGCTTCTTTTAGCAAACGGGGGGCCTCATCTTCGACACGCGCCAATTCTGTGCGGTCCTCACCGGGATAAAAGCGGGTTCTCATGGATGTCGCCAAAGGGCGTGGTCTTGTGATTTTGACATTTGGACCAAGCTTGGTGGTTTCTGCCGCCCAAGATCCCACAAGCGCCATTTGCGCCGCTTTTGTCGCCCCATAGCCAGCAAAATATTTTTCCCCCGCATGGTCATCGTGGAAAAACATCGCCGTACTGTCATCCGACAGAAGGGGGTTGATCATGAAAATCAGGTTCCGCGTGGCTTCGACATTCAAATCCAGCGCCCGTTTCCAGCCCTTTTCGTCCAAATCGGGGGTTGGCATCATCGCTGGGCCGTAAATCGCGGTGTGCGCCCAGACATCAACCCCACCCCAACGGTCATGAATGGATCGGCACAGATGCGCCATTGCGCCTTTGTCAGTGATGTCCATGGGCGCAAGCGTGGCCGAGCCACCGGCGGCTTGGATTTTGTCATCCACCTCTTCCAACGCACCTGTGGTGCGCGCAACGGCCATCACGTGATGGGTTTTGGACAATTCCAGTGCCAGCGCAGCCCCAAGGCCACGGGAGGCTCCGGTTACGAGGGCGATTTTCTTGGTCTCGGTCATAATCGTTCCCTGTCATCCTTGGGGTGTGCAAGATTAAACGGTTGCCTGCGGAAGGTTTATTCAGCCGCGGCCATTTTAAAGCCTTGTTCGACTTTGTCTGATGGCGTGACCGGATATTCACCCGAGAAACAGGCATCGCAATACTGCGGACATTCTTTTTTGCGACCATTTTCCTGACCAACAGCGCGGTAAAGCCCATCGAGTGAGATAAACTTGAGGCTATTGACCTTCAGATGATCACACATTTCTTGTTCGGTCATGTTCGCCGCCAACAGTTTTTCGCGTTCTGGCGTGTCGACACCATAAAAACAGGGCCAAGCGGTGGGGGGGGACGCAATGCGGAAATGGACTTCGGCCGCGCCCGCATCCAAGAACATGTCTTTGATTTTACGTGTTGTCGTACCGCGAACGACACTGTCGTCCACCAAAATGACCCGTTTACCTTTGATCAAGGCGCGGTTCACGTTCAGCTTTAGACGAACCCCCATGTTTCGGATGGATTCTGTCGGCTCAATAAATGTTCGGCCCATATATTGATTGCGGATGATGCCCATTGCATAGGGAATGCCGCTTTCTTGGCTATAACCAATGGCCGCCGGTGTGCCGCTGTCGGGAACGGGGCAGACCAGATCTGCGTCCACGGGATTTTCCCGGGCCAGTTCCACACCGATTTCGCGACGGGTTTCATAGACGGATTTCCCACCAATGATGCTGTCAGGTCGCGAGAAATACACATGTTCAAAGATGCAGAACTTAGAAGGCTGCGGGCGGAACGGAAAGCTGCTGTCGACCTTACCATCCGAAATCACCACCATTTCGCCCGGCTCAATTTCACGCACAAGTTCTGCACCGATGATATCAAGCGCACAGCTTTCTGAGGACAAGACCCAACCTTCACCCAACCGGCCCAAGACCAAGGGGCGCACCCCGTGTGGGTCGCGAACGCCCATCAGCTTGGTCCGGGTCATGGCGACAACAGAAAAAGCACCTTCGACACGGCGCAGCGCGTCTTCCATGCGTTCAGGGATGTTGCGCTGTAAAGACCGTGCCATCAGGTGAATGATGCATTCACTGTCCGAGGACGATTGGAAAATCGAACCGCGTTCAATCAGCTCTTTGCGCAAAGCATTGGCATTGGTGATGTTGCCATTGTGGGCGATGGCGGCTCCGCCCATGGCAAATTCACCAAAGAACGGTTGCACATCGCGGATGACCGCGCCTTTTGATCCGGCGGTTGAATAGCGCACATGGCCAATGGCGATCGGGCCTGGCAGATGTTTCATCACGCTTTCTTTGGTGAAATTATCACGGACATAGCCAAAGCGACGTGCGGAGTTAAAGCCTTCGTCTGGATCGTGACAGACGATCCCACCCGCTTCTTGTCCGCGGTGTTGCAGCGCGTGCAACCCAAGCGCAACAAAGTTGGAGGCATCTTTTAGTCCGATGACGCCAAAGACGCCGCATTCCTCCTTCAGCTTATCATCATCCAATGGATGTGCGTAATAGGTCAAAGGGGTGGCGGCGGGCGAGGTGGTCATGGGCGAGCGCTCCGATTCCGTGGCGTTGGCATCCTCATAGTCGTTGAATGCGCGGCTGTCATTAAACTATCACATTTTAAGATGGGATTTTTGGCAAGCAGGCCTGGAAAACAGAACTGGAAAAGAACAAACGCGCCGTCACTTTCATGTGCGGCGCGTTTGTTTGTTTTCTTATTCGGTACCAGATGCGCAGCTTCCGACCAGATCTTCATATCGCTCGACAATCCAACCTGGGGCATCCTCTGGGATCTGATCGTTGATCTTATCTTGGGTGCGGGCAAAGATTTTTGCGGTGCGCGAATTATCAACCATCGGAAGGGTGTCGGTGGTGACCACGCGGTCATAGACCACAAGGGCGACAGCCACGAGCAAGAGCCCACGCAAGACACCAAAGACAAATCCCAGCGCCTGATCCAATCCACCAAGTGCCGAGCGTTGAATGGCTGAGGAAAAGAGCGGTGTGAAGACCGATACGACAACCAAAGCAAGGGCAAAGACCCCCGCAAAGGCGGCGATCATTGAAAGTTCGCAACTGTCGGCGATGAAATCACGTAAAACCGGGATCTCTTTGATCAAAGGCACAGCTTTCGGGGCAAACATATAGGCAAGAATTGCGGCCGCAATCCAACCAATAATCGACATCCCCTCGCGTACAAACCCACGCGAATAGGCCAAAATAGCCGAGATCAAAATGACCGCGGCGACAATGCCGTCGACAAGTGTAAAGGATTCCATCTGGCTCTCCGACCTTCTACCAAAATTCCAAGGGGCTAGCCCGCCCCGAATATCTCACCAACAAACCCCGCAAGGTCCGACATCTTTTGCACGTTCAATCCAGGATCCGATCCTGTCTTGCTGCGTGCAGGCGCAATGACCGAGTTGAAACCAAGTTTTTGCGCTTCTTTCAACCGGCTTTCTGTCTGTCCCACCGGGCGTAGCGCCCCTGATAGACTAATTTCTCCGAAAACCACAGTGTCCTTCGGGATGGATGCATCCTCGCGCGCGGACAGTAGCGCGGCGGCCACAGCAAGGTCTGCGGCGGGTTCGGAAATTTTCATGCCACCGGCAACATTTAGATAGACATCAAGTCCCGCAAAAGGGATGCCGCACCGGGCTTCTAGCACCGCCAAAATCATCGCAAGGCGCCCGCCGTCCCAGCCAAGAACAGAGCGTCGCGGTTGCGAATGCGGAGAGGGCGCGACAAGGGCCTGAAATTCAACCAACACAGGGCGGGTGCCTTCGATTCCTGCAAAAACCACACTGCCGGGGGCGGGTTCTTCGCGATCTGACAGGAACAGGGCAGAGGGATTTAGAACCTCGGACAGGCCGCCGCCGGTCATTTCAAACACGCCAATTTCATCAGCGGGTCCAAAGCGGTTTTTGACGGCGCGAAGGATGCGGAACTGGTGGCCACGTTCGCCTTCAAAATAAAGCACGGTATCGACCATATGCTCAACAACGCGCGGTCCCGCAATTTGACCATCTTTGGTGACATGGCCCACCAAAATGACCGAAATGCCGCGTGTTTTGGCAAATGTCGTCAATTCATGCGCTGCGGCGCGCACTTGGCTGACAGATCCGGGGGCGCTGTCGACATTGTCGGCCCACATGGTTTGAATCGAATCAATAATGGCAAGCTGGGGGCGTTCGGCATCCAGCGTGGTCAGGATATTGCGCAGGTTTGTGTCTGCCGCGAGCCGAACGGGCGCATCGGTCAGGCCAAGGCGTTGCGCGCGCATGCGAACCTGTGCCGCGGCCTCTTCGCCTGAAATATAAATGGTCTCAAGCCCCGCTTGGGCAAACCGTGCGGCGGCCTGAAGCAAAAGCGTTGATTTCCCGATGCCGGGATCACCACCCACCAGAATGGCAGAGCCTGGAACCAAGCCTCCGCCCAAGACGCGGTCAAGTTCCGGCATGCTGCATTTTGTGCGGGGCGGGGGGGCTTCTTCTGTGGAAAGATCTGTCAGCTCAAGCCCTTTGCCACGGCTCGCCCCCAAAGACTTGGATGCGGGGCCAGCGGAAAGTGGTTTGTCTTCCACAATAGAGTTCCATTCGCCACATCCATCGCAGCGGCCGGACCATTTGGTGAAAGAGGCGCCGCATGCGTTGCAGCTAAAGGATTTTTGCGTTTTTGCCATTAAAGGGTTTTGCCCGAGGCGCGCGCCTCACGCAAGGGGCGGTTCTGGGCAATTCAAACAGAAATCAGTCTAAAATGGGTTTCGGCCGCACCAACCCCTTTTGCGTCAACATGCTGATGCCCAACGACATTAAGATACAGCCGGTGAATAGGTATAAGCCCCAAGCAACGTCGACTTTGGCCATGCCAACCCCTTTGACCACAACAACGTAAAGCGCGATCAGAAAGATATCAGCCATCGCAAGTTTGCCCATGATGTTGAAAATAGGCAGCATCTTTCGACGCATCTGGCCAAATTGAATGAGAGCAAGACCCAAGGTCTTCATAAGAGGTGCAAAAATGGCAAAAAAGGTGATGAGCAACGCCAAGAAAACATCTGTGTCCCACAGGGCCTGTAAACCCGAGATGACGCTGATTTCTGACTGTCCAAAGAAAGGAAGGTTCAGCCCCGCACGCAAAAGCGGCGCAAACCAAGCAATTGGAAAGAGGATGAGCAGGGCAAGGTTTATGTATTTCAAGGACCGCATACTTAGCGCACCGCTTCAATAGGTCCTTCCGCCGAACCACTGATGAATTGGGTGACATAAGCATCGCCTGACGTGTCCATTTCACCGACCGGACCAACCCATTGGATGCGGCCAGCGTGCAGCATCGCCACCTTGTCAGAAATCACCCGGACTGAGCTCATATCATGAGTGATGGTCATGGCGGTTGCGCCCATTTCCTCGACAATTTCGCGGATCAGATCGTTGATGACGCCGGACATGATGGGGTCAAGCCCGGTGGTTGGCTCATCGAAAAAGATGATCTCAGGTTCTGCCGCAATGGCGCGCGCAAGGCCCACGCGTTTTTGCATCCCGCCGGAAAGTTCCGATGGAAACAAGTCCGCCACATCTGGGGTCAACCCAACACGGCGCAGCTTTTCAATCGCAATTTCACGGGCTTCTGCTTTGGGGCGGGCCAGTGATCCGCGCAGCAGGCGAAAGGCGACGTTCTGCCAGACAGGCAAACTGTCAAAAAGGGCGCCCCCTTGGAACAGCATCCCAAACCGGGCCAGAAACGCGTCACGTTCAACCTTTGAGGTGTCTTCACCGTCCAGTGTGATGGTTCCGCTGTCTTGGATCATCAGGCCAAGGATGCATTTCAAAAGCACCGATTTTCCAGTGCCGGATCCGCCGATAATCACCATGCTTTCACCGCGTTCAATGGTCAGGTTCACCCCGTCCAACACGCGTTTTTCACCAAAGCCTTTGTGGATGTTTGTAAGTTCGATCATGATGCAAAAAACAGACTTGTAAGGACAAAGTTGGCGGCAAGGATGATGATGGCGGCAGCCTCAACCGACGATTTGGTGGCGCGGCCAACGCCTTGCGCGCCGCGGCCAGAATGCATTCCGTGGTAACAACCCATGACCGCCGCGATCAGCCCAAACACAGCCCCTTTGACCAAAGACGACAAGATATCGGCGGTTTCCAGAAAGTTCCAAGTGTTTGAAATATAAGCGCCCGGTGCAAACCCAAGCTGTTTTGTGCCCACGATATAGCCGCCCATGATGCCGATGATATCCCCAAGCCCCACAAGCGCGGGAACCACCAAAATCGCGGCCAACACGCGGGGGGCCGTCAGGTATTTCATAGGGTGCGTTGACAGTGTGACAAGGGCATCAATTTGCTCGGTCACTTTCATCGTCGCAATTTCAGCGGCAATTGAGGAGGTCACGCGGGCCGCGATCATCAGACCCACCAGCACCGGCCCAAGTTCCCGAACCATGCCGATCGCCACAATCTGCGGCACCACCGCTTCGGCCGAAAATCGTTGCCCGCCGGAATAGATTTGCAACGCCAGTGCGCCGCCGGTGAAAATCGCCGTCAAGCCAACCACAGGCAGGCTAAAGTACCCGATGTTTATCAGGGCCGATAGAAATTCACGTGGGTAAAATGGCGGGCGGAAAATGTGGCTTAGGGATTGGCCGCCAAATATGGCGATCCGCCCAATGGCGGCCAGAAATCCAAGAACCGTACGGCCCAAGGCCGCCAAAGGGTAAGTCAGATAGGTCATTCACGTCCCCGGGCATAATAACGCGCATAGCGTGCGCCCAGCTGGGTCAGCACTTCATAGCCAATTGTACTGGCCACTTGGGCAAGGTCATCCACGGTTTGATGCGGGCCGAGCATGGTCAGGCTTTTCGGATTTTCACGAACATGGGTGATGTCGATACCGATCAGATCCATTGATATGCGACCAACGATGGGGCAGGGGGTGTCTTGGTGAAACATCACCGCTTTGTTTGAAAGGTGCCGGCTAAGGCCATCTGCGTATCCGCCAGAAACCGTGGCAATCCGCGAGGGGCGTTCTGCGACCCAAGCGTTGCCATATCCAACGGTTTCGCCAATGGGCAGCGCACGAATTTGGATGATTGGTAAGTCCAGATCCACAACGGGTTTCGCGTCCTCAAAGGGCAGGCCGCCGTATAGTCCAACTCCCGGACGGGTGAGGTCAAAGTGGTACTTTTCATCCATCAAGATACCACCAGTGGCCGAAAGGCTTCGGGGGGCATCAATACCAGCGGTCATATCCAAAAATGCTGACAGTTGTTGTTCATTCATCGGGTGATCGGGGTCATCTGCACAGGCAAGGTGGCTCATGATCAAGCGCGGCTCTTGCGCCAAGCAAATGTCACGCAGCGCGGACCATTCCCCCGGTTCCATACCCAGCCGGTTCATTCCCGTATCAAGCTGGATCCCAAAAGGGTGCCCGGGCAGTGCTTCAAAATGGCGGGTCATCTGTTCAACAGAATTTAACATCGGAACCAGACCCAAGTCGTGAATCATATCCGTGTCGCCAGACATATGCCCGGAGAAGACGCAGATTTCAGGGCCGGGCCCCAAAGCTTGGCGAAGGGCGGCGCCCTCTTCGGCAACGGCCACAAAGAAACGCCGTGCCCCAGCGGCCGCCAATGCGCGCCCAACTTTTGCGACACCCAACCCATAGGCGTCGGCCTTCACAACGGCGGCGGTTTGCACGTCGCCCGCAGTTTTTGCATCCAGCGTCCGCCAGTTTGCGGCCACCGCATCTAAATCAATTGTAAGTCTACCTGTGCTCATACGGCGTTTTCGGCAGGCAGCGCGCTTAGGTCAAGGTAAAATCCCGCATAAGTGGGAAACGGACAGAAATTCCCCAAAGCTGATGCGCTGAAACGCTAGGTTATTCTTCAATCAGAACGGTTTCGACGGTGCTTGTTGCTTCTAACGTCCGGTGCACAGGGCAGCGATCCGCTATTTCCAACAGCCGCTGGCGTTGTTCACGATCAAGGGGGCCGTCCAGGTGAACCTCGCGGCGGAATTTGTCGATCTTATCGCGTGTGGCTGTTTCTGCGTCCTGAGCGTGGACTTTATCATGGCTGACATCAACACGCACATGCTGAAGCGGCCACCCTTTTCGGCGGGCATACATGCGAATTGTCATAGAGGTACACGCGCCCAACCCCGCGGATAAAAACCCATAAGGGGACATGCCTTTATTTGTGCCGCCATAGGCCAATGGCTCATCCGCTTGGGTGTGGTGAAATGGGCCTGATTGAACGTCTTGCAGGAACCCGGTTGGATCCGCCTCTGCCACGCGCACAATCCCCTCTGGTGCGCCGGGGGGCGGAGCGGGTGGTGTCAGATCAAGGTATTTTGTGGCCCAAGCCGAGATGATATCCGCCACATATTCGGCGTCTTCAGGCCGGGTGATAAGATGATCGGCATCATCAAGGGTCACAAAGCTTTTGGGGTGTTTTGCGCTTAGAAAAATGCGAGAGGCGTGTTCAATGCCAACAACCTCATCCCGCGGGGCGTGAAGCACCAAAAGCGCTGCGTTCAGGGAATGAATTGCGGTCTTAAGTGCGGTGTTCTCGACATCCTCAACAAAATTGCGACCAAGGGTGAAGGGACGCCCGCCAAGGTTGACATTGGCGCGGCCTGTTTCGGTGATTTGCGGCAGGGCATGGGCAAATTGTGCAACAACATTGGCAGGATCCGAAGGGGCACCAATGGTCACAACGCCTTTGGTCTGAGCAAGCTCAGGTGCGGCTTTTAGAACCGCAGCCCCGCCAAGCGAGTGCCCGATCAAAAGCGCGGGGGCCATTCCGCGTGCTGTGAGGGCCTCAGCCGCAAATTTGATATCTTCAACATTTGATGAAAAATGGGTGTTTTCAAACTCACCGCCAGAATGCCCTAGGCCTGTGAAATCAAATCGTAAAACGGCGATGCCAACAGCGGCCAGCCGCGCGGATATACGCCGTGCCGCGGCAATGTCTTTCCCACAGGTAAAACAATGCGCAAACAGTGCCGTGGCCAAATGCGGCCCACTTGGTAAATCAAGACGGGCCGCAAGGTCATGCCCCCCGTGGCCTTTGAAAGTAAAACGCTCGGTCGGCATTCTTAAACCCTTTTCCTGCTTCTTGATAACGATGGGCGCAGATCCGTTCGGCCACAAGGGGGGCGTTCCAATTCCCACGGGAACGTGAGGTGCTGTTACGAATTGACCGTTGGGGCCAAAAGGTGTTGGTTTCTATCAATCTGAGAAAACCGAAAGTGTGATTTATGGTCGAGATATGCCAAAGGTTTTTACCGGTCCGCCCGTGGGAACAGGACATCACGCGCCGCCTGCCGGGATTGAACCCAACGCCACCGGGGGAATGGTTGTTGCAGGACGATGCCTATGCGGCACAGATGGCGTATCGTGTTGAATTGATGGCGACGCGGCAGGCTGCTGTGCATCAAATCACTGAGGGTTCTCATGCGATTGCGCATGAGTTGTTGGATTTGGTGTTGACGGAATTGGACAACAGCGAAGGTTTTGACGTCACGCCCGCTCATGTGACCTGTCCAGACGGGCGGACGGTTGAAGTGGACCGGAAAAACCCGCTGTTAACCTGTGGCGCTCTTGCTCAAGAAGACCTTGTTATTCTAGAGAAAAACGGCGCAGAACACGTTCTGACGGGCGCGATATTGTGTTTCCCTGCAAGCTGGACCTTGGCCGAGAAATTCATGCAACCGATGGTGCGGATCCATGTTCCGGTAAAGGTTTACACCGACGATATCGCTAAGCGCGTGCAGCGCCTTTTGGATGGGATACAGGTTTCTCGTCCTATGTGGCGTGGAAACTATATGCTTTATGATGACCCGGAATTGTTCCAGCCGCGGCGCGAACAAGACCCCCGTCATGAGGTGGAAGGGGACCAAAAGTGGTTGCGCGTCGAACGGCAGGGGTTGCGCAAACTGGAACGTTCGGGGGCGGTGATTTTTTCGATCCACACCTATGTCCTGTCAGCGGGGCGGCTGGCCGAACTTAACATCGACCTGCCCGCACCGTCTGGGCACTAATTATCCACCAAGCGTCATCGGGACAAAGCCATCGGTTGGGGACCAGTGGCGGATTGTGCGTGGCACGTTCGTTTGGCGCCGAATGTTGGACAGTCGGTTGCCAATCCGAGACATCAGGCCTGTCTCGCGGAAAACCTCTGCCAAGCGCTTTTCGGTATTTTTCATGTTCATTTTGCTCATTGCTCTGCTCATTTATTGTTTTTTACGAATGCCCATTGTTGGACATCTTAGAACAGGATCGCCGTGAACTTTGCGCTTAGCACGGAGGAATTGGGGCAAGATTGGCAAGAGTTTTGGGCAAATTTCCCTTTGGGCACCTTAAGTCTTAACGCGTGTTAACGGGTTAGCCGTCGATTTTTGCCCCCATGATGGCAAGGGATTGCTGGTACACCGTTGCAGCATTCCACTCTTTCAGCACGCGGTAATTGGGCTGTCCCTGTTGAAACCCTTTGCCCGGCTTCCAGCCATGCTTCCTAAGATAATTGGCGGTGGAGGCAAGCGCGTCTGATAGGTTGTAAAAGTCCACAACCCCGTCGCCATTTCCATCCACGCCAAACTTAAGCGCGTTTCCGGGCAAGAACTGTGTATGGCCAAGTTCGCCGTGTTTTGCGCCTTTTGTGGTTGGTGAAATTGACCCAAGATCGACAAGCTTTAGGGCGCCAATGGCGTGTGGTTTGAAGAAATCCGACCGGCGACAGTCATACGTGAGGGTGACAATGGCGGACACCACATTTGAATTTCCCATAAACCCACCAAATCCGGTTTCCATACCATGAATGGCCAAAAGCACCCCCGCAGGCACGCCAAATCGTTTCTCGAGCGCTGCGTAAAACGCAGGATTGCGGGCTTTGCGCTTTTTGCCTTGGGCAATGATGGTCGGCACGCCACGAATTTTCATGAATTTATCGAGCGAGTATTTAAAGCTTTTTTGGTTGCGGTCGGCGTTAATCGTTGCCTGTGCATAGCTGGTTGCCGCAAGTGCCGCGAGGCCGTTGCGCTTCACGCCTGCGCGCTTGGCCTCTTTGGCAAATTCGGCTTTCCATGCGCTGAATCCAGCAGATGAATTGCCACATTGCGCGGCGTGGCTGGCGGTGGCCATTGAGAAGGTGAAAAGAGCAGGAAGGATCAATAGGGATTTAAACATCTGGGCCTCGATCAAATTTATATGACATCAAATTACGCGTATATTTGATGTCTGGCTATGGGAAAGAATGATCGGCTTTTGCCCTGTTCCAAAGAAAAGGACGCCCAAAGGCGCCCTTTCGTGTTCAGATCCAGCGGGGTTTAGCAGCTGTAATACAGTTGGAATTCGATGGGGTGGGGTGTGTGCTCATAGGCGTACACCTCTTCCCATTTCAGAGCCAAGTAGCCATCAATTTGGTCTTTGGTGAACACATCACCTGCCAAAAGGAAGTCGTGATCCGCTTCAAGCGAATCGAGCGCTTCGCGTAGAGAGTGACAAACCGTTGGGATGTCCTGCAGCTCTTCTGCGGGCAGGTCATAGAGGTTCTTGTCTTGTGCGGGGCCGGGATCAATCTTGTTTTTGATGCCGTCAAGGCCAGCCATCAACAGGGCTGCAAAGCACAGGTATGGGTTGGCTGCGGGATCAGGGAAACGGGCCTCAACGCGCTTGGCTTTTGGGCTTTCGGTCCACGGAATACGCACGCAACCCGAACGGTTCGACGCCGAATACGCGCGCAGAACGGGGGCTTCAAAACCAGGGATCAGACGTTTGTACGAGTTGGTCGCCGGGTTGGTGAAAGCGTTCAGCGTTTTGGCGTGCTTCAGGATCCCGCCGATGAAGTACAAAGCTTCTTGGCTGAGGTCCGCGTATTTATCGCCTGCGAACAGTGGCTTGCCGTCTTTCCAGATCGACATGTTCACGTGCATGCCGGTGCCGTTGTCACCCGCGATTGGCTTTGGCATGAAGGTCGCCGATTTGCCGTAAGCATGTGCCACATTGTGAATGATGTACTTATATTTCTGAAGCTCATCGGCCTGTTTTGTCAGGGTGTCAAAGATCAAACCAAGCTCGTGCTGACAGGACGCCACTTCGTGGTGGTGTTTGTCGGTTTTCATGCCCAAGGACTTCATGGTCGACAGCATTTCACCGCGAATATCTTGAGCATCATCAATAGGATTGACGGGGAAGTAACCGCCTTTGATGCCCGGACGGTGGCCCGAGTTGCCCATTTCATATTCAGTGTCTGTGTTCCAGGACGCATCAACGGCGTCAACTTCGTAAGACACTTTGTTCATGGCAACGCTGTAGCGCACGTCGTCGAAAAGGAAGAACTCAGCTTCTGGACCCATATAGGATACATCACCAATACCCGACGACTTCAGGTAAGCTTCTGCCTTTTGCGCTGTACCACGTGGATCACGCGAATAGGCCTCGCCTGTGTCAGGCTCAACAACTGAACAGTGAATGCAGAGCGTTTTTTCCGCATAAAACGGGTCGACATATGCGCTTTCGGTATCCGGCATCAGTTTCATGTCCGATGCTTCGATCGACTTCCAACCCTCGATCGAGGATCCATCAAACATAAAACCTTCTTCGATGAAGTCTTCGTCCACCAGGTCACAATCGACCGTCACGTGCTGCAGCTTACCGCGTACATCGGTGAAGCGGATATCAACATATGCGATGTCTTCTTCTTTGATCCGCTTGAGAACGTCTTGAGTGCTCATTGCTTTTTCCTTTTGTTCGAAACTTTAGGGGCCGCTTAAACGGCGTCGTGACCGGTTTCACCGGTGCGAATTCTGATGGCTTGTTCCACTGGCGAGACAAAGATCTTGCCGTCACCGATTTTGTCGGTCTTGGCAGCGTCAACAATCGCGGCAATCGCTTCGTCAACTTGGTCGGCGGGCAGCACAACCTCGATCTTCACTTTCGGAAGAAAGTCGACAACATATTCTGCTCCGCGATAAAGCTCGGTATGGCCCTTTTGGCGACCAAAGCCTTTGACCTCGATCACCGAAAGACCTTGTACACCGATGTCTTGAAGAGCCTCTTTCACCTCGTCCAATTTGAACGGTTTGATGATGGCCTCGATCTTTTTCATCTGGCTTCTCCCATTGGTAACTTGCGCGTATGAGAGAGAGACCACTTTCCCTTCCCTGCGACAATTGAATAGGGTGGGTGCAAGATGCCGCAGGTGCGTAAAATTGTGATATATGCCTAAAAATTAGGCGCTATGCTGAAATTCTGGGCGCCAAGAGAAGGAAAAGCGATGGTCGACCTGTTAACCTCTGCCCAAATGCGCGCGATTGAGCGGTCGTCCATCGACTCAGGGTCCGTCTCTGGATTGCAGCTGATGGAACGTGCGGGAAACGGCTGTGTCGATGCGATTATTGAGAAATGGCCAGAGCTGAAGCAGGGACAAAAGACCGCCTTGGTGTTGTGCGGACCGGGGAACAATGGGGGGGACGGTTTTGTGGTTGCCCGGCTTTTGCAAGCAGCCGGTTTGACCGTGCAGGTGCATTTGTTGGGCCACCCAGAACGGATGCCCGCGGATGCACGCACCAATTATGATCGCTGGCTACAATTAGGGGATGTGGCCCCGCTTCTTGTTGGAACGATCAGTCATGCTTTACCAACCAGCGACCTGACCGTTGATGCCCTTTTTGGCACGGGGCTCACGCGGCCTGTAGACAAAGACTTGGCCCAATTTCTGCAGTCTGAATTGGGTCTGTTTTCACTGCGCGAGCGCATCGTGTCGATTGATGCGCCATCCGGGTTGTGTCTGGACAGCGGACGTTTTTTAGGGGGCGCGGATCCGATCGGTGCCGATCTGACGGTGAGCTTTCATAAAATGAAACTGGGTCACGTCTTGGCTGAGGGGCCTGCATCCTGTGGCGAGGTCGCGGTTGTTGATATTGGGCTGCCGCAGGGCGCGCGACAAGATTTGCTTTTCTGGTCGTCGCAAAGTTCAGAGGCTGAGGGCGCGCTGTTAATAGATGGCCAAGTCATTGACGGTGTCGATAAATTTGAGGATCAGATTTCAGCGCGCCATAAATTCGACCACCATAAATTTGACCATGGCCATGCATTTGTCGTGTCCGGCGGGTTTGGAAAGACGGGTGCTGCAAGATTGGCGGCACGTGCGGCATTAAGAATTGGGGCGGGTGTGGTTACTTTGGGCGTTCCCCCCTCTGCTCGATTAGAGGTCGCCTGTCACATAACTGCCGTCATGCAATCACGTGTGTCGGATGCAGAAGAGTTTGCCCAAACACTTGCAGACACACGGATCAGCGCGGCGTGTTTGGGGCCGGGATTGGGATTGGAACGCGCCAAAGAGCTTGTTCCGGTGCTGCTGGGAAAGAAAATTCCTTGCGTTTTGGATGCGGATGCGTTGACGGCGTTCAAGGATGATCCGGATTATCTGTTTGAAATGCTGCATGAAAATGTCGTGTTAACCCCGCACGGAGGGGAGTTCGCGCGCCTTTTTCCTGATCTCTCTCAGAAATTGGCTGACCCATGCGAAAAAGGGCCCGCTTTTTCAAAAGTGGATGCAACACGTCAGGCGGCAAAACGGGCTGGCTGTGTGGTTTTGTTCAAGGGGGCGGATACTGTAATTGCCACAGCCGATGCTAGGTGCGGCGTGCATTCTGCGCATTACGGGCGGTCTGTGCCGTGGTTGGCGACCGCCGGGGCGGGGGATGTGCTGTCGGGAATGATCACTGGATTGTTGGCCCGAGGGTTCTCGCCACTTCGGGCCGCGTCATCCGGGGCGTATTTTCATGTTGAAGCTGCAAAGCAGTTTGGCCCTGGATTGATCGCCGAAGATTTGCCGGAAACTCTTCCTAAGGTTTTTAGGTCTATGAGGGGTTAGGCCACCGCAAGTTCAGCCCCATCCGCATAGATCACGTGGCTGCGATCAAAAACCAAGCGATAGAGGCTGGTGTTTTCCAGTAGGGATTGCGTTTCCTGCGCCATAAGACGCGCGGTTGAAAACAAAACGCCTTCTTCTCGCATCAGGAACGGTTGCTCTAAGGCGACGCGCATATCCCGCGAAGGGCGGTTTTCACCGAAGCTGTCTTTTGCCACGATTTTGCTGTCACCGGATTGGCATTTTAGGGCGCGCAAAGGCTGGGCGCCGACATCACGTGTAATGACTTTGTCACCGACCCGCAGGTCTTCAACGGCCACTTCGCCGCGCAACGTCAAAACGATGGTGCCTTTTGCAAGGCCCGCGTTTGCGGTTGTGGCTTTGTCGAACTCAGCGGTGTGTGCTTGAAAAGTCATGGCAGCTCTTTCTCTTTCGCATAATCCCTGCGTTTACCATTCTTTGAGAATTGGGGCGGAAATGGGGCAGGGATTAGGAAAGTTAATGGGGCTGTTGCGGCAAGCGGATCAATCCTTGTAAAACTGCCCCACTGTTTCCTTTTCGCTGGGTTTTAGGGCCGAAAGCATCGTTGACGTCATATCAATTCCAGCCACGCGAATAAGGTGCCGCTTGTCAAAATGAAGTTGATACAGTGTCACCGTGCCTTCTTCTATGCTGTGCTCATTTGGCCTGCGGTAGATTTTTCCGTCCAACAAGCGCAGTGCCGAGACCAGAGCCTGTTCGCGTCCGAACATGGCACGCGACATCCAACCCCGTATAACGATGGGTTGGTTTGGCGCCACATAAAAGGCATCACTTTCATCACCATCCCAAAGCGCTGAGGGGCAGACCCTGATCATATCGCGAAGATACATACGTTTTTTTGAAAGGGCCCTTAGGCGCACAACACCAATATCAGCAGACACAAGGCGTTCGCCCGCTTTGATGTCTTTCACTGGTTTTTCGCCGGAAAGGGTTAGGACGCGCGCATCAGCGCTTAGTCCCGATGAATAGATATGACGGACCTGTTGGCCATACGCCAAAACAAGCCCCCGCGCTTGAAGCGTCATGGTGCACCACCTGCATCTTTTATTGTTTTTGCCCTCTTTTGGGGCACTGCTCATTGCGAGCAAACATAGGGCAACAAACAGTTAAGCGCGATGATTTTTTCTAGGAATGGGAAAAAATGTAAGCATTCTTGTGATTGGGGCACCAAACGGGTGTTTTTCCTCTCGCATCCGGTGTTGACCTTTGCTAGAAGGGCGCGAATTCGGCGGCCCTCTCATCAAAAGGATGCGGGCTGCCTTCTAGGTTTGCGGGTGTGGCGGAATTGGTAGACGCACCAGATTTAGGTTCTGGCGCCGTGAGGCGTGGGGGTTCGAGTCCCTTCACCCGCACCAAAGATTGAAAAAGGACGACGACATGCAGGTCACCGAGACCCTGAACGAAGGCTTGAAACGCGCTTATAAGATTGTGGTTCCTGCCGCGGATCTGGACGCTAAAGTCAATGAAAAGCTGGTTGAAGCGCAGCCGGAAGTGGAGATGAAAGGTTTCCGCAAGGGCAAGGTGCCGATGGCGCTTTTGAAAAAGCAGTTTGGTCAACGCCTGATGGGCGAAGCCATGCAAGAAGCTGTTGATGGTGCGATGAACAAGCACTTTGAAGACAGCGGCGACCGCCCGGCCATGCAGCCTGACGTAAAGATGACCAATGAAGATTGGAAAGAGGGCGACGACATCGAGGTCGACATGTCCTATGAGGCGCTGCCTGCCATTCCAGAGGTTGATCTGAAAGGCATCAAGCTTGAGAAGTTGGTTGTGAAAGCGGCTGAAGCGGATGTTGACGAAGCTCTGGCCAATCTGGCTGAGACTGCTCAAGATTTTAAAGACCGTAAAAAAGGGTCAAAAGCCAAAGACGGTGATCAGGTTGTGATCGACTTCTTGGGCAAAGTTGACGGCGAAGCCTTTGACGGTGGTGCTGCTGAGGATTACCCACTGACTTTGGGTTCAGGCAGCTTTATTCCTGGCTTTGAAGAGCAGTTGGTTGGCGTGAAAGCCGGTGATGAACTGGATGTCACAGTGACGTTCCCAGCGGAATACGGTGCAGAGAACCTTGCAGGCAAGGACGCTGTGTTCACGTGTACTGTGAAAGAAGTCAAAGAGCCTGTTGCGGCGGAAATCAACGATGAGCTGGCAACCAAATTTGGCGCAGAGGACCTTGCGGGTCTGAAAGGTCAAATCAGCGAACGCTTGGAAGCTGAATTTGGCGGCGCTGCACGTGCCGTAATGAAGCGTGGCTTGCTGGATGAGCTGGACAAACTGGTCGAGTTTGACCTGCCACCTTCGCTTTTGGATGCGGAAGCAGGCCAAATCGCACATCAGCTGTGGCACGAAGAAAACCCGGAAGTGGAAGGTCACGACCACCCGGAAATCGAAGCCACGGATGAGCATAAAGCCTTGGCTGCACGCCGCGTTCGTCTTGGTCTTTTGTTGGCTGAACTGGGTCAGAAAGCAGACGTGGAAGTGTCCGACGCTGACTTTACCCAAGCCGTAATGAACCAAGCGCGCCAGTATCCGGGTCAAGAACGTCAGTTCTTTGAATTCGTTCAGCAAAACCCACAGATGCGCCAGCAAATCCAAGCGCCTTTGTTTGAAGACAAAGTAATCGACTACATCTTTGAACTGGCAGACGTGTCCGACAAAGAAGTATCGAAAGATGATCTTCAAAAAGCGGTTGAATCGCTTGAAGACGAATAAGACGTCTTAAATGATGCACTGAAAAGGCCGCTCGATATGGGCGGCCTTTTTTGTTTTTGGACGGTTTTAGCGGGGCCAGAGAATGCGGCGGCTGCTTAATGTGCGGGCTTTCACATCTTGAGTTGATGGTGGGGAAGTTAAATCACTAGCCTATGTGGACGTTCACCCCGGACGCAAGCCCGTTTCAACCAAAAGCCCAAGGCGCTTGGCTTCGTAATAATAGCCGCGCGCGTACCACTTCATCGCCATGCCAATATCCCCGCCAGAGACAAGGTAAGCGCCTTTCAGGTACTTGCCCGCGTATTTCAGGTTGGTGTTAGCATCCAAAAGCTCGGCCGCTGGGCCGCGGTGGCCCATTGTACGGGCTGTTTGTGGCAGGATTTGCAGCAAGCCCCAATAGGTGCCATTGCGTGCCCAGGGGCGATGCGTGCTTTCGCGCACTGCCTGTCGATGCACCAATTCGCGGGGGATCTCATAATGATCGGCCCATTTATTGATTAACGCGCGCAATTCGGGCGTTTCGTTGGGATAAAGCGGCGGGTTGAAACCACTCGAGAGCTTTGAGGGTGCTTGCTGTGAGGGGGATGAACCCGCGCAGGCTGAAAGAGCAAGCGCAGAGCCAAAGACCAAAAACATGCGTCGTGATGGAAAATCTAAATGTGTCATGCCGTGCGTTCTAGGAATGAATGGGGATCTGTTAAAGCCCTTGGTGGTTCGTGCGCGGTTCAACGCTCAGCCGGGATGTAGAATGGGGCCATTCAATGCGATTGGTCTTTGGCGGGTTCTCAACCGTGCTGGATATCTCAGCTTATGCGACACAAAAAAAGCCGCCCCAATTAGGAGCGGCTTTCTTAATGGTTATTGGTGAAGATCACTCTTCTTCCGAAGCTTCTTCAGCTACGGGAGCAGGGGCGTCGTCATCATCGTCCGATGCAGCAGCGCCGATATCGTCGAACAGTTCGGCGATTTCAAACTCTGCTTCAGCTTCTGCTTCCGCAGCCAGCTCTTGGATCGATTTGCCTGTTGCTTGCAGCTCAGCTTCTTCTTCCGAGCGGGCAACATTCAGGCCGATTTCAACTTCAACTTCGGGGTGCAGTTTTACCGAAACAGTGTGCAGACCAAGATCTTTGATCGGGGCTTGCAGCGAAATCTGTTTCTTGTCCACTGTGAAGCCTGCTTCGGTGGCAACCGTTGCGGCGTCACGCGGGGTGACCGAACCGTAAAGGGCGCCGGCATCCGAAGCCGAACGAATCACGATGAACTGCTGACCACCAAGTTTTTCAGCCAATGCTTCGGCTTCTGTCTTGGTTTCGAGGTTGTTGGCTTCCAGCTGAGCTTTTTGTGCTTCAAAACCAGCGATGTTGGCTTTTGAGGCTGTCAAAGCTTTGCCTTGTGGCAACAGGAAGTTACGGGCGTAACCCGACTTCACGTCAACAACGTCACCCATTTGACCAAGTTTGGCCACACGTTCCAGAAGGATAACTTGCATGATGTTCTCCTTACTTCACAGAATAGGGCAGCAAGGCAAGGAAGCGGGCACGTTTGATGGCGCGAGCCAGTTCACGTTGCTTCTTGGCCGAGACGGCGGTGATACGTGAAGGGACGATTTTGCCGCGCTCAGAGATGTAGCGCTGCAAAAGACGGGTGTCTTTGTAATCGATCTTCGGTGCATTGTCGCCCGAGAAGGGGCAAACTTTGCGGCGGCGGAAAAACGGTTTGCTAGCCATTGGTTAGATCCTTCCGAACTTAGCGGTCACGGCCACGGCGGTCGCCGCGTTCGTCACGTTTTTGCATTTGTACCGACGGACCTTCGGCGTGATCGTCGACCTTGATGGTCAAGATACGCATAACGTCGTCATGCAGGCGCATCAGGCGTTCCATTTCCTGAACCGCAGCGGCAGGCGCGTCGGTTTTCAGGAAGGCATAGTGCCCTTTGCGGTTCTTGTTGATCTTGTAGGCCATCGTTTTGACACCCCAGTACTCGCTATCAACGACTTTACCGCCGTTGTCAGCCAGAACTGTGCCAAAATGTTCGACAAGGTTTTCAGCTTGCGTGTTGGAAAGATCCTGACGCGAGATGAAGACATGCTCATAAAGGGGCATGTTAGCTCCTGTTCATTAGACGTGCTTCAAAGTGTGGTCCAACCTTTCCGCGACCCACACACGAGAGGCATCGCGTTGCTATATTTGCGGAAAGGACAGCGCCTTATACACGGCTTTTATCAAGATGCAAGCGGGCAAAGGGGGTGTGGCCTGCAGCCCCCTTATTTGATTGGACTATCTGGGCATGAAACGGGGCATGGCGCGCAAGGGATGACCAGAAAGCCAACACAAAACCCGGATGCTGCCGCATTCCTGCCATCTTACTTTAAAATGGTTAACGCCGAGCAAGGATGGAAGTGAAGGGTGAGAAAATGAGCGTACTTGTTGATGAAATTCAAATTGTTAAACCCAGTAGGTATGACAATGATGGGCCCGAGCTAACGCATACGCGATGGGGGTATATGATCACCTCGCAAGAGGCTGCGGGTGTGGTTCGGCGTATTGGATTTGGATTGGTGCGATATGTGGGGGCCGTTTTGTTACTGGTCGCGGCTGGCATGTGGGTTCTGCCGGGAACATCGGTGCATCCAGACGTGTTGTCCTTTAAAATCGCTTTAACTGTGCTGTTTGGCTTGCTCGGGATTGGCGCATTATGGGGCAGCGCTGATGTTTGCCGTGATGAAATGCAGGTGGATCTTGAGCGGCAGGAATTGCGCCGCGGGATCCGTCATACCAATGGCCGATTTATTTCAACCGTTGTGTTGCCCTTGAAAGATGCGGGCGAGCTGTTTCTGAGCAAACCAAAACAGGCCGGTGAAGAAGCGGTTTTGTATATTCGCCGCATCAGCGCACCGCAGGCTTTGGAAATTGCCGCAGGGGCCGAAGATCTTTTGTTTCCAATATTGCAACGCATCACATCAGATTTAATGCGTGAACGAAACAGGGTGGCGGTTTGACACGCCGCGCACCTGCCTTCCCTTAGGGTCTAAACACGTTGCGCCCACCCTTTCCTCGCGTTATTCCCGTTGGGAACGTTTAAAGGGAGAGGGAGAGGGAGAGGCCATGAGCCGCGCATTCGTATTCCCCGGGCAGGGCGCCCAATCAATTGGTATGGGCAAGTCTTTGGCCGATGCTTATCCAGCTGCAAAAGCTGTTTTTGATGAAGTTGATGAGGCGCTTGGCGAAAAGCTCTCTTCCTTGATCTGGGACGGGCAGCAAGATGACCTTACACTGACCCAAAATGCGCAACCCGCGTTGATGGCCACATCCTTGGCGGCCGTCAAAGCGCTAGAAGCCGAAGGGGTTGGCATGGACGCCGCCTCTTTTGTGGCGGGACATTCATTGGGTGAATATTCCGCACTGGCCGCGGCGGGAACGCTTTCCATTGCGGATACCGCGCGTTTGCTTCGTATTCGCGGGAAAGCCATGCAAGAGGCTGTGCCTGTTGGTGTTGGGGCAATGGCCGCGTTGTTGGGTCTGGATTTTGAAGCCGCAACCGCGGTCGCCGCAGAAGCCGCGCAAGGTCAGGTGTGTCAGGCCGCAAATGACAATGACCCAGGCCAAGTGGTTGTCTCTGGCCACAAAGAAGCCGTTGAACGGGCGCTTGAGATTGCAAAATCCAAGGGCGCGCGGCGTGCGTTGTTGTTACCCGTCAGCGCGCCGTTCCATTGCGAATTGATGCAACCCGCGGCCGAAGCCATGGCGCAAGCCCTGTCAGATGTTGATATGAACCAGCCAATTGTCCCTTTGGTTGCCAATGTCCGCGCGTCTGAAGTGTCAGACCCTGCCGTCATTCGTTCCTTGTTGGTCGAACAGGTCACAGGGTCGGTGCGCTGGCGCGAATCTGTGTCTTGGATGGCGGCAAAGGGTGTGACGGAAATCTGGGAAATTGGCGCGGGCAAGGCGCTTTCCGGGATGATCCGACGGATTGCCAAAGACGTAACATGCCGCGCCGTGGGGGCTCCTGACGATGTCACTGCCGCCGCTGAAAGCTTTAAATAAGGAAGTACTATGTTTGATCTGACTGGAAAAAATGCGCTGATCACAGGCGCGTCTGGTGGAATTGGTGGTGCGATTGCCAAGGCGTTGCATGCGGCGGGGGCCACTGTTGCGCTTTCTGGAACACGTGTTGAGCCGCTTGAAGCCTTGGCATCTGAGTTGGGCGGCCGGGCGCATGTTCTGCCGTGCAACCTGTCTGATGGGGACGCGGTGGATGCGTTGCCTAAGCAGGCGATTGAGGCGATGGGATCGGTTGATATCTTGGTGAACAATGCCGGGATTACACGAGATCAGATTTTCATGCGCATGTCGGATGAGGAATGGGATAGCGTGATCAACGTCAATCTGACGTCGACGATGCGCCTTTGCCGTGGCGTGATGCGTCCGATGATGAAATCCCGCTGGGGTCGAATCATCAATATCAGCTCAATCGTAGGGGCAACAGGTAACCCTGGTCAGGTGAATTATGCCGCCTCAAAGGCAGGTATGGTCGGCATGACCAAATCGATTGCCTACGAAGTTGCCAGCCGTGGAATCACCGCCAACTGTGTGGCCCCCGGATTTATTGCAACTGCGATGACCGAAAAGCTGACGGATGATCAAAAAGGCAAGATCAACGCGCAAATTCCAGCGGCCCGTATGGGGGAGGCACAGGAAATTGCCGCTGCGGTCTTGTATTTGGCATCAGTTGAGGCTGGGTATACAACCGGGGCCACGTTGCACGTCAACGGCGGCATGGCGATGATCTGATAAGACACCGGGTTGGCGTATTCTTGCGCGCCAATCCCACCGCCCCCTTGTGGGTGGAAAGCGTTTGCCTATTGTTAGTGATGTGTTATAGGCGGCGCAGGTTTTTCCCCGGCTGTGAAAGCACGCTTGGGGGTCTCGGCTTGACGCGCGGGAAACTGAGCGGCCCATGAGGGCCAAATGAAAGATGGCCTTAGGCCGGAATGCAAAGGGCAGATGCCCTGAAAACGTGAGGATTTATCATGAGCGACGTCGCAGATCGTGTGAAGAAAATCGTTGTTGAGCACCTTGGTGTTGAAGAAGACAAAGTTACGGAATCGGCGTCATTCATCGACGACCTTGGCGCAGACAGCCTGGACACCGTTGAACTGGTTATGGCTTTCGAAGAAGAGTTCGGCATCGAAATCCCAGACGATGCAGCTGAAACAATTCAAACTTTCGGCGACGCTGTAAAGTTCATCACCGAAGCATCTTAAGCTTTTTAGGTGAGACATTTGGAAACGGCGCCTTCTGGGGCGCCGTTTTCTTTTTATGCAACGTTATGTTTGGGTGCGCGACCTTTCGCAGTTTGGTTGAAAACGCCTTGCCCAGATATGCCGTGCCGCGCTATCAAGCGTGGAACAATTAGAATTCCTGAGAAGGGGCTGCAAAATGCGTCGAGTGGTAGTGACAGGTCTGGGCATGGTGTCCCCGTTGGCATGTGGTGTCGAAGAAACCTGGAAGCGAATTCTAGATGGGCAATCGGGCGCGGGTCCGATTACGAAATTCGACGCATCTCGTGTGACCACCAAATATGCGTGCGAAGTTCCCTTGGGCGATGGGACGGATGGCACCTTCAATCCGGATGATTGGATGCTTCCGAAAGAGCGGCGTAAAGTTGATGACTTCATCCTTTACGGCATTGCGGCATCGGATATGGCACTGAAAGACGCAGGTTGGCTTCCGGAAGAGGAAGACGACAAGTTGCGCACTGGTGTGATGATTGGGTCGGGTATTGGTGGGCTAAGTTCAATTGCGGACACTGCCGTTTTGCTGCACGAACGTGGTCCGCGTCGCGTGTCCCCGTTCTTTATTCCCGGATCCTTGATCAACCTGATTTCTGGTCAGGTGTCGATCAAATACGGTTTTAAAGGCCCGAACCACGCTGTCGTGACAGCCTGTTCCACAGGGGCGCATGCAATTGGGGATGCCTCACGCCTGATCCAATTGGGCGATGCGGATGTCATGGTCGCTGGCGGGGCTGAAGCTGCAATTTGCGAGATTGGGATCGCCGGCTTTAACGCTTGTAAAGCCTTGTCCACCAAACGCGAGGATGATCCGCAAGCCGCAAGCCGCCCCTATGACGAAGACCGTGATGGGTTCGTGATGGGCGAGGGGGCCGGTATTGTGGTGCTGGAAGAATATGAGCACGCAAAAGCGCGCGGCGCCAAAATCTATGCAGAGGTGCTTGGCTATGGGTTGTCTGGCGACGCCTATCACATCACAGCACCTTCGGAAGATGGCGATGGTGGTTTTCGTGCAATGGAAGCCGCGCTTAACCGCGCTGGTTTGAAACCCTCAGACGTGGATTACATCAACGCACATGGCACTTCGACCATGGCAGATACCGTAGAACTGGGAGCTGTTGAGCGCCTTCTTGGGGACGCCGCAGATAAAGCGACCATGAGTTCAACCAAAAGCTCAATTGGGCATCTTCTTGGTGCGGCTGGCGCGGTTGAAGCTATTTTCTGTGTGCTGGCGATGCGCGATCAGATCGCCCCGCCAACGATCAACCTCGACAATCCGGCGATTAAGCCGCGTTTGAGCTTGGCGGCCAATAAAGCCGAAAAACGCGAGATCAACGTGGCCTTGTCCAACAGCTTTGGCTTTGGCGGCACCAACGCCAGCCTTGTTATGGGGAAGGTCACGGACTGATGTGGCGTCACATTGCGTCGAATGCGCTGACACTGTTCATTGCGATCCTTATCGTCGGGGTGGGGATGATTGCGTGGGGAAAGCGAGAGTTTTCCCAGCCTGGTCCTCTCGCGCAGGCTGTGTGCCTGAAAGTCGACAAAGGGTCTAATTTTTCGCGGGTGTCCGACCGATTGTCGGATCTAGGCGCCATTTCATCGGCGTCGATTTTCCGCGTCGGCATTCAGTATTCGGATAAGTCGAGCCTTTTGAAGGCTGGATCTTTCCTTGTGCCCGAAGGCGCATCGATGAGCGAGATTTTGGATATTGTAACCCGTGGTGGGGCCTCGACCTGTGGGACTGAAATTCTGTATCGCGTGGGGGTGTTGACCGCTGTCATGCAAGTCCGTGAATTGGACCCGGCAACCCAGGAATATTCGGTTTCAACTGAATTTAAACCAGCTGAGTTGGATGGTGCCCTGCCTGAGAATTATGTTTCGATGCGGGCCGAAGATGATACGCGGTATCGCATCGCAATTGCTGAGGGTGTGACCAGCTGGCAAATTGTCGAAAGCCTGAAACGCGCTGATTTTCTGTCCGGTGAAGTGGCTGAGGTGCCCCCGGAAGGCAGTCTGGCGCCTGACAGTTACGAAGTGCGCCCTGATGCCAAGCGGGCAGATCTGATTGCGGCAATGCAGGCCAGTCAGGAAAATATTCTGGGTGCAGCATGGGACGCCCGTGCAGAGGGTTTGCCATACGCGAGCCCAGAAGAGGCGCTGATCATGGCGTCCATCGTCGAGAAGGAAACCGGCGTTGCCGCTGAGCGCCGTCAAGTCGCAAGCGTGTTTGTGAACCGCTTGAACAAGAGCATGCGCCTGCAAACTGACCCAACGGTGATTTACGGCATCACCAAGGGGCAAGGGGCGCTTGGTCGCGGATTGCGTCAATCTGAGCTGCGTCGGGAAACGCCCTTTAACACCTATGTGATCGACGGGCTGCCCCCGTCACCTATCGCAAATCCGGGGCGAAAAGCCATTGAAGCCGCCTTGAACCCGGATCAAACCGATTATCTGTTCTTTGTGGCGGATGGCACCGGCGGGCATGCGTTTGCGACCACGTTGCAAGAACATAATGCCAATGTTGCCAAATGGCGTGAAATAGAGGCGCAGCGCGCCAATCAGTAAATGAGACCTTTCCTTTCCGTGCGCTGTTGTGTCCCCCGGATTTGACGGAACGCACGGTCCCGGATAGGTTCTTAACTACGCTAGAAGACGTGAATTAACGGCCCAAGCCTCGTGCTTAGGGCCGTTTTTTCATGTCGCTCGTGCGGACAAGAGCATGAGAGGCAGACACGAACACATGAGCAATAATAAGCCTTTTGGAGAAGATGCACCTTCCCCTGATTTCCTAGGGGTCGCAAATGATCTCTTCTTTCGTGTTTTGAAGGAGTTAGAGCGCCAATTGGAAGTGGCGAAAATGAACGATGGCGAAGGATCGACAGGGTTGGCCAAAACGGCCAGCGAGCTTCGCAAAGCCGTTCAGAATATATTTGATGAAAGGAAGCGACTTGAGCAATCCGGCAAAAATATTTCCAACGGACAAGGGGGAGCCGAGCTCGACCTTGTTGCGTCCCGAGATGAGATCGGGCGCAGATTGGCTTGCTTGCGCGACGCCCAAAGAACAAGAGATGTTCCTGAATGATTTAAGTGATGGGGCGTTGGCCGCATTGCCTTATATTTTTGAGTTTTGGGCTTTGCCGCATCAAGTTCCCCCGGCGGGGAACTGGCGAAGCTGGGTCATCATGGGGGGACGCGGTGCGGGTAAAACCCGCGCCGGGTCCGAATGGGTTCGTTCCGAAGTTGAGGGGGCAGGGCCAATGGACCCTGGCCGTTCGCGGCGTGTGGCTTTGATCGGTGAAACCGTTGATCAGACCCGCGAAGTGATGGTGTTCGGTGAGAGCGGGATTATCGCCTGCTCTCCTCCGGACCGGCGCCCAGAGTGGGTTGCGACCCGCAAACAGCTTGTGTGGCCAAATGGGGCCATTGCTCAGGTGTTTTCCGCCCATGATCCCGAAGGGTTGCGTGGCCCGCAATTTGATGCGGCTTGGGTGGATGAATTGGCAAAGTGGAAAAAAGCTGAAGAAACTTGGGACATGCTTCAGTTTGGGTTGCGGCTTGGGGATCACCCGCGTCAGGTCATTACGACGACGCCACGCAATGTCGGCGTTTTGAAAGACATCCTCGCCAATCCGTCAACCGTGACCACGCATGCTCCGACAGAAGCGAACCGTGCTTATCTTGCCAAGAGTTTCCTTGAGGAAGTGCGCAACCGCTATGCAGGGTCGCATTTGGGGCGGCAGGAGCTTGATGGCGTGTTGCTCGATGATGTTGAGGGGGCCATGTGGTCGCTCAAGTCAATTGACGCCGCGCGGCATGACGGGGAGTTGCCCGAGTTTAACAGGGTCATTGTTGCGGTGGACCCTTCGGTCACGGCCAATAAAGGGTCTGATGAATGCGGGATCGTGGTGGTTGGGGCCGTCACAGAGGGGCATCCAAAGGATTGGCGGGCCTATGTGCTTGAGGATGCGACGGTTCAAGCAGCCTCGCCAACGGAATGGGCGCAAGCTGCGTTAAAGGCGATGACGCGGCATAAGGCGGATCGTTTGGTAGCCGAGGTCAATCAGGGTGGGGATCTGGTGCGGGATGTGATCCAGTCCATTGACCCATCGGTTCCGTATCGGGCGGTTCGTGCCAGCCGGGGTAAATCGCAGCGCGCAGAACCCATCGCGGCGCTTTATGAGCAGGATAAGGTGCATCACGCCGGTCATTTTGGTGATCTAGAAGACCAGATGTGCCGGATGACCCCCAATGGTTATGAAGGCAAAGGCAGCCCTGATCGCCTTGATGCATTGGTCTGGGCGCTGCACGAGCTGATGATTGCCCCTGTTGCAAACTGGAGCAGACCATCGGTGCGCACGCTAGGTTAAACTCTTTTTTAACCCTCTCTGGCAAATTGCAAAACATCGAAAGGCAGGGTGCTGCGGCAGATTGAACCGGCACCCTGACCACCCCACGAAGAACAAAGATTTACCTAGGCTGGCGCATGACGCGTGTGTCAGGCCGGGAACGGCTTGCCAATTGGCAGCCTGAAGCGAGGAGAGCCTGAATATGGTTTTTAACTTTCTGAAGCGCGACGGAGCAGAACCAGTGCCAGAAACCAAGGCATCTGCGACCGGCCCTGTCATCGCCTATCAGGGATCTGGTCGTGTGGCCTGGAGCCCACGTGATGTGGTCAGCTTGACCAAAACAGGATTTGCAGCCAACCCGGTGGGCTTTCGTTCCGTAAAGCTGATCGCCGAAGCGGCTGCCGCCCTGCCGATTGTGTTGCAAGATGCGGATCGTCGTTACGAGACGCATCCAATGCTTGATTTGCTGTCTCGTCCGAACGCGGCCCAAGGCCGGGCGGAGTTGTTTGAAGCCTTGTTTGGCCAACTGACATTGACAGGCAACGGCTATATCGAAGCGGTGTCTGGCGAAGATGGCACACCGCTTGAGCTGCATGTTTTACGCTCGGACCGGATGAGCCTGGTACCTGGTGCAGACGGTTGGCCCGTTGCATATGACTATACGGTGGGCGCGCGGAAGCATCGTTTCCATTTGGGCAATGGCCCAAGCCCGGTTTGCCATATCAAAAGCTTCCACCCGCAGGATGATCACTATGGGTTGTCGCCCCTACAGGCCGCAGCCACAGCGATTGATGTACATAACGCCGCGAGCAGCTGGTCAAAAGCGCTGTTGGACAATGCCGCACGGCCTTCGGGCGCGATTGTTTACAAGGGGCTTGATGGTCAGGCGCAAATGTCGGCGGATCAGTACGACCGTTTGTTGTCTGAGATGGAATCCCATCATGTGGGTGCGCGTAATGCAGGTCGTCCGATGCTTTTGGAAGGCGGATTGGATTGGAAACCTATGGGGTTTTCCCCATCGGACATGGAGTTCCAAAAGACCAAAGACGCCGCCGCGCGGGAAATCGCACAGGCCTTTGGGGTTCCCCCGATGCTGATCGGCATTCCCGGTGATGCGACTTATGCAAATTACCAAGAGGCCAGTCGCGCCTTTTATCGTTTGACGGTGGTGCCGCTTGTCACTCGGGTTGCAGCAAGCGTCGGCCATTGGATTTCGGAGTTCACCGGAGAAGCGGTCACGCTAAAGCCTGACCTTGATCAGGTGCCCGCCCTTGCTGCGGAACGTGATCAGCAATGGAAACGCGTGTCCGAGGCCAGTTTCCTGTCTGACGCGGAAAAGCGGGTCATTTTGGGTCTGCCGAAACTTACCGAAGATGAGCAATAGGAGTTTGGCATGAGCGATTATCACACAGATATGGGGCTTGAGCACAAGTTTGCGCGTCTCGAAGAGGCCGTGCAAACCGATGATGGCATTGCGATCGAAGGCTATGCGAGCTTTTTCGGTGAGGTGGACAACGGAAACGATGTTGTCATGTCCGGCGCATATGGACGAAGTTTGCAGGCTTTGGCCCAAAAGGGGCGCAGCGTGAAAATGTTGTGGCAACACGACCCAAGCCAGCCAATTGGCGTTTGGGATGAGGTCAAAGAAGACGCCCGAGGGCTGTATGTCAAAGGACGCATTTTGCTTGATGTTGCGCGCGGAAAAGAAGCGGCGGCATTGATCGAAGCGGGTGCAATGGATGGTCTTTCCATCGGCTATCGCACCGTAAAAGCCACAAAGAACGACAAGGGCCAACGGCTCTTGACCGAGCTGGAGCTTTGGGAGGTGTCACTTGTCACATTCCCGATGTTGCCCAGTGCACGGGTGGGGGCCAAAGGGGAAACCCTGGGCGAAGATCCCCTTCTGTGTGAACTGGCCGCGGCCATTCAAGACGCGCGCCAAATACTGGCAGGCGACAGCTGAGCCAGTGATCTGAACCTTTTATCAAGGACCTATTCATGAGCGAGAAAGAGACGAAAGCTCTGGGCAAGGAAGGTGTGCCTTCTGGCCCCTCCGCAGACCTGTCCGTGGCACCGAATGCTGCCACCGAGGTGAAGACCGCACTGACCGGTTTCGTGAGCGATATCAAAGAGTTTCAATCTGAAATTTCCATTAAACTTCAACAACAGGAAGAGCGACTGACCATGCTGGATCGCAAATCTCAACTGAACGCGGCCCGTCCGCACCTGGCCGCTGAAACTGACCTTGGCGCCCCCCACCAAAAAGCGTTTGAAGCTTACGTTCGTTCGGGTGACGACGATGGCCTGCGCGGGATTGAACTGGATGCCAAAGGGATGTCGACGGCGGTTGCCGCTGATGGCGGCTATCTGGTCGACCCGCAAACGGCTGACACCATTAAAGGTGTGCTGAATGGCACGGCATCGCTGCGTGCAATTGCCAATGTCGTGAATGTCGAAGGCACCTCTTATGACGTGCTGATCGACCGCGGCGATCTTGAAAGCGGTTGGGCCACCGAAACGGGTGCGTCCGCAGAAACGGGTTCGCCAACCATTGAGCGTATCGCAATTCCGTTGCATGAACTGTCGGCCCTGCCGAAGGCGTCTCAGCGACTTTTGGATGATGCAGCCTTTGACATTGAAACCTGGTTGGCTGGCCGTATCGCGGACAAGTTTGCCCGTGCCGAAGCGGCGGCCTTTATCAACGGTGATGGCGTAGATAAACCCAAAGGTATTTTGACCCATACGACTGTCGACAATGACAGCCATGACTGGGGCAATCTTGGCTATGTTGCCACCGGTGCGGCTGGTGATTTTGATGCCTCAAACCCTGCCGATGCGATCATTGATCTGATCTATGCGTTGGGTGCTGAGTACCGTGCCAACGCGGCGTTTGTCATGAACTCAAAAACCGTGGGCGGTGTGCGCAAGCTGAAAGACGCGGATGGCCGTTTCCTTTGGACAGATTCCACGGTTGCTGGTGAACCAGCGCGCCTGATGGGCTATCCGGTTGTTGTCGCTGAAGATATGCCTGATGTGGCGGCTGATAGCCTGTCGATTGCCTTTGGTGATTTTGCAGCTGGGTACACCATTGCTGAACGCCCAGATACACGCATCCTGCGTGACCCGTTCTCGGCCAAACCGCATGTTCTTTTCTATGCCACCAAACGTGTTGGCGGCGATGTAAGCGACTTTGCGGCCATCAAGCTTTTGAAATTCTCTGTCTCGTAAGAGCTGAGATCCAAGGTCTGTGCCGTGTTCAACGGCACAGGCTGGGCACGTGCTGGTCATATTCCGTGTTGTCTAGCTGCTCCCCCTCCGTCCGAGCAATACGGACAGTGCGTGCCCACCCATCCATTTCACCTGACGCGAGGGGCCCGAATTTCGGAGATGATCCATGATGTTAGTCGAGCAGACCACTGTGCCGGGCACGGCCATGCCGGTCGCCCAATTCAAGGACCACCTGCGGCTAGGTACCGGGTTTGCCGATGACGGGGTGCAGGACGCGGTGCTTGAGACTTATTTGCGGGCTGCAATGGCCGCAATTGAGGCCCGCACCGGCAAGGTCCTTATCACCCGCGCGTATACCTGGACCTTGACCGCATGGCGTGATCTTGCGTCACAGGCGCTGCCTGTTGGCCCTGTTGGTGCCATTACCAGCCTGTCAATCACTGACCGTCTTGGGGCGGAAGAGGTGATTAACACGGACCGTTACACTTTAGAGCCGGATCTTCATCGGCCCAAGCTTGTTTCAACTGGAATTTGCCTTCCGGCGATTCCGGTTGCGGGGCAAGTTGAAATTGGGTTTGACGCGGGCTTTGGCGCCGATTGGTCCGATATTCCAGCGGATCTGTCACAAGCGGTTTTGATGCTGGCGGCCTATTTTTACGAGCATCGTTCTGATGTGGGCATGGGGCAAAGCGACCTTCCTTTCGGGGTGTCTGCGCTTATCCAGAAATACCGTGTTGTGCGTCTGTTCGGCGGTGGGGGTGCTGCATGAAAATGCCTGTCCTAAATCGTAAGCTCACGCTGGAAGAACCGCAACGCAACCCGGATGGCGCGGGTGGTTTTATTGAAACCTGGGCCGCTCTGGGCGAGGTATGGGCCGAGATCAAAGCTGGCACCGGCAATGAAAAAGCGGCCGATCATGTCACGCTTTCGTCCATCAGTTTTCGGATCACCGTGCGGGCGGCGCCCCATGGGGCCCCCTCGCGTCCCAAACCTGAACAACGGTTTCGGGCTGGCGCACGGCTTTTCCGCATCCTTGCGGTGACTGAGCTGGATCAAAGCGCGCAGTATCTGACCTGCTTTGCAAAAGAAGAGGTATCGGCATGAGCTATGGTGTTTCCGCCGCCCTTCAACAGGCCGTTTATCAACGCCTTCAGGCTGATAGCACGCTTGATACGCTTGTGGGCACAGCGATCTATGATGCCGTTCCATCGGGCATTATAACAGGAACCTTTGTGTCGATCGGTCCAGAGGATGTGGTCGAAAAGTCGGATATGACCGGCCACGGGGCATTACATGAATTCACCGTTTCGGTTGTGACGGATGCGGCTGGTTTTCAGCAAGCAAAAGAAGTTGCCGCGGCAGTGTCAGATAGTCTGGTTGATGCGACGTTGATCTTGGCGCGCGGCAATCTTGTTTATCTTAATTTCAATCGGGCGAAAGCCCGCCGGGTTCAAGACGCGGATGTGCGGCGGATCGATCTGACCTTCCACGCCCGTGTTCAAGACACCTAATCGTTTCAATAATGGAGTGACCCAATGGTAGCCCAAAAAGGCAAAGACCTTCTTATCAAGCTCGACATGACTGGTGCGGGTGTTTTTGAAACCATCGCGGGGCTGCGTGCCACGCGGATCAGCTTTAACGCGGAAAGCGTGGATGTGACCAGCCTGGAAAGTCAGGGGGGCTGGCGCGAACTTCTTGGTGGCGCTGGTGTGAAATCCGCGAATATTTCTGGCTCGGGCGTGTTTCGTGATGCCACGACAGATGAGCGCGCACGGCAGATTTTCTTTGAAAACGAAGTGCCAAATTTCCAAGTGATCGTGCCGGATTTTGGCACCATCGAAGGGGCGTTTATGATCACGTCGATTGAATATGCCGGCACCCACAATGGTGAAGCAACCTATGAGCTGGCGATGGCGTCAGCAGGTGAGCTGACCTTTACGGCGCTTTGATCATGGCCAATCCTTGGACCGGAGAAGTCGCACTGACCATTGATGGTGAACATCAGGTTTTAAAGCTGACGCTTGGTGCGCTTGCCGAGTTGGAAGCAAGCTTGGGTGAAGACACAATTGTGGCTTTGGTTGAGCGCTTTGAGGGGGGGGCTTCTCTTCACGCGATGTTCTTGCACTGATTGTTGCGGGGCTGCGCGGGGGGGGATGGTCCGGCCAAGCATCCGATCTTTTGGCTGCTGAAATTGCGGGCGGTCCCATGCAAGCGGCGAAAGCGGCGGGGCAGCTTTTGGCAAGGGCATTCTCGGCCCCGGACGTGACCGAGGTCGCCTCGTGACAGCGCGCCCAGGCTTTGATTGGCCGCAGCTTATGCGACTTGGTTTCACAAAATTAGGTCTGCGCCCAGCCGAGTTCTGGGCGCTTACCCCCAATGAATTGATGGTGATGCTGGGGCAAGAGGCCCATGGCGCGCCCTCGATGCGGGCCCGTCTGGATGAGCTATTAGCGGAATATCCCGATGATCCCCCCGCACATGAAGGAGAGATTTGATGTCTGGATTGGAGATGCTGGATAGTTTCGACGATCAGGTCGATGCGTTAGGTTCCTCGTTGGGGGATGCTCAGTCTATGGCGGCTGCGTTTTCAACGGAACTTAAGGGCGTGCATTCAACGATTTCGGATCTGAATGTCGATGTAAACAAGCTTTCGTCGGGATTTAGTTCTGGTTTGAAAAAAGCCTTTGATGGCCTTGTTTTTGATGGTGCTAAGCTGTCGGACACCCTTACGGGGCTCGCAAATAGCATGTCCAAAACGGCCTATAATGCGGCGCTGAAACCTGTGACAGATCACTTTGGTGGGATCATGGCACAAGGCATGGGGGCCGTAATGAATGGGTTCCTTGCCTTTGAAAAAGGCGGCGCGTTTTCGCAAGGCAAGGTGATGCCATTTGCAAAAGGCGGCGTGGTCTCAAGCGCCACAACTTTCCCAATGTCCAATGGGTTGGGATTGATGGGCGAAGCGGGACCCGAGGCGATTATGCCGCTGTCTCGTGGTCCAGATGGAAGCCTGGGTGTGCGCACGCAAGGCGGCGGGCAACCCATCAACATCACCATGAACATCTCTACGCCTGATGTGGAAGGGTTCCGCCGGTCCCAAAGCCAGATCGCATCACAAATGTCGCGTGCGCTGTCGCGTGGGCAACGGCACCGTTAAGGAGGGAAAAAGATGATTTTTCATGATATTCGGTTTCCGGCCAATCTGAGCTTTGGCTCGGTTGGTGGACCAGAGCGGCGCACAGAAGTTGTGACGCTGGCCAACGGGTTCGAAGAACGCAACACCCCGTGGGAACATTCGCGGCGTCGATATGATGCTGGGATTGGCATGCGCAGCCTGGATGATGTCGAAACGCTGATTGCGTTCTTTGAGGCACGCCGGGGGCAATTGCATGGGTTTCGTTGGAAAGATTGGTCGGACTTTAAAAGCTCGGCCCCGTCGGTTGATCCGGAATACCATGACCAAGTTATCGGGATGGGGGATGGCACCCGCCTTGAATGGCAATTGACCAAAACCTATTGGAGCGGGGATCAATCCTATGCGCGCCCCATTCAAAAGCCTGTGGCCGGGACTGTGACGCTTGGCCTGCAAGGCGACCCGTTGGTTGAGGGGGTTCATTTTACATATGATGAAAACACCGGCTTGGTGACATTCGTCACGGCACCTGAAAACGGTGCAGAAGTCACAGCCGGGTTTGAATTCGACGTTCCTGTGCGCTTTGACACCGACCGGATCCACACATCCGTTTCGTCCTTTCAGGCGGGCAATGGTCCCAATGTTCCAGTGGTGGAGGTCCGTGTGTAATGGCGATTTCTGAGCAATTTGAAAGCCACTTTGCAACCGGTGTTACAACGGTGGCGCGCTGTTGGATTATGACGCGCAAAGATGGTGAGACCTATGGGTTTACGGACCACGATCGCGATCTGATGGTGGGCACGGTTTTATGCAAGGCCGATACCGGCCTGACCGCCCATGCGCTTGAGCAGACAACCGGGCTTTCGGTGGACAATACCGAAGCGCTTGGGATGCTGAATGATGCGTCAATTACCGAGAAAGATATCCGGGCGGGGCGCTTTGATGGCGCCTTGGTGGAAGCTTGGTTGGTGAATTGGGAAACCCCGTCGCAAACCTATCTTCAATTCCGGGGATCTGTCGGTGAACTGACGCGAGAGGCGGGTGGATTTCGTGCCGAACTTGTCGGTCAAACGGAAAAGCTGAATACAGCGCAAGGGCGCGTATATCAAAAGCCTTGTGGTGCCATTCTTGGCGATGCGCGTTGCAAGGTGGACCTGTCGGATCCGGCTCATTTCGCCGAGGTTTCGGCCATTGAGAACAAAAGCGAGATTTCGTTCACCTTTGAGGGGCTTTCGGGATTTGCCGAAGGCTGGTTTGAGCGTGGTCGGCTGATTGTCAAAACCGGCGAAGGTGCTGGCCTTATTGGCGTTGTTCGTAAGGACACAGTGCTTGAAGGCGGAAAGCGAAAGATTGAGCTTTGGGAAGCGATCCGGGCTGAAATGCAGTTATCGGACCTCATTCGCTTAGAGGTGGGGTGCAGCAAGCGCCCTGCTGAATGTCAAAGCAAGTTTGCAAACTTCCTGAACTTTCAAGGCTTTCCGGACATCCCCGGTGAGGATTGGTTGATGTCCTATCCGGTTGCCTCAGAACAAAATGACGGTGGGGTGTTAACCCCAGAAAGTCGATGACGTGCGTCGCCAATTTTGATCGCAATGACTAGCCCCAGCAGCAGGTGTTTTCATGGATATTCAAAGCCAAAATAATCATGTGCTGTCAGAGGCGCGTCGATGGTTGGGAACCCCCTATCAACATCAAGCATCCTGCATGCAGGTCGGCACAGATTGTCTTGGTCTTATTCGGGGAATTTGGCGTACCGTCTATGGTGCGGAACCCATCGACGTGCCGGCGTACACTCAAGATTGGTCTGAACCCTCTGGGTATGAAAGCCTTTGGGAAAATGCCACTCAGGTTTTGATTGAGAAGGCACCAGAAATGGCTGTGCCAGGCGATGTGTTGTTGTTTCGAATGCGAAATGACGCGGTGGCGAAACATTTGGGGATATTGGGCCCAAGGGATCCATATCAAACGTTTATTCACGCTTATAGCGGGCACGGAGTGGTGGAAAGCCCTCTATCTGCCCCTTGGGCGCGTCGCATTGTTGCGGCATTTGCATTTCCAGAAAGGTCAAACTGATGGCTACGATATTATTAGCAGGTGTGGGCGCCGCATTCGGCGCGTCAGTTGGTGGCGGCATTTTGGGCTTGTCATCGGTTGTGATTGGCAAAGCCATTGGCGCTACGTTGGGGCGTGCGATTGACAACAAGATTTTGGGCGGCGGCTCTGATCCGGTTGAAACGGGGCGTGTCGATCGGATGCGCCTGACGGGGGCCTCTGAAGGGGCTGCTGTTCCGCAGCTTTACGGCCGGGCACGTTTGGCGGGTCAAGTGATTTGGGCCACTCAGTTTCAAGAACACACTGAAACATCTGGTGGGGGCAAAGGGGCCCCCAGCGGGCCTGAAGTTACCAGCTATAGCTATTCAATCAGTCTGGCGATCGCATTGTGTGAAGGTGAAATTACACGGGTTGGGCGCATTTGGGCTGACGGAAATGAAATTGCGTTTAGCGACTTAAATATGCGTGTTTATCCCGGTGATGACGTGCAATTGCCTGACCCTAAAATCGAGGCGGTGATGGGCGCTGGCAAGGTGCCTGCGTATCGCGGAACGGCATATGTGGTCATTGAGGATCTGGATCTTGGTCCATTCGGAAACCGTGTGCCGCAATTCAGTTTTGAAGTTGTGCGACCGGAACAATCTGACCAAGTGCCCGAGCTTTCGCGCGGAACAAAGGCTGTTGCTGTCATTCCCGGAACTGGGGAATATGCTCTGGCAACTTCAAAAGTGTCTTTTGAGGCGGAACCGGGTGTTGCGGGCCTCAGCAATCAAAATAGCCCATCGGGGCTGACTGATTTTTCAACGTCGCTTGATATTCTGTCAAAAGACCTGCCAAACTGCGGGGCAACATCGCTGATTGTGTCTTGGTTTGGCTCTGATTTGCGCTGTGGAAGCTGCGATATCCAGCCCAAAGTGGAACAGCAATCGCAAGATGGCGATGTCATGCCTTGGACGGTGTCGGGGATGTCCCGCACGCAAGCGGGCGTGGTTGCGACCGAAGATGGGCGGGCCATATATGGCGGCACCCCAACCGATCAGTCGGTGAAAGAAGCCCTGACGGCGATGGCGGCACAGGGTCAAAAGGTAACTTTTTATCCCTTTATTCTGATGGAGCAGCTGCACAACAACACGCTTGTTGACCCTTGGACGGGCACAGCCGGGCAACCCAAGCTGCCTTGGCGCGGCCGCATTACCACGTCTCTTGCGCCTGGCGTTGCGGGAACGCCTGATGGCACCAGTGCGGCGAATGCCGAGGTGAATGCGTTTTTTGGCGCAGCCCAAGTGTCGGATTTTACCGTGACCGCTGAGGGTGTTGACTACACGGGCCCAGCAGAATTGTCATATCGCCGGTTCATTCTGCATTACGCACATCTTTGTGCGGATGCGGGGGGCGTTGATGCGTTCTTGATCGGTTCAGAACTTCGCGCGCTGACCCAAGTCCGCGGGGCAGGGCATAGTTTCCCTGTTGTGCAAAAGCTCATTGAACTTGCACAGGATGTGCGCGCCATTCTTGGGCCCGATGTTAAGATTTCATATGCCGCTGATTGGTCGGAATATTTTGGCTATCACCCCACTGATGGATCTGGAAATCTCTATTATCATCTGGACCCATTGTGGAGCCATGATGAGATCGATTTCATCGGCATCGACAATTATATGCCCTTGTCAGATTGGCGAGATGGATATGATCATCTGGATGCCGGCCATCGCTCGATCTACAATCTGGATTATCTGAAATCGAACATCGAAGGTGGTGAAGGCTATGATTGGTATTATGCCAACTCATCGGACCGTGACGCCCAAATTCGCAGCGAGATCACAGATGGCGCACATAATGAGCCTTGGGTGTATCGCAACAAAGACTTGCGGAATTGGTGGTATCGTTCGCATCACAACCGCATTGGGGGCGCGCGCAATCCACTTCCAACAGATTGGTTGCCGGGATCGAAACCGTTTTGGTTCACCGAAATGGGCTGTGCGGCCATTGATAAGGCGACCAACCAGCCGAATAAATTTCTGGATCCGAAAAGCTCAGAATCCACCTTGCCACATTACTCAACGGGCCGGCGGGATGACCTGATTCAGATGCAATATGTGCGTGCGATGAATGAATATTGGGGGGACATCAAAAATAATCCCAATCATTCAGCCACTGACATTCAGATGATTGATATGGATCGGGTGCATATTTGGGCATGGGATGCGCGTCCGTTCCCTGCCTTTCCAAACAACTTGGATCTCTGGAGCGATGGGACGAATTATACCCGAGGGCATTGGCTGAATGGCCGAAGCTCATCACGGTCACTTGCTTCGGTTGTGTCAGAGATTTGCGACCGATCCGGGCTGAGCAACTATGATGTTTCAAAGCTTTACGGCCTGGTGCGTGGTTATGTGGTCAAGGATGTATCCGCCGGGCGCGCCGCCCTGCAACCCCTTATGGTTGCTTACGGATTTGAAGCTTCAGAACACGAAGGAGTGTTGCATTTTAGGACCCGTACCGGGTTGCCCGATCATGTGCTTGATCCGGAACGCATGGCGCTGACATCAGAGCGGAACACAACGCTTGAACGTGTGCGTGATGGCGAGGCAGAGGTTTCGGGCCGTGTGCGATTGACCTATGTGGAAAGCGAAGGGGATTACGAAGTTCGGTCCACCGAAGCGATCTTTCCGGATGATGACAACAAATCCGTGTCGCAAAGCGAAATCCCTTTGATCCTGACACAAGCCGAAGCACAGGATATCTCTGAGCGTTGGTTGGCCGAAGCCCGCATTGCGCGGGATCGTGCGAACTTTTCGCTTCCGCCTTCGGAGCTTCGCAAAACCGCGGGGGACGTGGTGAAAATTGCGACCGATGCAGGTACTGAATTGTTCCGGATGGATCATGTTGAGCATGCAGGTGTTCAGGTGGTGCAGGCAACGCGGGTTGAAGCGGGGGTTTATGGCCCAACCGCTATCAAAGAGGAACCCGTTGCGCAAAAGTCCTTTGTCACGCCTCCGCCAGCCTTTCCGCTGTTTTTGGACCTGCCATTGCTGACCGGAGATGAAGAACCACATGCGCCACATATTGCGGCGTCATCTCGGCCTTGGTTGGGAAAAGTAGCGGTGTATTCCTCTGCATCTGATAATGGATATGGGTTGAACACTCTGCTGGACAGGCGATCAACAATTGGTGTCACAGAGACAGCGTTGGTGAAAGCGAGCCCGGCATTGATGGACAACGGCGCGGTGTTGCGGGTCAAGCTGATCGATGGTGCTTTGTCGAGTGTGTCACAATCCGACATGCTGAATGGTGCAAATGTCGCGGCGATCGGGGATGGAACCCCTGACAATTGGGAAGTGTTCCAGTTCACCACGGCCAATCTGGTCGGCGAGCGAACATATGAGATTTCAGGCCGGCTGCGTGGCCAGGCCGGAACCGATGCCCTGATGCCAGACTGCTGGCCCGAGGGAAGCTATTTCGTCTTGTTGGATGGGCGGCCAGAGCAGATCAATCTGCCGTCATCGGCACGGGGGGTGGATCGACATTACCGAATTGGGGCGGCACGGATTCCCAATAGTGATGCCAGCTATCAGCATAAAGTTGAGGCATTTCAAGGGAATGGGTTGCGCCCCTATGCACCTGCCTTTTTAAGCGCAACCGGAAATGGTGCTGGCGATATTGATGTATCTTGGGTGCGGCGCACACGTATCGATGGGGATCATTGGGGTATCGGAGAGGTGCCTGTTGGTGAAACCTCTGAACTGTATAGCTTGCGGGTTCTGCAAGGCAGCACCTTGATACGCGACGCCAATACGTCTGGCCCCAACTGGGTGTACGATACAGCCATGCAAACTGCCGATGGGGTAAGTGGAACCATTACGATCGAAGTGGCGCAGATCTCTGATCGTTTTGGGCCGGGATTGTCCGCGTTAGTAGATGTGGGGGTGTAAATGCGCCCGGTTCTGCCTGGTGATGTCGCGGCGGCGGCCTGTGCGCTTTTAACGGTACAACCGCGTGATCGTCCGGATGTGATTGTCCGGATGATCGCACGGGCCAATGCTGCGGACCGATACCGTTTCGTGACAGGGGCCGCACATCCCCAATGGGGCAATGGAAGCTTAGCTGCCGTTGCCAAGGGAATGGCGCGATTACGCGAGCCCTTTCAGGATGATCCAGAATATTGCGACTGCATGCTGACGATATATGCAGCCTTGAAAGCGTTAAGATTGCGCAGCTTGCCCTGATGTGCAGCTTACGCATTCAATTTTGACATCTCCGTGATCACCGCTTTGCATTTGGCATTCAAACCTTAGTTGGTATAGAACCGCCAGACAATGTGAGGAAAAATAATGGCTAAGACACGCGCGCTTGTGACTAATCTTGATCCTGTCTGGGAACGTATCACGACGGAAGGTCAACAGGCCGTTGTGGACGAGCCGTTGTTGGGCGGCCTTGTGCATGCATGTGTGCTGCATCATAAGACCTTGGAAAAGGCTCTGTCTTATCGTTTTGCCGCCAAGCTAAGCTCAAATGAAATGAGCATGGTGCTGCTGCGCGAAATCGCGGATGAAGCCTATGAGGGCTGTGCTGAGCTGTCAGATTCTGCGCGCGCGGACATTGCTGCGATTTTGGAACGTGACCCTGCGTGCCACCGCATGTTGCAACCCATCCTTTTCTTCAAAGGGTTTCAGGCGATGCAGGCTTATCGCCTTGCGCATTTCCTTTGGAGTGAAGGGCGCCGGGATTTGGCCTATTTCATCCAAATGCGCTGTTCCGAAGTCTACGGCATTGATATCCACCCCGGCGCGCGCATTGGCAAAGGTATTATGATTGACCATGCCCATTCGATTGTGATCGGTGAAACGGCAGTTGTTGGTGACAATGTTTCAATGCTGCATTCGGTTACTTTGGGGGGAACCGGCAAAGAGGATGAAGATCGCCACCCCAAAATTGGGGATGGGGTGCTGATTGGGGCGGGTGCCAAAGTGTTGGGCAATATCCGCGTTGGTCGCTGTTCGCGCATCGCGGCAGGGTCGGTCGTGTTGGAAGATGTCCCCGAGAATGTGACCGTCGCGGGGGTGCCGGCAAGGATCGTTGGCGAGGCGGGCTGCTCTCAGCCATCCATCAGCATGGATCAGACGTTCGACCGCTGAACGGGTGAAGTAATAACGCTTTGCAAGTTGTTTTAAATCAAAGACAAAAATGAGCTGCAACCATATCGGTTTATCGTTCAAACATCCAAAGGACTTATGAATATGATGAAACTCTGGTTGACTACGGTCATGGGTTTTTCTGCGGTTTTCCTCGTGGTTGTAGCAGTTTGATTTCATAATTTCAGATCCAAACAGAATGGAACGAAAAGAGGCGGCGCGTGATGCGCCGCCTTTTCGTGTTCTATCCGTCAATAACGAATTTTTTAGGACAACTGATCAAACGCCTGAAGCGCACGCGAGCCATACATATAGGCCGGCCCGCCGCCCATCATGATTGTCACTGAAACTGTTTCGGCAATTTCATCGCGCGTTGCGCCGGCCTTAATCGCCGCGCGAACGTGAAAGCCAATACAGTCGTTACATTGTTTGATGATCCCAATTGCAATGCATTGAAGTTCTTTGTCTTTTGTCGACAAGACACCTTCGCCCATCGCGGCGCGGTGCATCGTTGAAAACCCCTTTGCCCCGTCGGGTGAGATTTTGCGGTATTCATCGGTGTTGGCGGTGGTGTCTGCCAATAACGCTTTGAAATCCATCACATGCTCCTGATTTAGAATTTCTGTTGCGCAAAGAAATGGCCCAAGGGGCGGTGTGCCACCTTGAGCCAGATCAATAGATTTCACATTTTGAATGTGTTTTAGGCCAGCATTGCCATTGGGTTTTCGAGGTTACCCACGATCGCCTTCAGCAGGTTCGCCCCAACGGCCCCGTCAATCACACGGTGATCTACGGACATGGTCACGCTCATCACGGTTGCGATACCCAGCTCGCCGTCATCCCCAACAACAGGTTTCTTCACACCGGCGCCAACGGCCAGAATACCTGCGTGCGGAGGGTTCACGATGGCGTCAAAATTATCGATGCCAAACATACCAAGGTTGGAAATGGCAAAGCTGCCGCCTTGATATTCCTGCGGGGCCAGTTTGCGTTCGCGTGCACGACCCGCAAGGTCTTTCATCTGGGTCGACAGGCTGGACAGCGACTTTTGATCGGCGTCCTGCAAGACGGGAGTGAACAAGCCACCTTCGATGGCGACAGCAACAGCGACATCTGACGCCGTCATTTGCAGCACCCGATCGCCCGCCCAAACGGCATTGGCTTCGGGCACTTGTTGCAAGGCAACAGCCACGGCTTTGATGATGAAGTCGTTTACCGACAGTTTCACACCGCGCGCTTCCAGCTGTTTGTTCAGCTGACTGCGGAAGGCCAACAAAGCATCAATCTTGATGTCGCGGCGCAGATAGAAATGCGGGATGGTCTGCTTGGCTTCGGACAGGCGTGCGGCAATTGTCTTGCGCATGCCGTCCAGCTTGACCTCTTCAAAGGTGCGGTCCTGATACATCGCGGCCACCGCATCCGATGACACGGACGGGGCAGGGGCTGGCACTGGTGCTGCGGGTTTGGCAGCAGGTGCTGCGACAGACGCTGTTGCGGATGTGGCTTCTACATCAGCCTTCACAATCCGACCTTTTGGACCCGAACCAGAGATCTGTGCGAGATCCAGACCTTTGTCTGCCGCAATGCGGCGAGCCAAGGGCGATGCGAAGATGCGTGATCCATCCGCTGCTTGTGGTGTAGGCGCTGCCGGGGCCGCAACGGGTGTGGTTTCAGGTGCAGGCGCCTCAGTCGGAGTAGCCTTAGCGGCTGGTGCAGAGGGCGCAGAAGCGATGTCATCCGCGCTTTCACCCTCTTCCAGTAGCACCGCAATGGCCGTGTTCACCTTTACACCTTCGCTGCCATCAGCAACCAGGATTTTACCAATGACACCTTCGTCAACAGCCTCAAATTCCATTGTGGCTTTGTCGGTTTCAATTTCGGCAAGCAAATCGCCGGATTGCACGGTATCCCCTTCTTTCACAAGCCATTTGGCAAGTGTGCCCTCTTCCATAGTGGGCGACAGGGCGGGCATGAGAATTTCGGTAGGCATGCTCAAACTCCTCAGCGATACGTTACAGCTTTGACCGCATCAATGACCTCTTTCGTGGTCACAAGCGCAAGCTTTTCAAGGTTGGCGGCGTAAGGCATTGGAACGTCTTTGCCGGTCAGGTTGATCACTGGTGCGTCAAGGTAATCAAACGCGCGCTCCATGATCGTGGCGGACAGGTGGTTGCCGATTGAGGCCACTGGCCAACCTTCTTCCACGGTCACGCAGCGGTTGGTTTTCATCACCGAATTGATCACTGTGTCATAGTCCAGCGGGCGCAAGGTCCGCAGGTCAATAACTTCGGCGGAGACACCTTCTTTGGCCAGCTCATCTGCGGCTTCCAAAGCGTATTTCATACCAATACCAAAGCTGACAATGGTCACATCTGTGCCTTCACGCCAGATCCGGGCTTTACCAAATGGCACGGTGTAATCATCCATGACCGGAACATCAAAACTGGTGCCGTACATCAGCTCGTTTTCAAGGAAAACAACGGGGTTTTGGTCGCGGATCGCGGATTTCAAAAGGCCTTTAGCGTCTGCTGCGGAATAGGGCATCGCGACATGCAAACCTGGGATCTGGGCATACCATGCCGCATAATCCTGGCTGTGTTGTGCGCCAACGCGGGACGCGGCACCATTGGCGCCACGAAACACGATCGGGCAGGACATTTGCCCACCTGACATATACCGCGTTTTGGCGGCCGTGTTGATGATGTGGTCAATGGCCTGCATGGCGAAGTTGAAGGTCATAAACTCAACAATCGGCTTCAAACCGGCCATCGCAGCACCCGAGGCCAGACCTGTAAAGCCGTGCTCGGTGATCGGTGTGTCGATAATGCGCTTGGCCCCAAATTCATCCAGCAATCCTTGGCTGACTTTATAAGCGCCTTGGTATTCGGCAACTTCTTCCCCCATCAGGAAAACAGCATCATCGCGGCGCATCTCTTCGGCCATCGCATCACGAAGGGCTTCGCGTACAGTGGTTTGGCGCATTTCGGTGCCGGCGGGAATGTCCGCTTCGACCGGGATGACCTGTGTGATCGGTTGGGCGGCAACACGTTCGGGCGCTGGGGCTTCTACTGGTGCCGCAGCGGGTGCCGCTGCTGTAGGTGCAGAAGTAGCGGAGGAGATGTCATCCGCGCTTTCACCTTCTTCGATCATCACAGCAATCGGCGTGTTCACTTTCACGCCTTCGCTGCCGTCAGCCACGAGGATTTTCCCCATGATGCCTTCGTCAACCGCTTCGAATTCCATCGTCGCTTTGTCAGTTTCGATTTCCGCCAGAATGTCGCCTGACTGAATGGTGTCGCCTTCTTTCACCAGCCATTTGGCCAATGTGCCTTCTTCCATGGTCGGAGAGAGGGCGGGCATGAGAATTTCGGTAGCCATCTGTTTTGTTCCTCTGTCCTTGGATTAGGCGTAAATGTCGGTCCACAGCTCATCAAGAGCGGGTTCCGGGCTTTCTTTTGCAAACTCCGCCGCCTCGTTCACAACGGCTTTGATCTCTTTGTCGATCGCTTTCAATTCATCCTCAGAGGCATGTTTGCCTTGCAGCAAAAGCTCGCGCACATGCTCAATCGCATCACGTTCTTCGCGAATTTTCTGAACCTCTTCGCGGGTGCGATATTTGGCCGGATCAGACATTGAGTGTCCGCGATAGCGATAAGTCTTCATTTCAAGGATGTACGGGCCTTTGCCTGAACGACAATGCTCGGTGGCGCGCAGACCTGCGTCGCGCACGGCCAAAACGTCCATTCCGTCAACTGCTTCGCCCTTGATCCCAAATGCTGCGCCGCGGGTGTATATATCAGGGGTAGAGCTTGCGCGTTGCAGCGATGTGCCCATGGCGTACTGATTGTTTTCTATCACATAGACGACTGGAAGCTCCCACAGGGACGCCATGTTAAAGCTTTCGTAAACTTGCCCTTGGTTGGCCGCACCGTCACCGAAATAGGCAAAAGTCACGCCACCGTTTTCTAGATATTTATCTGCAAATGCGAGACCCGTTCCAATCGGCACCTGCGCGCCGACAATTCCGTGACCACCATAAAAGTGCTTCTCGGTTGAGAACATATGCATCGAGCCGCCTTTGCCGCGCGAATAACCACCTTCGCGACCGGTCAGCTCTGCCATCACCCCTTTGGGGTCCATTCCGCAGGCCAGCATGTGGCCGTGATCACGGTAGGATGTGACGCGTTTGTCACCCTCAATTGCTGCGGCCTCTAGGCCGACAACAACCGCTTCTTGGCCGATGTAAAGGTGACAGAACCCACCAATAAGGCCCATTCCATAGAGCTGCCCTGACTTTTCTTCGAATCGTCGAATGAGCAGCATTTCACGATAGAACGTCAACAGATCCTCTTTGGATGTGTTTGATTTCTTGGCGCTTTTACGGGCGGCCATATGGCGTCCTCCTTTTGGCGTCAGCTCTGTTTGCTGTGATAGTTTAGCATTAAACTATCTATTACAGCTTTTCAGGCGCCAGGTCGACCAAATTTAGCCGACCACGCCGCGGAACGGCGCTGATTGCATCGTTCAAAAAGGGGATAGGTAAGGGGATTTAGCGCAAAACAACTTCGTCTGCGCGCACCAACCCCAACACGGATCGCGCTTGCTGATCAAGCAGATCCAGGTCGAGATAGTCATCTGACAGACGGTGTGTTTTGTTTTGCAGCTGTACAATTTTGGCCGAGAGCGTTGCGCGTTCTTGAATGAGCGCTTGCGCCTCGGCCTCAATTTGTACCCGGCGAAAAAGCCCAAAGTCGCCCTGCACACTGGCAAAAGTGAAGTAAATGCCGAGGCCAATAGCCACAACAAAGTAGATCGCTCCACCCAAACCAGATTGTGCGCGGGGATTACCCATAGGTTTCTTGCCCGTATGTTACTGCCTCATGCCCACCTCTTTTGGGTGGTGCAAAAACACTATGCCATAGGTGATTCGGCTTGTGAATCCCAAAAGCGAATCGGTGGGTAAAAAAGTTGGGTGAAAATAAGAAACGCCCGCAGGTTAAGTTGCGGGCGTTCCAGATGTTTGTGGGGTAACGATTAACCCGCGATGGAGGCTTGATAGATGCTGTCGATTGTTCCAGCGATTACGGTGTTGAACGCCTCATCGGATTGATCTGCGGACAAGCCTTCGGTCAGGGCGCGCGAAAAGCTTGCGATCATGCCGGTGTTTTGCGACAGGCGTGTGTTGGCCTCTTCTCGGGAATAGCCGCCAGACAGCGCCACAACCGAGGCCACCCGTGGGTGGTTCACAAGTGACTGATAATGGTTTGCGGCTTCGGGCAGGGTAAGCTTTAGCATCACCGTTTGGTCATCCGACAAATTATCCAACTGTGCGGCCAGTTCTGACAACAGAATGTCCTCTGCTGCGGCTTTATCGGAGATTGAGATTGTCACCTCTGGCTCAATGATTGGCACAAGGCCGTGGCCGATGATTTGTTTCCCAACTTCAAACTGTTGAGACACAATCGCCTTAATGCCGTCAGCGTTGGCCGCATTGATGACGGACCGCATTTTGGTGCCGAAAACACCGGCGGACACAGCACGTTCGCACAAGGCATCAAGCTCTGGCATTGGCTTCATCAGCTGAACGCCGTCTTGTTCGTCAGCAAGCCCTTTGTCGACCTTCAAAAAGGGCACAACACCGCGCTTTTCCCACATATAGGTTGCCGTTGGCTGGCCCTCAATTTCGCGGTCCATTGTCATTTCAAACAAAATCGCCCCGACCACTTTGTCACCTGTAAAGGCAGGTGCCTGTGCGATGCGCGACCGCATGGCGTGGATCAGATCGTACATTTCGGCATCACCCGAATAGGCTGTTTCCTGGACCCCATAAAGGCGCAATGCCTTTGGGGTAGAGCCGCCCGATTGATCGAGTGCTGCGATAAAGCCTTTGCCGGCTTTGATTTTATCCAATTGTTGTTGATTTGGCATATCTGTCCCGTTTGACATCAGGGTGGCGTTTGCCCTGTTCTATGTTAGCTGCGCGCATGTTGCAATTCTGCTGGCGCTAACATGTGGTGATGTCGTGTAAGGGTGGGGGCGAGACCGGATGAAACGGTCGATGGAGGGTCTCGCGCCCCTGTCACCTGACATGTCACCAGTCAGATGGGTTTGGCAAAGAGGTTACTCGTTAAAGAATTGCGGCTTTGCCTATTTGGTCAGGATCAGTTTGCCCGCCCGGGTGATGGTCAGCGTGTAAATCATCCCGTTCAATGTGATCTGAGCCGTTTTCCCATGTTGCGTCAGCGACAGGGCCTCGTATTGAGGGGCTTGAGCTTGGGTAAATGTGTCAAATGGGGCGGTGCGCAATGGGACGTTCATTTTCGTGTTCCTTCAAATCGATCAAGCAGCCACTCGGCCACGGAAGCCAAATCAGTGGGCGTCGGGATACTAAGAAGTATCTCTAACGGGTCGTTGGGGGTTGGATCAGCTTTTCGGGTCATGGTCACGCTCTTGTGGTCAGTCAGGTGAGGGGCTGGCCGCAGGTGCGGTTGGCTGATGTTTGTACCTTACTAAAATAGTAAGAAATGTGTCAACCCAAGATTAAAAAGAAAAACCCCGCGCAAGGCACGGGGTTTAACTGTTTGATAATATTTGTTTTAGTTGCTGAGTGCAGCAACCCCAGGAAGCTCTTTGCCTTCCATCCACTCAAGAAAAGCACCGCCAGCGGTTGAAATATAGGTGAACCGATCTGCCGCGCCTGATGTGTTCAAAGCGGCAACCGTATCACCCCCGCCTGCGACAGAGGTCAGGGTGCCAGCCGCAGACAGCTCAGCCGCTTTCGCAGCAGCGGCATTTGTGGCTGTGTCAAAGGGTTTAATCTCAAACGCGCCAAGCGGGCCGTTCCAGATCAATGTTTTGGCGTTCTCAAAGGTGGCAATGATGCGCGCAACGCTTTCGGGTCCTGCATCCAAGATCATCGCATCCGCGGGGCAGGCATCCGAGGGCGTGATTTCATGTGCGGCGCCCGCTGCGAATTCGCGCGCAACCACCACGTCCGTGGGCAGGATGATTTCGCACCCTGCGGCCTCGGCTTTTGTCAGAATTTCATTGGCCGTGTCCGCCAGTTCGTGTTCTGCAAGCGATTTGCCCACATTGATCCCCTGTGCGGCCAGGAATGTGTTTGCCATTCCGCCGCCGATCACCAGATGGTCAACTTTTTCAACGAGGTTGCCCAGAAGGTCGAGCTTTGTAGACACTTTGGCACCACCGACAACCGCCACAACAGGGCGTTCAGGTTGACCAAGAGCCGCCTCCAAGGCGCTCAGTTCCGCTTGCATCAACCGACCAGCACAGGACGGCAGCAAACGGGCGATGCCTTCGGTGGATCCATGCGCACGGTGTGCTGCGGAAAACGCATCGTTGCAGTAAATATCGCCCAAAGCTGCGAGGGCAGCGGCAAATGCCCCGTCATTTTTTGTCTCACCGGCATGGAAACGTGTGTTTTCCAAAAGCAGCACATCCCCATCCTCAAGCGCGGCCACGGCTTTTTTAGCGGGGCCACCGATGCAGTCTTCGGCGAATTTAACAGGCTGGCCAAGGGCGGCTTCAAGCGCGGGACGGACCACAGACAAGCTCATCTCGGCAACGCGTTCCCCTTTGGGGCGGCCGAAATGTGCCAGCAGGACGGGTTTGCCGCCAGCGGCCAGAATATCGCGGATGGTGGGCAGGATGCGTTGGATGCGCGTATCATCGGTCACAAGGCCATTGTCGACCGGAACATTGATGTCGACCCGCGTCAGCACGACCTTCCCCGCCAGTTCCATCTCGTCAAGTGTCTTCCAAGCCATAACATCCCTCCTAAAAACCTCATGCTTTTGCACACGATTTACGCGCCGGGGTCAACGCCCAATGGAGAATTCGCCGCAAGGTCTTTTCATCGCCGCGCCGCGCGCATAGGTTGGCCAGCAAATAAGACACAAACGAGACATAAAAAGGAGGCCCCCATGGCCGAGTATAAAGATCCGGAAAACACGATCCTGATGGAGCTTAAAGGTGGCACCGTTGTCATCGAGCTTTTGCCTGATGTGGCCCCAAAGCACAGCGAACGTATGAAAGAACTTGCCCGTTCCGGCGCCTATGACGGCGTTGTGTTCCACCGTGTGATTGATGGCTTCATGGCCCAAACGGGCGACGTGAAAAACGGCAAAGACCCAATGATGCTGCGTCATGCGGGCACCGGTGGGTCCGATCTTCCTGATCTGCCAGCCGAGTTTTCCAAGCTGCCGCATGATCGTGGCACCATTGGCGCGGCGCGTTCGGCAAATCCAAATTCTGCCAACAGCCAGTTTTTCATCAACTTCAGCGACAACAACTTCCTCAACGGTCAGTACACTGTTTACGGTCGTGTGGCATCGGGCATGGATCTGGTCGATGAAATCGTACGTGGCGAGCCACCAGCGCAGCCTGACGTAATGGTTTCGGTGAAGGTTGCCGCAGATGTCTGATAAATCCCCCAAAGAGATCCGGACGTTCTGGATTGCTTTTCTGGCGGGCGTTTCTGTGGTTGTTGGATTTGCAGTCTATACGTTGTGGCCACAAGCTTATGAACCTAACGCGGCAGTGGCCCAAGACGGTTTTCCCCAAGTGGAATTGACCATTGCGGGCGAGGCAAACGGCAAAGTATTGATCACCTTGCGTCCCGATCTCGCGCCGAAACATGTTGAGCGGATCCTGACGCTTGCCCGTGATGGCAAATATGACGGCATCCTGTTTCACCGTGTGATTGACGGTTTCATGGCCCAAACTGGTGATGTTCAATACGGTCGCGCGGATGGTCAAAACCCTGGACGTGCGGGCATGGGCGGATCTGACTTGCCAGATCTTCCGGCGGAATTCACCGATGAGCCTTATGTCGCCGGTGTGGTTGGCATGGCCCGGTCGCAAAACCCAAATTCGGCCAACAGCCAGTTCTTTATCATGTTTGCCCCCGGTCCTTTCCTCGACGGGAAATACACCGTTGTCGGTCAAGTGGCCGAAGGGTTTGACGTGGTTCAGGCGATCAAAAAGGGCGAAGGCCCCAATGGTCAGATGATTGGCGCTGCGGATGTGATGGAAAGCATGCGCGTGGTTGAATAACCCACAAACGCTCAAACCCGCGTGAGCGGGGCTTTGCGGGGCCTTCTCTCTCTGTCACGGTGTGATAGGCGAGAGGAGGCCCCCATGCGTTTACCCCTGACGATACTGCTGGTGGTCCTTGGCCTATGGGCTCAGGGACTGCGCGCGGACCCAAACTTTTGGCAGCATGAGTTTCCTAAAACGGATTTCAGCCAAACCAGTGTTGAAAATTGGACCGAGATCCTGTCAGGCGGGCCGGGTCGCGACGGGATCCCCGCCTTATCCAGCCCTGAATTTGTTCCAGTCGTTGATGAGACACGGATTGGTGCGCGTGAACCTGTCATTACGTTGGAAATGGAAGGTGCCCTTCCGCGTGCTTATCCCATCCGTTATCTGACTTGGCATGAGATCGTGAACGATACAGTGGCGCGGGTGCCTGTCGCCGTTACATTTTGCCCGCTTTGCAATTCAGGCATGGTTTTTGACCGGCGTGTCGCGGGTCAGCTTCTGACGTTCGGCGTATCCGGCAAGCTCAGGAATTCGGATATGGTGATGTATGACCGCGAAACGGAAAGCTGGTGGCAACAGGCGATTGGCACGGGGATTGTCGGCGTGCATACGGGGGCCGAGTTGACCCAATTGCCAGCATGGATGGAAAGCTGGTCAGAATTTGCGCGGCGCAATCCCAATGGTCTGGTCATGGATGAACCAAGCGCAAACCGATCTTACGGGCGCAACCCTTACGTCAGCTATGACAGTCGCAATCGCCCTTACCCGTTTTTCAACGGCGCGCTTCCTCCGCACGGTGTTCCGGCCTTGGCGCGGGTGGTGCGGGTTGGGGACAAAGCATGGCCGGTCTCTCGGTTGGCGAAAGAGGGCGAGGTAAGCGAGGCTGGTGTCACATTAAGCTGGGCCAGTGGGCAGGCGTCTGCGCTTGATGCGGCCCGGATCGCAAATGGACGCGATGTGGGAACCATCCGCGTACGAGATGCCTTAGGCAAAGATGTGCCCCATGATGTGCTGTTTGCCTTTGCGTACCACGCGTTTTGGCCCAATGGCACATGGATGCTTGGCAAGTAACGGAGTGAACACTTAGAAATTTCAAAAGAAAAGGGCGTGAGGATCATCGCGCCCTTTTGTGTGTTCTTATGAAAACCCTAGTTGCCACGCCGCTGACTAAACATCCCAGCGCTTTCTGCCGCCGCCCGGATGGCTTTGGATTTATTGACAGTTTCCTGATATTCCGCCTCGGGGTCGCTGTCGTAGACAACACCGCCACCGGCCTGAATATAAAGCTTTTCGTCTTTTACAATTGCGGTGCGTAACGCGATACACATGTCCATATCGCCACCCGCGCTGAAATATCCAAGACCGCCGCCGTAAATCCCACGCTTTTCTGGTTCCAGCTCGTCGATGATCTCCATCGCGCGTACTTTTGGCGCCCCAGACACGGTGCCCGCGGGCATTCCGGCGAAATAGGCATCCAGCGCGTCTTTGTCTTCGTGCAACTCGCCCACCACGTTTGAGACGATGTGCATCACGTGGCTGTAACGCTCAATAATGAACTCTTCTGTTGGGCGCACCGTGCCGATTTTGGCCACACGTCCCACATCGTTGCGTCCCAGATCCAACAGCATCAAATGCTCTGCCAGCTCTTTTTGGTCGGCTAACAAGTCCAGCTCATATGCTTTGTCTTCTTCGGGGGTTGCCCCGCGTGGGCGCGTGCCTGCAATGGGGCGAATGGTGACTTCGCGATCAAAAACCCTCACCAGAATTTCCGGGCTGGCGCCGACAACCTGAAACCCACCAAAGTTGAAATAGAACATAAAGGGGGACGGGTTGGTGCGTCTGAGCGAGCGATATAAGGCAAATGGGGGCAGGGGGAAATCCTGAACCCAACGTTGGCTTGGCACCACCTGAAAGATGTCACCTGCTTTGATGTATTCCTTGGCGCGGTCGACCGCCGCCAGATAATCGTCTTTGGCGAAGTTTGACGTTAGCGGGCCGAGTTCCGCCACATCCCCAAGGTCGCGGCTTTCCCCCGTGGCCGCACGTTCCAAATCGCGCAACGCATCCATGACCCGTTCTGCGGCTTGGGCATAGGCGGCCTTTGCGCTTAGGCCCGAGCTGACAAAAGCCGGGGCCACAAGCGTGACTTCACCTTTTACACCGTCCAAGACCGCCACCACAGAGGGGCGCATCATAACCGCGTCGGGAAGTTCGAGCGTGTCTGTGTTCACATCGGGAAGATGTTCAACCAACCGGATCATGTCATAACCAAGATACCCAAACAGCCCGGCGGATGCGGCAGGAAGGTCGTCCGGCAGGTCAATCTCGCTTTCAGCCAGCACAGTGCGAAAGCTGTCCAGCGGGTTGCCGGGCATTTCCACAAACCCATCCGCATCAAACCGCGCTTGGCGGTTGATCCGGGCACTGTCGCCGCGGCATTCCCAGATCAGATCCGGTTTCATCCCCACAATGGAATAGCGGCCACGCACTTCCCCGCCGGTCACGCTTTCCAGCATGAAACTGTCGCGGCGGGCCTCGGTCAGCTTCATCATCAAACTTACTGGCGTGTCCAAATCGGCCGCCAACCGGGTATAAACCACTTGGTTTTTCCCGGCGTTCCAACCGGCCTCAAAGGCGTCAAATGACGGGGTAAGGGCCATGGGGCCTCCTTATGGGAACTGGGCGTGGATTGCGTTGATCACCGGGCGGTTCAGGGTCACACCCGCCTCGGCCTCTAATGCGCGTGCAAAGGCATTTTCAACATCAATCCCAAGCTCTTGGGTGCTGTTTGCGAGAAACTGTTCCTTGATGGCTTTGGCGTCATCGCTGTTTTGATCCGCTGGGGAAATGGCATCCAAACGCACCAAAATCACATCACTGTTGCCAGGAATGACCCGCCAATCCCCCGGCGTCATGTCAAAGACATCTGCAATAAAGGCAGGCGGCGTTCCGTCGATAAAGGCATCGCGCCCCTGATCCGTTTCCACAATTTCAACCAAACCAAGTGAAGAAAGGCTTTCGCCCGTTTCCAATGCGGGGATCATGTCTTGCGCCTGAACCGCCAACAATTCCAGACGCTTGTCACTTGCCCAACCCGCCAAGACCTGATCCGAGACTTCGTCTTGGGTTTGCAGGCGCGGGGCCTCAACCTTGTTCACGCGCAGCGCAAAGATGCCGCCGTCAGACATCAAGGTGATTTCCGGAAAATCCCCCTCGGCCGCGGCTGTGACCGCATCCCGGAAACTGTCATAGGCGGCGATGCCTTCGCTGCTTCCGTCTGTCCAGCTTTCGCTGACAAGGCGCATGTTGTGGCTGTCTTTCAGCTCTTCCAATGTGACCCCACCGGCCAAAAGGTCGTCCAATTCGGTGATCATATCGTTCACCTGACGGCGTGCGGTGTCTGCCGCAAGCTCACCATGCAGTTCACTGCGGGCGTCTTCAAAGCTGGTTTCACGGGCGGCGAGAATGGCGTTCATGCGGAAAAGGGCTGGGCCCAGATCGCTGTCGGCTGGGCCAGTCACGCCCGGCTCGCTTAGGGCAAAGACGGCATCTGCCGCGGCACCAAGTTCCTCTTTTGACAGATCGCCAAGATCAATATCAGACAAGGCCAGATCCCGTTCGGCCACCACGTCTTCAAATGTCTTTTCGCCAGCTGCAATCGCGTCAGCAGCAGCTTGTGCATCCGCCTGTGATCCAAACACCAGCCGTTCAACCATGCGCCGTTCGGGCACGACAAATTCGGCCAGCCGCTCTTTATACAAAGCCTGAAGGTCGTCTTCGCTGACCGTGATCGACGGGATCAAATCTTCTGGGTTTAGCCAGACATAGGTGATGTCTTTTGTTTCGGGCAATGTGAAAAGCGGTTCGTTTGCCTCGTAATACGCCGTCAACGCGTCTTCGGTTGCGGCCGGCAGTTCTGCGGTCAAAGTCGCAAGTGGTAGGCTGGCCCACGTAAAGCTGCGGGTTTCGCGGGCGTAGCCATAAAGTGTGTCGACATAGGTCGATGAGGCGGTTGTGCCATTGGCCACGGCCGCTTGCAGCAATTGGCGCGCCACTTCTGATCGCAACGAGGCCTCAAATTCAGCGGCCGTCATGCCCGATTGGTCCAGTGAAAAAGAATAGGCCTCGCGGTCAAACTTGCCGTCGATGCCCTTGAATGCCGCAATTTCAACAATCCGGCTGCGCACTTGCTCATCCCCAACCGACAACCCAAGGCGCGCGGTTTCATTTTCAAGCGCGGTCGAGGCCAGAAGCCGCCCAAGAACCTGTTGGTCCAACCCAAACGCTTGTGCCTGCGCGAGGGTCATCGTTTGCCCGGTCTGGGCTGAAAACGCTCGCAATTCCGCGTTTAAGTCGCGGGCATAACGCTGTGCGTCAATCTCTTTGTCGCCAACGGTCCCGATGGATCGTGCAGAGCCGCCAAAATTGGTTGATCCAAAGCCAACAAGCCCCACCATCACAAGGCCCATAAGCCCCCAGCCGAAGGTGCGCGAGATCTTTCCGGTTGCCATGGTTCAATCCTTTTCATCACGGGTCTAAGGGGTTTTAGGTCAGCATGCAGAGAATGCCAAGCGGTGTTGGGCTAGGGGCGAAATTCTGACAGCCGGTCAAAGAACGTTCCGATGCCTTTTTGATCAATATTGGCAAACGCCACACGCATTTGACGCGCCCCCTGTGGGTCCCCTTTGGGGGTGAACATCGTGCCCGGCAGGGCCAAAATGGATGATTTTTCGACCAAGGTCTGTGCAATTTCATCTGAGGGCGCTGAAAAGGAATGCTCTAAATAGGCGAAATAGGCCCCACAGCCTAAAAGCGACCAGCCCTGCGGGGACGCATCCCTAAAACCATCCCGAACTGCTTGCGCACGTGACAGGATTTCTTGGCGTTCACCCGCAAGCCACTCCCCAAGGTTTTGCATGCCCCAAAGGGCCGCATGTTGCCCCAGTTGGGCTGGGCAAATTGTAATGGAATCAAGAAATTTCTCGACCTGTTTCATGCGCTTTTCAGACGTGATCATCGCCCCAATGCGGTGGCCGGTCAGGCGGTAAGCCTTTGAAAAGCTGTAAAGTTGGATGACAGTATCGCTCCAATCAGGGTCTTGAAACAACGCATGTGGCGCGCCGTCCTGACTGTGAAAGTCGCGATAGGTTTCGTCAATGATCAGCGCCAGTTTGTGTGCGCGGGCCAAGTCCCGAAATTTTGCGATCAAATCCGCAGGATATTCGACACCCGCAGGGTTATTGGGCGTCACCAACACGATGGCGCGGGTTTTGTCGGTGATCAGCTTTGCGGCCATTTTCGGATCAGGAAGAAGGCTGGCACCTGTGGCAAGGGGGACCGTTTTGATCCCGCCCATGTCCAGCCACATTTTGTGATTGAAATACCAAGGCGTTGGAATGATGACTTCGTCGCCCGCAGCGGCCAAAGTGGCGATTGCTGCGCAAAAGGCCTGATTGCAACCAGACGTGATCGCCACATTTTCAGGTGCAATATTTCCAACATACGCACGGCTAAATTGGTGTGAAACCTCAGCGCGAAGTGCAGGCAATCCCAACACAGGGCCATAAAGATGCGCCTCTGGAATATTCAAAGCCGCATCCGCAATCGCCTGACGCAAGGCCGCGGGGGGCGGATCCACCGGGGCGGCTTGGCTGACATTGATCAGCGGCACATCCGCAGAGAAGCTTTGCCCTTCAATCCAACGGCGCGCTTCCATGACAGGAGGCGGGGAGGTGGTTGAAAAATTTGGATTTAAAGGGCGCATCTCTGCCTCACTCGGTTCGTTTCGCATGACGCTATCAACACCTTAAAACAACGGCAATCGAAGCTTGCAAAAATACCCGAGGTTTTCACCCCGGGTATCCTGAAAATTGACTGTCGCTTTGCTTAGCCGTCCAAACGAACCAGCGCATGGCGCTTTTTACCGGCAGAGAGCTTCATCGGAGTGGCCAGATCCGCCGCGCTGATCATCTGCCCGGCGTTTTCAAGCGGCGCGTCATTTACACGGGCGCCATTCTCGGAAATGAGCCGTTTGGCTTCTTTCCCGGATTTGACTAAGCCGGATTTCACAAAAAGAGATACAACGCTAATGTTGTACTCCCTTGGTTCGACTTGGGTGAGACCAGAAATGAAGTGGTTCTTTTCCACAATAGACATTTTCGAAAGGAACGCGGAATCATTCCCAACCCAAATAAAGTCTTCCAGTATTAAGTTGACTGTAGGCAGATCATCCCCGGTTCCGCCTTTTTCAAAGACTTCACGCGCGGTCGCCTCGGCGGCCTTGGCCGCGTCGGTGCCGTGCAACAAACTTGTGACTTCGTTGGCCAGAATGATCTTGGCTTCGTTGATGTCTGCCCCTTCAAGCGCGGCCAGACGATTGCATTCTTCGACCGGCAATTCGGTGAAAATTTTCAGGAACTTGCCGGTGTCGGCATCCGTGGTATTGCGCCAGAACTGCCAGAACTCATAGGGCGACAGCATCTCGGGGTTCAGCCAGATCGCACCGCCTTGGCTTTTGCCCATCTTGCGTCCGTCCGATGTGGTCAACAGCGGTGTGGTCAGCCCGAAAATCTCGTTCTCTAAAACACGTCGTGTCAGGTCGATCCCGTTGACGATGTTGCCCCACTGATCTGATCCACCCATCTGAAGAAGACAGCCGTAGCGGCGATTTAGTTCAAGAAAGTCATAGGCTTGCAGGATCATATAGTTGAACTCGAGAAAGCTCAGACTTTGTTCACGATCCAGTCGCGACTTCACGCTTTCAAAAGACAACATCCGGTTGACCGAGAAATGCCGCCCGATATCGCGTAGGAAATCCAGATAGTTCAGTTCGTCCAGCCATTCGGCGTTGTTCAGCATGATCGCATCGGTGTCGCCATCGCCATAGTCCAAGAACTTGGCAAAAACCTGCTGCATCCCGGCGATGTTGGCTGCGATCTGGTCGGGTCCCAACAGGGGGCGTTCGTCCGACCGGAAGGACGGATCCCCCACCTTGGTTGTGCCGCCGCCCATCAGGGTGATCGGTTTGTGTCCGCATTTCTGCAACCACCGCAACACCATGATGTTCATCAAATGCCCGACATGCAGCGACTTCGCTGTCGCATCATACCCGATATAGGCCGGCACGACACCTTCGACCAATGCTTCGTCAAGCGATTGATAATCCGTGCAATCGGCCAAAAAGCCTCGCTCGATCATCACACGCATGAAGTCGGATTTTGGGTGGTAGGTCATCGTTTTTCGGTCCATGTTTATCATTGAGCCTTCCGTATAAACGGGGGGGGGCAAAAGGGGAAGAGCATGTTGAAAAACGGTGCTGTTTGGTCGTTGGGGTGCATGTCCGGGACGTCTTTGGATGGTGTGGACGCCGCGATGGTGTTGACGGATGGTGAGACGATTGAACGTTTTGGCGCACATGCGTTTGCAGCTTTTGCGCCTTCGGAACAGAGGATGTTGAAATCCGCCTTGGGGAAATGGCCGGGCGAAGAGGGCGTTGCTGAGGCGGCCGAGTTGGTTGAGACGAAACATGCGGTTCTTTTGTCGAGCTTTGCTAGGGAACACTCTGATTTAATTGGATTTCACGGGCAAACACTGGCGCATGATCCACAAGGTCGCAGGACCCATCAGGCGGGTGACGGGCAGGTTCTATCCGAGCTTTCTAATTGCAAAGTCGTGTGGGATTTCCGATCCGCTGATGTTTTATTGGGCGGAGAGGGCGCGCCCCTTGCGCCGTTTTTCCACCACGCCTGCGCAAAATATATTGGTGCAACTGAACCATTGGCCTTTTTGAATTTGGGCGGCGTGGGCAACATCACATGGGTTGATCCAAGCATTCCATCCCCAGAGACGCCCGGTGCGTGCTTGGCTTTTGACACGGGCCCCGCAAATGCGCCGATCAATGATGTGATGCAAGCCCGGCTTGGGGCGTCTTTTGATGAAGGCGGGGCTTTGGCGCTGTCGGGGACTGTGAACAGCGAGATTGTCGAGAAGTTTCTGACCCATGGCTATTTCCTAAAAATCCCGCCGAAATCTCTGGATCGAAACAGCTTTTCCCATTTGCAACAGGTGGTTGACACCTTGAATGATGCGGATGCCGCGGCCACTTTGGTCGCCTGCGCGGCCGCAGCGGTTGCGCGGGGGCTTGAGCATTGTCCAAGCAAACCAAACCGCATTTTGGTCACGGGTGGTGGGCGTTTAAACGCGGCCATGATGGCAGAGTTGCGCGCGCGATGTGGCGTGCCGGTGATGCCGATTGATGAGGTTGGTTTGGATGGGGATATGTTGGAAGCGCAAGCTTTTGCCTATCTTGCCGTGCGCGTGGCACGTGGATTGCCAACAAGTTGTCCAAGCACCACAGGGGTCTCTGCGGCTGTTGGTGGGGGCACCATATCGACGCCAGAAATGCCAAAGGGCGCCTGTTAACACGCGGCGCCCTTGGTTTTTCACGTTTGTCAATTTACGTGCGCGCGACCGTCACTTTGTCACCGTAAAACGCCAGATGGCCTTTCAGCGCGTCCAAATCTTCGACGGGGGATCCATAGCTCCAACCGGCATCTTGGATAATTGTGGATTTGGTGTGGATTGAATAATGCTCTGCCTCGCCGCGATAAGGGCAGGTGGTCACGGTGTCGCTGGCCTCAAGAAAGGCCATGGCGACATCGGCTTTGGGGAAATAGATGACCGGCGCCCCCTTTGGGTCTTGAACCTCAAGCGCTTTACGGCTTTCGCCAAGCACGGCCCCCCCGGCACGAACCGTCCATTTACCTTCGGCTTTTGTGATCTTGATGTGATCCGTCATATCTATCCCCATATCCTCTTGCCCGCACAATAGCAGAAATTACATGCCTGTCGCGCGTCAAATCGGCGCGCAAACAGCCTTCATCCATGCTTTTGCTGCGTCACTTACACGCGGGCCAACTTTTGATAGGCAGTCTTTGTGATAGGCATTCAGCCATTCTTTTTCCGCACCAGAAAGCATATCCGTCAGCACCAAAGAGGTGTCAATCGGCACATAGGTCAGCGTTTCCAATCCCAGCATGTTGCGGGCCGCATCGCCGCCCGGAAGTGCCTTTGCGTTTTCCACAACAACTAGGTTCTCAATGCGAATACCAAAGGCGCCATCTCGGTAATAGCCCGGTTCGTTGGACAGGATCATACCCGGTTCCAGCTCAACCTCGGACAGTGCGGAAAACCTTTGCGGACCTTCATGTACAGACAAAAACGCACCAACGCCGTGCCCGGTTCCGTGGTTGTAATCCTGATGTGCGGCCCAAAGCGGATAGCGCGCGATGGGGTCCAGATCCCGCCCTGAGCGCCCCTTGGGGAAACGAACCCGTGACAGGGCGATCATGCCTTGCAGCACCAAGGTGAAGCACCGCTTTTCTTCGTTTCCCACAGCCCCCACAGCCAATGTCCGCGTAATGTCTGTGGTTCCATCGCGATATTGTCCGCCGCTGTCCAGCACCACAAGGTTCCCGGTTTCAAGCGGTCGGTTGCTGTCTTTTGTGACCCGGTAATGAATGACCGCACCATTCGGGCCAGCCCCGGAAATCGTCTCAAACGAAATGTCCTCAAGCGCGTTGGTCGCCCGGCGGTAACTTTCCAGCATCGTCACCAGGTCAATTTCTGTCAGGCTTGTTTGATCTGCGCCATCAAACCAGGTCAAAAACTCAACCATGGCAGCGGCGTCGCGTAAATGCGCCGCCCGCGCGCCTTCTCGTTCGGTGGGGTTTTTGCGCGCTTTGGGAAAGACGGTTGGGTCTTCGTTCCATTCAAAGGCGACTTTGGCGGCAATCAGCGCTTGGCTGACCGCAAAAGGCGCGCTTGCTTTATCGACCCCTACGGGGCCGGTCAGGGCCTTAAGTGCAGCCCCAAAGGCACGAGTTGAGTGAACCGTCAGGCCTGACCCAAGGTGTTCGGCCCCCGCACGCCCGTCTTGGGTAAAGAAATCCACCTGCGCGTCGTCATGTAAAATGGCAAACCCTTGCACCACAGGAATATGCTTAATATCGGTGCCGCGGATATTTAAAAGCCACGCAATGCTGTCGGACAAGGTTATGACCTGCGCTTTTAACCCACGTGTCATCAGATTATCCGCCAGTTCAGCACATTTGTCTTCGCGGGAACGTCCTGAAAATTCAATGGGTTGGCCTGTGATGGGCGCGTTTGGGGCAGGGGGGCGATCGGTCCAGATTTGGTCAACCAAATTGTCGGTTGGAACCAAGGTTATTCCCGTGTTCACAACATCCTTCTGCAAGCGTTCAATTTCTGCAACGCTATGCAACCAAGGGTCAAATCCGATGCGTGTCGGCCCCGTTGCAACGGTTTTAAGCCAAGTACCCGGTTGCGTTTCGGGCCAGTGCACCGGGGTGAAATGGCCAAGGTCAACCTGGTTTAGAACCTGATTGCGATACCGACCATCAATGAACACACCGGCGATATGGTTCAAAACAATGCAAAACCCGGCGGACCCGGTGAAGCCCGTAAGCCACGCCAATCGTGCGTCACAATCGGCAACATATTCGCCTTGATGGGCATCTGCGCGGGGGACAATAAACCCATCCAAGCCCTTCATTTTCAGGGCACGACGAAGACGTTCCAGACGGGCAGGGCCACGATCTGGCGTTGCTGTGGTTTCAAAGCTTTGGAACATCTTAGGTCTCCATCAAGGGCAGGGCACGGCTTGCGCGGCGACCCTGATCATTGGGTATAGAATACATCGGCTTTTGGGATGGCGTTGGGACGAATGGACACGGCCTAACTTGCCTTTTTGATCCCCATCACCCGTGCGCGCGCGCGTGGATCACTGTCGAACAAAGCGGCCAATTGTTCGGTCATGGCGCCGGCCAATTGTTCTACATCGGTGATTGTGACCGCACGCTCGTAATACCGTGTCACATCGTGGCCAATGCCGATGGCCAGCAATTCGACCTGCGCGCGTTTTTCGACCATCGCAATCACATCCCGAAGGTGTTTCTCCAAGAAATTGGCGGGGTTAACGGAAAGGGTGCTGTCATCAACGGGCGCACCATCTGAAATCACCATCAGAATTTTGCGCGCTTCGTGCCGGTTGACCAAACGGCGGTGGGCCCATTCCAACGCCTCGCCGTCAATGTTTTCTTTCAACAAGCCCTCTTTCATCATCAAACCCAGATTGGTGCGAGTGCGCCGCATGGGGGCGTCCGCTTGTTTATAGATGATGTGGCGCAGATCATTGAGGCGACCGGGCTGTTGGGGGCGGCCATCCGCAAGCCATTGTTCGCGGGCCAAGCCACCTTTCCACGCGCGGGTGGTAAAGCCCAACACTTCGACCTTCACACCGCAACGTTCCAAGGTGCGCGACAGAACATCGGCACAAATCGCAGCAATGGATATGGGGCGACCACGCATAGAACCGGAGTTGTCCAGCAGCAAGGTGACAACGGTATCGCGAAATTCAGTGTCTTTTTCGCGCTTAAAACTAAGCGGCGTGGTGGGGTTTGCGATCACACGTGCCAAACGGCCCGCATCCAAAATCCCCTCTTCAAGATCAAACAACCACGACCGGTTTTGCTGAGCTTGAAGCCGGCGTTGCAATTTATTGGCAAGGCGGCTGACGGCCCCCTTTAAGGGTTCCAACTGTTGATCAAGATAGGCGCGCAGGCGTTCCAGCTCGGCCGGGTCTGCCAGATCTTCTGCCATGATCTCTTCGTCGTGTTCACTGTTATAGATAATATACTCGGGATCCGCTTCTGATGCGGGGGCTGGGGCCGGGGGCTCAAGCGGGGCTTCGCCTTCGGGCATCTCGGTTTCTTCGCCCAATTCATCCTCGGCCAGATCGTCAAAAGTGATCTGCGCTTCGGTTTGATCGAGCGTCTCTTCCTGAGATTGCTCGGGGCTGGCATCGGTGTCATCGGAGTCGTCCGCGGCGTCTTCGTTTTGCTGATCCTCGTCCTGCTGATCTTCTTCAGCTTCCGCATCATCATCGGATTGATCATCTTGATCCGGGTCGTCGCCAAGCTGATCGCCATAGCCCAAGTCGTCGATGACCTGACGGGCAAAGCGCGCAAACTGTTGTTGGTCCGCCAAAGTGTCTTGCAAATTGTCCAGGTGATCGCCTGCTTGACCTTCGATGAAATCACGCCACAGGTTCATGACGTTGGCGGCTGCATCGGGCAGGTCGCGCCCGGTTGCCAAATGCCGCACAAGATAGCCTGCGGCGTCCGCCAAAGGGGCATCTGCCGCGGCGGTGATCTGGTGATACCCTCGGCGGATTGCATCGTCCGAGATCTTGACGTCGATGTTGCTGGCAGTGCCGGGCATGTCGCGCGCACCCATTGCTTCGCAACGGGCCGTTTCCATCGCCTCGTACAGATCGCGTGCCATTTGTCCGGGCGGGGCATAGCGTGCGTGCATCGCAACATCGTGGTATCGGTGCTTCATGGCATAAGCATCCGCCGTGCCACGGGCCAACAATACCTCTTCCCGCGTCATGCGCCGCGTCACTTGCGGCAGGCGCACCGCATCATTGGTTTTCCCCGGAGGGTCCACCGAATAGGTGACCGACAGCTCTGCATCATCAGCGAGCGTTTTGGTCGCTTCTGCAAGAGCTTTCTTAAACGGATCAGCGGGGTTGTCGTTTGGCTTGGTCATGCCCTCAAACTAGGGGCATAGCTGAATTTTGGAAAGCGGTTTCCGACATTTTACAGGTGAAATTTGACGCCAGACCTGTGGGTAAGATCAGCCCTAGGAGCCGGTTGTTTGGACGCCCAGCTTGTCGCACCAGTTAATCCGCTTTTCACCATGATAAGGCACGGCCAATCCTGCTTTGATCATGATCTCGGCCACGTCTTGCCCGTCAATATAAAGCGTGGTCAGAAGGCGGCGGTATTTGTCAGGACGCCCCGTGACGGGCAACACTTCGCCAGCGTTTTCGATCAATTTGCGAAGGTGATTGGTGGCCACAGTCCCCAATGCCTTTTCATCGGGACAACGCGAGCGGAAGGTTTCCGGGGTGTCAAATCCCAACAGCCGCAGGTTTTGTTCGCGCCCGTGGCAAATGGCCTTGACCGTGTCGCCATCCACAACCCGGATGATGTCGCAGGAACTGGGGGGCGCTGAGGCCGCCGTCACTTTTTTCGGTTCACCCTGACATGCCGCAACCGACACAAAGACCAACGCCAAGAGAATGCGCATCACACCATCACCCATTTTTTCACCCGAGGTTATGATAGCTCAGGCGCACTTTTTAAACGTTAACACAAAAGAAAAAAGCCCTGCGATAACAGGGCTTTCAGGGTTAATTTGGATTAACCAAGGCTCATGCTGGCCGCCGATTCCGGCAGCTCTTCGTCGAAACAACGCTGATAAAACTCGGCAACGGTCTGACGCTCAAGCTCATCACATTTGTTCAGGAACGACAGGCGGAAGGCATAACCCACATCACGGAAAATGCGGGCGTTTTCGGCCCAGTTCAACACGGTCCGGGGGCTCATGACGGTTGAGAGATCGCCATTCATAAAGGCGGTGCGAGTCAGATCCGCAACGGTGACCATCTGCGCCACAGTCTTGCGGCCACTTTCGGTGTTCATCATCGCGTTTTTCGCCAAAACGATATTGGTTTCCGCGTCATGGGACAGATAGTTCAGCGTGGCGACCAAAGACCAACGGTCCATCTGCGCTTGGTTGATCTGTTGTACGCCGTGGTAAAGCCCGGTGGTGTCGCCAAGGCCCACAGTGTTGGCCGTGGCAAACAGGCGGAAGTTTGGGTTGGGGGTGATGACTTCGTTTTGATCCAAAAGGGTCAGTTTACCGTCATGCTCCAGCACGCGCTGGATCACAAACATCACGTCTGCGCGACCCGCATCATATTCGTCAAAGACAATCGCGGTGGGGTTGCGCAGGGCCCAAGGCAGGATACCTTCCTGAAATTCAGTGACCTGCATTCCGTCTTTCAATTTGATCGCGTCTTTCCCGATCAAGTCAATCCGGCTGATGTGGCTGTCAAGATTGACGCGCACACAGGGCCAGTTCAAACGCGCGGCGACCTGTTCGATATGGGTGGATTTCCCGGTGCCGTGATAGCCTTGCACCATCACACGGCGATTAAAGGCAAATCCAGCAAGAATAGCGAGCGTGGTGTCGGGGTCGAACTTATAGGTCGTGTCAATTTCTGGCACACGATCGGTGCGATCCGCAAACCCTTTGACGGTCATGTCGGTGTCGATGCCGAAAACCTCGCGAACAGAAATGTCCTCGGTGGGTTTCGTGTTTGGATCCATCGTATTGCCAGCCATCTGCTCGGTCCTTCCCTGAACGGTTTATGGCGCGGCAGATCCTGCGCCAACCCCGATGTGGTGCCTGATATTATTTACTTGTGCAAGAGGGGGGGCAAGGAATTTTACCAATCAGTCCAGAGCGCGTGACGGGTTTTGCCGAACTGGTCGGAAAGGCACATGAAAAGGCGCCCCGAAAGGCGCCTTTCTTGATTACTTAAAGCTGCGGCTGTCTTTGATCTGATCCCAGGCCCAAACCACTTCTTGAAGCTGTTCTTCCTGGCTGCGATCGCCCCCGTTCATGTCAGGGTGCAACACTTTGATCAGCTTTTTATAGGCTTTGCGAATTTCGGCTTTGGTCCAGTGATCGCGTGCCTCTAAAAGTTCAATCGCGCGGCGTTCGGTGGCGGGCAGGCGGCGTGTGGTGCCGGTGACCGATTTGCCGGGGTTTTGTGTGGCATTTTCACCCAAGACCTGATGGGCGTCATCCACGCCCAGACGTGCCCAGGCGCGCTGTTCTTCGGATGCTTTGCCCAAGGGCTTGGTCTCACGCTCCCACACCTTGTCTTTATCAAGCTGTTCGTTGATTTCCGCCTCGGTCGCCCCGTCGAAAAAGTTCCATTTCAGATTATATTCCCGAACGTGATCTTTGCAGAACCATTTAAATTCATCCAAATGATCCGGCGAGCGTGGCGCACGATATTGCCCCGCCTCGTTACAGGTCGGATGTTCACATTCGCGGTTCGATGTTTCAAACGCACCAGACATCCCCCGCTTGCCGCGTGGGTTCTTTTTCTTGGCGGCGGAAACCGACATATTGAAACCAAAAGGATCGTTGTTTGCCATGGTACACTCTTTTCGACTCGGACCAGAGAGTTTAGTGCTTTTTCCAGATGATTGAAGAGGAAAGAGGCACTAAATGACCCGTCGTGATGATATTTTTTCCAAGCTGTCCAAGGCGTTTCAGCCGGATCACCTTGAAGTTGTTGATGAAAGCGAACTTCACCGCGGACATGCCGGGTATCAGGATGGCGGGCAAAGCCACTTTCGCGTGGTGATTGGGTCGCAAGATTTCGCAAAACTGTCCCGAATTGCCCGTCACCGCGCGGTTCATGCCGCGATTGGGGCCGAGCTGATGGGGCAAATTCACGCCCTTGCTTTGGAAGTGTCAGCGTAAGCTTAGGTGCTTACACTTTTTCTGGTGTGGCCTCGATGGATGGCGCATCCACATGCGTTTCGGGCAGCTGATTGGCGTGTGCCGCTGACGGCAAAGCGGGCGTTGCTTCTGTATCTGCACCGGCCACATCTTCGACAACGGGGGACTGTGCCGCGTCCATGTCTGCTACTTGCGGTTCTTCTACAACCGCGCGACGAAACACCAACATGTTTTTGAACACGGTGGTTTTTCCGGTCAAACCAGATCGTTCTTCGGCCGGAAGCGTTTCCGCGCGCTGATAGTCCCAGCCTTCATTTGCCATGTCGTTCAGCATTTCGGACATCGCAAACGCAAAGCGTTCTTCGTTGGTGCGAATGCCCTTGGCTTTTTTGCCTTTTTTGGGGGCTGGAATGACTTGGTATTCAAACATGGGCTGTCTCGCTTAAATTGGGTGGACTGCACCCTATCACCTTGGGTGCAGGGTGACCAGACGGCTGCCCCTAACTGGGGCGAAAACCTGCCGGGTGTTGCCGTGCCCCGCACCTTTGGGACGCGTTGGGGGGCTTATCTCAGAATGGGTGCTTCTTTTAAAAGGGTGGCCTCGGCCCGGGTCAGTAATTCGCCTTGTTTGCGTTTTAACAACACCTCACGCGCCCGCAAATACTGGTCGTCTTCCCAGAAAATCATGCAGCCGTTACAGCCTTTGCCACAGCAGCCTTCGGTGCCAAGCCGATTGGTTTTGAACCGTTTTTCATTGCCAGAGGCATCAATGCTTTCGGCCAAAGCATCCCGCCGCTTTTCATACGCTTTCGGATTTTGCTTTCCGCTGATTTCCAAGCCCTGCGTCAGCTTGTCAAACCGCACGCGGTTCCATTGTTCCTCGGTCAGTGCCTTTTCTTTGCGCAGCACAGAATACTGTGGAAAGCGTGCGCGCAGGTCATCCAGATTTTCGTGGTCAAACAGGGCAAAGGGCACGCGGATTGTGGTCTTGGTTCCGCCATGGACCACGCCTTTCTTTTGCCCGGTGGTGGCGTCCTCAAAATCGTACATGCGCAGCAAAACGGTTTCACGCGCGATGGGCGAGATAAACTCCAGCACCTCACCCGGCTCAAGCTTGTTCTTGACCTCAACCAGAAACGCGTCGTCGGTGATCTCGCTGACCACCCCCGCATATTCCCATTGCGCAAGGGACGCGGTGTGTTCGTAGTTATGTGCGTGATTGGTCAGGCGCCCTTCGTGGAAGGCAAAGGTATAGCCGCGGTTTCCGACCGCTTCCAATTCGCGCATATAGGGTTTGGGGTCCCAATTTTCCGGGTCCGCATAATAATCATCAATGGCCATGCGGTACGCGCGGGCAACGATGGCGCAATAGTATTCTGACTTGCCGCGCCCTTCGACCTTAAGACTGTCCACGCCGATCTTCAGATATTCATCCAGTTTAGGCATGATGCAAAGATCTTTGGAATTCAGGATATATGATCCGCGCGCGTCCTCTTCGATGGGCAACAGTTCACCGGGGCGGCAGCCTTCTTCCAGCAGAAATTCAAACATATCGGCGTTTTCATCCGTGACATTCAAATCCTGAACCGTGCCGTCTTTCATCCGCATCCGGAAGGTATAATTCCAACGACAGGAATTGGCGCAATTGCCTTGGTTGGCGCCGCGCTCTGCCATGAAGTTCGACAAAAGACAGCGGCCAGAATAGGTCATGCACATCGCCCCATGCACAAAGGCTTCTAGCTTGATATCAGGGCATTTTTCGCGAATTTCCACCAATTCAGGATAGGAAACCTCACGCGCCAGAACCACCAGCTCTGCGCCCTGTTGCTGCCAGAATTTCACCGACAGCCAAGAACAGATATTGGCTTGGGTCGAGATGTGCAGCGGCAATTCAGGCGCACGTTCCCGCACATATTGGAACACACCGGGGTCCGCGATGATCAGACCATCGGGTTGCACTTTTCGAACTGTGTCAATGTACTCGTCCAGTTTCGGGATGTCTTTGTTGTGCGAGAATAAGTTCAGCGTCAGATAGGCCCGGCGTCCATGATCGTGACAGAACTGAACCCCCTCAATCACATCCTCCAGCGAAAATTCCGATTTGGTGCGCAGCGACATATCAGGTGTGCCAAGGTAAACCGCGTCGGCCCCATAAAGGATCGCCAGCTTCAATTTACGCAGATTGCCTGCTGGCATCAAAAGTTCAGAACGTCGTTCAGTCATGTCATTCACCCAGATGTGAGGGGCTTGAAAAATGGCAAAGGCCCCGCGCTGGGGGCCTTTAGGTTCGCGTGTTTTGGCGCGTTAATGGCCCAGCTTGGCTTTCACCAGATCGTTGACGGCCTTGGGGTTGGCTTTCCCGCCGGTGGCTTTCATCACCTGACCCACAAAGAACCCAACCAGTTTGGGGTTCTCTTTGGCTTTTTCGACCTGCGCCGGGTTGGCGGCAATCACTTCGTCCACGGCGGCTTCAATCGCGCCGGTGTCGGTGACCTGCTTCATACCGCGCGCGTCCACAATCTCGGCCGGGTCGCCCCCTTCGGTATAAACGATTTCAAAAAGGTCTTTGGCGATCTTGCCCGAGATATCCCCTTTGGTGATCAGCGCAATAACACCGCCGAGTTGTTCGGGCGACACGGGGCTGTCCTTGATCGACTTGTCGTCTTTCTTCAGGCGGCCAAACAGCTCATTGATGACCCAATTCGCGGCAAGCTTTCCATCACGCCCCTCGGCAACCTTTTCAAAAAAGGCTGCGTTTTCTGCTTCGGCGGTCAGGACGCCGGCGTCATATTCCGACAGGCCAAATCCGGTGACAAACCGCGCCTTCTTCTCATCGGGAAGCTCGGGCAAGGTTTTGGCAATCGCGTCCACCCAGTCTTGTTCAATTTCAAGCGGCAGCAAGTCAGGGCAGGGGAAATAGCGATAATCATGCGCCTCTTCTTTTGAGCGCATCGAACGGGTTTCGTTCTTGTCAGGATCGTAAAGGCGGGTTTCTTGCGTGACTTCACCCCCATCTTCGACAATGGCGATCTGGCGGCGCGCTTCATAATCAATGGCGGCTTGGATGAACCGCATAGAGTTCATGTTCTTGATCTCGCAGCGGGTGCCGAGGTGACCAAAATCTTGCGTCTCCATGTATTTCTCAAACTGACCGGGACGACAGACCGACACGTTCACATCCGCCCGCAGGTTGCCGTTTTGCATATTGCCATCGCAAGTTCCGAGATAGCGCAGGATCTGGCGCATCTTGGTCACGTAAGCGGCGGCCTCTTCCGGGCCACGAATGTCCGGGCGCGACACGATTTCCATCAGCGCCACACCGGTCCGGTTCAGGTCAACAAACGACATGTTTGGATCCATGTCATGCACGGATTTCCCGGCGTCTTGTTCAAGGTGAATACGTTCAATACGCACCTTGCGCGCCACACCAGGGGCCATGTCGACGATCACTTCGCCTTCGCCCACAATCGGGTGGTACAGCTGAGAGATTTGATAGCCCTGCGGCAAATCCGGGTAGAAGTAGTTTTTGCGATCAAAGGCGGAAAACAGATTGATGTCCGCCTTAAGCCCCAATCCGGTGCGCACCGCCTGTTCCACGCAATATTCGTTGATCACCGGCAACATGCCCGGCATCGCCGCATCCACAAAGGCCACGTTGGAATTTGGCTCTGCGCCAAACTTGGTCGACGCCCCGGAAAAGAGCTTTGCATTGGAGCTGACCTGAGCGTGGATTTCCATCCCAATCACCAGTTCCCAATCTTCGCGGGCCCCGGCAATGGTTTTTACTTTTGGGGCGTCATAGACGAGATGATCCAACATGTGCGCTTTCCCGTGATTTCGTTTCCAAATGCCTTCTAGGGCAGGGGGCGCAAAGGGGCAAGAGGGCGTGACTTTGTCAGTGCCTTTGATCGGGGTCTTTGATCAAGGGCTGTGATTGCGTCAAAAGGGGCCGTCACCAGAACCGAATGCGGGCACTATCCGGGGGACCGATTGCCAATAGGGGGCTTCCCGAAACTTAGGCAAAGGGAATGCGCGCCCTACTAGACCATGTGATTGGGCAACTTTTGCGGGATATTTAGCCTGCAAACTCTCGGCAATAGATCGCGCAGATGGCGGCTATGCATCTGCTGGGCTTGTGAGATGCAAGGGGGATATCTAAGTCGCGTGCATCTGCTGAATGGGTGATGGGGACAGGTTGCCATGAAACGTGCTGTTAAATCTGCTGTGAAAAAGACGATCCTTGGATTGGGGGCTGTCGCTGTTTTGGCATTGTCGGGCTGTGTCGGGCATGAAACCCTGTCGTCGCGATCTGCTGCGCCTTCGCAAACCCCGTTGGACATGCGTTGGGATCATCTTGATGCGGGATCGACGTGGACGGCGGCAACAATGACGGCGCTTGAAACGCATGGAACCCAGCTGGCGAGCATTGTACCACGTGATATCGACGCTTGGTGCCCCGCCTATCCAACGCAAGACGCACGCGGGCGCAATGCCTTTTGGGCGGGAATGCTGTCCACCTTGTCGAAACACGAAAGCACGTGGCGCCAAACAGCTGTGGGCGGCGGCGGAAAATGGTATGGGTTGGTGCAAATCCTGCCCGGCACGGCGCGCGGGTATGGATGTGAGGCCAGATCAGGATCTGCGCTGAAAAACGGCGAGATGAACCTAAGCTGTGCGGTGCGCATTATGGCGGTGACCGTGCCGCGTGACGGTGTTGTCTCGCAAGGGATGCGCGGCATGGCGGCCGATTGGGGCCCGTTTCATTCCCGCAAAAAGCGCGAAGATATGCGCAGTTGGATCAGCGGGCAGAGCTATTGCCAGCAGGGTTAATTGTTTTCACACGTCCCATTGTTCCTAAACAAATAAGGCGCGCAGGTCACCCGGCGCGCCTTTTTTTTCTGTATGAATGCGCAGGTTAGCTTAAAATACGCCCCACCATTTCCTGCGTGTCACGTGACAGGTTTTCGGTTGCCATGATCCGTTTTAAGGCGGCTTGCATCAGGGCCTGACGGTCTGCGTCCCAGCGTTTCCACGTCTCAAACCCAGAACTCATCCGCGCGGTGATTTGCGCGTTCACAGGGTCAAGCTTGATCAGCCAATCCGCAAAAAGCGCATAGCCTTTCCCGGATTGCTCATGGAAACCGGCCTGGTTCATCATCAACGCGCCAAATACGGCGCGGAAGCGGTTGGGGTTTTTCCAATTAAAGTCGCTGTCTTTGGTCAAAGCCTCTGCAATATCGGCGGCTTTTTCTGGCGTGGCATGGGCCACCTGCATGGCGAACCATTTGTCCATGACCAAGGCATCGTCTTTAAAACGCGCACGGAAATCAGCCAGTTCTGCTTCGCCTTTTCCAGCCTCCAGCAGGGATCCAAGCGCCCCCATGCGCAATGTCATATTGTCGGCACGGGCATAAAGTGCGGATGCGGCAGCGCCGCCATCTAACCGATTGGTAAGCTTTAACAACTCCAACCCAAGGGCACGTTTTCCGGCTTGTTCCGCGTTAGGTTGATAGGCGTCTGTGACGTCCATTTCCGCCGACAATCTGGGCAGCATATCTTGCAGATGTTCGGCCATTTGCTGACGCAAAGTTTGATGTGCTTGATAGATGGCAAGCGGGTCTGGCGTTAGGCCGCCATCTGCAAGGGTCTGCGCCAGATCGTCTTGGCCGGGCAGACGCATGGCCAAGGCACGAAAGGCAGGATCCAGACTGTCATCACGCAACATCGCGGCAACGGCATCAAGATAGGCGGTGGTTGGGGATTCGCGCCCAGAGATCATCGAAATCAACACGTCTTTGGCCAAAGCGCGCCCCGCTTCCCATTTGTTGAACGCATCCGTGTCATGGGCCAGCAAAAAGGCGCGTTCTTTGGCGCTGCTGGCGCGTTCCAGGATCACAGGGGCAGAAAAATGACGTAAGATAGAGGGGGTGGGTTTGCCGGTCAGCCCGTCAAAGCGAAAGCTCTGTTTGGCCTCGGTCATCTCAAGGATTTGCGTTGGCAAAACCTCATCACCATTTGCCCCCAAAAGCCCCACGGCAATGGGAATATGCTGCGGCAGCTTTTCTTTCTGCTCAGGGGTCGGGGGTGTTTCCTGTTCAAAATGAAGGATGTAGGTGCCGTTATTAAAGTCATCCGTGACCCTTAGGCGTGGCGTACCCGCCTGCTTATACCAACGCCGGAACTGGGTCAGATCGCGGCCGGTGCTGTCCTCAAACACGCGCACCCAATCCTCAATCGTGGCGGCATCCCCATCGTGGCGGTCAAAATAAACATCCAGCGCCTTATAGTATGCGTCATGCCCAACAAGGGTCTTCATCATGCCGATCAGCTCGGCCCCTTTTTCATAGATTGTCGCGGTGTAAAAGTTGTTAATCTCCACAAAACTGTCGGGCTGGACTTGGTGTGCCAGCGGCCCATTGTCTTCGCGGAATTGACGCCCGCGCAAGGAAATCACATCGTTGATGCGACAGACTGCTTTTGACCGCATGTCGCCCGAGAATTGTTGGTCGCGGAACACCGTCAGCCCCTCTTTCAACGAAAGCTGGAACCAATCCCGGCAGGTGATGCGGTTGCCGGTCCAATTGTGGAAATACTCATGGGCAATGATTGCCTCGATCCGTTCGAAATTGGCGTCCGTTGACGTATCTGGGCTGGCCAGGACCGCCGAGGTGTTGAAGATGTTCAACCCCTTGTTTTCCATGGCGCCCATGTTGAAGTCAGACACGGCGACGATTTGGAAAATGTCCAAGTCATATTCGCGGCCATAGGTTTGTTCATCCCAGGTCATCGACGCTTTTAAGGCCTCCATCCCAAAGGCTGTTTTACCCTCATCCCCCGGACGCACCCAAAGCTTTAGGTCGACGTTTTTGCCGGACATCGTGGTGAATGTGTCATCGCGGGCAATCAAATCCCCGGCCACAAGCGCAAACAGATAGGCGGGTTTTGGCCAAGGGTCATTCCATTCTGCCCAGCCCTTGCCAGAGGCGGTTGGATTGCCGTTTGACAGAAGAACCGGGTCAGATCCTTCGATGCGCACCTTGAAGGGGGCCATGACATCAGGCCGGTCGGGATAGAAGGTGATGCGGCGAAACCCCTCGGCCTCGCATTGGGTACAATACATGCCACCGGACATATACAGCCCCGACAGCGACGTGTTCGCTTCGGGGTTGATCTCGACCTCGGCAACCCAAGTAAAGGCTTGATCCGGCACATCGCAAGTAAGGCCTTGTTCCGTGAGTTTGGGTGTCACAGACGTTCCATCAATACGTGCGGATATCAGCTTAAGCTGTTCCCCATGAAGGAAAAAATCACGTGATGTTGTGGCCGGATTTGGTGCAAAACGGATGGTAGAGGTAACGCGCGTGGCGGTTGGATTAAGGTGGAAAACCAGTTCAACATCTTCGATCAACCAGTTGGGCGGTGTGTAATCCGAAAGGAAGATTTTTTCAGGAGAGTGCGCGGTCATAATGTTTCCTTTTCAACCCGGTAAGTCGGGCAGGTTAGACCCACCCGGGAAGACCCGCAAGGCGGGAAATTTTGGCCTGACAGTCACAGTTCAGTTAAGATATATTTATCTGACCCGTAATCCTTCTCAGGCACCCGCCGGTTGCCTAAACATGTTGGGAACCTAGGGCAGCATTTTGTCCAAGATGTGACATCAGACGGGCCAGCAGACAGGCCAAATGCATTCTGACCTATATCACTTAGGCGTGACGGTGGCACCAGAGCCTGTCGATTTCGCCGAGAAACGAGTGTCGCCCGGACCGGGTGAATGATGATGCGTTTTATGGTGTCGGTGCTTTGGGGATTTGGCCGCTTATTAATGGTCAGGAATATCCGGCCGTATGTGGTATGGTCTACAGGTCGCCTGCATCCATTGGGATTTACAGAACTCGTTTTGCATGCGCGCCGGTTGGCTTTGAAAACGGAACTTGCCCGATAACCTTGATCAAGGGAGATGTGATATGACACTTAATCTGCACGCCGCGAGGCAAATTATCGCCACCGCGATGAAGATCGGGGTTGATCAGGGGATGAAGCCCTTGTCCGTTATCGTGGTCGATGCTGGCGGTCATGTGATTGCCTTTGAACGGGGGGATGGGACGCCCCCAGGGCGGTTTGATATCGCGCTTGGGAAAGCCTATGGGTCAATCATGCTTGGGATCGGCGGCACGGCGCAGAGGGACCGCGCCGAGGCGCAAAGCTATTTCGTGCTTGCGGCCAATGGCGCTTACAACGGAAAACTCATCCCTGTACCGGGTGGGATCTTGGTGCGAAATGACGCGGGGCAGGTCGTTGGTGCGGTTGGGGTCACGGGGGATACATCCGAGAATGACCTGGCCGCGGGGGCAGCCGGCATTGCATCTGCCGGTTTGATTGCAGACGGCTAATGTCGCTTTGCATTCCCTGACTTGATGAAAAAATCCGCAGGCATCCAACGGATGCCTGTTTTGCATTCTACACGTCGGGTCACGCGCCGTTTAACGGGTTTCTTTGCAGGGGGGAAATCTGCTACCACCCTCAGGTAACACGCAAAAACCGGAGCATTCATGACCCGTCCTGTCATCGGCATTATCGGCAATTCCTATCTTTTGAATGATCAATACCCGACCCATGCGGGCGGGACCATGAATTCGGAAGCCATCAGTCAGGTGGCCGGTTGCTTGCCGCTGATTGTCCCCACGCACCCAGATTATGTAAAGATCGACGAGCTGTTGGACATCTGTGATGGATTTCTGTTCACCGGCGGACGCCCAAATGTCCACCCCGCAGAATATGGCGAAGAAGAAACCGATGCGCACGGCGAGTTTGACCGCTGCCGGGATGCCATCACCTTGCCGCTTATTCGGGAATGTGTCGATCGGGGTCAGCCGTTCTTTGGCATTTGTCGCGGGTTTCAAGAGGTTAACGTGGCAATGGGCGGCACGCTTTATCCGGAAATCCGCGAGCTTCCGGGCCGGATGAACCACCGAATGCCCCCGGATGGGACGCTCGAAGAAAAGTTCGAAATTCGCCATGACGTTATTTTTGAAACGGGCGGCGCGTTTCATACCCTATTGGGGGACACCCGCGTTCGGACCAATACGTTACACGGGCAGGGCATTAAGACCGCCGGTGCGCGTGTGGTGATTGAAGGGCACGCCGATGACGGCACACCCGAGGCGATCCTGATCAAAGATGCGCCGGGCTTTACATTGTCGGTGCAATGGCATCCGGAATATAATGCAGCCAACGACCCTGTGTCGCGTGTGTTGTTTCATGCCTTCGGGGATGCTGCGCGCAAGTGGCAAGCCGATAAAACCAGCGTGTGATCTGCTGCGCCCGCATCAACTGGGCCTGCATCAACTGGGCCTGTGGGGCTGAATTGTGACGTTTGCGACAGGCGGCGCGCCGTGTTGGGGCGCAAGTGCTTGGTGTCGTTAAGCCGCCAGTTGCAGCGCGCGTGTTTCATACCCACGCAAGACCATTCTTGCGGTCTGGCCATAGCTTTCCGGTGCGCTGCGCAATTCGGGGAACAGTGTAAACAATTCGTTGCGCGCCCGGTCTGAAAGGGCCGCAAGACCCTGATGACCGGGGTGGAAGCTTTCCGATGGGGCGTTTTCGGCATACACAACCTCATGCTGGTCAAACATCATGTGGAAATATGTCACTTCGGCACGGTCTTCGCGGGTGATGGTTTTGCCGTTGATCAGGTGCTTTGCCGGGATCATCACTTCGGACTGATCAAACAGCAATGTCGCATTGTAACCCTGATGCACCATGCGATGTTGTGGGCTGACCAATAGGGCGCGATCATTGCCAAATGCGCCTTTGGCAAAGCGAATGGGGGCCAAATCACCGTGGCCCACAACTGACTTTGATCCAATCCAGCGGATCGGTTGCAAGCCATTGTCGCGGGTCACCACCATGTCACCTGCGCGTAAATCCTGAATGGCACGGGGGCCGTGGCTGGTTTGGATGCGTGTCCCGCGTGTGAAGCAAATGATCAGGTTTTCGATGTTTGAAAAGTTGACGACAGTGCCGTCACTTAGGGTGGCGGATCCATTTTCCGGGTTGCCCGCGTCAAAGTTGACATCAACCCAGCGGTCAACCAATCCGGTCATGTCCAGCACATCGACATCGCTGTTGTCGTCGTCTTCACCGCCATCAATGGTGATGGTCGCGCCGGACCCATCAAGGGCGTCTGTCAGGTCAAGTTTAAACAGATCCGAGCCTTTGCCGCCCTCAGCAATGTCGCCCGCCCCCAAAGAAAACGTGTCGGACCCTGCGCCGCCCACAAGGCTGTCTTGCCCCGCGCCGCCAACCAAAGTGTCATCGCCGTCTTCGCCATAAATGGTGTCATCGCCCGCCCCCCCCGCCAAGCTGTCGTTGCCGCCCACTGGGATTGGGGTGAAATAAATATCGGTGATGTCGACCGCATGCGTGCCGCCCTGACCGTTGGCATATTCCACAATGATCTTGGACACCGGCCCGGCAATTTCCACCAAAAGCGAGGCTTGTTCGCTGTCTGAGCTATAGTTGTTGTTGCCAGAGGCCGTGTCGCCAGCAACCGTCATGTCGCTTCCGGGGGTTAAGGTGACTGTGACGGGGTTGCCGTCCGCGTCAAAGGCCGTGACGGTGAATTGATCTGTGTGGTTGCCCGCATAGGCATCCAAGTCATTGACCCGAAAGGAAACATTTGTAACTTCACCTGTGACAGATGCACCCGAGGCGGCCGCAAAATCAATTTCCAGTTCCGCAGTTTCCGCATCACCGTTGCCATAGACGCGCCCTGATGAATTGCTGCCAAAGGGGCCACCGCCCGTGTACTGCGTGTTGCCCGTTTCGACCGCGAATGTGGTGGCGTTGTTTCCGGGATCTGTGAAGCCAACAGTGACATCAATGTCGCCGGTTGTCTGTGTGAACCCTCCGGTCAGATTGGTGCCTTGGCCCCCCTGCGCGGTCCAGTCCAAATGCTCTTGCGTTGCGGCCTCTGTTGTGGGTTCGCCAAAATCACCATAGATAATATCGTCGCCGGCACCGCCATTGACAGTGTCATTTCCACCGTTGCCCTCGATTACATCGCCTTGACCTGATCCGCCAGTGCCAACCCCATCGTCGACCTGATCGTCTTCTGGATCACCTGTGTATCCGCTGTTTATGGTATCATCGGTTGCCCCACCCTCAACCACGCCATTGCCGTAAAAATAATCACCATAAGTGAATGCAATATCACCCGCTGCGGCATTCGGGTTAGAGTTATAGGCCAGCACCTCATAGGTTTGTCCGGGGGCCAACGGCTTTTCCGAAAGCGTGTAAAAGCCTGATGCGCCACCGTTTTCCACTTGAAACTGGGACACCTCAAACGTTTCGCCGGTTGTGGTGTTGAGAACGGTCCAGACAAGTTCTGCGTCAACAGTTGATCCGGTTGATGTTGCCCCGCCAAGCGTCACATCCGCGGTTGCGGTTTCACCGCCCCGGCTGTCGTCATCAAGGGTCAGCCCCTGAATGCCTGCTTCATTGTCGGTGATCACAGCCGTGCCAGCTTGTGTGGCCGGACCGGTCCATGTGAAGGTGCTCCCGACCGCAGTCGTGAGCAACCCAGATGGGTTCTGGTTGTAAAAATGGACCGTATAGGTTGCCATGGTCGTCTGCTCACACTGCTCGGGCCAAAATACTGACCGTTAGGACAATGACGCGCATCTTGTCGATGGGTGCGCATCGGGATTGTCTCTAATTCGTGGAAAAATTGGACCAAAATTGGGCAAAATTGGATCTTTTAACAGATAAACCGCCCAAATGCGGGGCATTTGGGCGGTTTTGTAAACAATCTTCGGGTTTGGGGTGTGTGATTGGTTCAGCCTCGGAAACGAAACTGTGATCCCAAGGGCAATTGGCGCGCGCGCTTGCCGGTGAGGTCAAACAGCGCATTTGCAAGGGCAGGGGCCGCAGGGGGTGTGCCGGGTTCCCCAACACCGCCCATACGCTCCATGTTTTGCAAGAGTTTGACATGAAAACGCGGCGTGTTCCCCATGCGAAGGGCGTCATAGTCGGGAAAGTTTTCCTGCTCAACCATCCCATCGGCAAATGTGATTTCACCATGAAGGGCGGCGGATAATCCAAAGACGGCCCCACCGGTCAGCTGCGCCTCGGCATTCAACGGATCCAGCACAAGGCCAAGATCTGCGGCGATCCACATGTCTGAAATGCGGATCATCCCATCGTCATCTTGCGCAACTTCAACGACCTCGGCCACCGCTGTGCCAAAGGAAAAGCAAAAGCCAACGCCGCGGCCCACGCCATCCGGTGTCTTGCCGGTCCAGCCGCACATATCGTGCACCGTTTCCAGCACGGTGGCCGAGGGGGCATGTTCTGAACGCATGTGGCGAAGGCGGAACTCCAACGGGTCAATTTTGGCCTGATGCGCAAGCTCATCCAGGAAACTGTCATAGAAGAACGCGTTTTGGCTGTTGCCGACAGAGCGCCAGAACCCCACCGGAATGGCCACATCCGCCGAATGCCCGCGCACACGGTGGTGGGGGATCGCATAGGGTTGATCATGTGCGCCTTCGGTCAGCGTGGGGTCGGCGGGGGCAAGGTCAAAGCCGGTAAACAGTTTCATGGCCTGCGCCATGATCGAAGGGGCCGCCATCTGACCGTCAAGCGTGGTGATTTTCCCATCTTCGACGTGCCCCCGCATCCGCGCAATTGCGCCGGGGCGATAGAAATCATGGCGCATACCCTCTTCGCGAGACCATGTGGTCTGCACGGGGATACCCGGCATTTGCATCGCGACACGCGTGGCAATTTCTGCGAAATCCACCATCGCACGCCGGCCAAATCCGCCGCCCATGAAGGGCGTGTGCACCGTGACATTGCCGCTGTCGATCCCGGCCAGTTTGGCACAGCGATCCCGAACCATGATGGGGGCCTGATTGGGGGACCATATTTCCAATGCACCGTCTTTGATCAGCGCGGTGGAGTTCATCGGCTCCATCGTGGCGTGTGCCAGATAAGGCACGCGGTAATCGGCTTCAAAACTGGCGGGTATGTCACCGGGATTGCCATCGTTGCGCAGGGTGACATTTGGGTTGGTGTCAAAGGCCTTGGCTATTTTTTCAAAAATATCATCGTTTTCAGGTGGATAAGGGGCCTTGCCCCATGTGATGTCAATGGCGTTGACCGCTTCCATTGCAAGCCATGTGTTGCTTGCGACAACCGCAACCCCATCGCCAAGATCCACTACTTTCTCAACCCCGTCCATTTTTTCCGCAGTGCTTGCGTCAAATGAGATCATTTCGCCACCCAACCGGGGTGTCATTCGAACCGATGCAAAACGCATGTCGGGCAGACGCACATCAATGCCAAACCCCGCAGTCCCCGTGGCCTTTGGGGCCTGATCCTTGCGCGGTTGGCTTTTGCCGATATAGCGCCATTCTGACGGGGATTTCAGCCGGGGTGTTTGGACCGGGTCAAGGCGTGCGGCCGCCGGGGCCAGATCGGCATAAGGCAGACGTGTGCCACCCGGTGCAATCACGTGGCCCATATCTGTTTTTAGCCGGTCCAGACCTGTGCCCAACTGATCCGCTGCGGCTTGCAACAGGGTTGCGCGGGCCGAAGCCCCGGCCATGCGCATGCGCCCGTAAGCGTCAATTGCCGAAGTTGACCCCCCGGTGATTTGCATGGAAATCACTTTGGGAAAGGCCTGCGCCATGATTGCGCCAAACCCATCGGGTTGGTGCTGGCTTTCCGAATAATGACGCTCTGCCACAGCTGCGGAATTGAAATAGGCCTGCGCGGGCGGGCCGTGGATGACATTCACCGCATCCAGATCCACGTCCAGCTCTTCTGCGATCAAAGCCGCCAAAGTGGTCATCACGCCTTGGCCCATTTCGGCGCGCGGGGCGACAAGGGTAACGCCGTCTTGGTTGATGACAATCCAAGGGTTCAGCGCCCCATCTTCGTCCGCCAAAGGGTTGTCGGGTGTGCGGGCCATAAGATAGGCGCCAAAGGCAACGCCACCGGTCACGGCGACCGAACTGACAAGAAAGGCGCGGCGGGTAAATGTTTTTATTTTTCCCATGGTTACGCCCCTGCTTTAATCATTTTGGCGGCCTCATGGATGGCGGCGCGAATGCGGGGGTATGTGCCACAGCGGCACAGATTTCCTGCCATCGCTTCGTCTATTTCTTCATCGCTTGGATCAGGGGTTTCCGCCAAAAGACTTGCGGCTTGCATGATCTGCCCGGATTGACAGTACCCACATTGGGCCACCTGATGTGCGACCCAAGCCTGTTGAATTGTGGCAAGGTTGTCTGGCGTGCCGAGCCCCTCGATTGTGGTGACAGGGCCGTCCACATCCTCAAGCAACACCTGACAGGACCGGGTGGCCTCGCCGTTGATTTGAACCGTGCAGGCCCCGCAGGCGGCAACACCGCAACCGTATTTGGTGCCGGTCATGTCCAGCGCGTCGCGAAGGACCCATAACAGCGGCACATTGCCGGGCAGGTTGACCACATGTGGCGCACCATTAATGGTAAGGGTTTTCGACATGGGGGCTCCTATACACAGAACATGTTGGCTGGCTTTGACGTAATGACAAAATGGCCCTAAAATGTCAGTAAGTCAATTGACACTTTTTACACAAACTGTCAAAACATTGCCATGACCGACAATTCCACCAAGCTTCAGACGATTGATGACAAGCAGATGGCCATTTTCATGGCGGCGCTTGAGGTGTTTCGATTGTATGGATTTAGGCGCAGTTCAATGGAAGACATTGCCAAAGCCGCAAATATGTCGCGGGCGGCGCTTTATTTGCACTTTAAAAATAAACAGGATTTGTTTCGTCGTTTGGCAGCCGTGTTTTTCCTTCAAGCGGTGGCGGATGTGCGAAGCGAATTAACGAAAGACCCCGCGCGATCGGTCACCGACACATTGGTCGCTGCATTGCTGGCCAAGGGGGGGGCGGGGATGGAAGCCCTGTTCAATTCCCCGCATGGTCACGAGCTGATGGAAGACAAAAACTCGGTTGCTGAAACTGAAATTGCCGAAGGTATGGCCGAATTGGCGCAGGTTTTGGCGTGCTGGTTTGATGAACAAGTCAGATCTGGGCGGATCGCATTGGAAGGGTCCGCACAGGACATGGCGGAAACGCTTTTGGCGGCGCTGGACGGTGTGAAAAGCAACGCCGAAAGCTATCAAGATTACACGACCGGCGTGACCCGCATTGGGCGGGTGTTTGGCAGGGCGTTGTCAATTTAATCGCAGATATCCGTGTAATTGATCACCGGTTCGCCATGAAAGTTGCCAATCGTTTCAACCCCTCACGAATATCTTCGGTCGAACGCGCATAGGAAAAGCGCAGCGTTTGGGCCCCGCGCCGGGGGTCAAAATCCAAGCCGGGGGTCACCGCGACATCGGCTTTTGCCAAGATCTCTTTCGCAAAGGCAACGCTGTCATTTGTGTGTGCGCTGACATCGCAATAGATGTAAAATGCGCCATCTGCGGGGGCGAAGTCACCAAACCCGATCTTTGGCAGCTCTTCGGTTATGATTTTGCGATTTTCTGCGTAAGTTCCAAGGTTTGCGTCCAATTCCTCACGTGCGTCAAGGGCCGCGATTGCTGCGATTTGGCTGGCATGTGGGGCGCAGATGAACATGTTTTGGGCGATGCGTTCGACGTGGCGAATATGGTCTTCTGGCACCACCATCCAACCCACACGCCATCCGGTCATGGAAAAATACTTTGAAAAACTGTTGATCACATAGATGTCGTCCGACACTTCGAGCGCTGAAATGGCACGCCCGTCATATTGCAGCCCGTGATAAATCTCATCCGCGATGAAACTGGTGCCTTGGGCGTGACAATGCGAGATCAAAGCCTCTAGCGCGGCGTGATCCAGCATTGTGCCAGAAGGGTTGGCCGGGGACGCGGTGATCATGCCCGCCAGCCCCGCTGGGATGTCGCTTGGGACAGGTTGATACCGGTTTTTTGGGCTGGTCTGAAGGCCCACGGCGTCGATGCTCATCGCTTTTAGGATTTGGCGATAGCTGGGGTAGCCGGGTTCGCCAAGGCCGACTTTGTCGCCTGCGTCAAACAGCGCCGAAAACGCCAGAATAAAGGCGCCAGAGCTGCCCGGTGTGACCACCACACGCGCGGGGTTCAGGTCAAGATTATACCAGTCTTTATAAAGCTTTGCGATTCCTTCGCGTAATTCAGGAAGACCAAGGGACACGGTGTATCCCAACGCGTCTTGTTCCATGCTGTGCGTCAATGCGTTCAATGCCGCCTTTGGGGCCGCTGTCGCCGGCTGGCCCACCTCCATATGGATAATATGGCGCCCTTCTGCTTCTGCCGCGCGGGCGGCTTCCATCACATCCATGACGATAAAGGGGGCCACTTGGCCACGAGTGGATTTGCGCATGATAACCTCAGTTTTTGGTGCCAAAGAGGTGCCGTGCATATTGGGTAAAGTCAACCGGGCAGATAAGGGCGTCCCGCCTTTGATATCGGCAATTCCTTGCTGTTTGGACAATCTGTCGCGCCAGATCGCGCGGGCGTGAACGCTCTGGACTTGGCGCGCCCTTGGCAATCGCATATGTCAGGGGGAACGCTCGGTTTTCACAGAGAGAGATGAACATGAAACGCCTGACACTTGCCTTGACTGCCGCCACAATGATCGGGGCCGCCATGCCCGCTGCGGCGTTTGATTTGACCAACCTGTCCGACGATGAACGCAATGCGTTCCGGGACGAAGTTCGTGCCTATCTGATGGACAATCCAGAAGTGATCATGGAAGCGGTCAGTGTGCTTGAGGCCCGTCAGGACGCACAAAAAACCATGGATGACCTGCAACTTGTTCGCACCAACGCCGATGATCTTTTTAACGACGGGTTTTCGCATGTGTCGGGCAACCCAGATGGCGATGTGACCATTGTGGAATTTGTGGATTACCGCTGTGGATATTGCCGCAAAGCCTATGAAGAGGTTCAGCAGCTGTTGGAAAAAGACAGCAATATCCGTTTGATTTTAAAGGAATATCCTATTTTGGGTGAGGAAAGCCTGGCCTCTGCCCGGTTCGCGATCTCAGCGCAACAATTGTTTGGGGAAGAGGCCTATGACACACTGCATCATGCCCTGATTACCCTGCGCGGGGCGGCAAATGTCGACAACCTTATCGCCACGGCAGATGGGCTGGGCCTTGATGGTCAGGCAATTGCCGATGGGATGGGGGCGGACAAAGTGGATGCGATTTTGGGGGCCAACCACGCCCTTGCGCGCCGTTTGCAAATCTCTGGCACGCCGGCCTTTGTCATGGGCGAAGTTCTTGCGCGGGGGTACATGCCCTTGGCGCAAATGGAACAATTTGTGGAAGAAATTCGCGCCACAAATTAAGCGCGCCAAACATGTGTTGGTACTCTGGCGACCATTTGATAGGATCCTGTAAAAATAAGTTCGGAGCAGTAGATTGCGGTTTTACCACCTGATTGTTTGGATGATTTTGTCGGTGGTGCCCAATATGTTGATGGCGCAAGGGGCAGGGAATGAAATGTCGGCCTTGGCTCGTTTGGCGGGCCAGGGTGTGACATTACAGGCCCATTGGCGCAGTTTAGATATAAAGCTTGAAATGACGCGGTCTGTGCCGTGGCGGGTGTTCACCTTGGATGATCCGCGCCGTCTGGTCGTTGATTTTTCTGAACTGGATTGGACTGGGATTGACCGAGAGGCCATTCTTTATGAAAGCGAAAAGATCTCGGACCTTCGGGCGGGGCTGTATCGGCCGGGTTGGACGCGTTTGGTGCTCGACTTGGCGGAACCTCTTGCGGTGACACAAGCGGGCATGGCGACCGAAAGCGATGGGGCGGTGTTAACGCTTTCGCTGGCGTCTGTATCCGCGGCCGAATTTGCCGAAAATGCCGGTGCCCCAAAGGCCGAAAACCTTGGCACCCCGGTTCAGGTGACTCCCCCCGGTAAAAGACGCCAGACAGGTGAGGGGCCTTTGGTGGTTGTTCTCGACCCAGGACACGGTGGGATTGATCCAGGCGCCGAGCGTGACGGAGTGGTTGAGGCAGATCTGGTGTTGGCCTTTGCACGAGAGTTCAGGGATGTTTTGGTGCGGACTGGCGGCTTTAAGGTTGTGCTGACCAGGGATGATGATGGATTTGTCTCATTGGAAGAACGTGTGACCATCGCCCGGCGCGCGGGGGCGGATGTCTTTATGTCGTTGCACGCAGATGCATTGGCGCAAGGCCGGGCATCGGGGGCGACGGTCTATACATTGTCGCGCGAGGCGTCTGATGTCGCGTCACAAAAGCTCGCGGAACGACATGATCGGGCGGATTTGCTGGCGGGGGTGGATTTGGCCCACCAAGATGACGAAGTGGCATTGGTTTTGATGGATCTGGCCCGAACAGAAACGGCGCCGCGGGCAGAGGCTTTGGCGGATGCGCTGGTCGAGGGCATTCATTCCGCGACCGGGTCGATTTATAAATCACCGCGCATGCAGGCGGGGTTTTCGGTTTTAAAAGCGCCGGATATTCCATCGGTTTTGGTTGAACTGGGGTTTATGTCGTCGCCGAAAGATCTTGAACGGATGATATCCCCTGAATGGCGCGCACAGGCGGCCGAGGGTATGCGGGATGCATTGCAATATTGGGCGTTACAAGACGCGGCTTTGGCTGAACGGTTGCGGAAATAAGACTGCGTGGTGCCTAGGTTCCCGACAATACCTTTAAAAAGGCCGCGAATGCCGCGGCCTTTGATGTTTCTCAACGGTGTGACGGCCCTTACAGACCCTTGGCGCGATAGCTTTTTGCAATCCGATCAATGGACACCAGATATGCGGCCATGCGCAAATCGGGCACGTCATCACGCGAATGCCAAACTTCGCGCATCGCTTGGTAAGCGGTCCGCATTGTGTCGTCGAGCCCCGAGCGGACCAATTCCAATTCATCGGCCCCGCGCAGGTATTTATCTTTAAATTGGGGCGTCATGGACCAAGCATCCCCAAGGTAACGATCCAAACGCTCTAATTCGTCAATCACCAACTGATGGCGCGCTTCTTCTTGACGGCGCTGCATGCGGCCAAAGCGGATATGGGATAGGTTTTTTACCCATTCGAAATAGGAAACTGTCACACCGCCCGCGTTTGCATACATATCGGGGATGATCACACAGCCCTTGTCGCGCAAGATATCGTCCGCACCTGATGTGATGGGACCGTTCGCCGCCTCAATGATCAGGGGGGCCTTGATGCGTTCGGCGTTTGTCAGGTTAATCACCCCCTCAAGGGCCGCTGGGATAAGGATGTCACAGTCTTGTTCAAGGATTGTGGCGCCGTTTTCAATATAGGTCGCATCGGGGAAATCTTTTACCCCCCCATTGGCCATGATCCAGTTTCGAACGGCCTCAACATCAAGGCCATTTTCGTCCACCAAAGCCCCGTCATGTTCAATGATCCCAGTGATCTTTGCATGATCTTCTTCGGATAGGAATTTGGCCGCGTGATAGCCAACATTCCCCAACCCCTGAACGACAATCCGCTTGCCTTCAAGTTTCCCCGACAGCCCAGCCTTGGCGATGTCTTCTTTATGGCGGAAAAATTCCCGCAGAGCGTATTGCACCCCGCGCCCGGTTGCCTCAACCCGCCCGGCAATCCCCCCCGCATGTGGCGGTTTGCCGGTCACACAGGCTTTGGCGTTGATGTCCGTGGTGTTCATACGCGCGTATTGATCTGCGATCCAGGCCATCTCGCGCTCGCCGGTTCCCATATCTGGGGCGGGGACGTTTTGAGAGGGGTTGATCAGGTCGCGTTTGGCCAATTCATACGCAAAACGGCGGGTGATCAGTTCCAGTTCATGTTCTTCATATTTACGCGGATCGATGCAAAGGCCGCCTTTGGATCCCCCAAACGGTGTTTCAACTAAAGCACATTTATAAGTCATCAGCGCCGCAAGGGCTTCGACCTCATCTTGGTTCACACCAAGTGCGTAGCGAATACCGCCTTTAACCGGTTCCATATGTTCAGAGTGAACCGAGCGGTATCCGGTGAAAGTCTGAATTTCGCCGCGCAATCTGACGCCAAAACGAACGGTATAGGTCGCGTTGCACACCCGGATCTTTTCTTTCAACCCCGGCGGCAGGTTGATAATTTCAACAGCGCGATTGAACATCAGGTCAACGGATTCACGGAAGGACGGCTCGTTGGGTTGGGACATTTTCGGTCTCCTGAATACGGGTCAAAACAATACAGTCGAATCACGAACTGCGACAGATTCACGCACAGCCTAGGCCCGATTGGTTAACAAGGCATCCTGATAATTTTCTTTTCCATCACACTTGTTTGCAAGCGGTAAGTTGCATTGAAAACCGGTGTTTTTTTGGGCTTTTACCTATTTGGAGCGAGGAACTGGGGCGTTCCACGCCCTAATTTTGCCACAAGGATAGGGTTAACTCTTTCACATTAGGGTTTGGGTGAACCCGGTTTTGTCCAGTGATTGGATAGGCCAATAGGGCGTTTGGAAGGGAAAGGGGATTTCAGGATGCGGAGTGCAGATTGGAAAACTCAGCTTACACAGCAACGTGGTCGGCTTCGCCGGCGATTGGTCCTGTTTCGGGCGGATGATGAGGGATCTTTGGTGATCTTCTCGCTGTTCTTGATCATCGCAATGTTAATCATTGGCGGGTTGGGCGTGGACCTGATGCTGTATGAAACCCAACGCACGCGTTTACAGGCCACATTGGACCGCGCGATTTTGGCGGCGGCCCACCCATCTCAGACGCCGGGTGAACTGGCGGACCGTAAAGCGGTTGTGTTGTCGTATTTTAAAAGCGCCGGACTTAAGGATTTTATTGATCCAAAAGATGTGAAAGTTGTGGCGTCTGGCACAGCAAGTGAGGTGTCTGCTGAGGCGCGTATGCATGTTGATCCATTGCTGCTTCAGTTTGTGGGGATCGAAGGGTTCGAAGCCGTTGCATCCGGGGCTGCGGCGCAATCTGCTGGTTTAAGCGAAGTGTCTTTGGTTGTGGATGTGTCGGGGTCGATGAATTGGGATTCAAAAACGGGATCTTCCAAATTGTCCGAGCTGAAAACAGCTGCGAAGCAGTTTGTGAATATTTTGTTGTGTGACCCGAACAATCCAACCAGCACAACCAACTGCACGATGCCGGCGAACACCACGTCGATTTCGTTGATACCGTATAATGCTCAGGTCACGGCTGGGCCGGACATTTTGAAAAAATTCAATCGTCGTGACGTACATGAGTCGTCTTATTGTGCAACGTTTTACCCAGATGAATACGAGACAACAGCGTTTAACGAGACCTTGGATATTCGTCAAACGGGCCGGTTTCATGCGGATAAGGATTCCAGCGGTTCAGCATGGAGCGGTTATTTCCCCTGTTCAAGCCAAAGTTGGAGAAGCATCTTACCGCTTTCATCGTCCCACACGGATTTGGGCACGCGCATCGGGCAATTGCAGGGCGGCGGCAATACCTCAATTGATATTGGGTTGAAGTGGGGTGTGACCATGTTGGACCCCTCGATCGAGCCTGTGGTTGACGGGCTGGTTGATGATCTGATCGTGAATGGTGCGTTTGCGGATCGGCCCAAGGCGTACGGTGCTGCAAACAGCCAGAAGGTTGTGGTGTTGATGACCGATGGGGAAAACACAACCCAACCGTACCTTTATGATGAATACCGGTCTGGCCCGTCACGCGTTTGGACCGTGGGCAATGATACTTCAAGAATGTCGGTCCATTACGAAAATGACCCCGACACAAATGCGGATGACCGGTGGTTTTGGCCGTGGACCGGTCAGTATAAAGACCACCCTTGGGGGGTCGGGGACCGTGAATGTACGCAGTATTCTTACTGGGGCGGCTGCCGCACTTGGTCTTCTGCCGAAACGCGCGAAGCAAAACAGATGAACTGGGAAGAGGTTTGGCTTCTTAAGCGTTGGGGCTGGTGGATCGATATGCCCAACACCGACTGGCCGGGGGCCATTATGAAACGAAGCTATAAGGAAATTGGTTACTCTAGTAAGGATTATACCGACGGCAAAGACACGCGGCTGTTGGATCTGTGTACCGCCGCAAAAAACGAAGGCATCAAGATCTACACAATTGAACTTGAAACCGATGGCGGCAGCAGTGGTACCAATGTTCTTGAAAGTTGTTCGTCTGGGGATGGGTTCTATTTCAAGGTGGACGGGGTTGATCTGGTCGAGACATTTTCGACCATCGGTCAGGACATCGCCAAGCTTCGATTGACAAAATAAACAGTAAGCGTGAAAGAAAAAGGAGGGATAACAATGGCTTGGATTTCGTCACTTTGGCGCCGGATCAGAGGCAATGATGGCAATGCCACGATCGAATTTGTGTTGCTGTTTCCCGCCTTTATGACCCTGTTTCTTACCTCGTTTGAGCTTGGCATTTTCACCATGCGATCGGTTTTGCTGGAACGCGCGCTTGATCTGAACATTCGCTCAATGCGGTTGGGGCAATTGTCGCCGGCCACGGTTGACGAGCTTAAGAAACGTATGTGCAATGAGATGATCTTTTTCCCGGATTGCACCACTGATTTGGCCGTCGATGTGCGCGTGATCCCCACCAACTCTTGGGCGATGCCAACGGGTAAGATCCCGTGTCGAAACCGCGTTGATGGGGTGGATCCGGCCAATCTGATGTTTGCTTTGGGCGGGGACAAAGTGCCCACGCTTTTACGGGCGTGTCTGGTTATGGATCCATTTTTTGGAACCACGCCCTTTATCATGAAAATGCCGCGCGACGCTTCTGGTGGTGTCACAATGTCGGCATGGTCTGCATATGTCGCTGAGCCATCATAGGAGGGTGCAAAGATGTTGAATTTTTTCCGTCAGTTTAAGCGCCGCGATGAAGGGTCCGTGACCGTTGAGGCGGTGATCATCTTACCGGTGATCCTGGTTGTTTTCATGGGGACGTTCACCTATTTCGACGTGTTTCGTGCAAAAAGCCAGTCGCTTAAGGCGAATTATGCAATCTCAGATTTGATCTCGCGCGAAAACAATGTCACGCCGTCAGAAATGACCGGGTATGGCAAAGTTTTCCGCTATCTGACGCAAAGTTCAAATGAAAGCTGGATCAGGGTGACAGTGGTTCGGTGTAAAAAGAATTGTGGGAAACGAAACACTCGAAAACTGGTTAGATTCTGGTCCAGAGCCTATCCAAATGGAAGCGTGCCTCGCTTGACCACAAGCGCTGTTCGATCCAAATACAATGATGCTATTCCAGATATGTATAAGGGGGAGTATCTGGTGATGGTGGAAACCTCTGCCCGCTACGTCCCGCCGTTTTCAGGGGAATGGACGGGGATTTATCCGCGCACATTAGAGGATTTGGTGATCACCAAACCGCGGGATGGACCAAAGATTTGCTTTAACAAAGAAAACTGTAATCCCGGCGATGAGTAAGTTTATGTCGGTATGGGGGTGCCTTTGGGCGCCCCTATTTTTTGGCAACAGCGCCTCTGTGCGTTTTTGCATACAGCCTGCGGAGATGTGCGCAGTTGGCGGGCTGACCAATCGGCTATACCTTTGGGTCAACCGACAGATCCAAAAAGGTGCCACATGTCTATTCGCCCAATCCTGACCCAATCCAAAGCGCAACCCACCCTTGAAGGGGCTGGTGTGCATTTGCACCGCGCCTTTGGATTTCATGAACCCGAAGCTTATGACCCGTTTTTGCTGTTTGATGATTTTCGCAATGATGATCCGGCAAAGTCGGAAAAGGGGTTCCCTTGGCATCCCCATCGGGGGATTGAAACGATCACCTATGTTTTGGCGGGGCAAGTGACCCATGAAGACAGCTTGGGAAATTCCGGCACCTTGGGCGCGGGTGATATCCAATGGATGACCGCCGGGTCCGGGATCATGCACCAGGAAATGCCCCAAGCAAACACTCAGGGCCAAATGCACGGGTTCCAGCTGTGGGCAAACCTGCCGCGCGAATTGAAAATGACCTCGCCCAATTATCAAGATGTGCCAGCCGCTGAGATCCCGGTGATCGAAGAGGATGACGGAACCGTTGTACGTGTTGTTGTCGGGACGTTTTGGGACCGCACTGGCCCTGTGGACGGGATCGCCGCCGATCCGCTGTATCTGGATATTTCAGTGCCTGCCGGTGTCACCAAAAGCTTTCCGATTGATACGCGCAGACAAGCGTTTGCCTATGTCTTCGAAGGGGCCGGGGCGTTTACCGATGCGGCGGCCCCGCAGGGGGTATTGCTTGAAAAAGAAGTGTTTGGGCAAGAGGCCAATATCCGTGACCTTTCCGGCAACCGCACCGTGGTGCGGTTTGGCGCAGGGGACGAGGTGCGCGTTCAAGCCGGTGAAGAAGGTGTTCGGTTCTTGCTGATCGCGGGCGCGCCCATTCGTGAACCGGTCGCTTGGCACGGCCCCATTGTGATGAACACGAAAGATGAGTTGCGGCAAGCGATGGCAGACCTGCGCAACAACACCTTTATCAAGCCAACAATGTAAACCGACGCGCGGCGTGAAAGATTCTCACGCCGCGCATCTTCCTTTAATACATGAGCTTACAGATCCGTGCGCAGATGCCAAAGCTCTGGGAACAATTCCACCTCTAGCATACGGCGCAGATAAGCCACGCCAGAGGTGCCACCTGACCCGCGTTTAAAGCCGATAATCCGTTCCACCGTGGTCACATGGTTAAACCGCCACCGGCGGAAATAATCCTCAAAATCCACCAATTTTTCCGCCAACTCGTAAAGCTGCCAATGGGTGTCAGGGTCGCGATAGATTTCTGCCCAAGCGGTGCGCACTTCATCAGAGGCCTGATAAGGCGTTGATGGATCCCGGCTCAGCACCGCTTCGGGCAAGGGCATGGTCCCGTGAAGCGTGCGCAACGCCACATCATAAAGGGATGGGTGCGACAGTTCTTGGGTGAGCCTGTCATAAATATCTGCGCGATGTTCGTGGGGTTTCAACATAGCCTGATTGCGGTTGCCCAACGTGAATTCAATCAGGCGATATTGCCACGACTGAAAGCCTGAACTTTGCCCCAAAGTCTCGCGAAACCGGGTGTATTCTGCGGGCGTCATGGTGCGCAGCACATCCCAAGCATTGTTCAATTGCTCAAAAATTCGTGCCACACGGGCGAGCATTTTAAACGCGGGACCAAAGCGCCCGTCTGACAAAGCGTCCCTTGCGGCGCCAAGTTCATGCAGCGCAAGACGCATCCACAATTCTGATGTCTGATGCTGAATGATAAACAGCATCTCGTCATGGGCATCGGATTTGGGATGTTGCGCGGTCAGGATCTTATCCAGATCCAGATAATCGCCATAAGACATCCGCCCATCGAAACTCATCTGGGCGCCATCTTTGGCGGGGTCAAAGGTTGTCATTGTTTTCTCCTGTTTAAATGAACGTAGGGGGAGGACAACCCCACTCGCCATTCAAACAGGTGCACATCGCCATCCGCCGCCATGCGGCGATCCAGCCCTGTGGGCGAGATATGGTGTGGCTTTGTGTCATAAAGGCTTTTGGCTTTCTTGGATAATCTTAGGTCACCGCGGAACGTATTTTGTATTCAGGATGATCCCAAAGTCGATTTTGCATCACGTCGGCGATGATGTCGATGGCTTGGGCGACGTCTGCGCTGTCAATGTACAGTGGCGTAAAGCCAAATCGCATAATATCAGGTGCACGAAAATCACCGATGACGCCGCGCGCGATCAAGGCCTGCATCGCCGCATAGCCGTGTTCAAAGTGAAAGCTGACTTGCGATCCGCGCATCGCCGCATCGCGTGGGCTGGCAAGGCTAAGGTCAGGGCAGGCGGCTTCGACCCCGGCGATGAACTGATCACAAAGTGCAACTGATGTTGCACGCAGATCATCCATGTTGACGTCATCCCAAATGGCGAGTGCGGCGTCCAGCGCGGCCATCTGCAAGACGGGTGGGGTGCCGACACGCATGCGTTCAATGCCCGCACCCGCGCTGTAGTTCAGATCAAACGCAAAGGGGGATTCATGCCCCAACCAGCCAGATAAGGCGGGGCGAACTGTATTTGCATGGCGCGGGGCGACATAGATGAACGCGGGCGCGCCGGGGCCACCATTGAGGTACTTATAGGTGCAGCCAACCGCAAAATCGGCCCCGCCATTGGCGACATCAACGGGCAAGGCACCTGCCGAATGCGCAAGATCCCAGATCACCAAGGCCCCGGCATCCTGTGCCAGCTTGGTCAACCGCGCCATGTCGTGCCTGCGCCCCGTGCGGTAATCCACTTCGGTCAGCATCAAGACGGCAAGGTCACTGTTGATATGCGCCTCAACCTCTTCTGGGGAGGGGGTGACAAGCCGGTGCCCATTGTTAAGGGATCGGATCAGCCCCTCGGCCATATAGAGGTCGGTTGGGAAATTGCCACTGTCTGACAAGATCACCTTGCGATCCGGGCGCATTTCCAACGCGGATGCAAGCGCTTGATAGACCTTGATCGACAGAGTGTCGCCAAGCACTGTGTGATCCGCTTCCGCCCCAATAAGCCGCCCGATCTGATTGCCCAGCTTTGCGGGTTGCGCCATCCACCCCGCTTTGTTCCACCCGGTGATAAGCATTTCGCCCCATTCCGCACTGATGGTTTGCGCAACGCGATCTTTTGCGGATTTGGGCAGGGGCCCTAATGAATTGCCATCAAGGTAGATGATCCCATCTGGCAGCTCAAACAGCTGCTTGGTCTCTGAAAAATTCGTCATATGTCCTCCTTATACCGCGATCGGATACGGTATCCGGTGCGGCTGTGATGACGCTATCTGAATCGAAAATCTTGGCAATCCCTGAATTGGCACCCAAAACTACCCGCAAATCACAATTGTTTTATGTTTCGTCGGATATTCAGGAGGGTTTCCGACAATTTGCCCCTTGGCATTTGCGCAAACTTTGCCGAATGTGCCTGCAATATTGTCGGAAACTTGGGGAAAACTGTCGTGCGCGGACTGATACGTTGGTTGGACCTGCCGCCTGTTTGGCTTTTTGCCATTCTGACCCTGAGCTTTATGCTTGGTCAAGTGATGCCAGGAATGGGATTTGAAGGGTGGGGCACCAAGGCGATTGGCAACGGGTTTGTGGTAATAGGAGTGCTGTTGATGGGGGCGGCCGTGGTCCCCTTTGTGCTCAAGAAAACAAGTGTAATACCGCGCCAAAAGCCCAAAGCGTTTGTTAAGACTGGGGTTTACCGGATCAGCCGCAATCCAATCTATCTTGGTGATGCGCTGGTTCTGACGGGCTGTGTGTTACGATGGGACGTTTTGCCGGCGCTTCTTTTTGTACCGCTGTTTGTCTGGATCATCACGACCCGATTTATTCTAGGGGAAGAGGCTGGGTTGAGGGATGTTTTTGGTGCGGAATATGAGAATTGGGCGGCACAGGTGCGCCGCTGGATATGACAGTTTTTGAAACAAAATTGTCGCAGAACGTTGCGTAGCGATAGCTTATTGCGCGCGCATTGCGTAAAACTGCCCTGAAATAAGGGATCAGATTGGCAAAGTGGGGGATGCTCCGCGCTTTGTTCTTGACGGGAGAAGAGGAAGAGACACGTGAAAATCGGTGTTCCAAAGGAAGTATTTGAGGGTGAAAACCGGGTCGCGATGACGCCGGAAAGCGCCTTGATGTTACAAAAACTTGGCTATGAGTGTGTGATTGAAACCAAGGCCGGATTGGCGGCTGGTTTTGCTGACAAGCTTTATAAAGACGCAGGGGTTGAGGTCGTGAAAACGGCGGCGGCTTTGTGGAAAGCGGCGGATATCATCGCCAAAGTGCGTCAACCAAATGACACAGAGCTAAAGCGGCTGTCTGCGGACAAGACCTTGATTTCATTCTTCAACCCCGGTGGGAATGAAGATGGAATGGAAAAGGCGAAAAAGTCTGGCGCCAATGTGATTGCGATGGAAATGGTGCCACGTATTTCACGCGCTCAAAAGATGGATGCGCTCAGCTCTATGGCCAATATCGCGGGCTACCGCGCGGTGATTGAAGCGGGCAACAACTTCGGCCGGTTCTTCACCGGTCAGGTGACGGCGGCGGGCAAGGTTCCCCCGGCCAAAGTGCTTGTGGTTGGGGCTGGTGTGGCTGGTCTGGCCGCGATCGGCACGTCCACATCGCTGGGCGCAATCACCTATGCGTTTGACGTGCGGCCAGAAGTGGCAGAGCAGGTTGAATCAATGGGTGCCGAATTTGTGTACCTTGATTTCGAAGAAGATCAGGCGGATGGCGCGGCCTCGGGTGGCTATGCATCGGTCTCGTCCCCTGAGTTCCGCGAAGCGCAATTGGCCAAGTTCCGTGAATTGGCGCCAGAGGTGGACATTGTGATCACCACCGCGCTGATCCCCAACCGCGAGGCGCCTAAACTGTGGCTTGAGGACATGATCAAGGCGATGAAGCCGGGGTCGGTGATTGTTGACTTGGCTGCTGAAAAAGGTGGCAACGCTGAAGGCACGGTGATGGACGAGAAAATCGTGACCGACAATGGCGTGACCATTGTGGGCTATACCGATTTCCCATCGCGTATGGCGCAGCAATCTTCCAGCCTTTACGCCAACAACATTCGGCACATGATGACCGATTTGACCCCCGAAAAAGACGGTCAGATCAATCACGATATGGAAGACGATGTGATCCGTGGGGCGACTGTGACCCATCAGGGTGAAATCACCTTCCCGCCCCCACCACCAAAGGTGCAGGCGATTGCGGCCAAACCAAAAGAGGTGGTGCCGGAACTGACCGCAGAAGAGAAGCGTGCCAAGGAAGTCGCTGAATTCAAAGCACAAACCAAGCAGCAGGTGACCTTGCTTGCGGTTGGGGCCGTGTTGCTTTTGGGGGTTGGGCTTGTCGCCCCCGCCAGCTTTATGCAGCACTTCATCGTCTTTGTGCTGTCCGTCTTTATCGGGTTCCAGGTGATCTGGAACGTGGCGCATTCGCTGCACACACCGTTGATGGCTGTGACCAACGCGATTTCGTCGATCATCATTCTGGGGGCGTTGATGCAAATTGGATCAAGCTCGTTCTTGGTGATTGTGCTGGCGGCGCTGTCGATCTTCATGGCCGGGATCAACATCTTCGGCGGTTTCCTCGTAACCCGGCGCATGCTTGCCATGTTCCAAAAATCTTAAGGAGGCCGGGATTATGGAATTCGGTTTCACGACTGCTGCTTATGTTGTTGCAGCTGTTCTTTTCATCCTGTCCCTCGGCGGATTGTCCGGGCAGGAAAGTGCAAAACGCGCGGTTTGGTATGGGATTGTCGGCATGGCGCTGGCGGTTGCGGCCACGCTTGTTGGTCCCGGTGCTGGCTATTGGTTCCTGTCGATCCTGATGATCGCAGGCGGCGGGATGATTGGTTATGTGGTGGCGCAGCGCGTCCAGATGACCGAGATGCCGCAACTTGTGGCGGCGATGCACTCGCTGGTGGGTTTGGCAGCGGTCTTTGTGGGCTATATTGCCCATATTGAGCTGGCAAATGTTCTGGCGATGCCACATGGCGCGGGTGAGGCGCTGGACGGGTTTGCGGCCCTTCTGGCCCATAAAACACCCGTTGAACAATCCATCCTTCGGGTTGAATTGTTCTTGGGCATCTTCATCGGTGCTGTGACCTTTACCGGGTCTGTGGTGGCTTACGGCAAGCTTGCGGGCAAGGTGTCGTCTGCGGCGACCAAACTGCCCGGTGGGCATATGTTGAACGCGGCCGCGGCGATCATTTCGGTGCTGTGTTTGATTTGGTACTTTAACACCGGTGGCTTCCTGCCGCTCTTTGTGATGACCTTGGCCGCCTTCTTTATTGGTTACCACCTGATCATGGGCATTGGCGGTGCGGATATGCCGGTTGTTGTGTCGATGCTGAACTCATACTCAGGTTGGGCTGCGGCGGCGATTGGCTTTAGCCTTGGCAATGATCTGTTGATTGTTGTTGGTGCGCTTGTGGGCTCGTCCGGTGCGATCCTGTCTTACATCATGTGTAAGGCGATGAACCGGTCGTTTGTCAGCGTGATCCTTGGTGGCTTTGGCGGCGAAACCGGCCCGGCGATGGAAATCGACGGTGAACAAATCGCAATTGACGCTGACGGTGTTGCAACCGCGTTGGAAGAGGCGGACAGCGTGGTGATTATCCCCGGATACGGCATGGCCGTGGCCCAAGCGCAGCAAAACGTGGCCGAACTGACCCGTCGTTTGCGCGACAAGGGTAAAACCGTGCGCTTTGCGATCCACCCCGTTGCGGGGCGTCTGCCGGGGCACATGAACGTGCTTTTGGCGGAAGCTAAGGTGCCTTACGATATCGTGCTGGAAATGGACGAAATTAACGATGACTTCCCGGAAACGGATGTGGCCATCGTGATCGGGTCCAACGACATCGTAAACCCAGCTGCACAAGAGGATCCAAACAGCCCCATCGCCGGTATGCCGGTTCTGGAATGCTGGAAGGCCAAGCAGGTGTTCGTGTCAAAACGTGGGCAGGGGACCGGGTATTCTGGGATCGAGAACCCATTGTTCTTTAAGGAAAACACCCGCATGTTCTATGGTGACGCGAAAGCAAGCCTTGACACGCTTTTGACCAAAATCACCTAAACGGTGGAATATCAGTGAAAGCGGGCGCTTTTGGGCGCCCGTTTTTGTTTGGGCTGGCATTTTGTAATTGCGCGTCTTAGGCAAGGGCATGACCCCACGCTTTGGCATCCTTCTGAAACTGGCATCTGTCGCTTTTTTCGTCTCAATGCAGGCGATGATCAAGGCTGTGTCCGACCATATTCCGCCCGGCGAGGCGGTGTTTTTTCGGTCGCTTTTCGCGCTTCCGGTCATATTTACCTGGTTGATGTGGCAGGGGCGCCTGAGGGTCGCGTTAAAAACAGATCACCTGCGCGGCAACTTGATGCGCGGGATTATTGGGGTCTGCGGCATGGGGCTCAGCTTTGCGGCGGTGGGATATTTGCCCTTGCCAGAAGTGACCGCGATCTTTTTCGCCTCGCCCATTCTGACCACAATATTTGCGGCGATGTTTTTGGGGGAGCGCGTGCGGATGATCCGAATTGCCGCCGTTGGTCTTGGCTTGTTTGGGGTCTTGATCATCCTGTGGCCGCGTTTGACCGGGTTTGGGCAGGTTGCTGGGACCGATGCGAACCTTATGGCGTTTGGGGCGATGCTGGCGTTTATTGCGGCGTGTTTTGTCTCGGTCGCCAAGATCCTTGTGCGCAGGTTGGTCGGCAAAGACCACCCTTCCACCGTTGTGCTTTATGCCGGGCTTTGTGCCACCGGGGCAGGATTGCTGACCGCGCCTTTTGGCTGGGTTTGGCCGACCCCTTTCGAATGGGCCTTGCTGCTTTCTGCGGGGCTGGTTGGTGGGATCGGGCAGGCGTTGTTGACCACGGCGTATAAATACGCGGATGCCTCAACCATCGCGCCATTTGATTATTCATCCATGTTGTTTGCGATCGCCTTTGGCTATTTCATTTTTGCCGATCTGCCGACCCTGCAAACCCTGATCGGGGCCGCAATTGTTATTTCGGCGGGCGGGATTATTTTGTGGCGTGAAAGCCGTTTACGGTTGGAGCGCGCCGCCGCCCGGCAAATCACGCCATCTGGCGGATAGGCCCCCCGCGCAAGGCGGGCGGATTAAGTACTGGTGATTGCAGGAAAAATACGCTATTCTTTTGTCAGACCTCAAGGCACATTGGGGCTTTCTCGGATCGTGGCGCAGACTGCAAATTTCAAAAAATCCGGGGAAAACAAATGATAACGAGCGGTATTTAAAGCAGTGACAGGCGGCAATTATGACTGAGATGGTCTATGGCGCAATCCCCCGGCGGGATGGCGATCCAATTCTTCCCCGTTGGTGGCGTACAATCGACAGATGGTCGATTTCTTGCATTCTGATCCTTTTCGGCATTGGGCTTTTGCTGGGGCTTGCGGCCTCTCCACCTTTGGCTGCCCGCAATGGTTTGCCATCGTTTCACTATGTTGAACGGCAACTGTTGTTTGGAGCTGTTGCGCTTGTGACCATGTTTGCCACCACGATGATGAGCCCAACCTTGGTGCGCCGTCTTGGGGTTATTGGTTTTGGCTTTGCCTTCATTGCCGTGGTGATGTTGCCGGTTTTGGGCACGGATTTCAGCAAAGGCGCCGTGCGCTGGTATTCGTTGGGCTTTGCCTCGGTTCAACCGTCAGAGTTTCTGAAGCCGGGATTTATCATTGTTGCCGCTTGGTTGATGGCTGCCAGTCATGAACTGAACGGCCCCCCCGGCAAAGCGATGTCGCTTGGCTTGTTGATCGTCATTTCCGCCTTTCTTGTGACCCAGCCAGATTATGGCCAAACCGCGTTGATCGCCTTTGGTTGGGGTGTGATGTATTTTCTGGCGGGTGCCCCAATTATCGTGTTGGTCACCCTTGTTGGGCTGGTCTTCATGGGGATGACCGTGGCCTATAATAACTCGGAACACGTGGCGCGGCGGATTGATGGGTTTTTGAATCCGGATGTCGACCCAACGACCCAGCTAGGCTATGCCACAAACGCGATCCGCGAAGGTGGGTTCTTTGGCGTTGGGGTTGGTGAGGGGCAGGTGAAATGGTCCCTGCCGGATGCGCACACGGATTTCATCATTGCGGTGGCTGCGGAAGAATACGGCCTAATTCTGGTTTTGATCATCATTGCGCTTTATGCCACCGTTGTAGTGCGCAGCTTTATGCGCCTGATCCAGGAACGTGACACCTTCATTCGTTTGGCCGGCGCCGGTCTTGCGGCCATTTTCGGCGTACAAGCGCTTATCAACATGGGGGTTGCGGTCCGTTTATTGCCAGCCAAGGGCATGACCCTGCCATTTGTCAGCTATGGCGGATCTTCGCTTATTGCAGGCGGCATTGCTTTGGGTATGTTGCTGGCGTTCACCCGCACGCGCCCACAAGGCAAGATGCAGGACGTCTTTAACCAACGAGCCGGATAATGCCCCAGACACACCCCCTTTTAGTGATCGCTGCCGGTGGGACCGGCGGCCATATGTTTCCTGCACAAGCTTTGGCCGAGGCCATGCTGCGCAAAGGCTGGCGGGTTAAGCTGTCAACGGATGCGCGTGGTGCGCGTTACACCGGTGGCTTCCCGCATATGGTTGAGGTGGAAGAGGTTAATTCAGCCACGTTTTCGCGCGGTGGTCCGCTGGCCAAATTGATGGTGCCGTTCAAGATCCTTGGCGGTGTGCTTTCAATGGCGATGCGTCTGCGCCGTGATCGCCCCGCGGTGGTGGTTGGCTTTGGTGGATATCCGTCCATTCCCGCCATTGGGGCGGCGTGGATGCTGGGCCTGCCGCGGATGATCCATGAACAAAACGGCGTTTTGGGGCGGGTGAACAAACGCTTTGCGACCCGTGTGAATTATGTGGCGTGTGGCACTTGGCCCACCGATGTACCCGAAGACAGCTCGGCCATTCACACCGGAAATCCTGTGCGCGGTGAGGTTTTGAAGCGGGCGGGGGCGGCGTATATCGCGCCCGGCGACTATCCGATGTCGATCCTTGTGATGGGGGGCAGTCAAGGCGCGCGCGCACTGTCCGACACTGTGCCCGCCGCCATTGCAAGCCTTCCGGGGCATCTGTTGCGTCATGTGTCGGTCAGCCATCAGGCCCGTGACGAAGACCATGAACGCGTGGTGAATTTTTACGCCGAACACGGAATTCGCGCCGATGTTCAACCCTTTTTCAACGACATTCCCCGCCGGATGTCCGAGGCGCAATTGGTGATCAGTCGCGCGGGGGCCTCATCGGTGGCGGATATTTCTGTCATCGGGCGCCCGTCGATCCTGATCCCATATCCGCACGCCACAGAAGATCATCAATCCGCCAACGCGCGTGGTTTGGTGGATGCGCAGGCCGCGATATTGATCCCTGAAAGTCAGTTGGATTCCGCGATGCTGTCGGCGCAGATTGCAAATGTATTGGAACATCCCGATGGGGCTTTGCAAATGGCGCTGGCCGCCTTATCGCAGGGCATCCCGGACGCCACAGATCGCCTTGTGGCGTTGGTAGACGAATTGACAGGACAAAACTCATGAATGCAGCCGCCACCAAATTGCCCACCGAAATGGGCGCCATTCATTTCGTCGGTATTGGCGGCATTGGCATGTCTGGGATCGCCGAAGTTCTTTTGAACCATGGCTACCGCATTCAGGGCTCCGATCTGAAGGCCTCGAAAATCACCGATCGTTTGAAAGAGCTGGGCGCGGAAATTTTCATTGGCCAGCGTGCTGAAAACCTTGAGAACGCCGAAGTGGTGGTGATTTCATCCGCGATCAAACCCGGCAATCCCGAGCTTGATACCGCGCGTGCCAAGGGCCTGCCGGTTGTGCGCCGTGCTGAAATGCTGGCGGAGCTGATGCGATTGAAATCGAACATCGCCGTGGCCGGTACACATGGTAAAACCACCACAACAACGATGGTCGCCGAACTGTTGGTGCATGGTGGCATTGATCCGACCGTTGTCAATGGGGGCATCATTCACGCCTATGGATCCAACGCGCGCATGGGGCAGGGTGAATGGATGGTGGTTGAGGCGGACGAGTCCGACGGCACCTTTAATCGCCTGCCCGCAACCATCGCCATTGTCACCAATATTGACCCGGAGCATATGGAACATTGGGGCGATTTTGACACGTTGCGTCAGGGGTTCTTGGACTTTGTGTCAAACATTCCCTTTTACGGTCTGGCGGTGTGCTGCACCGATCATCCCGAGGTACAATCGCTGGTGGGCAAAATGTCTGACCGCCGCGTGCTGACCTATGGGTTTAACGCCCAAGCGGATGTGCGGGCGGTAAACCTGACCTATAAGGGTGGTGTCGCGCATTTTGATATCGAGCTGCACAATGAGGGCACTAAAATCGAAGGCTGCACCCTTCCAATGCCCGGAGATCACAATGTTTCCAATGCCTTGTCCGCCGTTGCGGTTGCGCGTCATTTGGGTATGAAACGCGAAGAAATCCGTGACGCCTTAGCCTCATTCGGTGGGGTGAACCGCCGTTTTACCCGTGTGGGCGAAGTGGATGGTGTGACCATTATTGATGACTATGGCCATCACCCGGTTGAAATTGCCGCTGTCCTAAAAGCCGCACGTCAAGCGACCGAAGGGCGCGTGATTGCCGTGCATCAGCCGCATCGTTTCTCGCGCTTGCATGATCTGTTTGAGGATTTCTGCGCGTGCTTTAACGAGGCTGACGTGGTCGGTATCGCCGATGTGTTCTCAGCTGGCGAGGATCCGATCGAAGGCGCGTCACGCGACGATCTGGTCGCAGGTTTGGTGCGCCACGGGCACCGCCACGCCCATGCGATCCCGGACGAAGATGCGCTTTTGGCGCTGGTCAAGTCTGAGGCCAAGCCCGGTGATATGGTTGTTTGCCTTGGCGCGGGCACCATCAGCACATGGGCCAATGCGCTGCCGGGCAAGATGACGATTTAGACCGATGGGCTTTCTGCTTTTCGCCGCAGTGTATTTCGGTTTGGGTCTTTGGCTTGGCCTGTCACGGTTGTCTGTTGCAAAGGTTCTTCTTTCGGCTGTGATCTTACTTGCCCTTGGTGCTGTCTTTATTGGCGGCTTGTCGGTGTTTTCAAAAGTTGTGCTGAGCTTTGGTCCGGTCATTGGCTTTGCTGCTGCGTTAGGACGTGTTCTAAGAAATATGAGAAGAAGGTGATGCGCGGATGAGTTTGGTGATGATTTTGTGCTGCCTTTGGGTGCTTGCGGCAAGCTGTATCGCGTTTATGCCTATGCGATTTCAATTCATACCGGGACTGGCGCTGTTGCTGATCGCGCCTGTGTTCATCACGTGGATTGGGATAGAGCATGGATGGGTTTGGACCATCTTGGCGCTATTGGCCGTTCTGTCCATGTTCAGACGTCCGCTTGGCGCAGTGTTCAGGCGGGCGAGGGCGGCACAGTGACGCTGTCTCTGATCCTTGCGTGTTTATGGGTGATTGGTGCCGCAATTGCTGCGATGTTTCCCTCGCGCGATAAGCACTGGAAAACGGCATATGTTCTCGCATCCCTTGGCTTGCCTCTTTGGGTCTTTATTCTCTATGAAAACGGCATCTGGGCCGGCGTGGCAACGGGCGTCGCGGGCGCGCTGGTTTTGCGTTGGCCGCTGATTTATTTTGGGCGTTGGTTGCGCCGTTTGGTGAAAGGAACGTCCAATGGCTCTGCCTGATCAGATCGAAATCCGCGGAAGCCTAATGGCCGAAAAAGAGCTGGCCGGCCTGACGTGGTTGCGCGTCGGTGGTCCGGCAGAGTGGCTGTTTATGCCTGCGGACGAAGATGACCTGGCGACCTTCCTGTCCCAACTTGATCCAGACGTACCTGTGTTTCCAATGGGGGTTGGGTCAAATCTGATCGTGCGCGATGGCGGTATTCGCGGTGTTGTGATCCGCATGGGGCGTGGCTTTAACGCGATTTCTATCGACGGCCAAAGGGTTACGGCGGGTGTCGCGGCGCTGGATGCGCATGTCGCGCGCAAAGCGGCTGAGGCGGGCGTGGACCTGACATTCCTTCGCACAATTCCGGGCGCAATTGGCGGGGCCGTTCGCATGAATGCTGGCTGCTATGGGTCTTATGTTGCTGATGTTTTTGTCAAAGCCCATGCCATTACCAGATCGGGTGAACATGTGGTGCTTTCGGCTGAGGATCTGAAGTTTCAATACCGTCAAACCGACCTTTCCGACGGCTGGGTGATCACCCGTGCGGAATTTGAAGGACCTGCAGGGGATCCACAAACACTCGCGGATCGGATGGATGCGCAATTGGCGAAACGCGATGAAACGCAGCCCAGCAAAGACCGCACAGCAGGCAGCACGTTTCGCAATCCGGCTGGCTTTAGCTCTACCGGACGGGCCGATGACAGTCATGAGCTGAAGGCCTGGAAGGTGATTGAAGACGCCGGAATGCGCGGTGCCACGCGGGGCGGGGCGCAGATGAATGTAATGCATTCCAATTTCCTGACCAATGTTGATGGGGCCACAGCGGAGGACCTTGAAGGACTTGGGGAAGAGGTCAGAAAAAAGGTTTACGAACACAGCGGCATAAAGCTACAATGGGAAATTATGCGTGTGGGTGAACCGGCACCAAAATAAGCGGGCCACAACAAGCGCATGATAAAGGGATTGGGACACAATTCCGATCAATTCAAGGGGCGGTACAGCCTCATTTAAAGCAGATTAGGATCATAAGATCCAAAGAGGGACCAATTGGTCCGGGATACGAGGCACATGACGGGCAAGTCGAGCAGGACAGCCCCGAAAGTCGTGGTTTTATTTGGTGGCCCCTCAGCTGAACGCGAGGTGTCGTTAAGTTCCGGGCGTGAATGCGCCAAGGCTTTGCGGGAAGAAGGGTATGATGTGGTCGCGCTGGACGCGGGCCCCGACCTTGTTGAACGTCTGAAAGAGATCAAACCTGATGTTGTGTTCAACGCGCTGCATGGCCGTTGGGGCGAAGACGGTTGTGTGCAGGGCGTATTGGAATGGCTGCAAATCCCTTACACCCATTCTGGCGTGCTTGCGTCTGCTATTGCGATGGACAAAGAACGGGCCAAAGATGTGTTTCGCGCAGCGGGATTGCCGGTGATGGCATCGGTTCTTGCTGACCGCGAAGAGGTAAAGCGCCGTCATGTGATGGATCCCCCCTATGTGGTGAAACCTTATAACGAAGGCAGCTCGGTCGGGATTTATATCGTCAATGAAGCCGCCAATAGCCCGCCCAAGCTCGCGGATACCATGCCGCAAACCGTCATGGTGGAAACCTACGCGCCGGGCCGTGAAATGACCACCGCGGTCAAGGACGACGTGGCCTTTGCCGTGACCGATATTCTGACCGATGGCTGGTATGATTATGATGCCAAATACGCCGAAGGCGGGTCGCGTCACGTGATCCCCGCAGATATTCCGGCCGAGATTGACGCCGCCTGTCGCGATTACGCCGTCCGTGCCCATCAGGCGCTTGGGTGTCGCGGTGTCAGCCGCACCGATTTTCGTTGGGACGAAGCGCGTGGGCTTGACGGTCTGATCCTGTTGGAAACCAACACGCAACCCGGCATGACCCCAACATCGCTGGTGCCAGAGCAAGCCGCCCACAACGGGATCAGCTTTGGCCAACTTTGCGCCTGGATGGTCGAGGACGCCTCATGCAACCGGTAGATCAGCAAACCTATCACGCTGTCTCAGCCCCCGCATCAAAACAATCCGCTGTGCGTCGTGACCCCGCGCCGTCACGCATGGCGTATAAAGCCCACCGCCTTTGGCTGACGCCTTTGTTTCGGGCCTTTTTGCGGGTCGGACTGCCGGTCTTTGTGATCCTGTTGGCGGCGGGTTGGTATTTTTCCAACCCCACCAATCGCTATGCAATCGGCGAAAAGCTCACTGAAATAAAACGGTCGGTGCAAGAGCGCCCGGAATTTATGGTCAAACTCATGGCGGTTGAGGGCGCGACCCCAATTGTCAGTGACGCGGTGCGCACCATTCTTCCGATTGATTTCCCCATTTCGTCGTTTGACCTCGATCTTGAAGTGATGCGCGCTGAGATTATGGAACTTGATGTGGTGGCAGAGGCCGAGCTTCGCATTCGGCCCGGTGGCGTTTTAGAAGTGCTGATTTCCGAACGCGACCCTGTGATCGTTTGGCGCGCGGGCGAGCAACTTGAATTGCTGGACAAGACAGGCCACCGCGTCGCCAGCCTGACCGCCCGTTCCGCGCGCGCCGACCTGCCGTTGGTGGTGGGCGAGGGAGCGCAGGATGCGGTGACTGAAGCGATGATGCTTTTTGCCGCCGCCCGTCCTTTGGCCGCAAAGCTGCGGGGATTGGTGCGGGTTGGGGGGCGGCGTTGGGACGTTGTCTTAAACGGTGATCAACGCATTTTGCTGCCGGAACGCGCCCCGGTGTCCGCCTTGAACCAGGTTTTGGCTTTGGATCAAGCGCAGGACCTATTGGCCCGTGATTTGACAATTGTTGATATGAGAAACCCTTTGCGCCCGACGCTGCGGATGGCTGAAAATGCCACAGATGAGCTGCGCCGGATCAAAGCTTTGGATCTTGGAGAGCCCCCCCAATGAGCGATCTTTATGCCCAACAACGCGCCATGCGTTCGATGCGACAGGCCGCTATGCAACGTGGCGTGATTGCGATCTTGGATGTGGGAACGGCCAAAATTGGCTGTCTTGTGCTACAGTTTGACGGTTCTGATCAGCATCATAGTGGCGATGGCGTGGGCAGCCTTGCCGGGCAAAGCGCGTTTCGTGTGATCGGTGCTGCAACAACGCGGTCCCGTGGGGTGCGCTTTGGTGAAATTGATGCGATGCAAGAAACCGAACGTGCGATCCGGACCGCAGTTCAGGCCGCTCAGAAAATGGCGAATGTGCGTGTTGATCATGTGATGGCCTGCCTGTCCGGTGCCAATCCGCGATCATACGGGTTGGCGGGCGCGGTTGAATTGAACGATCGGTCTGTGTCCGAAGACGATGTGGGCCGTGTTTTGGCCGCCTGTGACGTGCCTGATTTCGGCGCAGGGCGCGAGGTTTTGCATGCGCAACCGGTCAATTTTGCACTGGATCACCGTTCCGGATTATCTGATCCGCGCGGGCAAATTGGCAATCGGCTTGCGGTCGACATGCATTTGTTGACGGTGGACAGCGCGGTTATTCAGAACCTTCTATATTGCATCAAACGCTGTGATCTTGAGCTCGCAGGGCTGGCCAGTTCGGCCTATGTGTCCGGGATTTCGGCCTTGGTTGAGGATGAACGAGAGCTGGGGGCCGCTTGTATTGATTTAGGTGGTGGGTCAACTGGCGTCTCTATCTTTATGAAAAAAAACATGATCTTTTCAGACTCTGTGCGATTGGGTGGGGATCTTATCACCTCGGATATCGCGAAGGGGCTGCAAGTTCCCATGGCAACGGCCGAACGGATCAAAACCTTTTACGGTGGGGTTGTCGCCACGGGCATGGATGACCGCGAAATGATCGAAATCGGCGGTGACACAGGCGATTGGGAACATGATCGACGGACGGTCAGCCGGGCCGAGTTGATCGGCATCATCCGCCCCCGTGTCGAAGAAATTCTGGAAGAGGTGCGCACATCGCTGGATGCGGCTGGTTTTGACCATCTGCCAAGCCAACAAATTGTGCTGACAGGCGGTGGCAGCCAAATTCCGGGGTTGGATGGGTTGGCGCCAAAAATCCTGGGTCAGCAGGTGCGCATCGGCCGCCCGTTGCGTGTTCAGGGTCTGCCACAGGCCGCGACCGGGGCTGGATTTGCCTCAGCCGTTGGGTTGTGTTTGTTCGCTGCAAACCCGCAGGACGAGTGGTGGGACTTTGCAATTCCCGCAGAAAGCTATCCTGCGCGCAGTTTGAAACGGGCGATGAAATGGTTCAAAGACAACTGGTAATCCGCAATATACTGTGTGGATTGGCGAAATCCTGCTGATTTTCCGACTGAAATCACCATATTTTGTGTAATTATTTCTTTTGGGGCGTGACGAAGCCTGCGGTTTTAGGCTATTGTGGCTTAAAAGAGGCAGTCAATCGGCGATTCACGCCGCAAAGGAACATAAGCTTGTGAACGGCCATAGAATGCCGCGCAGCTCACGCACTTAAGACAGGCGGACAGATCATGACATTGAACCTTACCATGCCAGGTCAGGAAGAATTGAAACCTCGTATCACGGTGTTTGGCGTGGGCGGTGCCGGTGGCAACGCAGTCAACAACATGATCGAAAAAGAGCTCGAAGGTGTCGAGTTCGTGGTGGCCAACACTGACGCGCAAGCCTTGCAGCATTCGCGATCAAAAGACCGCATCCAGATGGGTGTGAAAGTGACCGAGGGCCTTGGCGCCGGCGCACGCGCATCAGTTGGGGCGGCGGCTGCCGAAGAAAGCATTGAACAGATCGTGGACCATCTGGCGGGGGCACATATGTGCTTTATCACCGCAGGAATGGGCGGGGGCACCGGCACCGGGGCCGCACCGATCATTGCGCAAGCTGCACGTGAATTGGGTGTGTTGACAGTAGGTGTTGTCACCAAGCCGTTCCAATTCGAAGGCGCCAAGCGCATGAAGCAGGCCGAAGACGGCGTTGAGCAGCTTCAGAAAATGGTCGACACATTGATCATCATTCCGAACCAGAACCTGTTCCGTTTGGCCAATGAAAAAACCACCTTTACCGAAGCCTTCTCAATGGCGGATGATGTTTTGTATCAAGGTGTTAAGGGTGTGACGGATCTGATGGTTCGTCCAGGCCTGATCAACCTCGACTTTGCGGATGTTCGCGCCGTGATGGACGAAATGGGCAAAGCGATGATGGGCACAGGCGAGGCTGAGGGCGATGATCGCGCCGTACAAGCGGCCGAAAAAGCCATTGCCAACCCGCTTCTGGATGAGATTTCCCTGCGCGGTGCAAAAGGCGTGTTGATCAACATCACCGGCGGCTATGACCTGACCTTGTTTGAACTGGACGAGGCGGCCAACCGCATTCGCGAAGAAGTCGATCAAGAAGCCAATATCATCGTGGGTTCCACGCTGGACAACGGCATGGAAGGCGCAATGCGCGTGTCCGTGGTTGCCACGGGCATTGATGCGACAGAGGTTGTTATGGACGTTCCGGTTCCGCGCCGTCGTCTGGCCGAACCTTTGCAAGCCCCTTTGATTGTTGAAGAAAAGTTTGAAGCCCATGTTGAGGCGACGGTTGCGGCAAGCAATCCTGCCTCTGAAACACCGGTTGAGCCTTCTTTGTTTGGCGAAGATCTGAGTGCGGCCGAAACAGCGGCAGAAGAGCAGGGCGAAAATATCTTCCCAGCCGAAAGCGCTGGCGGGGATCTTCCGCCCCCCGCGTATCAGCCGCAGATGCAACAAGAACAGCCTGCCCCGATGGGCAACCGCTTTGAGCAAGAGCCGGAAGTGGCACAGTTTGTGGCCCCGAAAGCCCCTGCGCCGGGTACACCATCGCCAGAGGCTTTGGCCCGTTTGCAAGCGGCTGTGCATAATCAGCCACGCGCGCAAGCCCAAGCCCCAGCGCAGCAATATCAAGCCCAGCAAGCGGCCCAACCTGCAGCAACGCAACATCAAGCTGCAGCGGATAAACCTCGGTTCGGGATCAATTCCTTGATCAACCGCATGACGGGGGCAGGGGCCGCCGAAGAGGCAGGCGCGCGGACGCAGCCAAATGTTCAGGCGCCAGTTCATCAAGAGGCCCCGGTTCAACACCAAGCTCCAGCCCAGTCCCCTTCCATGGATGCTGAGCAGGAAAAGGTCGAGATCCCCGCCTTCTTGCGTCGTCAGGCAAACTAAGCGTTGTAACACACGGCAAATTACTGCCGGTTATACGCTGAGAAAGTAAGAAATGGCCGTCCATATGGGCGGCCATTTTGTTATTAAATAACAAATACTTGTGCAGCAAAGGTGATGTAAGAGTCGCCAATTTCTTTCTGCCGCGAAGGCATGTTTCAAACCGTTACAAATGTTTGAATTGAGCTTGTGAAACCAAGGCACTAACCCTTTAAGCACCGGGGATGACACCCGGAAGCCACCCATGAGGCACTTTGTGCAGACCACGCTCGCAAGCTCTATCACGTTCACAGGCACCGGATTACACTCTGGCCGGCCCGTGCGTATGTCCATTCTTCCAGCATCAGCGGAATACGGGATTTGGTTCAAACGGGTGGACATTGAAGATCGCGATAATATGATTCCGGCCCATTGGGCATCGGTGGAACCTTCGCGGTTGTGCACATTGATCAAAAATGATGCGGGCGTGAGAATCTCAACCATCGAACACATCATGGCAGCGCTTGCGGGATGTGGCATTCATAACGCTTTGGTCGAATTGGATGGACCTGAGGTTCCGATTATGGACGGAAGCTCGGCGCGCTTTGTCGAAGGTCTGCTTCGGGCAGGGGTGCGTGAGCTGGCAGATCCTGTTCGGGTGATTGAATTGCTGTCGCCGGTTGAATTCGAAGAGGGGGACGCCTGGGCGCGCCTTGAACCGGCTGACGGGTTTTTGATCGATTTTCATATTTCATTTCCAGATCAGGCCATCGGGACACAGCAAAAAAGCCTCGATATGTCGAATGGTAATTTTGTGCGTGAACTGTCTGATTGCCGGACGTTTTGCCGTCAGGCCGATGTGGATGCGATGCAGGCCAATGGGCTTGCACTTGGCGGTATTCCTGGTGAAAACGCTGTTGTTGTGGATGGTGACGATGTGGTCAGCCCCGGTGGGTTGCGCCGTGTCGATGAGGCCGTGCGCCATAAAATGTTAGATGCCCTTGGGGATCTGGCGCTTGCGGGCGCCCCATTGAAAGCACGATATATTGGGCATAAGGCCGGGCACGCGATGACAAACAAACTGCTGCGTGCGCTGTTTGATCAGCCTGACGCGTGGCGTCTGGTCACCTGCGACGATACAACCGCACAGCGTCTTCCCGGTGTTGGCGTGCGCCGCTCTGACTTGCCGCTTACGGCTTGATTTCGTCTGAAATATCTTTGCTTTTGGTGATTTGATCGTACCAGATCGGTGACAAGTCGCGAAAAACCCTACCAAGGCCATTTTGCACCGAAAAGAACTGTGCTAGGACATGCCAAACGGGCATGCTAACTGTGTGACCTGAAAAGATGAATTATGGGGTGGGCACCAGCCATGATCCGCGTCAATCTGACCAAAACAGTGACGACCGCACTTATAGCGGGGCTTTTGCTATCGGCATGTTCCGGCGGCAGTGGAAGTATTGGGTCGGGGTCGTTCAGCGGCGGCGGCAACGGGGGCGGCCTGTTTGGCGGGCTGTTTTCCGACCCTGTTGAGAAAAAGCCCATTGAAGAATGGACAGCCGAGCAGATTTTCAAGCGCGGCGAATATGACCTTGAGAACAATAAGCCAGATAAAGCAGCTGAATGGTTTGGCGAGGTTGAACGCCTATACCCCTATTCCGCATGGGCCAAACGCGCGTTGATCATGCAGGCGTTCGCCTTTCACAAAGACAAAGACTATGAACAGTCGCGCGCCACGGCGCAGCGGTTCATTGATGTCTACCCCGCGGATGAAGATGCGGCCTATGCGCAGTATCTTCTGGCGCTCAGCTTTTATGATCAGATTGACGAAGTTGGTCGGGATCAGGGTTTGACCTTTCAGGCCTTGCAAGCGCTGCGGGCTGTGATCGAGCTGTATCCAGACACGGAATACGCGCGCTCAGCGATTCTTAAGTTTGATCTTGCGTTTGATCACCTTGCGGGCAAAGAAATGGAAATCGGCCGATATTATCTGAAACGCAAGCATTACGCCGCCTCGATCAATCGATTCCGTGTTGTGGTCGAAAAATTCCAGACCACCAGCCATGTGGCCGAAGCGTTGCACCGTTTGGTCGAAAGCTATCTTGCGCTTGGTTTGACGGACGAGGCACAAACCGCTGGCGCGATTTTGGGCCATAACTTCCAATCGACCCAATGGTATCAAGACAGCTATCGTCTGTTGACCAATGCCGGTTTGGAACCCAAAGCCAAAGGCGACAGCTGGTTGGCAAGTGTTTACCGTCAGCTGATCAAGGGCGACTGGCTATAAGCCTGTTCGGACCAGTGTGGGGGCAAAATGCTGCGAGGCCTTGAAATCCGTGATCTGTTGATCATCGATCGGTTGGAACTGGAATTCCAACCGGGGCTGAATGTGTTGACCGGTGAAACCGGGGCCGGAAAATCGATCCTTTTGGACAGTTTGGGATTTGTGCTGGGTTGGCGTGGGCGCGCTGATTTGGTGCGATCCGGTGCCGAGCAGGGCGAGGTCACAGCCGTTTTTGACCTTGCAAAAGATCACCCCGCGCGTGCGGTCTTGGAAGAGGCCGGGATCGATGTCGAAGATGAGCTGATCCTGCGGCGGATCAACCGGGCTGATGGTCGAAAAACCGCTTGGGTCAATGATCGTCGCGCATCCGGTGAGGTGCTGCGCGCCTTATCTGACACGTTGATTGAATTGCACGGACAGCAAGATGATCGTGGTCTGCTGAACCCCCGTGTGCATCGTCAATTGCTGGATAATTTTGGTGGGTTGGCGCCCCTCGTGGATCGTGCGCGGCTTGCGTGGAAGGGGCTTGCCTCCGCACGCAAAGCTTTGGTGCAAGCCCAGGATGCTTTGGCTGCAGCACAGGCCGAAGAAGAATTTCTGCGTCACGCCGTGTCGGAACTTGATAAGCTTGATCCACAGCCCGGCGAAGAGGGCACATTGGATGCGCGAAGGCGTCTGATGCAATCGTCGGAACGGGTCGGTGAAGATATCACCAAAGCACATCAGGCCCTTGGGCATGGCGACGGGGCCGAAGCGCGTATGGGCGATGCGCTACGTTGGTTAGAAGGGGCGCTTGATCAATCAGATGGGGCCTTAGAGGCGCCGATTGCGGCCCTTGCGCGGGCCATGGTCGAATTGGGCGATGCGGTGCAGGGGGTTGAACATGCGCTTGATCGTTTGTCGTTTAACCCCCACGAGCTGGAAGAGGTCGAAGAGCGGCTTTTTGCCATTCGCGGGCTGGCCCGAAAACACAATGTGCAACCGGATGCGTTGGGTGGCTTTGCTCAGGACCTTCGGGCGCGTTTAACGGCTTTGGATGCCGGTGCGGGGCAAATTGAAACGCTTCAGGACCTCGTGAATGAGGCCGAAGAGGTATATTCGACCGCCACACTTTCGCTGACCAAAGCGCGCGCAAAAGCGGCGGCGGCTTTGGATGCGGCGATGGGGGCAGAGCTTGCGCCGCTTAAAATGGAACGCGCTGTCTTTACCACGCAAGTTGAACCGGGGGATGCGGGACCAGAGGGGGCGGATGCAGTGACCTTTACCGTGGCCACCAACCCCGGTGCGCCGTCAGGCCCCTTGAACAAAATCGCCTCTGGTGGTGAGCTTAGCCGCTTTTTACTGGCGTTAAAGGTGTGTCTGACCCGCGATGCGCAGGGTTTGACCATGATCTTTGATGAAATTGATCGTGGTGTTGGTGGGGCGACTGCCGATGCGGTTGGACGGCGTTTGAAATCGCTTTCCGATGGTGGTCAGGTGCTTGTGGTCACCCATAGCCCGCAAGTGGCCGCCCTTGGTGGGCATCATTGGCGGGTGCAAAAGGCGGTTAACAACGGTATTACGCTCTCGACCGTGGTGTCATTGGACGCAAGTGACCGTGTGGATGAGCTGGCGCGGATGATTTCCGGCGACACCGTGTCGGATGCCGCCCGTGAGGCCGCCAAAGAGCTTTTGAACGGCTAATCCTACCACATTGTGCTCAGCTCAGTTTGAAGGCGGAACAAGCTTTCCCGGATTGAGAATGCCTTTGGGATCAAGGGCATGTTTGATGTCCCCCATGATGTCCCAAGCGGCGCCATGCTCGGCATTCATCAGCCCCAGTTTTCCGATCCCCACGCCGTGTTCGCCTGTGATGGTTCCACCAAGGGCCAAGGCGCGTTGGCTCATCTTTTCGGCAAGGGATTTTGCGGTTGCCATTTCTTCGGCGTTGCCCTCTTCGATCAGCAAAATCGCGTGGAAGTTACCATCCCCCACATGGCCCAAAATGGGGCCAAGCAAACCCGATGCGGCAATGTCGGCGCGCGTTTCTTCCACCGCTTGCGCAAGCTTTGAAATGGGCACGCAAATGTCGGTCACCATAGAGCGCGTGCCGGGGCGCAGCGCGACAACGGCATAAAAGGCGTTGTGGCGGATTTTCCACAGGCGGTTGCGATCTTCTGTTTTTGTCGCAGTCTCAATACTGGTGGCGCCGAAATCTTCGGCGATCTGGCCAAAATCCTCTGCGGCGCTTGCCACGGCATCTTGTGTTCCGTGAAATTCGACCAGCAAATGTGGGCAAAGTGGCAGATTGACACCAGAATATTCATTGATGGCGCGGGTGCTGTCTTGATCCAGAAATTCGATCCGCGACACAGGGATGCCCATCTGAATGACCTGCTGCACCGTGGCCACGGCAGAGGGCAGGTCAGGAAAGGCGCACACCCCGGCGCTGATCGCCTCTGGGGTGCCATGCAGACGCAAGGTCAGTTCGGTGATAATGCCCAAGGTGCCTTCGGCGCCAAGCATCAGGGCGGTTAAATCATAGCCTGATGCGGATTTGGCGGCCCTTGATCCGGTTTTAATGACCCGACCATCCGCCAACACAACCGTCAGACCCAAAACATTGTCCCGCATTGATCCATAGCGCACTGTTGTGGTGCCAGAGGCACGGGTTGAGGCCATGCCGCCGATTGTGGCGTTGGCCCCCGGATCCACAGGGAAAAACAACCCGGTCGCGCGCAGATCTTGGTTTAAATCCTCGCGGGTTACCCCCGGCTGAACCACCGCCACCATATCCCCAGGGTCGACAGACACCAAGGCGGACATTCGGGTCAGGTCCAAAGACACGCCCCCCCGCAGGGGCAATGTGTGCCCTTCTAGTGACGTGCCCGCGCCAAAGGCTGTGACCGCAATTCCACCGGCGTGGCATATCGCCATGGTCCGAGACACCTCGTCGGTGCTCTCGGGCCAAACCACCAGTTCCGGCAGCTTCTCAGTAAAATGGGTTTCTGATCCACCATGTTGTTTCAGATCAGACTTGGACCGGCTCACGCGATCGCCTAGAAACGATGTGAGCTCGGTGTAAACGGTGTTGATGGACATCCATCATCTCCTAGACAGCAGCCGAGACAGATTAGCCTGAATGGGCAATCGGGAAAAGGGTCGGGCTAAGTTTTGATAACGTTTAATCAAACAAAATTGTTTATTATCCGAGCACTAAAACTGCGTGTTCAAGCATTGTCTTCAGGATGGAAACTGTTGGTCCAAAAAGGGCCATCTCAGCTACAGTTTTGGTTCATCGCTTTGATCATCGGTATTTTATCCGGTGCGGCTGCACTGGCGTTTCGAAAAGGAATCGAATGGCTGCAGGCCGCGCTTTATGGCACCGATGATCTGGCGCATCTGCACAGCTTTGCATCGACCCTGCCTTGGTATTGGGTGTTGATGCTGCCAGCGATTGGTGGCTTGGTGGTTGGGGTGATCTTGAATTGGTTTACACCTGATGGACGGGTTCGGGCCGTTGCAGACGTGATTGAGGGGGCCGCCCTGTGGGACGGCCGCGTGGAAAAACGCGCCGGGTTGGGGTCCGCGCTCGCTTCATTGATCACCTTGTCGACAGGGGGATCCTCTGGTCGCGAGGGGCCGGTTGTACATCTTGCGGCTGTCATGTCGAGCTGGATTGCCAATCGTATCAATGCCAATGGTATCACTGGACGGGACTTGTTGGGATGCGCGGTGGCCGCGGCGGTGTCCGCAAGCTTTAATGCGCCCATTGCCGGGGCGTTATTTGCGCTTGAGGTCGTGTTGCGCCATTTTGCTGTCCACGCCTTTGCCCCCATCGCAATTGCGGCGGTGGCCGGAACGGTCATCAACCGGCTTGAATATGGGGGCATGACGGAATTTGTCTTGCCGCAGGAAGGAACCCTTGCATTTTACGTTGAGCTGCCCGCCTTTCTGATGCTTGGCGTCGTGTCAGGCCTTGTCGCCGTTGTCTTGATGCGGTCGATCTTTTGGGCGGATGATTTGGGCAACTCGATCCAAGAAAAAACACGCCTTCCCAGAGTGTTACGCCCCGCTTTTGCGGGGTTAATGCTGGGCGCGCTTGCAATCTTTTTCCCGCATATCATTGGCGTGGGCTATGAAACCACATCCCTTGCCCTGACCGGGGAATTGGTGCTGCATGAACTGGTGGTGTTTGCCATTCTTAAGGTCATCGCCGTGTCCATCACCATGGCCGGGCGCATGGGGGGCGGTGTGTTTTCCCCGGCCTTGATGGTGGGGGCGCTGACCGGCTTGGCGTTTGGCATCATTGCCACCGCCGTTTTCCCGAATGTGTCCGGGTCCGAGACGCTTTATGCCCTGGCTGGAATGGGCGCGGTGGCGGCGGCGGTCCTTGGGGCGCCGATCTCGACCACTTTGATTGTGTTTGAACTGACAGGCGACTGGCAAACCGGGATCGCAGTGATGAGCGCGGTTTCCCTGTCCACCGCCCTGTCCAGCCGGATGGTGGACCGGTCGTTCTTTTTAACACAGCTAGAGCGGCGCAATATTCACCTTGCGGCGGGTCCACAAGCCTATCTCTTGTCGATGGTGCGCGCCGTATCTGTGATGCGGGAACTGGACCAAAGCAACGCGCCTGATGCCCCTTATTGTTGGGAATTGATCGAACAGGGCATTTATGTGGATGGCAACGCCACGCTAGAGGTGGTGATGCCGATTTTTGAAAGCTCTGGCAGCAGTTTTATTCCGGTTGTCACGCTGGGCGGCGAGGGGGATACGCCTGAACTATGGGGGGTGATTTATCAGGTGGACGCGCTGAAGGCCTTTAACAAAGCGCTGGCAGACACCGCAGAGGAAGAACATTCCTAACGGGCGAGAACGCTATTTTCCCGTGGCGGCGCTCAGTGCACGGGTTAAGGCGCAAAATTCTTCTAATCCAATTTCTTCCGCCCGGCAGGTGGGTTTGATCCCAACCGAGGTGAGAATGTCGATGATATCCGGGCTAAGCCCCTTAAGGGATGCGCGCAGCATCTTTCGGCGCTGATTAAAGGCTGTGGCCACAACCATTTGCAGCTTTTTCCCATCGGCGGCAAAGCGGGGTTCTGGCAAGGCTTCCAGATGCACAACGGCGGACCTGATCTTTGGCGGGGGGGTAAAGGCCTCGGGGGCCAGCTCCATCACAATGCGCGGATCCGCCCGCCATTGCGCGAGGACCGCAAGGCGGCCGTATGCCTTTGATCCGGGCTTGGCGACGATGCGTTCGGCGACTTCTTTTTGGAACATCAACGTCAGGCTGGACCATGCTGGGGGCCAGGATTTTGGCGTCAACCAACGCACCAAAAGCTCGGTGCCCACGTTATAGGGCAGGTTTGACACGATGCGCACCGGGGCGGTCAGATGCTCAAGCGGATCAAGTTCCAATGCGTCGGCATTGATCACCTCAAGCCGGCCGGGGTAGGCGGCTTGGATTTCCGCAAGCGGTGCCATGGCGCGGCTGTCTTTTTCAACGGCCAGCACTTTACGCGCACCTTCTGCCAAAAGCCCGCGGGTCAATCCACCGGGGCCGGGGCCGACCTCTAGCACATCACATTCGGTCAGATCACCCGCTTGCCGGGCGATTTTGGCGGTCAGGTTCAGGTCCAGCAGAAAATTCTGTCCGAGGGATTTTTTCGCCACGAGGTCGTGGGTTTCGATCACTTCGCGCAGCGGGGGTAAATTGTCGATTTGGCTCATGTTGGGGTTCCATTTCGGGCCTGTGCCATCTGCCACGCCATCCGCAGGGCCGCGATCAATGAGCTTGGGTCGGCTTTGCCTTGGCCAGCGATATCAAAAGCGGTGCCATGATCGGGGGATGTGCGCACAAACGGCAAGCCAAGCGTGACATTCACGCCGCCCGCAAAATCAATTGTCTTAATCGGGATCAAGGCTTGGTCGTGATACATACAAATCGCTGCATCATAGCCTGCGCGCGCCTTGGCATGAAACATTGTGTCTGCGGAAAGCGGCCCCGCAAGCTGCAAACCCTCAGCCCGAAGATCATCGAGCAGCGGTGTGATCATATCAATTTCGTCCATTCCCATCGCACCACCTTCGCCCGCGTGCGGATTAAGACCGGCAATTGCGATACGGGGGTGTGGAATGCCAAAGTCCTGAATAAGGGCCGCTTGGGTGGTGCGGATCACTTGTTCCAGCCCCTCACGTGTCAGTTGTTTTGGGACCTCGGACAAGGCGATATGAATGGTTGCGGGCACAACGCGAAGCGCATCGCAGGCCAGCATCATCACAACATCTTTGCCCCCCGCCAGATGCGCCAAATATTCGGTGTGGCCCGGAAACGGAAAGCCTGCGCCATCTTTCAGGGCTTTTTTGTGGATCGGGTTGGTACAAACAGCAGAGGCTGCTCCGGATTTGGTCAATTCAACGGCACGGGCGATCACGTCAATCACATGTTGCGCATGTTCCGGGACGGGCTGGCCGGGATTGCGCGGTGCGCCAAAGGGGTGTGGCAAAACGGGCAGGCGTTCTGCACTCAGCGCCTCATGCGGGTGTTGGATCGTGGTGAATGCCGTGCCCTTGGGCAGATGATCAGGATCCCCGATCAGAAAAAACGGAACGTCCCCGTGAAGCGCCTGAAATGCGGGGCTGGCCAATTCTGGCCCCACGCCAGCAGGCTCCCCGATGGTCAGGGCAATCGGGGCAACACTATGCGGCGTGGTCATTGCCCGCTGTAGTCTTCGATAAAGGCCGCCGCGCGCAATTCTTCAAGATACCCAACGGCGTAAGATTGAAGTCGCTGATTTTGCAGCTGCGCTTTGATCTGATCGCGGCTGACCTCTTCGGGCAGCTCTTGATCGCGCGCGCACAGCATTAGAAACACCAAGTTTTGACCGGATTGCGTCACCAATGCGGTTGAGCTTTCCCCCGGATCCAATTTGGCCAGTTCGATGGCATAGTCGCTGGGAAGTTCGGCCACCGGTTGACTGTCCCGGATCAATTGCTCGGTGGGTTGGCCTTGGGCCAGACCATACAGGTCATCGCAGGTGTCGATCTTGGCGCGGATTGTGGCCGCCGTGTCCAGTGCTTCTGGTGTCTTGCCGCCGGGGATCAGATAGGCCGCGTAATCGACGCTTACGTTTTCTGGGGCCGGTCCTTCATATTCCTCTAAGGCGCGCATCTGGAACAAAGCGATCCCACCGCTTACAGGAAGGGGGTCGGTCACTTCGCCCGGCGACAAAGCGACAATTTTTGCAGCAATTGCGGGGGGAAGATTGGTGATATCCATCCAATCCAAGCGACCTGAGCGCCCTTTTGAAGGCGAGGCTGAATACCGGCGGGCAGCCGAAGCAAAGGCGGGCAGGGTCGAGATTTGCGAAATTTCCGCCGACCGTGCGGAGGACGCCGCCTGAGCTTGCGGGGTGTTTGCGGGCAAAATAATCTCTGACAACAAAACCCGCACAGCTGTGCTTGAACCGGTTTGCGCCAGTTTTCGATCTATGTCCGCTTCGGTAATGGCAAATTTTCCGCGAAACCGTTCACGCACCACTTTCCGCCAAATCAGACCGGCCCCGACGAAATCGCGAAAGGTTTCAATGGCGACCCCGCCTTGGGCGATGGCTTCACTGAATTTCTCTGGGGTCAGATTGAAGCGCGCGGTGAATTCTTCCATCCCCGATTGCAGTTCCTCATCGGTGAGCGAAAGGCCAAGCTGTTTGGCCGCATCCCGTTGAAGGGCCTCATTGACCAATTGTTTATGGGCAACGTCATATGGGTCACCCGGGGCGCGCAGAAGGGTCAGATAGGCGGTGCGTTGTGAAAGCTCATAGGCTGTGATGACCCGGTCATTCACTTTTACGATGGGTGCAAACAGGTTTTGTGCGTGCGCGGGAGCCCCCAAAAGAAGGGCCCCAAGCGAAAGCGCCCCAACACAACGTGTCAATGTCTGTTTTGCGGTGGTAAAAGCCCGTGTCATATCGGTCCTGCTCATCTGTTTGTTCGTCGCATTCAATTTGCGTCTTGGCGCATATTGCACCGAATTGGCGGGGTGATGCTAGCCCCTTGTTTTAATGTAGTGGCTGGAAGGTTCTGACGCGGTTTCATCTTAGACATTGCCGCGCCTTTTTGCCTGTTGCCCCGCCGAAACCTAATAACTCTACCTGCAAACCAACATCAGTCGAGGTTTTTGCAATTGTGGTGGCCGTAAAACGGCGCGAAAGGGAGAAATCGACCTTCACACATTCATTGCTATATTGCAGCCCAAGTTCCCCTCGGGTGGCTTGTTGTGCCTCTAAATCAAAATCACCATTGGCACTGAGGCGCCAAAAATCATTGATTTGATAAGCGCCATCAAGTCTGAGCTCGTGGATTTTGTCGGTCCGACCTTCTTGGGCATCCGCAACAACCCACAGATGGGCCGCGCTAAGCTGCCAATCATCGCCCAGATATGCAATACGGCTTTCGGTTTTTGCGATGTCAAAATTATCATCAATCAAGGCGCGACCTTGCATTGCAAGCCGGCTTCCCAGCTGAATTTGTCCCGCGATCAACCAATCAGAGCTTTCCCCCGCCAACCCCGATGCGTCAGAAAAGTTTTCTGCGCCATCAAACCGAAACACCCGTCCCGCCGCCAGTGTCATGGCCCAGCCTGATGGGCTGGTTCGGGACCATTTCAGCCCAAGATTGGCACGCGCGCCGCTTTCAATGGCATCAAACCCCGGATAACGGGACATGGAAAACAGGTTGGCTTCGTCAAACTCTACAAAATTGCTGTCTTCGTTGGGCAGGTTGGCGCCGATCTTTTGGCTCCAGGCCAATTGTGCAACGGGTTCAATGACATCCAATGTGCCATTTGCGGCCACGCGCGACAGGGGCCAGCGCAATGTAACGGCCGCTGAGGGCGTGATAAAGCTTTGTTCCGAGGCATAGTCGCTGTCTTGTTCAATCCAATAAAGGCCTGATTTAACAGCGGTTTCAAAAGACAGAATGGCGCCGCTGGTGAATTGCCAATCCCGTGTCCAGTCAAGTTGCGCCCCCAAACGGGTCACATCGCGCCCCAGTTGATCGGCGCTGCTTTCGCGAAAATAGCTTTGGGCGGACAGCTGATAACTGGCCATGCCGCCAATCCAACCGGGCACCCAGCGACGTTCATAGATCAGGTCAGCTTGCGCAAAGGGCAGCTGGTCTGAAACCGGAATTTCATCCGCCCGCAATGTTTCGTGTCGGGTTACACCCGCATAGACAAATTCATCCCGGCGCGCGCGGGTGATCGCAATGGCGCTGCGCAGTTGATCTTCGTCCGAATAGCCGTAATCCAGCAAATAGCCCGGATCAGAAACATCTTGCAGCTGGAATTTAAGCTTGAAATCCAGAGGAAGGTCAAAATCCCCTTCGCCAAAAATGTAAAACCGTGTTTCACCGGGAAGGATGCTATCGTCGCTAATGGCCCCACTAAAAGACAGATCCCCGCTGTGAAAGGCCTGTCGATAGCGCCATTCAAGTGTGCGCGTTTTCTCTGCGATGAACGGGGATAATGTCACATCTGCATGATCCCCCAGACGGATGAAAAACGGTGCTAAAATACCGGTTCCGAATGCGGAATTCGTGCGTATTTTGGGGGCAAGCAGCCCGGTTGCCCGCTTTAGGGTTGGGTCTGGCATCCGCAGGCGGGGCAAATAAAAGACTGGCACATCCGCGATGCGAAATTGCGCGTTATGAAAATAAAGCAGGCGCTCTTTCTGGTCATGAACCACACGCTCTGCCCGGATTTGCCACAGCGGAACCGGGTATTTTGCGCAAACCTGACAGGATGAGGCCACAACTTTATTAAGCTGCGTATAGCGCCCCTGAATGCGGTTAATCTCAACCGCGGCCACTTGAAGTTGCTGGTTAAGAACCAGCCGTGCGGACCGCAGAATTCCGTTTTTCAGATCCCCAGAAAGCTCAGCACTGCTGGCAAAAATGACCTGCTCATCGCCGTCCTGCAACACAATGGGGCCTTTGATGATCAGTTGATCCCCTTGCTGATCATAGCGAACACTTGAGGCGTTGAGCGTTTTGCCATTGAAATGGATTAAGACGTTCCCTTGGGCCAAAAGCCCAGAGTTTCCCATGACTTGCACTTTGTCCGCCACCAATGTTGCCGGTGAAGACTGTGCCGATGTGGCCTGAGATGTGGCCGACTGTGCAAAAGCCGCAGGCAAGGGGTGGATTGCAGAAAAGACACATGCAACCGCGCCCGCAAATGCAAGCTTTCTGACGGTGTCAGCTATGCGAAAATGACGCGAGGGGGCGCGCATCAGCCGTCCTCCAAATGAAGTAAAATACCCAATGACAATAAGATCACCGCTATAGGGGGTGTCCAAGCCGCAAGCAAAACAGGAATTTGCCCGTTTTCACCAAGAATTTGGGCAAAGTTACGGATAAAATAGGCACCAAACCCCAAAAGAAGCGCAAACATGATCATCATACCCGTGCGGCCAAAACGTGTGTGGCGCATGGTGAACCCGGCCCCCACAAGGACCATGGCGACCAGAAAAAACGGTGTCGCGAGCTCAATTTGCAACCAGACCTGATGGGCGCGGGCGGAAAAACCGGCCTCTTCAAGCTGATCAATGAATGCGGGCAAATCCCAAATGGAAATATCTGTGGGCTTGCCAAAACTGTCGCGGATTTGATCCTCGGTCAGGTTCGACGCAATCCAATAGGCCGGGTGGGTCAGGGCCTCGCGTTCGGGGTTTTCAGCCTTGCCTAATTCCCAGATTTTTGCCGACCGTAACGCCCAACGTCCCGGTTGCAGCGTGGCCAAAGCGGCCCGAATGCGCAGGGTCGGTGTGCCGTCAGGCGAGAAGGAATAAAATGTGACATCGCGCAGTCGCGTCCCGCCCAAGTCAGAAGACGCCGCGTGAATGACTGTTTGGCCATCCTTGCTGCCTTGCCGAAGCCAGACGCCTTGGTCTGAGATCGACGAGACCGACGCGGAGGCCCCTTTGTATTGGGCGGAAAGACGTTCATATTTTTTTGATGTGGCCGCAGCAATCGGATTGCCAACCGCAAGCAAAAGAACGCCCAGAATGAACACGGCAAGCACCGGGGACACAAGCGTGACCAAAGCTGATCTGCCAGCGGCCCGTGTCACCACCATTTCAGAACTGCGTGACAGGCTTAGAAACATCCAGATCGTCGACAAGATGGCGACCAGTGGGACAATTCGGTACATCCACATCGGCATATTCAGCAATGTCAGCTCAAGTATATCGGCAAGGCCAATTTGCGTGGCGTCAAATTTTCGCATGCTTTCGACCATGTCGAGCAAGATGAAAATAAGGCCAAGGATCATCATCATTGTCGCAAAGGAAAACAGATACCTGCGGGCGATATAGAAATGCAGCTTCATGTGCTGGCCCCGCTTGCGGCCTTGCGGGAAAATCGGCGGCGGCGTTGAACGTCAAACGGGGACGGACGTGTCGCAAGCCACAGTACAAAGATGTTAAAAAGCGCCCCGACAAGCGAGGCCACATAGACAAGCGGCGTTCCCGTTTCACTTTGACGCGCCAAATCCAGCATCGTGTTGTCAACGGATTGCAGCGTCGCAACAACAGCGATCGCAATGAGCACCTGCCGCCACATGCCAAAACGGCTAAAGCCTGCAACGATCAGCATCGAAAACCCAGCCAATGCTGCGACAATTACGTAAAACGCTTGGGCATTGCGGAAATGGGCTTCTGCAATCAGGGCGGCGCGTGTCTGGCCTGTTTCCTTTTGGATGGCTTTATTGGGGGTCAAAAGCTCGTGTGTATAAAGCTGGCTTACCGAACGATCCCCGACAATTGGCCCAGTGAGCAGGGCAGAGACATCATAGGTAAATTCGTCAAACCCGGTGGTGGTCAAACGACCCTCGGAGGACAGAATTTGCGCCAAACCATCAAACATTAACAACCGCGGCCCATCGTCTGTGCGCAAAATCAACGCGCGTTCCGCTGAATAGGTCAGATGGGCGCCGCCCGTTTCTTTTTCACGCTCATCCGACAGGAACAAATCCAGCAGTTCCCCATCAGAGGTGATTTCGCGGATATAAAGCGTGATGCCTTCGGACGGGTGCACAAAGCTTCCTTCGGTCAAAAAACGCGCGGTGACATTTTCCGCGATCTCAGCCTGACGTTCTGCAAAGCGAAGTTGGCTCATTGGGACAAGGATATGTGTCAGGATCAGCATGAAAACCGCAGCAATGACGCCAAAGATCAGAACCGGGCGGGCAAGCCGAAATGGGCCAAACCCTGTGGCCTGCGCCACCACCAATTCGCTTTCTGAACTCAGGCGGTTGGTGACAGTGACCGTGGCGGTAAAGGCGGCAATCGGAAGCACAAAGACGATCACACTGGGCAGAATCATCGCGGAAAATTCAAGGAAAACCAAGGCGGTTTCACCCGAGGCGATGATCTGATCAAACAGCTTTACCGCGCGGTTGATCCAAAAGAGCAATACCAAAATCAGCCCGGCAAAACCGAACTGCAACAACAGCTGCGCAAGGATATAGCGGTCGAATCTGGCCACGAGCCCCCCGGTAAGCCACAACATCTTGTGTGTTTCTAGCCGATTGGGCCGCGAGGGAAAACTGCTATCTGGCGTTTCTGCCCACCTAAGGCTACGAATGGCAAAAGATCGCCGTAAATCGCCGTAAAAGGAATTCTCATGTCGACCCCCATTACCCCCCGTTTTATCGAAACCAATCTGGATGCCATCGCCACGCATGAGGGCCGGATTGTTGTGATCCTGTCCGAACCGGGCAAGCTCGACCCCGGCGCGCGCCGTGTGAACAAGCTGATGCGCGGTGCGCTGTTGCGGTTTGCCGAAAGTGACGCCTTTTCCAAGATGAAAGAAGGCGATGTGGCGGATTTGGCCTATCCCACGGGGCTTTCTGCTGATGCCGTTCAGGTTCTTCGCCTGTCCAAGCAAGCCAAAGGGGCTGCCTTGCGAAAAGCGGGTGGTAAGATCGGTAAGTCGTTGTTGGGAAAAGATATTCTGATCCTCGCGGGCAATCGTCGCTTCACCAGTGAGCTTGCGATGGGGGCGGCTTTGCGTGCCTATGAGTTTGTGGATCACATGTCGAAAGAGGCGCAAGAGGGCGGCGCGCTGACCGTCATGATGACCAATGCGCATGAGATCGAAGATGAGGCCGAAACCATTGCTGCGATGGTCGACGGTGTGTTTTTCACCCGTGATTTGGTCAATGAGCCTTCAAACGTGCTGACCACGGTTGAGTTTGCGGATCGTCTTGTCGCGCTTGGTGATTTGGGCGTGGATGTGACCGTGCTTGATGAGCCAGAGCTTGAAAAGCTGGGCATGCGGGCGCTGTTGGGTGTGGGCATGGGGTCGGAAACCCCGTCCAAAGTTGTGGTGATGAAGTGGAATGGCGGCGAAAAAGACGCGGCCCCATTGGCTCTGATCGGCAAAGGCGTGGTGTTTGACACCGGTGGCATCAGCCTGAAACCCGCCGCTGGCATGGAAGATATGACCATGGATATGGGCGGTGCGGGCACGGTTGCGGGCACCATGAAGGCGCTGGCGCTGCGCAAAGCGAAAGCCAATGTTGTCGCTGTGGTCGGGTTGGTTGAAAACATGCCCGATGGTCGGGCGCAACGCCCGGGCGACATTGTGAAATCCATGAAGGGTGACACGATTGAGGTGATCAACACAGACGCCGAAGGGCGCCTCGTGCTCTGTGACATCATGTGGTATGCGCAAGAAACCTTTAAACCTATGGGGATGATTGATCTGGCCACCCTGACCGGTGCAATTCTGATTGGGTTGGGGCATGAAAACACCGGTGTGTTCTCAAACGACGATCCGTTCTGCAATGCCTTCCTGAAAGCCGCGCAAACTGAAAACGAAGGCGCATGGCGGATGCCGCTGGGCGAAGCTTACGACGAGCTGATCAAGTCCAACAAAGCCGACATGAAAAATGTGGGCGGCCGGGCCGCGGGTTCCATCACCGCGGCACAGTTTTTGCAGCGGTTTGTGAAAGACGGCACGCCGTGGATCCACCTAGATATCGCTGGTACGGCCCAGACCGCGGGCGAAACAGCGCTTGCGCCCAAAGGGGCCACAGGGTGGGGCGTCATGGCGCTGAGCCGTTTGGTTTCAGACTTGTTTGAGGGCTAAAGATGACCGACGCGGCGGATAAAAAGGCAGGAGGAGAGGTCTTCTTCTATCACATGACCCGTTCGCCGCTTGAGGCAACCTTGCCGGTGCTGTTGACCCGCTCGCTTGAAAACAAGTGGCGGGTTGCGGTGCGGGGCACCAATTTGCAAAGGCTGCGTTGGTTGGATGAAAAGCTGTGGCAGGACCCAGAAGAGGGGTTTCTGCCGCACGCGCTGTCTGGCGGCGCGCATGACCCGGATCAGCCGGTTCTTTTGACCACTGAAGCCAAACTTGCCAATGCGCCAAATGTGTTGATTGCAATTGATGGTGCAGAGGTTTCAGAGGCTGAGATGACAGGGATGGAGCGCGTCTCGATCATGTTTGACGGCAATGACCCAGATGCGGTTGCCCATGCGCGCGTTCAGTGGAAAGCCGTTGTTGCGGCGGGCTGCACCGCCAAATATTGGTCGCAGGAAAACGGCCCATGGGAAATGAAGGCAAGCGCATAGCAGCTTGAAATTATGTGAAATAATGCGCCTTACCGGGTCAAAATCATCTCATCACGGCTGATTTCGATCTTCTCAAACCTTTGAAGATAGGTGTTGCCCAGCAAAGATTGCGGCATCTCCCCTTGGTTGACCCAAACCTCTACATTGAAATCCGCGATCCCCTCGAGCGCCACGCGTGCCACACGGGCTGGCGCTGTGCGGGTTTGGCCATTTGCGGTCATCGCACGGCCAAAAAAGCGCAATGCGGAAAGGTCAATGCCCGCGTGCTGAGCATCCTTTTTGGTCATCACAATATTGCTGGCGCCAGTATCCACAACAAAATCAATAGGTTTGCCGTTCATCATTACACGGGCATAGAAATGACCGTCATAGGCGCGGGGAAGGGTGATTTGCCCCGTTTCATTGATAAAGCTCTGTCGTGGGGTGATGTCGTGTTTGAGATCTTGCCAAAGGCCAACGGCGGCCAAAACACCGACAAAAATGAAAATCCAGATTAAGCTATGGCGCAATGTCTGCCCTAGGGAAAACCGGTTTTCAGTGACAAAATATCCCGCCACGGCCACGAGCAGCAGGGCAAGATAGGCAAATTGTCCGAACATGTCTGTGGTCATGTCACCGCCAGTGCCCCCTCTGTGCAAACGATTTACTGACATATAGGGTGTTTTGCGCAAATGTCATGGCCCTGGGGCCGACAGGTTATCGACCGACAGGGGGCGGGCTTACCCAACAACCCCAAAGGATTGCAAACCGTCCAGCACAAATTGCACTGCAAGGGCCGCCAGCAACATTCCCAAGACGCGGGTCAGCACCGTAATGACAGTTTCTTTCAAAAACCGCTCAAACAGATTTGCGGCCAGGAACAAGGCCAATGTGATCAAAAGAACGGTGAACATCACCACCAGCGCCAACATTGTGCCCGAATACCCATCGCCTTGACTTGAAAGCAAGATGATCGTGGCAATCGCGCCGGGGCCAGCCATCAAAGGCATCGCCAAGGGAAAAACCGAGGGGTCTTCGGCCGCATCAACTGTGGTTTCGCTTTGGTCTTTGCGCCGTTTTGTGCGCCGCTCAAACAACATATCCAACGCGGTCAAAAGCAGCAGAATGCCGCCTGAAATGCGGAAGGCGGCCATTGAAATGCCCAAAAACCCAAGAACATTTTCACCAAAAACCGCAAAAAGCGTCAGCAAGCCCCCGGCCACAAAAGCGGCCCGCAGCGCAACAGTCCGGCGTTGCTGCGCATTCATTCCCTGTGTCAGTGCCAAAAACAGCGGCGTTAACCCAATGGGATCCATTACGACAAACAATGTCGCAAAGGCGGGAATGAAATATTGCAGCTCAAACATCACTTGGACGCCTTCTCAAGCTTTTCTTGCGCCTTCATCCAAAGCTCTTCTGCGCGGTCCATAGCGTCCATGACCTCGCTGTATTTCTTCTGCCAAACGGCCATTTCATCCAGCCGCTCTTCTTCGTAAAGCGCGGGATCCGCCAGTTTTTTGGCCAGCTTCTCGCTCATTTCATTCAGCTTTTCAACGCGCGCCTCGCATTTTCGGGCTTCCGCACGCAGGGCCAGAATATCATCACGCGAGGCGCGTTTTGCCGGCGCTTTGGCTTTTGGTTTTTGCTTTCCTGCGGGCTTGTCGCGTTCCAAAAGCATCGCGCGGTAAGTTTGCAGATCACCGTCATAAGGGTTCACACCACCGTCTTTGACCAGCCATAAACGATCCGCCACCAGGCTGAGCAAATGCATGTCGTGGCTGACCAAAATCACGGCCCCGCTATAGGCGGTCAGCGCTTCCACCAACGCCTCGCGACTTTCGATGTCCAGGTGGTTGGTCGGCTCATCGAGGATCAGCAAATGTGGGGCGTCAATCGTCGCCAAAAGCAAAGACAGGCGTGCCTTTTGCCCACCAGACAAACGCCCAACTTCTGTATCCGCTTGGGCAGCCCCCAGCCCAAATCCCGCCAGCCGCGCCCGAATACGGGCTTGGCCTTCGTGACCCCGCAAGCGGGTCAGGTGTTGGATCGGGGTTTCATCGACATAAAGCTCATCCACTTGATGTTGAGCGAAAAAACCGATGCGCAGCTTGCTGGACGTGATGAATTTCCCGCTTTGCTTTTCAAGCCGGCCAGACAGCAATTTGGCCAGCGTTGACTTGCCTTGACCGTTTTTCCCCAACAGGGCGATGCGGTCGTCTTGGTCGATGCGCAGGTTGAGGTTCTTCAGAACGATGGTTTCGTCATAGCCCACCGCAGCCGCTTCGGTTGCGATGATCGGCGGGGACAATTCCTCGGGCGTTGGAAAGGTGAACACCACACGTGCCGCATCTTCTGGTGCCGTGATGGGGGTCATCTTCTCAAGCATTTTTACGCGGCTTTGGGCCTGCTTTGCTTTGCTGGCCTTGGCCTTGAAACGGTCCACAAAGCTTTGCAAATGCGCGCGCTGCAGATCTTGTTTCTTGGCGGCAGCGGCTTGAACGGCGCGTTTGGCGGCACGTTGCTGCACAAACTGATCATACGGTCCAGTGTAATAGGTCAGCTTGCGTTCATCCAAATGAAGGATCGCACCAACAGAACGGTTCAACAGCTCGCGGTCGTGGGAAATGATCATCACAGTGTGCGGATATTTCACCAGATAGTTTTCGAGCCACAGTGCCCCTTCAAGATCAAGGTAGTTGGTCGGCTCATCCAGCAGCAAATAGTCAGGTTGCGAAAAGAGCACAGCGGCCAAAGCCACCCGCATGCGCCAACCACCAGAAAAGGCAGAACAGGGCATCAATTGTTCAGGCTGGTCAAATCCAAGCCCTTTCAGGATCGAGGCGGCGCGCGATTCTGCGCTCCAGGCATCAATATCCGTCAGGCGGGTTTGCACCTCGGCAATACGGTTTGGATCTGTTGCGGTTTCCGCCTCAGCCATCAAGGCAGCACGCTCTTTGTCCGCCGCCAATACGGTGTCGATCAAGGACACTTCGTTACTTGGCACCTCTTGGGCCACACCGCCAATGCGGGCGCGGTCGGGCAGGGTGATGGACCCGCCTTCAAGCACCAGTTCGCCGCGGATCAGCTTGAACAACGTGGTTTTACCCGCGCCATTGCGCCCGATAAGACCCACTTTGTGCCCGGTTGGAATGGTCGCGCTGGCCCCTTCAAAAAGGGGGCGGCCTTCGACGGCGTAGGAGATGTTGGAAATCTTAAGCATGCCCCCATGTGCCTGAGTGAAGCGGGGGCGTCAATCACTGCTTTTCAAACGCGTCTTGCCTTGTTTCTGGGGCCATGTTACGGGGGCGGCAAATGACACTGAAACGACTTGGCCGGTGGGACCCTCCTGACCGGCATAGCTTTAAATGGGGACCGACATGGCCGTTCAACGCACTTTCTCGATCATCAAACCAGATGCCACCAAACGCAACCTGACCGGCAAAATTGCTGCGAAGTTTGAAGAGGCTGGCCTGCGCATTGTCGCGTCCAAGCGCATTCAACTGACTTTGGCGCAAGCTCAACAGTTCTACGGCGTTCATTCTGAGCGTCCTTTCTTTGGCGAACTGTGTGAATTCATGATCTCTGAGCCGATTGTTGTTCAGGTTCTTGAAGGCGAAGATGCGATTGCGAAAAACCGCGAAGTTATGGGTGCAACCAACCCAGCAGACGCGGCCGAAGGCACCATCCGTAAAGAATTCGCCCTGTCGATCGGCGAAAATTCGGTTCACGGTTCAGACGCCCCTGAAACCGCAGCAGAAGAAATTGCCTTCTTCTTCTCGGGTCTAGAACTGGTCGGCTAAATCGCCGCAGTTCCCTGACTTTCAGAATATGGTCCGGCCCTGATGGGGTCGGGCCTTTTTTTGTGCCGTAGGGTCATTGCTCATATCTGTTGCACAAGCTGTGTCGCAGTGTAGCGTTTTGAAAAAGGGAGAGTTTCATGGGCAAAGTGGCAATTGTAACCGGCGCGGCGCGGGGGATTGGTCTGGCGACCAGCAAGCAGTTTTTGGCAGATGGCTGGCGGGTGGCGATGGTGGACCGCGATGAGGCGGCTTTGGACGCTGCCATCGCCGAAACAGGTGGTTTGCGGGTTCTGGCCGATGTGTCACAGCCAGCGCAGGTTGACCGGATGGTTGCTGAAGTTTTGCGGGAATATGGCCAGATTGATGCTTTGATCAATAATGCAGGTGTGGCCGAGTTTGGGCCCATAGAAGATTGCGACTTTGCGATGTGGCGCCGGGTGATGGACACCAATCTGGATGGTATTTTCCTGTGTACGCGTGCGGCGATGGCGGAGTTGAAAAAGACCAAGGGCGTGATCGTAAACATCGCCTCTATTTCGGGTCTGCGCGCCTCCACCTTGCGCGTGGCGTATGGCACATCAAAGGCTGCTGTGATCCAATTGACCAAGCAACAGGCTGCTGAATTGGGGGAACACGGCGTGCGCGCAAATTGTGTGTGTCCGGGGCCGGTGCGCACAAAGCTTGCGATGGCCGTGCACAGCCCGGAAATCATCGCGTCTTATCACGATGCCATTCCGTTAAATCGGTATGGGTCTGAGCAGGAACTGGCGAACGTGATTACATTCCTGTGTTCCGACAAAGCCAGCTATGTGACGGGGCAGGTGATTGCGGCGGATGGTGGGTTTGAAAGCACCGGGGTGGGCTTGCCAGCGCTGCGCGACGGCGATTAACGCTGCGGTAAAATCCCGATTTCATTAAAGATCTTTGCCAACGGATCAGATGCTTGGGCAAGTGGCGCGACCTTTTCCTTGATGGCGTCAAAGCGACGGCGCAAGGCGTCTTTCTCTTTGCCTTTGCAATCGTTCCAAGGGCGACCCTGCACCCCCATCACCATGGCGTAATAGCCAATGAAATGGGGTTTGCTGCCGGTTAATAGAAGCCGTTCATAGGCGACATCCGGGCCCAGCTCTCTTAGCTGTTTGGCTGTGTGAATGCCGGCCCGCGCAAAGCCTTCATCAGAGGCCGGCCCAAGATTTCGAATGCTTGAAACGGGTGGGTCGGTTGGGGCTGATGTCTGTTGGTGCGCCATGCCACAGTTTAACCTGCCTCAAGGACGGCGCAAAGTCAGATATTGAGGTAATTAAATGCTGGCCCAATCCGTAAAGAGATAAGGTTGATCCTTTGGCGTCTCTTTGGGAACATCGCGTTTCTGCGAGGGCGAGGGGTCCGCCTTATGAAACCGCTTTTGTGGCGTTGCTTCACGGGCCATCGTTTTTTCGTTTTCTGTCATGTTGTGCCTCTTTCGATCCCCAGGCTTTGATGACGGTTGGTTAACACTGCATGTAAATTAAGGCGGAAATGTGGCAAGCGGTTGCGGGTCACAATATAACCTGTTCCGCCTAGCTTAAGCAGCTATGGGCCGGAGGGCAGTCGTCCAAGGCGCTGTGCGACGACTTAGGTCGGTTGATAAGAAAAAGCTACGTGTTGTGGGTTGAGCTGCACACAACGGCAGAGCGCGTTGCCAATTTCTGACAGAACGCCCCCTCTATTCTGTCAGCAAAATCAATTGGTTTTGGATTTTGTAGCAATAATAAGGGGTTATTGGCTCTGACGGTAGGGGTCGAACCTACGACCAATTGATTAACAGCCGCGTCAGTGCCTTTTCGTCAGCTTTCTCCATACTTCGCTTGTCTCTCGTAAATGTCTGAAAAGAATCGATTATTCTTGACGGTGGCTGCGTTGGTGACTCATCGCTAACGCCAGAACTCGCTGCCTACTGCTTCCGTAGTGCTTCCGTAAATCATGCGGTTTGACGATCAAACGATGAGAGGTTCATGTTATGTCCAAGCTAACCAAACGCTATGTTGAGGCACTTAAAGCCAAAGACCAAGACTACATGGTCTGGGATGCGGAAATTTCGGGGTTCGGTATTCGTGTCTACGCCTCGGGTCGTAAATCATACCTCGTGCAATATCGGTCTGGTGGTCGAACCCGTCGACGCTCAATCGGGCAGCATGGTGTTTTAACGGCGGAGGAAGCTCGCAACGAAGCGCGCAAGCTATTGGGCGATGTTGCCAAAGGCGGAAACCCCGCAGAGGATCGGCAACGTCAATTGCGCGCCCCAACAGTAGCTTCGCTCTGTGACCGGTTTCTGAGCGAGTACGCTGAGCATCATTGCAAGCCGTCTACGCGAAAGGGATACGAGATCGTTGTTCGTACTTGCGTCAAGCCGAGCCGATTGGCGTCCGCTTTGCGCCCAAGGCCGCAGGAACACCATCAACCAGCATTGCGAGTTGTCGGTGAGTAGGGAGGTAATGGTAAAACAATCCAGCCGCTTAGTTGTCGCAATGCAGAAAAGAACCGGGCAGATCGCCAATAGACTTGCAAGTGCTTTGGGAAGTGTGGCGTAACCTAATTAGCTACTAAGCACGAAACGTTCTGCTTGATGAAAGAAACCACCCTAGAATGAGTTCACGAGAAGAAATCGCTGCGAAGGTTTCGGATGAAATTGTTGGTCGAATCCACCAGTTAATAGAGGGACAGCGCGAGACTTATCTCTTCAAAGACAGGTTGGTGCACTTTTTAGTCCGATATGAGCGTTACTTGGCGAATACCCCTCAAGTCACGCGCAAGGCGCGTCGTGTGCAAGTTTCTCGGCTTCGCGATAAAACTTCGGGATTATTAAGTGCGCTAGCTGAACTGCACGATGAGGTTGTACGCGATTTCAATACGCAGTTGGATCATCTTACACATGAAGAAAGATGGGAAGGTTTCGACGTTTTTGACATGAAACAGAAATTGCCTTCTAACGACAACACATTGGATCAGGCGAAGTCTGCATGCGAAAGAATTCTCGAAGTTTGTCGGGGAGAAATCGATCACTTCAATTCAATCAAAGGCGCAAAAAAGGGCAGCCTGCACCCATCTTTAGATCAGATGCTCATCGACTTAGCGGCATTGTACGAAACGGAGACAGGGCACCCAGCGAAATCACATTGCTATCGTGATGAAACCACAGAAGATGAATTCAACGGTAAGTTCTTTCTGATGGCAAAAGTGTTTTTGGAAGAGTTCATACCGGATAGTTTCGGAACGCCAATTGCCCTTGGAAGGCGTATCAATCGAGTGCTCCAAGAAGGCTGATTTGTTCCACACCACATCGGTTGAGAAACAAATCCTTTATGGTGTTACCGAAATCTCCCATTACGCCGCACCTTCACCTCAACGCAAACAGTGACAACGAGGTGAACATGAAAAACGCAAATCAAACCAGCCAGCTTGTAGACGAACGCGAAGCCGCGTCGATCCTTTGCTATTCCGTCCGCGCTTTGCAGAACTGGCGGCATCGCGGCGGCGGGCCGGACTTTGTGAAAGTCTCTGCCCGCTCAATCCGCTATCGCCGTTCTGATCTGGAAAAGTGGATCGCGGACCGCACGGTGTCCAACACCTCACAGACCATCTGACATTCAGTTTTGCCCCGCAACAGTTGGTAGCGGTTGTGGGGATTTTGGGGCCGAGAGGCTTTCAAACGGGGCGCGAGGTGTCGCCACCTTGCGCCCTTTCTATGTCTGCCAACAACCAACCTAAAGAAAGGGACACCATGTCCAATCAACCCGCCTACAAGTTCAGGCTTGGCCTGATCACAGCCACCATCTGGAAGAACGACAGCTTCTACTCTGTTGATTTCACACGCTCTTACAAGGACGCACAAGGCAATTGGAACAACACACAAAGCTATGCCCATGCCGATCTTCTGAACATCTCGAAATGCGCTGAACGCGCCGAAAACTGGATTGCGAGACAGACCAATGACCAAAACTAATCTGAACAGCAAACTTGGCCCTCGGCCCCAAAACAAAAGCTACCCCGCCGGAGGCTCCAACCCGCGCAACAAAGCCCACCGTTCGAATGGGGCAAGCCCCAAGAGGGGGGTGATAGTAGCACCCCCCTCTGGAAATACAGAACCACCCGAAGACTACACCCTGTTGCACCGTGGTTTTGACACTCTGGCGCTGTCCATTCAGGCCAATATCGGCCCCAAGCTGTTTGAATATCTGGAGGCGCATAAAGCCATTGCCGAGGAAGACCAGAAAGACGTTCTGATCACCTATGGCGGCGCGCGGTTCTTGCTCAAACCTTACGGCGGCAAAGGCTATCGGTTCTTGCTGGACGGCGGCCCCGAGGGCGCAAACTGGTCGATCAAGAAACCCAATGCGCGGGACAAATGGGGCATCCGCCTGTCCTTTGGGTCATTCTTCCTGTCCATTCATGGGCTGGGTGCGGCCAAGGCGCATTGTGAGCGGGTTCTGGATGCATTTGGGGTCCGCTTTGGCCCCGACGACGTCAGCATCTCACGCGCTGATTTCTGCGTGGATGTGCTGGCAAACGACCTCACGCTCGACCCAAACAACCTGATCGCGCATAGCGCCGCCAAACGGCGGGACAACATCACCTACGAGGATGTGGCCGTGCATGGAAAATCCGGTTGGGTGTCGTCCGTCACATCCGGCAGCATCGCCAACCGACAGGTGATTATCTATAACAAACGATCCGAAGTGATCGCCCGTGGCAAAAGCCATTGGTGGGACATCTGGAACCATACGTTACATAAGGGCGTGGGCAATACCAACGCGCCCTATACGTTACATAAGGGTCACGTCCCCGGCCCCCTGTCCCCCGACAAGGAACGGGCCACCCAGAACCAAATCTGGCGGGTTGAGTTTCGGGCGGGCAAAGACCTGTTGAAAGATCGTTGGGGCATTCGCACATGGGATCAATTCTTCAACCAGTTTGGCGACCTGTGCCGGTCTTCGGGTGAACTTGTCCGATACGCAGACCCAGACCCAAACGACAGCAACCGCGCCCGCTGGCCCAACCATCCGTTATGGGATGTGGTCTGTGCTGAAATGAATGACGACCTGATCGAAATGCGCAGCGGGGCCGATCCGAACCCCATGAAAGAAGTGCAGCGCGAGGAACATATTGCAAGCTTGCTCAAGCAAGTCACCGGAACCTGCATCACCATGGCGGCGCTGGAAGGGTGGGAACATGAGGAACTGCCCGTGGCGTTCAACGGGTTCGCCGCGCGGATGACAGACGCCGTGAACGACAACCCTGAACGGGCGGCGAAACAGTTGCTGGACGCCAAGGATCGCTATGTCTTTGTAAGACAGGACCACGCAGCCCCTATGTAAGGTAATATTATGTAGACAGGCCCAAAAGACCAAATCCGCCTTATGTAATGTTACGTAGGGTGGTTTATGCCAACGGCAGCATTGGGCAGATAGCGTAGTTTGCAAAGTCACTCGACGGCCCAAAGCGGCCGTTCACAGCAACCTTGAATGCTGCGGCGCAATACGTCAAAGCTGTCATTGATCGGTCGCCGCTGCATTATTGAGGCAGAATGGTCTACTCATTGGATTTTGTTGCTACTCGCGCCGGATGCACAAATATCGGCTTTTGGGAATTCCTTTCGTGCAGGATTATCAAATTGTCTGATGGCAGGCACTGCTAGAAACGCTTGTCGTGGCGACTTCCATGTTGAACTGCAACATTATAAAAGGCTGAAACGTCTCTAGTCAGTTGGGCAACGCTGCCTGCGGCGTAATGAGTAGGCGCTCCCGCCGATTCCGGCATAAACTGTAAATAGACTGTGACTTGAGATGACATCCACCATTCCAGATTTTGAAACCGAACTGGCTGAAATTCGTAAAGTTTCAACGTCCGGGTTTTATTTGGTCTTCGGCTTCTCCATGAGCGGGACAGAAATGGTCCATTCGGAATTCGACGAACGCTGGACCACGCGGTATCAGCAACGCAGTTATTTCGCTGTTGATCCCGTGTTCATGTGGGCCATCTCAAGAACAGGGGGCATCCGTTGGTCCGAGATTAATTTACCCGATGTGAAAGGTATCCTAACCGAAGCCAAGCCCTTTGGCATGGTCTATGGCGCGATCTTTGCACAGGAGCTTGAAGGCAACCGTTCGTTTTTGAGCATCGCGCGCGATGACCGAGAGTTGACCGACGGTGAGATGCATCAGATGAATGCAAATCTCACGAAATGGGTCCCGATGATGGGCCCGCGGGTGGCGTTGTCAGCAGGAGAGCTGGAAGTCCTGCTTGCTCTCCGCGACGGTTTGGGACAACGCAATATTGCGCAATCGCTGTCCATTGCGGAATCGACGGTAAAGCAACGCGCCATCAGCGCCTGTGCCAAACTTGGGGCAAAAACACGTGCCCAAGCGGTCGGTATCGCCGTGAAAAGAAACTATATTTAAGAGCGATATGTCTTTTCGGATATAGAGCGCAGGCAGCCTTTGCTCCGCGCTTGGCTGTAATGCTAACAGGTTAAACAAAGTGTTGACGGTCGCCCTCATTAGAACGGGGCTGTCGGGATGCCATTTTCTAACAATGGTGTCGTATCTTACTTCAAATTCGCATTTAGCTATGCATCTAAATTTTTTTGGCGAGCTGACATATGGACCACCCTATTTTAATCGATCTAATCCGCTACGCACATTTGCTGTTTCTGGTGCTTGGAATGGGCCCTGCGCTGTACTACGATCTCAGGTCGTTGCACCGCATTCGCCAGCCTGTATCGCAAAACGATCTAGACGAGCTGCGCCGCATTCATAGCATCGTGAGTATCGCCTGTGTTGGTCTGTGGCTGTCGGGTGCCGCATTGATCTGGGTGCGTACACAATTCGATATTTCCGAGTTTTCGCCCAAACTGTGGAGCAAGACTGTCGTCGTGTCGACCCTGACGGTGAACGCGATCGTGTTGAGTTTTGTCGTCATTCCGGCCCTTGACCGCATTAAGGGATCGCGTGTTGTGGCCATCCCACTGGGTCGACTTGTCGGGATTAATCTTTGCGCCGGTGTGTCGCTATCATGCTGGATGTTAGCACTCATACTTGGGTCAAGTAGCGTTTTGAAAACTGCCGGTTGGGATCTTCTTTTGCCGGTTCTGCTTGGTGTCTCTGCTGCATGCATATGTGGTGTGATGGCTATTATGCTGTGGATGCGAAGCGTGGTGCACGGAAATGTGGCAGATACGGTATCGCTCAGCTCATAAGCTAGAGCGAATGCGTTCAATATTATTCTTCCGTCGACAGGATAAAACCGCTCAACCGATAGCTCCCTTGACCGCTTTGGGCTGGGGGCGGCCCCAGTTGGGGACCGCCATTGGCTTAGAACTTGCCCGATTTGTTCCAGGTCTCTTTCGGGCCGATCTTCTCTTGAACGTCCCAGTGTTCGACGATCTTTCCGCCGCTCAAGCGGAATAAATCTAGGAACGCCCAATCATCGCCGCCCTGTTTCACATTTCTGTAGATGACGACGAAGTTGCCTTGCCCCAACAAGTGATGAACCTTGACGTATTGTGCTGCCTGACCGCTCTCCATGACTTGCTTGAGGTGCTTGCCAAAACCTTCCAACCCATCGCCCACTTCGGGGTGGTGTTGGTCGTATTGTTCGGTAGAAATAAAATCGGTCACCAGATCAGCGCGGCCACCCATCAGGACGTTATCTACAAAACCCTGCACCACCGCTTTGTTGGCGTCGGTTTGATCGAGGTCTTCAATTTCAGTTGGGCCATCGACCATCGTGCGGCCAGAGACGGTTGGCCATTTGTATTCCGCGATCGCACCCAATGCTCGGTGATCTTGCCGTCCTCATCGGTGTCAAAGATGTCCGCTGTGACCCATTGCGCCTCGCCGTTGCCAAGATTCTGATACACGTGGCAGAAAACGAAATTCCCGTCCTCAAACGTGCGCACAACCTGAATGTCGCGCACCTTGTTGTGTTCCTGAAACGGCGTGAAGAATTCAATGCCCCCTTCCTTACCATCGCGTACACCTGTTGAATGCTGCGTATAGCGGTCGCCTGTGTATTTATCCAAGGCATCATTCATGTTGCCATCGCGAATGCTCTCAAGATAAAGGCCCTTTGCGTTTGAAATGCGGATGCTGTCACTCATGGGTTTTCTCCAATGAAGGGGTTAGCCGAGACCTAGAAATCCGAGTAATGCCCCGCGACCAGACCAAGCCACGACAGCCGCCAAAGTGCCGGTAATCATCGCTGGAACGCCTGCTTTCCAAGTGTCCCAAATCAGATGGCAGCCGATTGCGCCAACAGATGTGCCAAGCAATGCCAGAGCACCCAGCGTTCCGATCCATGATCCCTGAAACCAAATGGCAATCGCGCCAAACAGTTCGGGAAAGCCCGTCAGCGCCAAGATCTGTCGGTTCAGCCCGTATTTGATGAACATCGCCAGTTGCGTTTCAAAGATCATTTTTTGCCAGCCGAGGATCTTGATTGAGCTGGCGAACAGGAAGAAGGCTGACAGAAGGCCGATTATAATGGTCATGGGGGTCATGTGAGTTTTCCGTCTCATTGATGCTGGCCCCATTATTGGGACCAGCTTGTTACGTTATTGAAGGTTGATAACGACCTTGTTGCCCGGCGTGAAATCAGCCCCTTCACCAAAGGCCACCACGACGCGGCCAGTTGTTGTGACCGTGACAGTCGCGCCATCAGAAATCACAGCAGTGGACGCATCGGCGTCGATGGCGGCCTCTGCCGGGCCTGCGCTCGTGAAGGTGAAGTAATAGCGGTCAAAGCGGTCAGCAGGCATCGGGTTGTTTGCTGGCTGCGCTGTGTCGCTCACAGTCATGGTCATGGTCAGGGTGGACATGTCGTCTGCCACGCCGATCTCATATAGATTGACGAAGTTGGCAATCTCAACATCGGCACCAACTTTTGCCGCCTGATTTGCGTAAACATCTGCACTGAATGCGATGGTTGAAATTTCGGCCTCTCCAGTCATCGGTGGGTCTTAAAAGGTGTTGGCGACAGTAAACATGGTGTCAGCAGAAGCGGCACCGGCGATCAGCGCCACAGAAAATGCCAAAAGTGTATTGCGAAGCATGAGATTATTCCTTTGTTGGAAGCGTGGCGCGTTGCCACGTCAGTTTTGCGTTTTCACGAAATGCAATGCGTTCAATCCACCCACCGAACACTTCTTCCATACGGTCGACGTGATCCTGATTGGCTTCGATACGGGCCGAAATATCGGTTCCGCTCGCCGCCAGATCGCACGTGCCGATTGGCAGCGTTACGCGGGCTTTTGTATTTGCAGCGTCAACGGGAACCCGTTTTGCGAAGTGGGAGCAAAGCTCTTTTAAGTAATCAAAGGCGTGCCCGGTGCTGAAACTGCTTGTGGAAATGATCATTGTTCATCCTTTCGTAGAACCAAGCTAGCTTTCGCAGCATCTTTCTATTGGATCGAATTATGTGAAATCATTATTCAGTCAGGATGAAAGATGATCGACGACCTACGCGCCATGGCAATCTTCGCGACCGTCGCTGAAACAGGCAGCTTTTCTGCTGCGGGCAGACAATTGCACCTTGCCACATCAGGTATCAGCCAACATGTAAGCAAATTGGAAGATCGGCTTGGGGTGACTTTGTTCTACCGCTCAACCCGCTCTCTTTCGCTCACCAATGAGGGCAAACGGTTGTTGGACCATGCTCAACGCATGATGGCCGCCGCTGAGGACGGTCTGAATAGCATCGTTGACATCAGCAACGAGCCAGCAGGGGCGCTGACCAAAACCCTCCCAGCCTTCATGGCAGGCAGTTCTTATGAGCAAGCGATTTGGGAGTTTGTCCGCCAGTATCAGGCTGTCGCTGTCACCATTCGGTATCTTGACCGGAACTTTGACCTGGTGTCCGAAGGAATCGACCTGGCCTTGCGCATGGGGGATTTACCCGATTCTGCGCTCCGTTCACGGCTATTAGGCAGTTTTGAGCGGAAACTGGTTTGTGCGCCATCTTATCTGAAAGCATTGCCCAAGATCAAAACACCAGACGACCTTAAAGGCGCGGATTTTGTTGCAATGGAGGGTCTGGCTGATCAAGTCGTCTTGCACAAAGCAGGTGCGGAGAAAGTGCTGTCCACCAATCGCGGTCGCGTCCTTGTCGATAACTTCGCTGCCTTGAGGTCAGCCCTGTGCGCCGGCCTGGGCGTTCAACGGTTGCCGGTTTCCGTCGCAGAAGTTGACTTGAAATTTGGAGCCTGGTCGAGGTGTTGCCGGATTGGAAAATCCCTGACCTCGGAACCTACGGTGTTTGGCCGGATACCAGCCGCCGCAGCTCGCTCACACGGCTCTTAATCAACCATGTTCTCGCCGTGATTTAGTGTTCTGATGGTGGTCAAAATTGTTGTTGCGCTTAAAAGCGGCCGTTCGTGCACGGCGCAGTGTGGGTCATAACAGGATCACAACGGCCTTTGACGGAAAAAATATTGAAATTTCAGCTTTAATGTCAGCTCTCGGGAAGTCAAAACAAACTGAATGCACCTGCAGCATTCGAATTCGCTTACGTTGCACCCCGGTCACTTTGGGCTGGGAGCCGTCATTGTGGATCAGTCGGCTGAGCGGATTCTCGGTTGGTTAGCCGGTGCGGAAGTAGAAGGTCATAGAAATTCAGGCTGACAAGCTGTGCAATCACCCTGTCAGCCCTAACCGACACTTGAGCAGCATACTCAAGAATGGCTATGCTCCGGCTAACATGCTGTATGCAGGATGTGCAACTGTGCTTAAAGAGCCGTTTGCGGGTGAAGCGGCAATCGGGCTTTGGCATAGCCACAGCGACTTCACGTTCTGTTCGCGTGTCCGTCATCAAACCAAGCCCAATGCCACCCGACCAGTCAATGTCTGCTTCGAGCTGCCTTATGACATTAGGTGCAAATACGATAGATAAAACAGTTTGCCTTGCAGGATATCAGAAACGGGTGACTGCGTACTGTTGCGACTGTGCAATGCGTGCGTTTCGATCACACTGCTTCCGCGCACGTTAGACTGCCTTGATGTGGGCGAAACCTTTGCGCGTAACCCATTGTAATAAAGTATTTATTTGGCTTTGGCGGTAGGGAGCGGAGCCATCTTTAACGATGCTGTAAGCCACTGGGAAATATAGATATGATCGCAGCGTAACCGTTGGTGATGCCGCAGTATGATGTAGCACTTCATAGCGTATGCGAGTAGGTGACGCAACAAAGCCGCCAAGGCTCCTTTGCCGTCTCTTGATACTGCCTAAATGGGGAGAGAAGAGGTCGAATATATGTTTCAACTGATCGACAAGAAGGGTGGAAAGTGTGCATTCGCTACAAGTGCTCGGATCATTCCGTCACAAGGTGAAAGCCGCCATTCATAGGCTGAAACGCCTGCCAACCCTGGTTGCGGCATGCAATGACTGGAACGCGACTGTATCGCCCTGTGTAGCATCAAGCCCCTTGGTCTGATTTGCTTGAGCGATCTATCAAATTAGATCTGTATTTGGCGCACATTTTCCACCGTTATTTTGCGAAATTAAGTCCCTTTTTGCATCTCGCGGATAGCATCTGTCCTGATTTTTACGCTGATCTTTGCTGATGGACCGGCGTTAAATTGGTTAGGAGATACTGATGGCAACTTATACTGTGACGCTTCTTTCGCCGTGGGATGCAACCAATCTGACCACGCCCGGCCCGGCGGGTGCGTTCCCGAGAACAGGTGATGAATTCCGATTGAAGTCAGATTGGTCAAACTCGACCGATGCGCGCACCATGACGGTGACCGACGACGATACCAAACTGAATGGCGATCCATGCGAATCTAACGTCGAGGACAACTCGCAGCAGACGGCCACCGTCACCGATGCCTCCGGATCGCCAATCGCCTGTGGTTATGCGATTGCGGAATACGCCTTTGAGATGTTGGGCCCGGGAAATACGATCGTGACCGTCCACTCTATTTATGTGGACAATACACTGGTTGGATATGCCGCTGACGCGCCAATTCAGCCGGGTGCGAATTACAAGGTCGTGGACGCGTATCAACCCAACGGGACCGCTGCACCCAGCTATAGCAGTTTTGATGCGCTGGCCTATGAGCAAGGGCCAAACAACACCATCACCGGCACTGACCGCGAAGACAGCCTTGAGGGCGGGACCGGGGACGATTCCATCACCGCCCTGGGCGGCAATGACACGCTGGGCGGCGGGTCTGGCAACGATACGCTGGATGGCGGGTCGGGGGATGACAGCCTGTCAGGCGGCACCGGCGCTGACCACATGTCGGGCGGTGATGGCAGCGACACCTTCGTGATCCGCGATGGTTTTGGGAATGACACCATCGTCGGAGGCGAAGGCGGCACCAACCGCGACACCATCGACCTGTCGGATATGACCGCCCCGGTCACGGTCACCTACACCGGCGACAAGGCCGGCACGATCACCTACACCGGCGACAAGGCCGGCACGATCACCGACGGCACTTCGACGCTGACGTTTTCCGAGATCGAGCATCTCATCCTGACCGATTATGCCGATGTTGTTCAAGGCGAGCTTGACACTGCCGGGATCGAAATTGATGGCCGCGGCGGCAATGACAGTATTTCTGGCGGTCTTGGTGCGGATATACTTGCGGGTGGATCGGGCAATGACACGCTCGATGGTGGTGCTGGTAATGACACGCTGACCGGCGGCAGTGGTAATGATAACATCACAACGGGAACCGGTGATGATGTTGTTCTTATTGATCAATCCATGGGCTCCACCACCGTGACCGATTTCGATATCGGCGATGCCGACAGTGATGGCAAATCCAATGACCAGCTTGATGTGTCCGACCTGCGCGATCTGGAGGGCAACCCCGTTAATATCTGGGATGTTGTCGTCAGCGATGACGGGTCCGGCAACGCATTGCTAACTTTCCCCGAGGGCGAGACGTTAACGCTTCAGGGTATCACGCCTGCGCAGATGACGGGGCAGCAAATGGTAGCCTCGGGCATCCCGTGTTACGCGCCCGCAACGATGATCGACACGCCGAGCGGCCCGCGCGCGGTTGAAACCCTAAGGCCGGGCGATCTGGTCACGACACTGGATCACGGCCCGCAGCCCATCCGCTGGACCCGCAGTGGCCTGCATCCCCTTGAAAGGACGGAAGCAGACGACAAGCCGGTGCTGATTTGCGCCGGTGCCTTGGGGCAGGGGCTGCCTGCGCAAGATCTGATCGTATCGCCGCAACACCGGATGTTTGTTGGCGGTCACGGGCAGTTGCAAGACACCTTCGGCACCGAAGCCTTTGCACCGGCAAAATCTCTGACGGGCTTGCGCGGGATCCGACATATGATGGGCAAAAAGTCCATCACTTGGATACATTTTGCCTGTGATCACCACGAGATTGTCCGCGCCAATGGCTGCCTGAGCGAAAGCCTCTTGCTCGGGCCGATGGTGGTGAACGGGCTGTGCGAAGCCGAACGCAAGGCCCTGATGAAGATTTACGGACCCGCCTGCACGTATGGGGGCGCACTGAATGGCCCGCCTGCGCGTGCATGTCTCAGGGTCGGCGAAGTTCTAGGGCATCTGACCAAATGCAAGAATGATACGAAGCGACACGCCAAAAAAGACCGTCAGGAATGGAATCGCGATCTCGCAATGGAGGGCTGAGAAATGGATCTGTTGCAAGGGGTACACCACGATCTGCGAAGACCTTTCATCAACTTAAAGGTTGACGACAAGTCGGTGTCTGGAGCCCTCTTTGCTCAGCCTCTCCATTAGGCTGTTACTGTGTGTCAGCCACTTTCATCTCTGGTGCAAAACCCGGTTCGCAGCCAGAACAAAGATGCAACGGAAAGCACGCTGCAGGCCGCACGGATGGCCGCTCTGGGAAGGCTTCATCGCAACATGTTGAGACCCGGTTAATGGCGGCAAAGGGCCGTTCGTGACAAGGCAAGCAACGCTGGAATGTGGATGGCGTCACCCCGTTGGCACGACATTGAAGATAAACAATTTCGCATATCGCTACGGGTCCAGAAGACTGCTGGTCGCAGGAGGATCAGGAAGGGCTTTGCCCGAACGGATCTGACGAGAAGGGGTCTCCCCTGAGTGAACGACATGTTGTGGGGAGGGCTTGCCCGGACCGCAAAATGTCTAGTGAGTATCGCAGCGGCAATTCTCACGGGTTCGTGATGCGCAATCCTCAGAAAACCTCGGCAACCTGTGCCGGGATTTTCGGGGGCGTCGGGTATCCTTGGGGAAAGCAGATAACCCGAGGTCCATCATGTCCGTGCATTCCAAATTTGACAATCCCCAACCCGTTGGCGTTCCAAAGCCGCCGATTGTTCTGCGGTTCCAAGGGGTGCACCCGGACAACCTGGGGCGTTTTGATATGCATGATCATCGCAGTGGCGGCGACCTGTCCCATGTTGATCTGGATGCGTCGGGTCTGAATGAGGTTTTGCATTGCGAACCAAATTGGCAGGAAAGATCAAGGCAGAAGTCGCTGGGGCAAAGCACAACAACTTCCGTGAACGGATGGAGGTTTTGCGCAAGAAGGGCCGAAAAGCTGAACGCACAGCTCTTATCGTTCAAGGGGAAAGCGACCCTTGGCGTCGGTGTTCGGGTGGTCCCTTGCGCGAGGGCATTTTGACGGTGAACAAGGAATGGTTTGGAGGGACTGGCCAAGCCGAATGGGACGCGGAGAAGGTCGCGGCATTCAAGAAAACGGCGATGGACTTTCTGCGAAAGCACTTCCCTGACGGTCAGCTGCGCGATGCCAATGCGCACCATGACGAGGAGGCCTTTCACATCCATTTCGTTACAGCGGTTTGGACAGAGAAAGTCACCGTCAATCGCGGACGGCAGAAGGTGTTGCAGGCCTCGGTGAACCCGCTTTTGAAAAACTATGAACATGCGCAGGATTTGGCTGGAAAGGCATTTGCGCCCCTTGGCATCGCGCGTGGGGACCGTAGGGCCGAGGCGCGGCGGGTTGCAAAAGAGGCTGGCGAGGATATCCCGAAAAAGCGCCGCCATATTCCGCCTTCGGAATGGCGGGCGGATCAGCAGGCAGCGGGCCATGAGCTGGCCAATGAGATTGTTGATACAGCGCATGTTGAAGCCAAAGAGATGATCGATGAGGGACGGATCACAGGCAAGGCCACGATCCGGAAATCGCGCAAACGCGCGATCAAGGAGTCGCGTCGCAAAAAGCAGGCGGCGACGCGCGAAATGGCGGCGGCTGAGCGCCACCGCGAAGAAGAGGAACGGGCAGCGGATGCTGCCCGCAAAGAGAGGGCTGATGCCGAGACTGCGCCCGTCACCATAGAAGAAGAGTCAGCAAAAAGTGTTGAGGCAGCACAGATGGCGAAGGAAAAGCTCCAGAAGGTGAAGGCAGAGACGGGTGTTGAGGCCGGGAAATTGCAAGGGGTGAAGGCGGAGACAGAAGAGGCAGAGAAGCGTCTGGTTGATGTGCCGGCAGAGGTCGAGGAGGCTACTACGGAAAGGGATCAGGCTAAAGATGAGGCGGCGGCGGTAAAGGTTGAGCTGGCTGACGTTGAGGCCAAAGTTGTGACCGCAGAGGCGCAGCTTTCAAAGGCGGTGTCTTTGATAAAGAGGCTGGTTGAAGGTATCGATATGCTTGGCGGTGCCGTCTTGCGCTGGATATCAGCACCCGAAGCAAGCGAGGGAAAGTTCGATTGGGGGCCGAATGCGCCAAAGGTCAAAGATGAACGCAGACGGATTGCAACCCGTCTTCGGCCCGTTATGTCGAAGTTGACCCCGCTGGCTCAATCGATCAGCCGCACAATTGACTGTATTTTGGCCGAGGAACGCGAAGAGATCGCAGCAGATGCCGCCTATGTTCTCGAACAGCGTGAGGACATGGAGGCGGATCAGCGGGCGGAGTTGACCCGCATCCTGAACGAAAATGCGCAAACTGACCCGACGTCTGACGGGCCGGGGATGTGATCAGATCACGGTCGGCAAGCGTTCAATGGCTGCTTGCAACACTGAAGGGGGCGCGGGCTTGCTATATGTGCGTTCATGGGTGTCTTTGCCCTCATGGCCGACGATATCGCGCAGCACCTTGTCTGTGACTTCAGGCACATGCTCCAACGTGCCTTGAACGTAGTGACGCAGGCTGTGGAACGACAGGCCTGCACCCTCAGCACCAAAGGTCTTGTCGACGATCTGGCGCATCCGGCGGCCCAGTTTGCGGCCATGCTTCCCCGTTGCAGGTTCGCGCAGATCAGGGAACAGCTCGGCTTGCCCCTTGGCGCGGGCTGCTTCCACGAAATCCAAGAAACCCAGCGTGATCAAACGGCTGTGGATCGGAACGATCCGTTTTGACGAGATGTTCTTGATCCGCCGCAACTCGGAATCCTCGATGCTGAGGCAAGGGATGCCATCGCGCTCAACAATATCGGCAGGGGCCAATCCTGCGACCTCTTCACGGCGCGCGCCCGTGAACGCGCCCAGCAAAGGCGTCCAATAGATGCCGTTGCGGTAAATTTCCGTGCCGGGATCGGATTGGTGATACTCGGACTTTGATCCGGTCCAAACTGGAGATTTGAACAGGCGGCGAAGCTCTGCCTCGGTGAACGCCTGTTTCTTATCGCAGTCGCGAACGGTATCCTTGCGGCGCAGTTTCCGGGTTTGAGCTTGGGATTGACCGCAATACCCTCATCAGAGGCCCACTCAACAATCTGGGCCAGATGCTCTAGGTGGCGATTGATCGTGCCGATGGACAGCCCGACCTTGTCCGGTGGCAGTTTGGCGGCGCGGGCCATGATTTCATCGCGAGAGGCATTGCGGTCAGCGGGGCTTTTGCCCCAGCTTTTCGGCGGCTTGTAAAGCGCCGCGCGAAACCCTGTGGCATCCGTTTGCCGGATCAGGCGCACGTCGCTGATGCCCGTCAGCGTGGTGAAGAGGCCAACAAAGCTCTCATATTGGCGCAAGGTCTTTTCCTCGATGCCTTCGCCGCGCTTCATCTCGTTCATGCGCGACACCACGGCCAGCATGTCGGGATCGAGAGTGTCAGCGTCTACCTCGGGAGCAGGGGCGGGCTGCGGAGATGGGACAGCTGGGTCTGTCTCTGTTGCAAGCAGTTGAGAGGCACTGTCCCAAAGATCATCTGCCGATGTGTCGATATCAGCCAAGGCATCTCCATGCCGGTTCCAAGCTGCGGCTTTTCCAGCGATCAATAAAGATATCAGCTTTGAGCGGTCAAAGGCCGAAAGATGAGGGTGACCTGTTAACGTCTTGAAATCGCGTTGAATGATGTTCTGTCGGGCTTCGCTGGTGAGGTCATCGCGGATGTTGTCTAAATTTAAGGAAACCAATGGATGTTCGGAGGCCGCCCCATGCAAACCGTCTGCATTCACCTGTGCCCATGCGTCAGCCGTGGCTTGGTCGTGGCGATTATCATCAGCGGGGTCGCTGGAATCAAAGCGGTGCAGCAGTTTTAAATTCTCGATCTTTGCCCGTTCTTTGGTGATGACATTGGCCAGCCAGCGCCGCGCCATGTCTGACGTGATCTGTTGGTGGGTGAGTTGTTCCATAACGATATCGCTTTCCGCACTGATCCTGCGGGATAAGATATGTGCGCAGCGCAGGTCTGTCGTCCCCAGCGAGAGCTTGATGTCGACGATTCCTGTGGATTGTCGGCGCAAACGACGCCGCCATTGATACACGTTGCCGCGCTTTGGAAGGTGGGGTTGGTTCAACATTCGTTTCAGGTCCGGTTGGGACGGATACGAAACGGTCATGCCATCTGGCCGCAGGGGGATGTAACACCCTGATGCCGCACCTACGAAGTCACGCTGTGACTTCGGTAGGTATTTCAACAACTTACGTTGTAAATGGCTCCGGCGGTAGGGATCGAACCTACGACCAATTGATTAACAGTCAACTGCTCTACCGCTGAGCTACGCCGGAACTGGGGGCTGTATAGCTTTGGGTTTTTTTCCCCGCAAGAGGAGAAATTCACTTTTTTCATCAAAGTTTGAAAAAGTTTGCTCCGACCTCCAGAGAAGGATCTGCCCGCACCAAATTCCGCCCGCAAAGATCAATGAGATGGGCAAAGACGTTTCTTTGTGCGGCGGGCAACAAGGCGTTGGGTGTGTCGGTATAGATGCTGCGGGTGAGGGATGTGACAGTATGCGCCTGGTCGCTCTCCAGCGCATTTAAAATATCCGCCTCGCGAGATTTTCGGTGATGGATCAGCCAGTTAAGGCGCTCTTTTGGGTTTTGAATTGGGGCGCCGTGACCGGGATAGTAAATACGGTCATCACGAATGCGAAGTTTTTCACAGCTTTCCATAAAGGCGGTTAAATCGCCATCTGGGGGGGACACCAATGAACTTGCCCAGCCCATCACGTGATCCCCTGTAAACGTTGCGCCATTCACGCAAAAGCTCAGATGGTTGGCGAAATGGCCTGGGGTCCAGATCGCTTCGATATTTGTTCCCTGATGGTCTAGCACATCGCCATCGGACAGGGTTTTGTCGGGCGTAAATGACGCATCCACCCCTTCACCGCCTGATTTTAGCCCGTTCGCCACAAGGTCGCGCATGATGTCACTGCGGCCGGATTGCGCATCGCCAAAGGCAAAAACCGGTGCGCCTGTTGCTTTCGAAAGTGGTTTGGCCAAAGGGGAGTGATCAAGATGCGCATGTGTCACCAAAATCTTGCTGACCTGTTCGCCGTTTTCCAATCCCTTTAGAATAGCGTCGAGATGGGTGGGCGAATTGGGACCGGGATCCAGCACCACAACATCGCCGTGGCCCAAAACATATGTATTGGTGCCCCAATAGGTCATCGGCGAGGGATTGGGGGCCAAAATGCGGCGAATGCCGGGTTCCAAGGTTTGATACACGCCAACCGGGGGGCTTTGATCCGTCATGTGATGCCTTTCATTTCAGCGCATTAGGGCGCGGTTTGACAGGGTTGGCAAGGTGAGCGCGGCGTTTTATTCAGCAGGGGGGCCTTTGTATCTGTTGATCTATGACGGATTAAACCTGAGTTGCAGGGGCCTGCGCGGCGCAGTAGGGTCTGGGCATGTTCTTATGGCTTAAACAATTTATGCCGCGGGGCCTTTACGGGCGTGCTGCATTGATTCTGATCTTGCCCATTGTGGCCCTGCAACTTGTGGTCTCGGTGGTGTTCATCCAACGACATTTCAATCGGATCACGGTGCAGATGACCAATGCTGTGGTCATTGAACTGGATTATGTCACCCGGCTTGTGAACGACGCGCCATCGGTTGCGGCTGCGCTGGACGCGGTTGCCCCCTTGGTGGCCCCTTTGGCTTTGGACATCCAGCTGCCCTCGGATCCGGTCACGCGGTCCATTAAGTTTACGGATTTTACCGGGAAATTGGTTGAGCAACGGCTGGATGATGGGTTGCAGAGTTTGCGGGGGGCCGATTTGCGAACGCAACCGACCCTTGTGACGCTCGGCTTTGAGACGCAACACGGACCGATGCGCATCTCATTGTCGCGCGAACGTGTTTCGGCAACCAATCCGCATCAATTGTTGGTTTTGATGGTCGCAACAGGGTTGCTGATGACGCTGATCGCTTATTTGTTTTTGCGCAACCAACTGCGCCCAATCCGCAGGTTAGCCCGCGCGTCAGAAGCCTTTGGGAAAGGCGAGGTGGTGCCCTACAAGCTTGCCGGGGCAACCGAAGTGCGCGCCGCCGGGAAGGCGTTTTTAGACATGAGAAGCCGCATTGAGCGGCAGATTGAACAACGCACTTTGATGCTGTCAGGGATCAGCCATGATCTGCGCACGCCGCTGACACGGCTAAAGCTTGGCCTGTCGATGGTCGACGATGAGGCCAAAGAGGATTTGGAGCAGGACGTGGATGATATGTCGCGTCTGGTTGATACATTTCTGAACTTTTCGCGATCAGAGTCCTTTGATGAGCCGACAGAAGAGTTGGATGCCAATGTGCTGGCGCGAGATATCATCGAAAAGTGTAAACGCGCCGGGCAGGATGCGTCCCTTGGGGTGTTGCAGGCCACAGAACCAAAATCGCTTCGCCGTATTCCAATTGAACGCGCGTTGGAAAACTTGACAGGAAATGCAACGCGTTACGGAAGTAAGGTGATGTTGTCCGTGCTTCAAGGTCGCGGTGATTTGCGGTTTGTTGTGGAAGACAACGGGCCGGGCATTCCGATGGCGGATCGCTCTCAGGCGCTGAAACCATTTGCCAGATTAGACGCCGCGCGCAATCAAAATAATGGGTCTGGGGTGGGATTGGGTCTGGCGATCGCAAACGACATCGCACGCAGTCATGGGGGGCATTTGCGCCTTGGCGACAGTGAGGTTTTGGGCGGACTAAAGGCCGAGCTGGTCTTGCCCTTATAGGTCGGTTTCCTGCGATTTCTTGGGGAAAACAGACCTGACTGGGGTCCTTGATGCCCCATAAGCTGATCAAAACCCGTAGGCTGATCAAAACCGGAGACGTCACATGCATCAAAAACCCCAAGAACACACCCCCATTCCAGTCGGGATCAATCTTGATCATTGGCAGCAACGTGTGGATATGGCCGCGGCCTTTCGCTGGACAGCACGGCTGAATATGCATGAAGCGGTTGCAAACCATTTTTCTTTGGCGGTGAACAAGGCGGGCAGTCAGTTTTTGATGAACCCGAACCAGATGCATTTTTCGCGCATCAAAGCCTCTGATCTGTTGCTTTTGGATGCGGATGATCAGGGCACGATGGACCGCCCGGGCGCCCCGGATCCAACGGCTTGGGGGTTGCATGGATCGATCCATCGCCTTTGTCCACACGCGCGCTGCGTGATGCATGTGCATTCTGTTCATGCCACGGTGCTTGCATCTTTGGCGGACAGCTCTTTGCCGCCAATTGATCAAAACTCGGCCACGTTTTTCAACCGCTATGTGATTGATGAGGGGTATGGAGGGCTTGCGTTTGAAAGCGAAGGCGCGCGCTGTGCGATGATGCTTACAGCTCCTAAAGTCAAAACGATGATCATGGGCAATCACGGCGTATTGGTGATTGGATCAAGCGTCGCGGACACGTTCAATCGGCTTTATTATTTTGAGCGTGCGGCGGAAACCTATATTCGTGCGCTGCAAACCGGGCAAAAGCTTCGAATTCTCAGCGACGAGATTGCAGAGAAAACGGCGCAAGACCTAGAGGATTATCCTGAACAATCCGAACGCCATCTGTCCGAGCTAAAGGCGCTCTTGGATGATGAAGGCAGCAATTATGCGTCATAACGCCTTACCCTGCGCATAAAACCCTTACAGATCAGCGTCTTGGGGCAGGGATGTCGGTGGGGGATTGGTAGGCCCGGCAGGACTTGAACCCGCAACCAAAGCGTTATGAGCGCTCTGCTCTAACCAGTTGAGCTACAGGCCCACCGTGCCCCCTAGGTATCAAACTTTTGGCCCGCGTCAAGCTGGGCGTAGACTCTTTGCGCCCACTAAGTTACCTCGTGGCGTGAAAACGCAGCTTTGGATTATCGGGGGTCGACATGAGCGATCAGTCTAAGGGCATCACCTATGCGGATGCAGGTGTAGATATTGACGCAGGCAACGCGCTGGTGGAGCGGATCAAACCGGCCGCCAAACGGACCAACCGTCCGGGCGTGATGGCGGGTCTGGGCGGCTTTGGCGCGCTGTTTGACCTTAAGGGCGCAGGGTTCAAAGACCCGGTTCTGGTGTCTGCCACAGATGGGGTGGGCACCAAACTGCGCATCGCGATTGACACGGGCAATGTGGATACCATCGGGATCGACCTTGTGGCGATGTGCGTGAACGACCTTGTGTGCCAAGGGGCGGAACCGCTGTTCTTTCTCGATTACTTCGCAACGGGCCGTCTGGAAACAGACAAAGCCGCGCGGATCATCGAAGGCATCGCCAAAGGCTGCGAGCTGTCGCGCTGTGCCTTGGTTGGTGGGGAAACGGCCGAAATGCCGGGCATGTATGAAGACGGTGACTTTGATCTTGCAGGCTTTGCGGTCGGTGCGCTGGAACGCGGCGAAGTGTTGCCGCGCGGCGTGCGCCCGGGGGATGTTCTGCTGGGGCTGGCCTCGGACGGGGTGCATTCCAACGGGTATTCTTTGGTGCGCAAACTGGTCGAGGTTTCTGGCCTTGGTTGGGATGCGGATTGCCCTTGGGATGCTAGCATCACATTGGGCGAGGCGCTTTTGGCGCCCACACGTCTTTATGTCACCCAAGTTCTTGAGGCAATCAACGCGGGTGGCGTTCACGCCTTGGCCCATATCACCGGGGGTGGCCTGACCGAAAACCTGCCGCGCGTGTTGCCAAACACCCTTGGCGCCGTGGTTGATCTGGATGCGTGGGACTTGCCACCAGTCTTTAAATGGCTGGCAGAAACCGGCCAGATGAGCGAAGCGGAACTGCTTAAAACCTTTAACTCTGGCATCGGCATGATCATGGTTGTCGACGGCAAACAGGTGAAAAACATCACCAAACTGCTGACCGACGCCGGTGAGACCGTCAGCCAGCTGGGCATTATCCAAACCGGTGAAGGTGTGAAATACCTAGGTTCGCTTCTGTGACAAAAGACGGGGCAGGGTCGCATCAACGGGTCGCCATCCTGATTTCAGGCGGCGGCTCGAACATGGTCACGCTGGTCAACTCGATGATCGGTGATCACCCCGCGCGCCCGTGCCTTGTGTTGTCGAATATTCCTGACGCTGGCGGCCTTGCAAAAGCGGCTGACCTGGGGATTGAAACGGCTGTTGTGGATCACCGCGATTTCACAGGCGACCGTCCGGGGTTTGAAGCGGCCCTAACCGCACGTCTTGAGGCGGCGCGCCCTGATATCCTCTGTCTTGCCGGGTTCATGCGGATCCTGACCGAAGGATTCACAGGGCATTGGGCTGGGAAATGCCTGAACATCCACCCCTCATTGCTGCCCAAATACAAAGGGCTGCACACACATCAACGCGCAATAGATGCGGGCGACGAATTGGCCGGGTGTTCCGTTCACGAAGTAACCGCTGAACTGGATGGCGGGCCTATTTTGGGGCAAGCCCGCGTGCCGGTGTTGCAAGGTGATACCGCTGATGATCTGGCCGCGCGGGTTTTGGTTCAGGAACACCTGCTTTACCCCGCCGTTTTGCGCCGATTTGCGCAAGGTGACAAGACACCTGTGGTGTTTGGGTGATCGCCCCGCACCCCGTTTTTCCACAAGGCTTTTCTTTCGGGCAATTTCGCCGTAAACCTGCCCGAACGCTGCCCCGAATTCCAAGGGGCCACTCGATCAGGATACCAAAATGATTACCATCACGACCACCGAAGCGCTTGCCGAATTTTGTGCGCGGGCTGCCAAACATCCCTATGTGACGGTGGACACGGAATTCCTGCGCGAACGCACCTATTATTCCAAGCTTTGCCTTGTGCAAATGGCCGTTCCCGGAAAGGGTGATGAAGACGCGGTTTTGGTTGATCCTTTGGTCGAGGGTCTGTCGCTGGAACCCATGTATGAGCTGTTTCGCAACGAAGATGTGGTAAAGGTGTTTCACGCCGCCCGTCAGGATCTTGAGATCTTTTTTGTCGACGCAGGCGTCTTTCCAAAGCCGCTTTTTGACACGCAGGTTGCTGCGATGGTGTGTGGTTTTGGCGATCAGGTTGGCTACGAGACATTGGTGCGTAAAATCGCCAAGGAACAGATGGATAAATCCAGCCGGTTCACCGATTGGTCCCGTCGTCCTTTGACCGATGCGCAAAAAACCTATGCGATTGGGGATGTGACCCATCTTCGGGGCATTTACGAATGGTTGGCGGCTGAGCTGAAAAAGACCGGAAGGGCGGAATGGGTCGAGGAAGAGCTGCGCGTGTTGACCCACCCCGACACCTATACAATTGATCCGCCAGAGGCGTGGAAACGGGTGAAAACCCGCACCAATTCCGGGCGGTTTTTGGGCATTGTGCGCGAACTTGCAAAGTTTCGCGAATCTCACGCCCAGTCACGCAATATTCCCCGCAACCGGGTGATGAAAGATGACGCTTTGCTAGAGCTTGCTTCGACCAAACCCAAGAGCATTCAAGATCTGGGCCGTTCCAGATTGCTGCTGCGCGAAGCCCGCAAAGGGGACATTGCGGATGGCATCCTGAAAGCTGTGGCCGACGGTTTGGCCTGTGATCAAGAGAATTTGCCAAAAGTTGGGGATCAAGCCAAAGAAAAGCTTCAGGTCAACCCCGCCTTGGCGGATCTGTTGCGTGTGCTTTTAAAGGCGCGTTGCGAGCAAGAGAAAGTGGCGCAGAAACTGATTGCTTCGGCCGCTGATTTGGATGCATTGGCGGCGGGCAAGCGGAGTGTCAAGGCCTTGACCGGCTGGCGTGCCGAGGTGTTTGGCCAAGACGCTGTGCGGCTGTGCGAAGGCAAGCTTGCTTTGGCGGCCAAAGGGCAACGTGTTGAAGTCTTTGAAGTTTAAGCGCTAGGAAACAGCGAGAGGTGCTTGCTGTTTCCTAATGCCGCGGTTTCCATCGCCTGCTTGGCTATTTAACGCGTGACGTCCGGCTGTTTGCCGATCCCATCACTTTGATGCTGGTCACATTACGAAGTTTGGCGTCGGACACAAAGTGGCCCACAAACACTTCGCGCTGTTTCGCGCGACCTGCGTCTGTGTGATAGGCGGGTTCGGAAATCCGGAATTCATAGGTCAACACACCTTTTTCGGGTGTTTCCAGATTGTCAGAGACAAGTTCGGCGTCCCAATAGCCCAGACGAGGTGGCAGGCCTTTGGCGCGAATGATCACACCACCAGAGGCGCGTAACACTTGCATTTCAACGACCTGAGACACCAACAGCCGCTGATCTTGTTCGTCCAGAAACCCATCTTCGGGGATCAAAGCCACATCTTTTGGGCCAGAGCTTTGAAACCATGACAGCGGATTCAGGTTTGTCCCACTGCTACAGGCAGTAAGACCAAGACATAAGGCAGAGACAGCAAGCAATCGGATACGCATAGGGGCTCCTTCGGTTCTGTTCAAAGGGTTATCGTATGTTGTGGCTTTTGAAAAGAGAGCCTTTGCAGGGCTGGACCTTTTCCGCGGTTCTCCTTAAATCTTTTTGACAATCCTACGGTGCGTGATGTTCGAAACAGCCAACCATGCGGATGGAATGAGGTGTTTCGGCTTTTGTCTGAGCAGAGGCGCGAAACGTGAGAAAAATGGAGAGCAGGATGGCCAGCGCAGCCTTTGAAGAGATCGTCGAAGATTTTGAATTTTTGGATGATTGGGAAGACCGCTATGCGATGGTGATCGACATGGGCAAAGCCATGTCCCCATTGGATGATGCCCTGAAAGTGCCCGCCACCAAGGTCGAAGGCTGTGCAAGCCAAGTGTGGTTGCAGCCGATGATTGAGGATGGCGTTTACCGGTTTCAGGGTGACAGCGATGCGATGATTGTGCGCGGATTGGTGGCCGTGCTTGGCGCGCTTTACAACGGTCTTGCGGTTGCGGATGTTCTGGCTGTCGATGCGGTGTCTGAACTGGGACGGTTGGGGTTGAACGAACATTTGTCATCGCAACGCTCAAACGGGGTGCGGTCTATGGTGGAACGGATCCGAAAGACGGCGTCTGAGGCGCTTTAGTCTAACGAAGCCAGTGATGTCTCAAGGTCGCCATACCCGGTAAAACGGCGTTCATAGGTCAAACCAAGCCGATCAGCGGCGTCCTGGGCCAGTTTATCAAGCTTTGGGTTGTTGGTTTGCGCTTGGTACACAAGCCGATTGTAGTGACCAAAATACATATCGCGCAGCTCGGGGTGGCGATCCAACCCAAGCGGTTTGATTACAAAGTTTTCAAACCCGCGCGCCAGAAAGTCGGTGAGGTAAAAGGTGTCTATTTCGTCCTCAGCACGATCGGCAAAGTCTTGATTTCCCTCAAAGAACGAATAGCAATGCGGGCCTTGGATCATTTCGATATTATGTTCGTCACAAATGGCTTGTAACGCCCCACCGGTTCCACAGTCCGCATAAGCAAGGAAGATCTGCTCAAAGTCCTTCTGATGCTTTTCTATGGCCTCACTCACGGCTGCCGGGATTTTATCCGGTGTGTTGTGAAGGATTGCCGGCAAACAGGTCAGGGTCATGTGATCCCAATTGTTTTGCTGAATAACCGCAATGATTTCATTGGCCAATGCGCCACAGGCCAAAATCAACACCTGACCTTTTTCAACCTTCGGCGCCAACCCATCGCGGGTTAGCTTTTCGTCGTTGGGTGACACATCAGTCATGGCGGATCCTTTGGCGTTGGGGCGGGCAGAACGAAACTGAGGGTTTCATTTAAGGATATTTCTCAGGGGGTGAGCAAGCAGAAGGTGTTCGTTAACGCGTGAAATTCTCAACCACGATAAAAATCAGTCTTTCTTGTCTGGCCGCAACGCTTTTACCGCCACAGACAAAAGCAACAATAACGGCATAAGCGACATTGCCGTTTGACCATTCAGGTTTCCGCTGCTCACGGCAAGACCTGCGACCAATATGGTCAATCCGCCTGCGATCAGAACCATCATCAACAGTAATATGTAACGTGTTTTGCTCATTGGGCATATGTGGGGGCTGTTGGGGGAAAAGAAAAGGCCCCGCACCAGATGCGAGGCCTAAATCCATCATTGCTTAAAGGGGATTAGCCTGCAGCAAGCTGATTGTGCTTTTTCGCCATATATTCTTTGGCGGTTTCAACGGCCACAGCCGCGTCACGACAATAGCTGTCTGCACCGATCGCCTTGCCAAACTCTTCGTTCAGCGGTGCGCCACCAACCAAAACGACATAGTCGTCCCGGATGCCTTTTTCGATGAGCGTGTCGATCACAACCTTCATGTAGGGCATGGTGGTGGTCAACAAGGCGGACATGCCAAGGATGTCAGGTTGCTCTCTTTCAAGCGCTTCCAGATAACCTTCGACAGGGTTGTTGATACCCATGTCATGCACTTCGAAACCCGCACCTTCCATCATCATCGACACAAGGTTTTTGCCGATGTCGTGGATGTCGCCTTTCACGGTTCCGATCACCATTTTACCCATACGGGGCGCGCCGGTTTCGGCCAGTAATGGTTTCAAGATGGCCATGCCACCTTTCATCGCGTTTGCGGCCAAAAGAACCTCTGGCACAAACAGGATACCGTCGCGGAAATCGGCGCCCACAATCGTCATGCCGGCCACAAGGGCTTCGGTCAAAACCCGGTATGGCGTCCATTCACGTTCCAGCAGAATGCCAACGCCTTCCTCGATCTCTTCTTTAAGACCGTCATAAAGGTCATCATGCATCTGTTGAACAAGCTCTTCATCGCTCAGTTCGCTCAGGATGATATCGTCTTCTTGGTCGGACATGGTCGCCTTTTCCCTTGGCTGAAACTCTTGGTCCCTTAACACATGCGCCAATTTGGCAGCAGCGGTCTGGAACGATTGCGACATTGAGTGCCCTTGGACCGACCCGAAAGCAAATGAATTATTCGCGTGAGAATAGTGAATCCCTTTCAATTGTTCCTGTTATGTTCTATGAATTCATATGGGAAACAAGGAAAACAACCATGTCGCGTTAACGCAGCGGCCTGGCCGGGGGGCAACCAGCAATCAAGGGAGCCGATTCGATCCGTATCAAACCCACGCAATTGAGGATGATTGGCCAACGGACGCCGCCCCACCCCTTAAAACATATGTGACAGAAGAGACGCCTCGCCGTGTCATTACGCGCAACAGCTCGCCTGATCTTCCGTTTGACCGGTCCATAAATCCGTACCGAGGATGTGAACACGGCTGCATCTATTGTTTCGCCCGGCCGACACATGCGTATCTGGGGTATTCCCCCGGTTTGGATTTTGAAACACGCCTGATTGCGCGCCCCAAAGCGCCAGAGCTGTTAGGCAAAGAGCTGGCCCGAAAATCATACCGCGTTGCGCCGATTGCGATTGGGACAAACACCGACCCATACCAACCGATTGAGAAAAAATACCGGGTGATGCGCGGCATCTTGCAGGTGTTGTGGGAACATCGCCACCCTGTGACCATCACCACCAAAGGCACGCTGATTGAACGTGACATCGACCTGTTGGCGCAAATGGCGCGGGAAAACCTGGTGCATGTTGCCATCTCAATCACCAGTCTAGATGCTACAGTGTCGCGCAAAATGGAACCTCGGGTGCCGGGGCCAAAACGCAGGCTGCAAATCATCCAGAACTTGTCTGATGCCGGTATCCCTGTGCGTGTGGGGGTTGCCCCCGTTGTCCCTGCGCTGACGGATCACGAGTTGGAACGTATTTTACACGCGAGCAAAGAGGCGGGCGCTTAGGCCGCGCATTACATTTTGCTGCGTTTGCCGGGGGAAGTGGGGCCGCTTTTTGATGACTGGATCAAAGAGGCGTTTCCCGACCGCGCCAAACGGGTGATGTCACGTATGCATGACATGCGGGGCGGGGCGGCGTATCGTTCGGAATTTGGCAAACGGCTGGCCGGCAACGGGACATTTTCAAAGCTTTTGTATCATCGGTTCAAACTGGCGACAAAACGATTGCAGCTGGCTGCTGAATTGCCAGACTTGGATGTGACCGCGTTTAAAACACCCGAACGTGTAGGGGACCAGCTGTCTTTGTTTTGAGAATATTTGGCTGATTAATGCCCACAAAAAAGGCCCGCCAAATGGCAGGCCTTTTCAATTGGATCCTCGTGATGCGTTTAGCCACCGCGACGGCGGGTGCGACGCGCTTTTGGTTCATCATCGCCCGTTCCGTCCGAGTTGGATGAAAAGCCGCCCAGCGCCGCCGCAATTTCGTCAAGTGTTGGGCGGGTGTCGCTGCGCGGGCGTGTTTCCAACGCCTCGCGCATGGCGCGCAAATGCTCGGGTGTGGTTCCGCAACAACCGCCAATGATGGTCGCGCCACAATCGCGGGCAAACACCGCATAGTCCGCCATCAATTCCGGGGTGCCATCATAATGGATATGCCCATCCACATATTTCGGAATGCCGGCATTGCCTTTGGAAATGATCGGACGTTCTGAACCTTGGGCCGCAAAGCCAAGAACTGTGCGCAACAGATCCGCCGCGCCAACACCACAGTTTGCACCAAATGCAACGGGTGGGTTGGGGATGGTTTCAACCATTTGCGCAAGATCAGCAGAGGTGATGCCCATCATCGTACGGCCCGCGGTGTCAAAGCTCATGGTGCCACACCACGCCATCCCCGCCAATTCCGCAGCACGTGCGGCGGCTTTGTATTCATCCCCGGCAGAAATGGTTTCAACCCACAGAATATCTGCGCCACCAGCCTTAAGCCCCTCGGCTTGTTCATGAAACATCTCAACGGCGCCATCAAAGGTCAGGGTGCCCATTGGTTCCATAATTTCGCCGGTTGGACCAACGGATCCGGCAACAATGACTTTACGTCCAGAGGCATCCGCCACTTCGCGCCCCAATTCAGCCGCCGCTTTGTTCAGTTCATGAACGCGGGTGTGGGCATCATGCAGTTTCAGACGTGAGGCATTGCCGCCAAATGAGTTGGTCAGGAAAATGTCCGACCCCGCATCCACCGCCCCGCGGTACAAGGCGCGAATGTTGTCTTGTTGTTCGACATTCCAAAGCTCTGGCGCATCACCAGACGTGAGGCCCATATTAAACAATGTGGTTCCAGTTGCCCCGTCCGCCATCAACCAATCACGTTCGCTTAACAACTGTGTCAGTGCATCTACCATCTTGGGCCTCCGGAGAAATGAATTATAGGGCGCTAAGTGCCACGGATTTGACCCATGCGCAAATGCATTCACTTCATGGCTAATATGAACGAGATTTGGAGCGTTGTGGATTACCGTATCAGTGGTTCGGGCTCTGTCGGGCTGCTGCTGGACGTGCTCGGCTGTGAAATTTCGCGCGCAATATCCAATGCCCCAAGAATAAGTCCAATTCGGGTGGGGGCCGCCATATAAAGCGTTTCCCAATTGGGCGCAAAGCTGGTCTTGAATTGACGCAATCCGGATGCCCCTGTGACCCGATCCAACATCACCCTGAGCTGATGAATGACGGGTGTTTCTTTGGTGCGCGGCCCGAGCGGAACCGCCGCAAGCGACAGTCGCGGACAGTTCTGTTTCGCGGCATTTTTTAGGGCGGCGCAGACCAACATATGCATCGTGCCATCTGGCGCGCTATCTTTCATCCGCATCAGATCAAGCACCTGTTCTTGGCGGTTTTTGTGAAGTGTGATAAAGCCGATAAGCGCATTGTTTTGATAGGCCAGATACACCTGAGAATGCGGCAAGGTTTCAGGTTTCCAGATCCCCATGGAAAACCCGCGTTCTCCACCGCGCCTTGTGCGCCAAGCGTGGGCAATATCTTCCATATCTTTCAAGGGAAGGTTGGCGCCACCGATTTGGATGCAGACCCCTGCCTTTTCAGACTGGCGCAGTTTCCTTCGAAGCTGTCGGCGCTTGGATCCGTTTTGCGTAAAGGACTGAGGGGAAATCCACGCCTCGCGCGCAATGGGCAAGGTTTTCCAATTTTCAGACCGTGCGATTGCGGCCATACGCCCGCCAATTTTATAGAAAAAGGGTGACAGATAGCTGTCGTGCGCCACTTGGGTCACATCTGATAGAAAAGTGGCGTTTACCTGTGTGGTTTGAAACGGATCAGACACGACAACAAGGCTTTGGCCGATGGGTTTTGCCATCGCTGCGGGGAAGCCGTTGGGCGTTTCCAACAGGTCAAGACAGCCTTGGCGCAACAGCGCGGTTTCTGCACGCGGGGCGGTTTCGATTGCGGTTGCAAGTCTGGAGGAGGACAGCGCGGTGGGGGTGATCTTCGTCAGTTGCGCAGGCGTCTTATTGTGTTGTGCTGAAAGATGCGGGGTTTGAACGGGCCCCCGGATGGTGACGGCTGCCGCGAGCACTGCCGGAACTGCATAATAAACCGCACGAAAGGCCAAGATTGCGGCCAGAACGGGTTCTGTTTCAAGCTGTGGCAGCAAAGCCAATAGTGTGACCTCAAACGGGCCGACGCCCCCAGGTGTGCCAGAGATCAGCCCAGCCCCCAAGGCAATCAGATAGGCGGCCACCAGGGGCACCAATCCAATGGCGCAATCCTCGGGCATCACCGCCCAAAGGGCCGCACCTGCCGCAAAGGTGTCGATCGCGGCCAAGCCCACAAAGGCGCCCATCGCTTTTAAAGAGGGAAGTTTGAGCCGGGCAAGCCATGATGGGCGAAAGATGGAGAAGCTGACCAACACACCTGCCACAGCCAAAACGCCCCACGCCATCCAAACAGAGCCGGGCAGGGCCAAGGGCACAAGAAGTGCAACGCAAGATGCAACGACCGCCCAGGCCGATAGAAATGAAACAGAGACAATCACCGAAATGCGCATCGCTTGAACAAGGGACAGTTCTGGAAGCATGCGCCAACGCACCAACGCAGATGAAAGCACGCCCATGCCCACCGTCTGAGATAATGCGATCGCGGTGACGCCCGCGCGTTGTGCGGCCCCCGATTTTGTCGTGGACCCAATCAACCGATGCACCACACGGTCATATCGCCCAAGGGCCCAAAAGGAGATGGCGGAAAAGAGAGCGGCGAGCGCCCATTGATGCGGGGCCACGGTTCTAAGGGCGGATTTGATGTGGTTGGTGTCCAACCCCGCAACGTTATCCCAAAGCAACCAAACAATTGCACAGGCAAACCCAAGGGGAAGAATTTGGCGGGCGGCCAGTTTACGAAGGTCGATGCCGTCATCTGACGCGCGCGATAGGGCGCTTGATGCTTGCTGTGACGACAGTTTCCCGTGGTCATCTAAATTCGCACGTCTTCGATGCATACCTCACCCTTTGTATTGCCCCGAACCAATATTGGGGTGGCAATACAAAGAGATCGTTAACAAATCAATTTGTCTGAATATTTGCGAGTCAAAAGGGCATGCAGCCACGAAAAAAGGCGCAGCCATTTGGCAGCGCCTTTGATCAATTGTAAGGCAGGGGTCTTACGCTTCGCCTGCCATCTCAGCTTTGGCAACCGACAGCAATTCAGCGCGTTTGGCGCGCACTTCATCCGCCGTCACATTGCTTAGATCGCCAACGACCTTGCGCACAACATCTTCGTGACCAGCTTCTTCAAAGTCAGCAACAATGACCTCTTTGGCGTAAGCTTCTGCATCGTCGCCGGATTTTCCAAGCTTTTCAGCCGCCCAAAGGCCCAGTTTTTTGTTGGCCCGCGCGTTTGCCTTGAAGATCATTTCTTCATCATGGGCAAATTTGGCTTCAAAGGCGTTTTCGCGATCGTCAAAAGTTGTCATTCTGGCGTCCCTATCTATGGGTTGTCATTCTGTTGCTCTTGATATGCCTATCCAAACGTCCCATCGCAACCCCGCTAGCGCTCTCATTCATGGGAATTTGGGCGGATTTGGCGGAAACTGTACTGAATTGGTGGTTTTCCCGGATAATCGTCACAGAATGATACCCCCATGTTGCCCCAAAGGGGGGAATTGCTTATAGGGCGTGCATGTGCGGGAGTCGTTTGACCCCGCGGGCTGCACTCAAATGGCGGGGATCCCATGGCGCGTCGCAAAAAACTCTATGAAGGCAAAGCAAAAGTTCTTTATGAAGGCCCGGAACAGGGCACTTTGGTTCAATATTTCAAGGACGATGCCACCGCGTTTAACGCTGAAAAGCGGGACGTGATCGAAGGCAAAGGCGTGTTGAACAACCGTCTGTCTGAGTTTTTCATGACCGGCCTTGGTCAAATTGGCGTGCCGACGCATTTCATCAAACGCCTGAATATGCGGGAACAGCTGATCAAGGCGGCCGAAATCGTGCCGCTGGAAGTGATCGTGCGCAATTTCGCAGCTGGCTCCATGGCCAAGCGTTTGGGGATCGAAGAGGGCACACGCCTGCCGCGCCCAATCGTTGAATTCTCGTATAAAGATGATGCTTTGGGCGACCCTTTGGTGCCCGAAGAATACATTATGGCGTTCGGTTGGGCCACACAGCAAGAGCTGGGCGAGATTGTCGATATGACACTGCGCGTAAATGACTATCTGTCTGGCGTGATGTACGGCGTTGGGATCAAGCTGGTCGACTTTAAAATCGAATTTGGCCGCATCTACGACGGCGATTTCCCGCGTCTGATCCTGGCCGATGAAATCAGCCCGGACAGTTGCCGCCTGTGGGACATTGAAACGGGCGAAAAGCTTGATAAAGACGTGTTCCGCCGCGATCTTGGCAATCTGACCGACGCCTATACCGAAGTGGCGCGCCGTTTGGGGGTTTTGCCTTCGAATGTGACCCATGCCAATACCAAACCTACCCTGATCAACTAAGGAAGAGCCCCATGAAAGTTCGTGTTGATGTGATGCTGAAAACCGGCGTTTTGGACCCCCAGGGCGAGGCTGTGCGCCACGCGCTTGGCAATCTGGGATTTGACGGTGTTGAAAAAGTGCGCCAGGGCAAGGTGATTGAATTGGATGTGGCTGATGGCACCTCGGAAGACACCATTAAAGACATGTGTGACAAGCTTCTGGCCAACACCGTGATCGAAAACTACGCCATTCAGGTGCTGTGATGAAGGCGGGCGTACTTGTTTTTCCGGGGTCAAACTGTGACCGTGATCTAGCGGTTGCGTTTGAACGGGCCGGGGCCGATGTGACCATGATTTGGCACAAAGAAACCGACCTTCCTGAGGATCTGGACATTGTTGGTGTTCCGGGGGGCTTTTCCTTTGGGGATTATTTGCGCTGTGGGGCCATTGCCGCGCAATCACCAATCACCAAATCGCTGATCCGCCATACGGAACGCGGTGGCTATGCGATTGGCATTTGTAACGGGTTTCAGGTGCTCACTGAAACGGGTATTCTGCCCGGTGCGTTGATGCGCAATGCGAACCTGAAGTTCATCTGCAAACCTGTTGGTTTGAAAGCTGAAAATACAGACAATGCCTTTCTGGCTGGCTATTCCGAAGGGCAAGAATTGTTTGTTCCGGTGGCGCATCATGATGGCAATTACAACGTCACGGATGAAAAGCTGGCGCAGCTGAAATCCGAGGGCCGCATTGCCTTTACCTACACCGACAATCCCAATGGATCGACCGGTGACATCGCGGGTGTGATTTCCAAGAACCGCCGGGTGCTTGGCATGATGCCGCATCCTGAGCGTTGCGTGGATGAGATGCATGGCGGCACTGATGGGGTGGCAATGTTCCGCTCGTTGGTGGATGCTGTGGTCGCGGCCTGACTTGTGGCCCCTCGCCATGGCGCTTAGACTTGCGCCATGGCGGATAATGTCCAACATCATTCCAAAGCTGCTTTGACCCCGCGCACAGGGGTTTCACTGCGTGCGCGTGTGGTGCTTTTGGCGTTGATCAGCCTTGCGGCTGCGGTGATTTATGTTTCAAACAGTTGGCTGACTGAACGCTATACCGAAACAACACGCAACCGGGCCGAGTTGCGGGTGGCGCTTTATTCTGGAAACCTTATCAGCGAGTTACAGCGAAATTCCGTTGTACCACTTTTGCTGTCGCGCGATCCCGCGTTGATCAATGCGCTGAACTCATCGGATTTTTCGCAAAGCTCGGCCCGGTTGATTTCCTACCGCGAAGAGATCGAAGCCAAATCTTTGATCTTGCTCGACGGGGATGGGCGCACTGTGGCGGCGACCAACCGGGAAACCTTGGGCGAATTGCATCGGTCTGACCCCTATTTTGTGGACGCGCTGCGCAGTTCGGAAACGGTGTTTTCCACGGTGCAGAGCGATTCTGGGGCTTATGAATTTACCTATTCGCGCAAAATCGAAGCGGGCAACAAGGTCATTGGCGTGATTGTGGTCGAGGTGGACCTGCGCAAGTTTGAACAAAGCTGGTCGGGGATCTCTGACGCTGTTTTGGTGACCAATTCGCAAGGTGATGTGATCCTGGCGACAGAACCCAGATGGCGCGGAAAGCACGAAGACGATGCGCTGACCACCGTGCCTGCGATGGCGGCCATTCGCAGGAATTTCCGCAACACAACTGAATGGTCTGCGTTGCCATCTGAGATGCTGTTTTTGGGCGAGGCTGTGATGCGCCATGAGGCCCGCGTGCCGTTTCAAGGGTGGCGGATTGCGTCTTTCACCTCTTATGCCTCGGTGCGGGAAAAGGTGAACGCATTCTTGTCCCTTGAGATTATGGCCTTTGCGATGCTGTTGTCGCTGACCTTTTATCTGATCAGTCGCCGGGCGCAGTTTCGGTCGGTGTTGTTTGCGCAGGAAACCGCGGATTTGCGGCAGTTGAATGATCAATTGCAACGCGAGATTGCGGAACGTCAGCGGGCGGAAAAGAACCTAGAGGTGGCCGAGCAGACCTTGGCGCAAAGCTCAAAACTGGCCGCATTGGGTGAAATGTCTGCTGCGGTTAGCCATGAGCTCAACCAACCACTTGCCGCGATGAAAACCTATTTGGCGGGGGCAAAGCTGTTGTTGCAACGCAAACGCCCCGATGAAGCGCTGTCCAGTTTTCAACGCATTGACGATCTGATTGAACGGATGGGTGCCATCACCCGCCAGCTGAAATCCTATGCCCGCAAGGGGGGCGATGCGTTTGAGCCGATGGATATTCGCAAGTCGGTGTCGATGGCGTTGTCGATGATGGAACCCCAGCTGAAACGCCGTGAAATTCGCATCACGCGGAATATTCCACGAAATCCTGTGATGGTGATGGGGGATCGTTTGCGGTTGGAACAGGTGCTGATCAACCTGTTGCGCAACGCGATTGATGCCACAAAAACGGTGGACGCACCGCAGGTCGACATTATCGTAAGTCGCGGGGATTACGCGTTGATCACGGTTCGCGACAATGGCGAGGGGGTCAATGACCTCGATAATCTGTTTGAACCGTTTTACACCACAAAGGCCCCCGGTGACGGTGTTGGGCTGGGATTGGCGATCTCATCAGGGATTGTCACCGACTTTGGTGGGCGGTTAACCGCCCGAAATGGTCAAGATGGGGGGGCTGTATTTGAAGTTGAGCTTCCTATCTTAGATGAAGAAGATAGTGATATCGAAGCCGCTGAATAAGGCGGACGGTGAAAATGGCGGAGGAAAAGCCATGGCTCAGGCGATAAAAGTAGCAATTGTGGATGACGAACAAGATATGCGTCAGTCCATTTCCCAGTGGTTGGCCCTTTCTGGTTTTGAAACCGAAACCTTCCCCTCGGCGGCGGACGCCTTAAAGGGGATTGGGCCGGATTACCCGGGGGTGGTGATTTCTGATATTCGTATGCCGGGCATGGATGGAATGGATTTCCTAAAGAAACTCATGTCCTTAGACAGCTCGCTTCCCGTCATTATGATCACAGGTCACGGCGATGTTCCCATGGCGGTAGAGGCCATGCGGGTTGGGGCGTTTGATTTCCTTGAAAAGCCGTTTAACCCCGACAATATGACCAATCTGGTCAAGAAAGCCACGCATAAACGGCGTCTGGCGCTGGATGCGCGTGCGCTACGTAAAGAGCTCGGCGATGGGTCGACCATCATGAAAAAGCTGATCGGCGCATCCCCGGTGATGTCGCGTCTGCGCGAGGATATTCTTGACATCGGCCAATCAGAAGGTCACGCGTTGATTGAGGGCGAAACAGGCACCGGTAAAACGCTGGTGGCCCACGCGCTTCACGCGGTTGGGGCCAAGGCTGGCAAGAAATTTGTGGTGGTGTCCTGCACCGGGACGGATGAGGAAGAGCTGGGTCGCAGCTTGTTTGGCCCAATGGATGAAGGCGGCAATCAACCCTATGTCGAAGAGGCCCGTGGCGGGACCTTGGTGCTGGAAGACATTGAGGCGCTGCCGATGGGGTTGCAGGCGCGGCTTTTGACCTGGATGAATGATCAGGGCACCCCGGCTGAAACGCGTATCGTTGCGATCTGCAACCTGCAAGAACAGGGCAAAACATGCGAAGATTGCCTGCGCCCGGATCTGTTTTACCGTCTGGCTGCGATGAAGATCACCCTGCCACCGCTGCGTCAACGCGGCGAAGACATCTTGATGTTGTTCACGGGGTTTGCGGACCAGTTTGCCGATGAATATGGCTGCGCGGCCCCCACCGTCAGCGTTCAAGAAGCCGCCCAACTGATGCAAGCCCCTTGGCCCGGGAACATCCGCCAATTGATCAATATCGCCGAGCGGGCTGTGCTTCAGTCGCGGCGCGGAACCGGCACGATTTCGTCGTTGTTGATGAATGATCACGAAGACGCCCAACCGGTGATGACCACCGAAGGCAAGCCCCTGAAAGAATATGTCGAAGCCTTTGAACGTATGCTGATCGACAACACAATGCGCCGTCACAAAGGGTCGATTGTGGGGGTCATGGATGAGCTGTGTTTGCCGCGCCGGACGCTGAATGAGAAAATGGCAAAATACGGTCTGCAACGGGCGGATTACTTACAATAAGCGTGGCTTGATTGCGGATATGGCGTGGGCTACAGTCTGAAATATTAACACGTTAAGGAAATCCAATGCCCGCTCCTCAAAACGCTCTGAAACGCGCCCTTGCCCAAGGCGACATGCAAGTTGGCCTTTGGCTTAATCTCGGGTCCGGTTCAGCAACCGAAGTTGCGGGGGCCACGGGGTATGACTGGTGTCTGATCGACGGGGAGCATGCGCCCTATGATCCGACCAGAATTCTGGAACAGCTTCGCATTCTGGCGCAGTTTGACACGTCTTCAGTCGTGCGCGTGCCGATTGGTGAGGATTGGGTGATCAAACAGGTGATGGACCTTGGCGCGCAAAGCCTGTTGGTGCCGATGGTCAATACCGCTTCTCAGGCACAATCAATTGTGGCGGCCACGCAATATGCCCCCCGCGGTGTGCGGGGCATGGGGGCAGGGGTCGCGCGCGCTGCCCTCTATGGTCGTGTTGCGGATTATGCTTCAAATGCCGATGACGAAATTTGCCTGATTTTGCAGGCCGAAACCCGCGAAGCCATGGAAAACATCGGTGAAATCGCAGCCATTGAGGGGGTGGACGCGGTGTTCATTGGCCCTGCGGATCTGTCTGCGGACATGGGCCATCTTGGCAATCCGGGGCATCCAGAAGTGAAAGCCGCCATTGAAAAAGGGGTTGCCGCCATACGCGCGCAGGGCAAAGCGGCGGGCATTTTGCATTATGACGCGGCAAATTTTGCATATTACGCTGATTTGGGTGTGACGTTTCTGGGTGTCGGGTCTGAGGCATCTTTGTTGCGCGCGACCTTGCAGGCGAATTTGGACGCCGCTCGCCAAGCCACACAGCGCGGATGATCCACGCAGAAAGGGAAAGGGCTGCGAACACACAGCCCTTTCATCTGGTTCTAATCTTCGGGGACGCCGTCCATCCCCTTAAGCCCCTCTAACATCTCGCCCAAATGATCCTCATACCGGCGCCAGCGTCCGATTGAGGAATTGTAAAGCGGTTGTCGGGCTTGGTGGATCGACAGGGTTTTCACCTTGCGGGTGTTTTGGTGGAAATTCATGCAGGCGTCTTCCCAATCCAATTCGCAAAACGCCAACAGTTTGCGCACTTCTTCTTCTGGATTGGCAACCAGTTCTTCATATTGAATTTCATAAATCCGGTCTGCGGCCCGTTCGCGCCATGCCGCAAGATATTCTGTGAACAGCTCATAGACTTCCACAAGCTCAGACTGAGAATAGGTGTAAGTGTGCAGGCCCGAGATAAATTTGTTTTTCAACATGGAAAACAGGTTGTCGCGTGGGTCCCGTTTCAGGGCGACAATTTTCGCCTTGGGCAACGCCAGCCACACCAAAGGGGCGACTTTATAGGTCGAGATTGATTTGTCGGTCACAATGTCAGCGCCGGGATGACGCTTCAGAACCGCCTCGCGGTATTCTTGGCCGATGTCTTCCAGCATTTTCGGCGTCATGTCGTTGATCTTGCCCCCTTTGGCCAGCACATCAGAGGCGCGATTAAAGCCCATCGTGTGAAACAGCGCCATTTCATCGCCGCCCGTGACGCGGGAATGGCTGGACAGGATCTGTTCGACCAAAGTTGTGCCTGACCGGGGCAGGCCGGTGACAAAAATCGGGCTGTCCCCTTGATATCCAACTTTGCCAATGCGCGAGAAATCCATGCCTTCGATGAAGGACATCATCTTGGTAAATTCACCGCGGTCACGTCCCTTGGGGTTGGGAAATTCTGCGCGCACCACGGCATTCGCCTCTTCCAGATAGGGCCAGACTTTGTCGTATTGTTTGGTGTCTTCCATCAGTTTGACCAAGGCATAGCCCAGATCGGCGCGGGATGGTAAATCTGGGGTATCGGCCCATGTTTCCATCATTTCAAGCGCAATGGGTTCGTCTTTGGTCAGCTTTCTGCCGTTGGCGATTTGCCGATAAATCGCGCCGTGTTTCAGGCCCTTGTCCAAAGCGGTGGTCAGAATGGTTTCAGCCTCGTCAAAGGCGCCATGTTGCTGCAACAAGTTCCCGGCGACGGTCACAACGCGGATTTGGGTCGGGGCAATTTCAAAGGCGGCCCGTACTTGCGCCAGCGCATCGTCTTTTTGGCCCAGCTGATCCAAAGCCACCGCGCGTAAAGCAAGTGTTTCGGCATTTGCGCGCTGTTTTTCAGGCAGGGCGTCCAATTGTTTCAGGGCCTCTTCGCCGCGCTCAAGCGTAATCAGACACTCTGCGCGGTACAGCTGTGCCAATGGCGCGTTCGGAGAGATTTTGAGAAACTTTGTCAGATAATCAAGCGCCTCATGCGGGCGGCTCACTTCTTTCATCGCGCGCCCCAGATTGCCAAGGACCTTTGGGTTGGACGGAATCTGATGATACGCGGCCTGAAGATGTTCCAAGGCATCGTTATAGCGCCCCAAGGCCGTCAAAAGCTCGCCCAAATTGGCGCGCGCTTCTGCATAATCGGGGGCAATGGCCAGTGCTTCGCGATAGGCGGCTTCGGCGGCGTCGTTTTGCCCAAGCGCGCCAAGGGATGCCCCAAGGATCAACCGGATGATTTCGTTGGATTTATGCGCGTCTGCCAACGCCTTTGCTTCGGTTGCTACAGCCTGTGCATCGCCAGCGTTAAAGCGGGTCAAAAGCTGGTTGATGACATCCTTGGATATGCCGGTGCTTTTGCGCGATGTCTTTGTATTGCTGCGCGACATTTCGGCCAGAATTGATTTTTGCGCCGCAGCTGACAGGCCTGATTTTTTCAAAACCTTCTGCGCGCGTTTATTGGCGGTTTTATCGCCCAGCATTGACAGCGCTTTGGAATAGGCGGTCCAGATCCCAATTTCTTTGGGCATAAGGCGTGCAGCTGTTTGATAGGCATCCACTGCCTCTTTGAATTTACCCTGCGAGACCTTCAGATGCCCGGTCCGAAACGCGGCTTGGGCTTGCGCTGCATTCGGATTGGGTTGGCGCGCACCTGTTGGAGCCATCGGATTTGATTTCGCGGCCTGATTTGCCAATGGGAACAGGGGGGCCGATGGCTTTGATTTATCTTGCGACATGGGATGGCTCTCCGTGGCTCATGCGTCTAAAAGGACCGCGCGATCCTAAAGTGTTGCCTTTGGCTATTATGGCAAACCCGGCATGGCAAGTCCAAGCGGGTGCAAAGCCCAGAAAAGACCGTTATTTTTCTTGACTTATGGTCCAAATCCACCGATAAGCCGCCATTCTATCAAGGGGTTTCCTTGATGGTTACGTTTAATCTCTGCCCATAAGGGCGCGCCGTTCGGGGCAAGATGGGCCACACCCATCATCGGAACACCGGGTTGAACCGGGGCCGTAGGACGCGGAAAATGAAGGAAGATCATATGTTTGCGGTTATGAAAACCGGCGGCAAGCAGTATAAGGTCCAAGCTGGCGACATCCTGCGTGTCGAAAAGCTGGCGGCCGAAGCTGGTGACACTGTCCAGTTCAACGAGATTCTTATGGTTGGCGCCACAGTTGGGACCCCCGTCGTTGCAGACGCGGGTGTTCAAGCTGAAGTGATCGATCAGATTAAAGGCGACAAAGTGATCAACTTTGTGAAACGCCGTCGTAAGCACAGCTCAAAGCGCACCAAGGGCCACCGTCAGCAACTGACACTGGTGAAAATCACCGAGGTTCTGGAAAAAGGCGCTGAGAAATCGGGCATCAAAGCTGCTATGGGTGCGGGTTCTGTTTCGGGTGCTGCTGCACCTGCTGCAAATACTGCCGCCAAAAAAGCTGCTCCGAAAGCTGCTGCTAAGGCCGAAGCCCCCGCTGGCGACGACCTGACCACCATCACTGGTGTCGGCCCTGCCGCTGCCAAAAAGCTGGCGGATGCCGGCATCACCACCTTCGCCCAACTGGCCGCACTAGACGTTGACAGCTTTGACGCTGTTAAAGTGAAAGCGGACTGGGTCGAGCAGGCCAAAACACTGGCCTAATCTGAGCTAAGGAGAGATAGCATGGCACATAAAAAAGCAGGCGGTTCATCCCGTAACGGCCGCGACTCAGCCGGTCGTCGCCTTGGCGTCAAAATTTTTGGTGGTCAGGACGTTGTTCCTGGCAACATCATCGTGCGTCAGCGCGGCACCAAAATGTGGGCAGGCCAAAACGTTGGTATGGGACGTGATCACACACTCTTCGCCACAAGCGAAGGTAAAGTGAAGTTCCACAAAGGCCTTAAGGGCCGCACCTTTATTTCGGTTCTCCCGGTGGCGGAGGCCGCTGAGTAAGTCGAAACCTGTAAGGTGATGAAAATTCAGGGGCCGGCTGCACAAGCCGGCCCTTTTTCTTTTTTGGGACTGATTGCAACGGGGGTGTCGCGCTTCGGTCTTTAAGCTTTGTTAACCATTTTGCCAGAGAGTCTTCTTTCTTGGGAAAGAGGCATCCGACAATTGAATTGGCAATCAGTGCTTTTCGAGGAGGAAAAGCCATGATGTATGACACGATTTCCTGTCAGCCTGAAATCAAGGCTGAACGCTTTATCTTGCGCCCCGTGCGCAAATCGGATGCAGGCGCGATGGCGCTTTATGCGGGCGACGAACGTGTGGCCCGTAGCTCGCGATCTATTCCCCACCCGTTGCCGGCTGGCGTGACCGAAGGGTTCATCCAGCGCGCGATGGACAGCACGCAGCCGCAAGATGCTTGGGTCATTGATGGCGCGTCATCAGATCATCAAGAAGTCTTGGGTGTTATCACGCTGACCAGATTGGACCGAGGGCAATCGGAAATGTCCTATTGGGTGGCGCCCGCATTCTGGAATGCCGGCATCGCATCAGAGGCCGTGCGCGCCATGATCGCGGCCAACCCGCTGAAAAACAGTGCAATTTTTGCCGAGGTCTTTCAGGATAATCCGGCCTCGGCGCGTGTTCTGACCAATGCTGGGTTTGAATATATTGGGGATGCGGAAAGCCATTGTATTGCTCGGGCTGCCAATGCTCCAACCTGGACTTATATGTATAAGTTTTCGTAAGTGATTGCTGTTCATGGAAAATATCGAAACGCCGCGCCTGATTTTGCGCCCGCTGACTTATGGGGATCGGGATGTCATTGTTCGATTGCTAAACGACTTTGATGTTTCTCGCTGGCTTACGGTTGTGCCTTATCCATACACAGCAGACGACTTTGACACCTTTCTGCAATACCTCAAGGCGGGGTCTGTCCTTGAGGGGCTTGCCATTCAGGCCGAAGACGGCGTGATTGGTGTGATCGGTATCGGCAAGACGCTTGGCTATTGGTTGGGCAAACCGTTTCACGGTAAAGGCTATATGACCGAAGCGGCAACGGCCCTGATTGATTGGTACTTTGAAACCTCTGGGGCGCGGGTGCTAAGGTCCGGGTATTTCAAAGGCAATGCTGGTTCCCACGGCGTTCTTAAAAAACTTGGGTTTCAACCAACAGGCCGTGTTCTTACCGAGCATTCGCAGGCGCAGGGGCGGGACGTTCCTTTGATCAAGGTCAGCTTAAATCGAGCAGACTGGGGCCACTGAAGATGAAGACACGGTTGATCACCGATCGTTTGATGATGCGCCGTGCAAGTGCCGCGGATTATGACGCCTATCATGCGCTTGCGTCTGATTTTGAAGTTGTCAAATGGACTGCAACCTGGCCTTGGCCGGCCATGCCAAAACACACGTTAAAACGCAGCAAGCCGTTTGACCCAAAACAGGGAATGGTTGGGCCGATTTTTCACAAAGGTCAAATGATCGGTGGGATGGGGGTTGCGTCGCATTATGTTGATGGGCCAGAGCTTGAATATATGTTGTCGCGCGACTATTGGGCCAGTTTTGCAACCGAAATGGCGCGCGAGCTGATCAAGCATTGCTGGGCGCGGTATGATTGGGATCAGATCGGCGCCGGGGTGTTTGAAGGCAATGACGCCTCGGCCCGGGTGCTGGAAAAGCTTGGGTTTTCAGAATGCGGGGTCCAGATTGCATCGTGCCGCGCACAAGGTAAAGATTTGCAGCTTCAAAAATATGTTCTGACCCGACCGCAGGGCTAACCACAGTACAAACCTCCGCTCTAAAACAGGTATTCTTGAGTTTTGAGCCGGAAAAACAGCGTATCTTGCGCCAAACACTTGAGCCTGAGGCCATTTCCCTCTATCGCCAAAGCCAGTTCAGAAAAGGCAGAGTCCAATGAAATTCCTCGATCTCGCCAAGGTCTATATTCGGTCCGGTGCCGGTGGTGGCGGCTGTGTGTCGTTCCGGCGCGAAAAATACATTGAATACGGCGGGCCAGATGGGGGCGACGGCGGCGGCGGCGGTGATGTGATTGCCGAAGTTGTCGAAGGTCTGAACACGCTGATTGATTTTCGCTATCAACAGCACTTTTTTGCCGACAACGGACGCCCCGGAATGGGCAAGCAACGCACCGGTGCGGATGGGGATGACATCATCCTGCGCGTGGCCGTTGGCACCGAAGTTTTGGATGAAGACCAAGAAACCGTCATCGCCGATCTGACCGAAGTTGGACAGCGTGTTGTGCTGGCCAAGGGCGGCAATGGTGGCTTTGGCAACCTGCATTTCAAAACCTCAACCAACCAAGCGCCGCGCCGGGCAAACGCCGGGCAGCCGGGTGTGGATCGCACCCTTTGGTTGCGGTTGAAATTGATTGCGGATGTTGGCCTGTTGGGGCTTCCGAATGCGGGGAAATCGACCTTTTTGGCCGCCACATCCAATGCACGCCCCAAAATCGCCGACTATCCGTTCACAACGCTGCACCCCAATCTGGGCGTGGTTGGTGTTGATAATGCCGAATTTGTGATTGCCGATATTCCTGGCCTGATCGAAGGCGCATCCGAGGGGCGCGGCCTTGGGGATCTTTTTTTGGGGCACGTCGAACGCTGTTCTGTGTTGCTGCATTTGGTCGATGGCACCTCGGACGATGTTGCCGGGGATTGGCAGACCATCATCACCGAGGTCGAAAACTATGGCGATATTTTGGGCGATAAACCCCGCGTGACCGTGCTGAATAAAATCGATGCTTTGGACGACGAAGAGCGCGCCGAGAAGTTGGCAGAACTTGAAGCCGTGGCAGGCCCTGTGATGATGATGTCCGGCGTGGCCCGCGAAGGCACGGTGGATGTCTTGCGTGCGTTGCGTAAAGAAATCTCGGATGATCGGATCCGCCAGAAACCTGTTGAGGAGCCTGAAAGTTGGGCGCCTTAAAAACCGCCAAACGTGTTGTCATCAAAATTGGATCCGCCTTGCTGGTGGATGCAAAAACGGGCGCGTTAAAGTCTGATTGGCTGGCGTCACTGGCGCAAGATGTTGCCGATTTGAAAACACGTGGCGCGGATGTGGTTTTGGTCTCTTCCGGGTCCATTGCCCTTGGGCGCGGTGTGCTTGGCTTACCAATGGGCAGTCTGGCGCTTGAGCAATCGCAAGCGGCAGCCGCGGTGGGGCAAATTCGCCTGGCGCGCGCCTATGAAGAGGCGCTTGCAAAGCATAACGCGACCACGGCACAGGTATTGGTGACGCTGGAAGACAGCGCAAACCGGCGCCGGTATTTGAACTCGCGTGCAACGCTTGAAACACTTTTGTCACTGGGGGCTGTGCCCATTGTGAACGAAAATGACACCGTGGCGACCGATGAAATTCGCTTTGGTGACAATGACCGGCTGGCCGCGCAGGTCGCGGTGACCATTGGCGCGGATCATTTGGTGCTGCTGTCCGATGTGGATGGCTTGTACACGGCCAACCCACGCGAAGACACATCCGCCACGCGGTTTGATCAGGTCGACAAAATCACACCCGAGATTGAAGCGATGGCAGGGGATGCTGGCACGGGTCTGTCCAAAGGCGGGATGAAAACCAAGGTTATGGCTGCGAAAACCGCCACGGGGGCGGGTTGCGCACTTACGATCACCGAAGGATCTCGGCTTAACCCGATTGCGGGGCTTTTGGCGGGCGCCGCCTGCACGGTTTTCACTGCAGATACCGACCCAAAGGCGGCGCGCAAACAGTGGATTTCATCCATGAAGCCACAGGGCGACGTTGTGGTTGATGCGGGGGCCGCCAGAGCCTTGGGGCAGGGGAAATCGCTTTTGCCTGCTGGCGTGACGGCGGTGTATGGCCAGTTTGGTCGCGGTGACAGTGTGACAATCCACGGCCCTGATGGGGTGCATATCGGGGCGGGGCTTGCGCGCTATGCATCCGATGATGCACGCCTGATTGCGGGAAAAAGATCGGATCAGATTGCACTGACATTGGGATACCCCGGACGTGCCGCCTTGATCCACCGAGATGATATGGCGTTATAATTCAACAGTTTGACGCGTGAAGCTTACGGAGAACCTGACATGAGCGACGACATCAAAACCATGATGACCCAGATCGGAGCGCGCGCAAGCGCTGCGGCAAAAGATCTGGCATTTGCTCGGTCAGAGGCCAAAGAAAAGGCTTTGTTGGTTGCGGCTGATTCCTGTTGGGCCCGCCGTGCAGAGATCATCGCCGCCAATGCAAAAGACATGGAATTTGGCCGTGAAAAGGGCCTGTCGCCTGCCATGCTTGATCGGTTGATGCTGGATGAAGAGCGGATCAAAGGGATGTGTGGTGGGTTGCGTGCGGTCGCAAAGCAGGACGATCCTGTCGGTAAAATCACCGAAGAATGGGATCGCCCTTCAGGGCTTCACATCAAACGTGTGCGCACCCCACTTGGGGTCATTGGTGTGATCTATGAAAGCCGTCCCAATGTGACGGCGGATGCGGGGGCGTTGTGTCTGAAAGCCGGGAATGCTGTGATCCTGCGTGGGGGATCTGAAAGCTTTCATTCCGCCGGGATCATCCATTCCTGCCTGCAAGACGGGCTGCGCAGCGCCGGGTTGCCTGAGGATGCCATTCAGATCGTTCCCACCCGAGATCGCGCCGCGGTCAGTGAAATGCTGACCATGACCGATCATATCGACGTCATTGTTCCGCGTGGGGGCAAGGGGCTGGTCGGTTTGGTGCAACGCGAAGCCCGCGTGCCTGTATTTGCCCATCTTGAGGGCATTGTTCACATCTATATCGACAAGGATGCGGATGCGGAAAAAACCAAACGTGTTGTAATGAACGCCAAAACCCGCCGTACTGGAATTTGTGGCGCGGCAGAGTGTTTGTTGATCCACAAAGACGCGATTGACCTTGGGCAAAGCATTCTGGACGAGCTGACGGCGGCTGGTGTCGAAGTGCGTGCGGGTGCCGGTCTGGCGGGGACTGTTGTGGCGACGGATGAGGATTGGGGCAAAGAATTCCTCGACAGTATTATTGCCGCAAAGATTGTTGAGGATGTGGACGGGGCGATTGGGCATATCAACCAATTCAGCTCGTCCCACACCGATGCGATCATGACCGAAAATGACGCAACCGCCGCGCGGTTTTTTGCGCGGATCGACAGTGCCATTTTAATGCGAAATGCCTCGACCCAATTTGCGGATGGCGGCGAGTTTGGGATGGGGGCTGAGATCGGTATTGCCACGGGCAAAATGCACGCACGCGGCCCCGTTGGCGCGATGCAACTGACCAGCTTTAAGTATATCGTCGAAGGGGACGGTACGGTGCGTGGCTAGGTTTAAAAGCTGACGCTAACCGAATGATCGGCAAGGGTGACACAGGCGGTGCGCCCTTGACGTTTAAGTTCCGGCGCGATCAGGGCAAAATGCACCTGCGCGGGGGATACATTGGCCGCGTCATCATCCGCTTCTAGCAACGCCCAAAGCGATGGGTCGACGCGCAGTTTTTCGGCCTCGCCCCAGATGCGCCACTGGCCATCATTTTCTTCAATCTCAAGGCGCCCGCCCCAGGGCATGCTGGTTTCCATGCATTGAATGACCAAAAACGCAAGTTTGACCGCAGCGCGTGACTGATCGCCCACGGGTGTCCAGTTGATCGCAATCTTGCGACCATCCGCGCCCGGTGCGAGAACCGTGCGGATCTCATTTTCGGCAATGCGCTGTTCGGCATTTGCCGCCCCAAAGGCAACACGGAAAAAGCGGATGCGCAGGTTGGCGTTGTGCACACTTTCAGAAATAAGCGCCATTTCGGGTGTATCGCCCAGACCTGACAGCTCTAACAATTCAACCCCATTGCCGATCGCCCCCAAAGGGCTGATAAGGTCATGGCAAATACGCGAGCCGATCAGGGCGGTCAGATCACGGTCACTGGTTGTCATTTGGAATGCTCCTGCAAGGAAAGGGTTGGATATGATGTCATTGTTGGAACCGGGTATGTTTGTGCGTCACCCGACCCAATCTGATTGGGGTCTTGGGCAAGTGCAATCGAATATCGGCGGCAAGGTGACGGCCAATTTCGAACATGTCGGCAAGCAAGTCATTGATACGCAAGTCGTTGAGCTTATACCCATTTTTGATCCTTCCAGTTCTTAGTCCTAAACCTTTCTGTGTGTCTTCGCAACCATTGCGGGTGCTGGGATGTGTTGCCTTGCTGATCTGGTCCGATTAGAACCCGCATAAACCAACCAAGGCATCATTCATTGCTTAAAGCTGAACCAAAATTTGTGCTGCGACTTGCCCGCGATGATGCCGATTTACGAGCGGCTCAAAAGCTTAGGTATGATGTTTTTGTGCGCGAGTTGGGCAGTGATGGACCGCTTGTGGATCATGAAAATGGACTTGAGCGTGATCGCTTTGATCCCTTTTATGACCATCTTGTTTTGTTTGATGAGGCGCGTAAGGGCGCCCCAGCTGTGGGGGTCTATCGCGTGTTGCGGGATGATCAGATCGACGGGCCGGGTCAGTTTTACTCCGAGGCCGAATATGATCTGTCTGTCCTGAAGGCTTCTGGTCGTAAGCTGTTGGAACTTGGGCGGTCTTGCCTGCATCCCGACTATCGCGGTGGGTCTGCGATGATGGTGCTGTGGACTGGGTTGGCGGATTATATAGAGCAGCACAATATTGAGGTGCTGTTTGGTGTGGCCTCGTTCCACGGGACTGATATTGACGCCCTCAAAGCCCCGCTTTCGCTGTTGCATCACCGGTATCTGGCCCCAGAGGATTTGCGCGTTTGCGCCCATCCAGATGTGTACCAAGACATGAACCTATGTGCGGAAGCTGACATTGATCGGCCCAAGGCCATGCGGTCTGTGCCGGCCTTGATCAAAGCCTATCTGCGCCTTGGCGGCTATGTGGGCCAGGGGGCCTATGTGGATCACAGCTTTAACACAACTGACGTGTGTTTAATCATGGATACCAATAAGATGAGCGCCAAACACAAGGCCATATATTCAGAGAAACGCCGATGAGCGCGCTGTGGCACGGAGCACCAGAGCCCAAACCCTATCGCCCCAAAGGGATGGCGATTGTGCGGGTGGTGGTGCGGGGGATTCCCTTGGCCGTTTTGGTGTTTGGCGGGCTTCTTGTCCTTTTGCTGGTGCGGTTGGTTGAGCGGCCAATTTACGGGCTGCATCGTCCTGTGACGCCCTTTATCACGCAGTTTGTCTGCCGCACGGCCTTTGTTATTCTGGGCATTCCGTTTCATGCGGTTGGCGAGCAAATGCGCGAAAAAGGGGCTGTGGTGGCCAATCATGCGAGCTGGCTGGATATCTTTTCACTGAACGCCAAAAAGCGCGTGTATTTCGTTTCAAAGGCCGAGGTGGCGAAGTGGCCGGGGATCGGCTGGCTTGCGCGGGCGACAGGCACGGTGTTTATCAACCGTGATCGGCGCGAGGCGTCACAGCAGATCGAAGTGTTTCGTGAACGTCTGAGCGTCGGGCATAAGCTGTTGTTTTTCCCCGAAGGAACCTCATCAGATGCGCGGCGTGTTTTGCCTTTTAAATCAACGCTTTTTGCGGCGTTCTTTACGCCGGAATTGCGCGATTTTATGTGGGTGCAGCCGGTGACCGTGCGCTATTTTGCACCAGAAGGCGAAGACCCGCGGTTTTATGGCTGGTGGGGGGATATGGATTTTGCACCCCATCTTTTGCAAACTCTTGCCGCACGTCGCCAAGGGCGGATCGAAGTTGTGTATCACACACCCGTCAAAGTCACAGACTTCAAAAGCCGAAAAGACCTGAGCCTTTATTGCGAAGCTAAGGTGCGCGAGGGGCTTGGCGTTTTGGACAGTGAAAAAGGCGCTGTGTAAGGCCCCCGCCCACGCGCGCCTTTTGTTGTTTTAATCTAGCCTTGGATCGCGTCAGTCAGCGATTTCAGCGCGGCCACCGGGTCATCTGTGCGCCAAATTTCTTCGCCAATTGCAAAAAAATCCGTCATCGGCGACAGCGTGCGGATGATGTCTTGATCCAAAGCGCCTTCGGCCACGACAGGCACTTCGATCATCTTTGACCACCAGTCGAACAAATCCTGTTCCGCCTGTGTGCCATCCCCAAGAACCGAGCTGCCAGCAGGGCCAAAACTGATGTAATCAGCACCATTTTCGCCAGCATTCAGACCTTCGTGACGCGAACCTGCGCAATAGGCGCCGACAATGGCGTCTTGACCCAAATCGGTACGTGTTTTGCGCACACGGCGCGCCCCATCGCCAAGATGCACGCCGTCCAACCCCACGCGTTCCACCATCAAGGCATGTTCCGAAATCACAATCGGCACGTCACGGGCATGGGCCACCTCGCGGCACACATCGGCCGCGCGCAGAATGCGATCTTCGTCTGTGGTGGCAAGGGTCAGGCGCAGGCAGGCAATGTCGGTGCTGTCGAGCACGCGGGCCAATTGCGCCGGAAACGTCGACAGCTCAAACTCTGGCGGGGTCAAAAGGTAAACCTGTGGCAATTCCAACTCTTGTGTTTCGGCCATTGTGGGCTCCTTTCGCTCTCTTTTGCGCTTATCTTGTCTTCGGGCGGATATTGCAAGGGGCAGGTTATTTGGCGGGCAGGATTGAGACATAGCTGATGGCAAGCGACAAGAGCGTGGCGCGCGTTTTCTCATCACTTAGGGCCGCGTGATCTGCATCCATAAAGCCGCCCATTTTGCGGCCGGTAAAGGCCATCGGCTCCACGCCGTCCAAAGCCAATGCCTTGCCTTCATTGTCTTTTCCGACCCGGTACATCGCCCCATCTTTGTGAACCCCACACAGCATGTTGCCGTTCAGCATGAACGCAATGCCGCCAAACATCTTTTTCTTGGCGATGCCGGGCAGGGTGGTCAGGTCGCGCGCGAGTATTTCATAGATCTCGATGTCATATGCCATCCCGCTCTCCTTGCCTTTTGCGGTCTGACAAGCGTATCACGGCGCGAGAATTTAGAAAGGTTTCTGTCGATGAGCGCTTTGGGTCCGGATCCCGCATTTGTCTTGGTGCGCCCGCAAATGGGCGAAAACATTGGGGCCGCCGCGCGGGCAATGTTGAACTTTGGCTTGACCAGAATGCGGGTGGTTGAACCGCGCGATGGCTGGCCAAACCCCGCCGCTGTGGCAATGGCCTCGGGTGCGGGGCGGATTTTGGACAGTGCCACGGTGCATGGGTCTGTGGCCGAGGCGGTGGGGGATTGCGATTTCGTCTTTGCCACCACGGCCCGATCACGGGAATTGACCAAACCCATTGTCAGCCCGGAACGGGCGATGGAGATGACCCAAAAATTGCGCGCCGAAGGCAAAAAGGTTGCGGTGCTCTTTGGCCCGGAACGCACAGGGCTGGAAAACCCGGATGTGGCGGTTGCCAATGCGATTATCACGGTGCCGGTGAACCCGGATTTTGCCTCGCTCAACCTTGCGCAATGTGTGTTGCTGACCGCCTATGAATGGCGCCGCCAAACGGCGGATATCACCCACGAGGTGCTGTCGATGCCGACAACTGAAATGGCGACTGTGATCGAGGTTGATAAGCTGGCCGAGCATTACGAGGCGCGGTTGGATGAATTTGGATTCTTCTTTCCGGAAACCAAAGCCGAGGTGATGAAAATCGCCCTTCGGAATATGTGGAGCCGGATGCCTTTGACCCGTCAGGATGTTCAGATGATGCACGGTATGTTGCGTCAGTTTTTACGTCAGATGAAGAAATAGCCGTCGCCAATCCCCTTGGACTCAATGCACAAAACGCCCACTGTTCGGTTGGGCGTTTTCTGTATTTCTAGAGGGTCGTCAAGCTGGCTTTCGGGCGGCCATGATCCAGATGATCGCCAGAACCAAAGACCCAACGGCGTTCAGGTTGGCCATTGTCACGCCAAAAAGCTCCCACGGGATTTCGTCGCAGCGCACCAAGGGGGCGGCCATGATTTGGTTGACTAGGTCGGCGGGGCTTAGATCCCCGGACAGACCGGAAGAGGTGCAAGAGGTTGGCCCCTCCCATAATTTGCGCTCCACACCAGAATGATAAAATCCGATGCCAGAGGTGGTGCCCGCAGCCGCCGCCCCCAACCACGCCAAAAGGCGGCTTTTGGTGGCAAGCGTTGCGCCGCCCAGCGCAATCGCCGCCGCATGTGGCCAGCGTTGCCAAAGGCACATTTTACAAGGCGCAAACCCTATGGCCTGAAAGACAAAGGCGCCGCCCAAAACGACGATTGATCCGAGCGTGGCCAAAAGGACCAACTGCGTGAAGGTGAGGTTTTTGATCAATTTCATAGGAATTTCACCACATAGAATCCCCCAACCAAGATCACCACAAACAGGGTGAACATTAGGCCAAGGCGTTGTTCGATAAAGTTGCGAATGGGCGCGCCGAACTTCCACAAAAGGGCGGCAATGATGAAAAAGCGAAGCCCGCGTGCAATGATGGATGCGGTCATAAAGACCGGAAAGCTTAGCCCGGTTGAGCCTGACAAGATTGTGATGACCTTATAGGGGAAGGGGGTCACGCCCGCGATCAAGACCGCCCATGCGCCCCATTCGTTATAGGTCTGGGCGAAGCTGTCGAACCTGTCTGTTTTGCCGTAAAACTCCAGCACCGGCTGGCCCACGCTTTCATAAAGGCCCCAGCCGATGAAATAGCCAAACATGCCGCCCAAGACCGACGCCACCAGCGCCACCCCCGCGATGACAAAGGCGCGGCGTGGTGCCGCGATGATCATCGGGATCATCAGAATATCTGGCGGGATCGGAAACACCGAGCTTTCCAAAAAGGCCACAAAGGCAAGCGCCCAAAGTGCATAGGGGGCTTCGGCAAGCCCCATCGTCCAATTGTACAACCGCCTAATCATGCCCGGGTTTACCCATCTTTTTTCTGGCCCCACGAACCATGCCCATTGCGTCAGGTCAAGCAATCTTGCCTTGCCGGGGCACAAGAGCGCAGTAAACTGGCGGTAAACCGATGTGAAACAGCGGGAGCATCACAATGAAATGGAAAGGTCGGCGGCAAAGTCGCAACATTGAAGATCGCCGGATGCAAGGGGCGCGCAGACGCGGCGGGGGGCTTCAGGTTGGCGGATTGGGATTGTTGGCCATTCTTGCGTTGGGGTATTTTGCGGGCATTGATGTGACCCCCTTGCTGCAACAAGGCGCGGGGCCCGGTTCAATTGAAAAGATCACGCAGGCCGACAAACAGGCGGGTCAATTTGTATCCGTCACCCTTGCTGACACAGAAAAGGTCTGGGCACAGGTGTTTCAAGCGCAGGTCGACGGCGCCTATCGGCCCGCGACACTTGTTTTATATAAAGGGGTGACGCAAAGCCCGTGCGGTGGGGCGTCTGGCGCCACCGGGCCGTTTTATTGCCCCGGGGATCGCAAGATCTATTTGGACACGGCGTTTTTCACCACCTTGTCCGGCCAGCTTGGCGCGAAAGGTGATTTTGCTGCGGCTTATGTTGTGGCACATGAGGTGGCGCATCATGTTCAAAACGAATTGGGCATTTTGGGCAAAGCCAACCGCCTGCGTCAGCAGGTCAGCCAAGAAGAAAGCAATGCCATTTCCGTTCGGATTGAGCTTCAGGCCGATTGTTATTCGGGCATTTGGGCGCGTCAGGTCGACCGTCAATTTGGCACGCTTGAACAGGGCGATCTGCAAGAAGCGGTGACTGCAGCGCGCCAAATTGGCGATGACACATTGCAACGAAATGCGGGGCGAACCCCGATGCCACACACCTTTACCCACGGATCATCTGCCCAAAGGGCAAAGTGGTTTGAGATCGGATATGAAAGTGGGGAATTGGCCCAATGTGACACGTTTTCGGTACAGGGACTTTAGTCATTAAATTCGGGATGCCTCCTTAATAGTTAACGTGTTATGAATTTATTGTGCCAAAATGAAAACCTGATACGTTTTTGAAAATACTCATTACGGCAGCAAAGCTGACCGCTTGGTCGAAAAAGCTTGCCTAATGAACTATAGCCTGATTTTATACATATGACGGGCAATTTAATTACGCCGAGAGGCCGATGCCTGTAACATACTGTCTATATTTCGCGTTTTGGGAGGAAACGAAATGAAAATCACCTTGAACACTGCCCTTGCGGGCGCCATCGCTTTGGGGCTGTCGGCAACGGCCGGGTTTGCACAAGATGTGACCCTGCGCTGTCAGCATTTTTTGTCGCCAAAAGGGTCGGTGCCAAAGTTCTTTATGGTGCCTTGGGCTGAAAAGATCGAAAAAGAAAGCGGCGGTCGCATCAAGGTTGAGATTTACCCAGCGATGCAGCTGGGCGGCAAACCCCCTGCGCTTTATGACCAAATTCGTGATGGTGTGATTGATTGTGGCTGGGCGCTTCCTGCCTATACGCCTGGTCGTTTTCCAGAAGCAGAAGTCTTTGAATTGCCCTTTATGACCTCGATGAGCGCGGAAGCCTCGTCCAAAGCCACGTGGGAATTCTCAGAAAAATATCTGATGGAGCGCATGAAGGATGTTCATCTGATGGCGACCCATGTGCATGGCCCCGGCGTTGTTCACAAAAAGGGCGATCCGATCATAGCGTCCGGCGATTTTGCCGGCCTGAAATTGCGTGGCCCGTCACGTCAGGCAAACCAATTGCTTGAAACCCTTGGCGCGACCCCCATTGGAATGCCTGTTCCGGCCTTTCCAGAAGCCCTATCAAAAGGTGTTGTGGATGGCGGCGTGATCCCATGGGAGATTGTTCCACCGCTGAAAGTGCATGAACTGGCCGAAAGCCACACCCAAATCGGGGGCGACCGCGCACTGTACAACACGTTCTTTATCTGGGCGATGAACAAAGACACCTATGCGGGTCTGCCGGATGATCTGAAAGCGGTTATTGATGCAAACTCTGGTCTTGAGGCTTCGGGCTGGGCAGGTCGTGCGATGGACGAGGGGGATGCGCTTGGCATGAAGGTTGTTGAGGAAAAAGGCAACAAAATCCACACATTGGATGCGGACGTTGTTGGCGAGCTGAAAGCGATCGGCGACAAACAGACCGCGGCGTGGGCGGAAGACATGACCACAAAAGGCCTTGATGGGGCTGCGATGGTCACCATGGCGCAGGATCTGGTTGCCAAACACACAGGCAATTGATCTGACCAAATGAAAGGCTCCGAGCCGCTTTTGATGGCTCGGAGTTTTCTTATGCACCCTGCACCCCGTTGAAAACATTTATCGGGAGGGCGTGGGCAGATTTTCCAATCATGGGGGCGCCAATGGCATTGGCCAAAACAACAGAGATTCGCGTGGGGCGGATCATGGAACGGATCAGCCGTGGGTTGGCGTATTTTGGTGGCGTGGTTCTTGCGGGCATTGCGTTGACCACCGTTGCGTCCGTCATTGGGCGCGCGTTGCTTGGGTTTGGATTAGGCCCTATCAAAGGGGATTTTGAAATTGTGGAAATGGGCTGTGCCATCGCCGTTTTCTCATTCCTGCCGTGGTGCCAATTGCGCCGGGGCCATGTGACTGTCGATATCTTTATCTCGCGCCTGTCTGATAGATCACAGGCGATCTTGGGATTGATCGGCGATGTGATGTTATCGCTTGCGGCTTTTGTCATCCTGTGGCGGCTGTGGCTTGGATTTGGCGAAAAGTTTCCATTTGGGTCAGACGGTGTGCGCGCGGTTTTTGGCATGGGGTCAAAACCCTTTTTCCCCGAAAGCACCTATGAACTAGAGCTTCCGGTGTGGATCCCGTTTGGGTTTTCCTTGATTGGGGCAACATTGTTTTTCTTGGTGAGCGTTTACACGATGTGGCGTTCGCTTAACTGGGTGCTTGATGGTCGAGAGGAACACGTATGACCGGGCTCGAGCTGGCTATTTTCGCCTTTGTTCTGATGCTTATTGCGATCTTTTTAAGATTGCCAATTGGGCTGTCGATGGGGCTGACGGGATTTTTTGGAATTTGGTACATGATGGGGCGTCCGAATGTGACGCTGAGCCAGCTTAAAACGCTGAGCTATGATACGTTTTCCAGCTATTCCCTGTCGATTGTGCCTCTGTTTTTGCTGATGGGGCAGTTTGCGACCAAATCCGGCATGTCCGGGGCGTTGTTTAACGCGGCCTCTGATTGGCTTGGGCATCGAAAAGGCGGTGTTGCGATGGCGGCTGTGGGGGCCTGTGCGGGGTTTGGCGCGGTCTGCGGATCGTCGCTTGCGACAGCGTCAACTATGGGGCAGGTGGCTTTGCCGGAAATGCGCAAGCGGGGCTATTCCGATGCGCTGTCTACGGGTGTTTTGGCCGCTGGCGGCACCTTGGGGATCCTGATCCCCCCGTCTGTAATTTTGGTGATTTACGCAATCTTGACCGAACAGAACATCGTTAAAATGTTCATCGCGGCCTTGGTTCCTGGTATTTTGGCCGCTTTGGGGTATATGCTGACGGTCGCGGTCATGGTGCGCATCAATCCAGACAGCGCCACCACGGCGGACCGCGTGCCCTATCTTCAGCGCTTCAAAACGCTTCTGTCCATCTGGCCGGTGGTTGTCATCTTTGGCTTGGTGATGGGCGGCATCGCGGGTGACTGGAACTGGGCACGTGACGGTGTGCAGGCGCTCTTTACCCCGACCGAAGGGGCGGCCGTGGGCGCGGTTGCAACCGGAATGTACGGCGTGATGACCGGGGGGCTCACTTGGAAAGGGTTCTTGGATTCCATCCTCGCCACGGCGCAATCCACAGCGATGATCTTTTTCATCGTGCTTGGCGCGCAAATCTTCAACTCTTTCCTCGCCTTTACCCAAGCCCCACAAATGCTGGCAGAATGGGTCACAAGTCAGGGGTTTGCCCCCTTGATGGTTCTGACGGTCATGTTGGTCGCCTATCTGACCTTTGGCTGTGTCATGGACAGTCTGTCGATGATCCTTCTGACCATTCCAATCTTCTACCCGATCATTGAGGTCTTGGATTTTGGCCTGACCCCGGAAGAGGCGGGCATCTGGTTCGGGATCTTGGCCTTGATTGTGGTTGAGGTCGGGTTGATCACACCGCCCGTTGGCATGAACCTCTTTATTATCAACTCGATGGCGCGCGACATTCCGATGGCTGCAACCTACCGCGGCGTGGCGCCCTTTGTGCTGTCAGACCTGATCCGCGTGGTGATCTTGGTCGGCTTCCCGGGCATTACGCTTTGGCTGGTCGGGGTGATGTTCTAGCCAAAAACCTGAATTGCGGCCCGGCGGATGAAAAAAATGCAGCCGGGCCGTCATTTGTCACATTATGCCGTTGACGTCCCGGTTCGGCTTTTGTATCCGGTGCTCAGTGCCCAAGTGGCGGAATGGTAGACGCAGGGGATTCAAAATCCCCCGCCGCGAGGCGTGCCGGTTCGAGTCCGGCCTTGGGTACCAACTCTCCGCAGTCGTTTCAAATTCACAAACCATCTGGTTTGTGGGGATCCTCGTTTGAGGTCACGAAGAGGTCGAGAAAACTCCTCTCTTTTCATCCAAGCTTTGTTTTGCCAAGGTGCCCAAAGCTTGGATAGCATCCACTAAAATCTGAAACTTGCCCTTGAAAGAGATGAACATGGTTGACGAGAGAAAACGGGCAGAGGCCCTTCATCTTCGGGCGAAAGACCTTGCAAAAGGCGATCCCATTGCGCTTCCTTTGGTGTCCAGTTCGATGTTCCATTTGCCGGGGGATCCAAGCGGATATGCCGGTTACGGTCGGGTTGATAATCCAACCTGGGAGGCCCTGGAGCATTTGCTGGCGCATTTGGAAGAGGCCCCATGTGTCGCCTTTCCATCTGGTATGGGCGCGATTTCGGCGGCGCTGTTTTCAACCTTGAAAGCAGGGGATCGGCTGTTGGTTCCGTCAGATGGCTATTACGTTACACGTGTGTTGTCACAGGAGTTTTTGGCCGGTTTGGGTGTGCAGGTCGATGAACGCCCAACCAAAGAGTATGACACGCTTGATATGACCAATTACAACGTGGTCTTTCTTGAAACGCCCTCAAATCCGGGGCTGGATCTGTGTGATATCCAAAGCATTGCGCGGCGTGTGCGAGCCGCGGGCGGCATTACAATTGTCGACAACACAACCATGACCCCCCTGGGGCAGCGCCCGCTGGATCTGGGGGCTGATATTGTTGTGGCATCGGATACAAAAGCACCGGGCGGGCATTCCGATCTGTTGATGGGGCATCTGGCAACGCGCGACACATCTGTATTAGAGCGGGTGCGCAATTGGCGCAAAATGTCCGGTGGCATTCCAAGCCCGCATGCGGCGTGGTTGTTGCATCGAGGGTTGGAAACGCTGGATGTGCGGTATGACCGCATGTGCAGCACGGCCTTGGCCTTGGCAAAGGCGTTGCAATCCCATCCAGCCGTTCAGGAATTACGCTATCCGGGGCTGGAAAGTGATCCGTCACATATTCTGGCGCGCGCGCAGATGACCGGATTTGGTTTTCTGCTGAGTTTGTCCTTGGACACAGAAGAGCAGGCCGAGGCATTTATCAACGGCTGTGACTATCTGCGGCCCACGACATCCTTTGGTGGGGTTCACAGTTCAGCTGAGCGGCGTGCCCGTTGGGGGGATCAGGTGGCGCCTGGGTTTGTCCGGCTGTCCGTTGGGTGTGAGCCAGAGCAAGCGTTGATTTCAGACGTGATGGGCAGCCTTAACCAGCTAAAATAGCTGTCCCGGGGAAGGTCACTTTATAGGCAATTTTGCATTCGGCTGCTGTGGTGATGGCGCGCGAATGTGCAAGGCAAAAGCAGGGTAGAAAACGAATCGCAGCTGCTTTGCTTTGTTTCCAAGGGCGCACAAATCTGACCATGAGCTGTGGATTGTTTTGGATTAGACAGCGGATTTAATTCTAAATCATGTCGGATTTCCAAAAAATCTGCTGAATTCTGTTAAACAGTTTCCCAATGGTCAACTGTATTCGCATTGGAAACAAAATAGGGGCTTATTAACCAACTTTTAGGATTGTCTTCCCCCTTAAAGGTGTCGGTTTTCCTTTAAATCATAGAGAGATTGGTGGTTTTTGACAATCCAAGGTTGAGTGAGTGATTTCATGGCGAAACAATCCGATTTTAGGAAAAACCGCAATTTTGCCATTATTCCTTCAAAAGTTAACTACTTCTGAGCAGGCCTGATCCAATTTGGTTGTTTTTCCCCTTTGGTTAGAGCCCCCAATCCCTTACCTTAGGAATTGCCCAACTGGGGGGCGATGTCTGAAGGCCACGGGGGCGGCCGCACGAAAACCATGGTGAAATCCGTGGGGAGAGTGTGTCCGTAGTTTGCCAGGTGGTAAATTGGCGCATTTTGACGTGAAAGATGTGGGTCGGAGAAATCCGCCTGCCATCACGTCTGTTGGTTCTTCGGGACCAATCTCTCCTCATTCGGGTGGGTAACGGTGGCGTTTGTGTGGTCAATTCCGTGGCTGGCATCGTTCCACAAGGGATTGGATTGACACCGAATGAGGGACACGATGCGTGCATTGTCTCAAAAAATGAGAAGCGTTGAAAAGCAAGCATATCTGCGTGCTGGTCTTTCTTGCCTTTTGTCTGGTGGCAAAAACGAATTTGGAACACGCCGTGACCGCGGCGCGATCGCAAGTGATTTGTGTTTTTCTATCAATAAGATGGATGACGCAAAGGCGAGTAAGGGGATACTTAAATGACTGATTATGTGCTTGATTGGGACCAAACCGGCGCTGATGGCTCCGCAACCTTCTCGTCTTCCACCGGGGGCGCTGACGTTGGGGTCAGTGTTTCAACACCTACCAATGTGAATGGCGACCACTTTGCGCTAAGCGGCGGTGTTCTGAAATCATCGGGTGTTTGCAATGAAACGGTGACCGCAGTTGAATTTGATGCGGCCGTTGGCAATGTGTCTTTCGAAATTTTCGATGTTGATGCTGGGTCAGGCTGGGATGACAAAGTGACCATCCGCGCCTATGATGCAGATGGAAACCTTGTGGATGTGAATTTTTCTGACTTGATCGCACATCATCAAGTAAACGGAAATTCCGTTGAAGGTGGCGGCAATCACGCCCCCGGCGTCGACGGTTCCGGCGCGCCAGATACCGTGACAGTGACCATCCCCGGTCCCATCACCAAACTGGAAATTGTGCATGATGATGGTGACAGCACCAACACATCGGGCACGGTTAAGATTTCTGACATCAGCTTTGACGCTGCTGGTCCGGTTGGGGACGGCTATGTCGAGGGCACAAATGGCGATGATATCATCGACCTTGCTTACACCGGCGACCCTGACGGTGACATGATCGACAATGGCGATGCGTTGTTGCCTGGCGAAGCCGCAGAAGACGACATTGTGCTGGCTGGTGAAGGGAATGACGTTGTTAAAGCGGGCGAAGGGGATGATGATGTCTATGCTGGCGGTGGCGATGATACCGTTTATGGCGAAGCTGGCGATGATCTGATCTATGGCGACAACAGCGGTGGTCTGGCAACGGGCAACACTGTGCGCGAAAGCTTTGAGTGGGACAAAGCCCCTGATCCTGACGGCTCGGGCGCCATTGAGAATAATGACAAGCTGAACGACTTCAGCCAGAATACTGGCAATGTCGACGTTGATTTCTCGGTTATCAGTCAAAGCGGCGCATCGGCGACTGAATTTTCGTCCGATACCCAAAACGTGAATGACATGGTTGGCGATGGTGGTTCCATTGACGATAGCAGCTCACTTGACAATGTGTTGAACGGCCATGGAAATACAGCGACTTACCAGCTCGATTTTTCAAAAGATGTTGAGAATATTTCCTTCAATATCAATGATATCGACGGTGATGGCGTTGTTAAAGTATACGCCTATGTGAACGGCGAACGCATCGAGGTTGATATCAATGCGGGTGACAAGCTGACATTGAAAGATCTGGACGGCCATGCTGGCGATGAAACCATCGACAGTCAGGGTGGATACGCATCAGACACCAGTGAGAACTACTCTGCGACCATCGACATTGCTGGCCCTGTTGACAAAATTGTCGTGGTTCATTCGCAAAATGGCTCAAACAACTCGGGCATCAACATCACTGACGTCTACTTTGACGTAGAAGACGGCAGCACCGATCCCGGCAATGATGATCTCTATGGTGGTGACGGCGATGACACCATTCACGGCGAAGCGGGTGATGATCTGATCACCGGTGGTGCCGGTGTTGACACCATGACCGGTGGTGATGATCGTGACACATTCAATGGCGCAAATGCTGGCGATTTTGTTGACGGTGGCGAAGGCGGTGATGACTACGACACATTGGATCTGTCAACCTCGGGCCCAGTGAAAGTAGACTACGATCCCGGCAATCCGGAAAACGGCACAGTTACGTTCCTCGATACAGATGGCAATGCGACCGGCTCGATGGATTTCGTGAATATCGAAAACGTGATTCTACCACCAAATTCTGGTCCTGATGCGAAAGATGATGTTGCCGAAGTGCCTGAGGATGGTTCGGTTGATATTGCGGTTCTCGCAAATGACACCGATCCTGACGGCGATCCGCTGACTGTGACTTCGGCCACGGCTGATCATGGGACTGTGACGATCAACCCTGATGGCACCATCACCTATGTTCCGGATGAAAATTATAACGGTCCAGACCAAATCTCCTATACGGTTGATGATGGCAACGGCGGTGCGGACACGGCCACGGTGGCTGTGACGGTTACGCCGGTAAATGATGATCCGGTTGCGGAAGACGATTTTGCAACCACGCCGTTTGAAACCGCTCTCGACATCACACCTCTGCTGAATGACACCGACGTAGACGGCGACATGCTGAGCATCGTTGGCACGCCAACCTCTGCTGATGGCACTGTTTCTGTGGCGCCTGATGGCACCGTGACATTCACACCAAACACTGATTTCGAAGGTGTGGCTGAGATCGAATACACCGTCAGCGATGGCAATGGTGGCACGGACACGGGGACGATTTTTGTCACCGTCGAAGACAACCCACGTGACGGTATCGTGGACGGCACCTCTGGGGATGATCTCATTGATGTGAATTACACCGGTGATCCTGATGGCGACATGGTTGATCACCTGGATGAGATCTTGCCCGGTGAAGGTCCAAATGACGATATCATCAAAGCGGGCGCGGGCGACGACACGATCCTTGCCGGTGAAGGCGATGACGATGTCTATGCTGGTGAAGGCGATGATAACGTCGAAGGCGGCGTTGGCGATGACATCATCCGTGGTGGTGACGGTTCAGACACTGTGGATGGTGGTGACGGCGATGACGTCATCGACACCTCAGGCTCTGACCCAGCGTCTGACTACGGCTTTGCACCTTACGTGCCACAAGACACTGACATGGAAGATGACCGTGATAGCGTTGATGGCGGGGCAGGCAATGATGACATCAAAACTGGTGATGACCGTGACACGATCACAGGTGGTTCCGGCAACGACACCATTGACGGTGGTCTGGATGACGATGAAATCTCTGGCGACGAAGGTGATGACAGCATCATTGGTGGCCACGGGGCTGACGACATTGATGGGGGTGACGGCAACGACACCATCTGGGGCGGCCTTGGATCCGGCACCGATGATCTGAACATCGTTGATGCCTATGATCCTCGTCCTGACAATGGCCTTGATACCATCCACGGTGGTGAAGGCAACGACGTCATTTATGGTCAAGACGATGACGACGTTCTTTATGGCGACGGCGGCAATGACACCATTGACGGCGGCATCGACGAAGACACCATTTTTGGTGGCGAAGGCGACGACGAGCTGATCGGTGGTCAGGGCGATGACCTGATTGATGGTGGCGCCGGTGCCGATGACATGTCGGGCGGCGACGATCGCGATACCTTTGTAAATGTTGGCGCGGGTGATGTTGTCGATGGGAACGAAGGCGGTGATGACTATGATACGCTTGATCTGACGGGGTCCGCCCCGGCCGGTGGGTCGCTTGAAGTCACTTATGACGGTTCAAACCCAGAAAATGGGGTTGTGAATTTCTTTGATGCTGGTGGCAACAACACCGGCTCGATGGAATTCTTCAACATTGAGAACGTCGTACCATGCTTCACGCCGGGGACATTGATCGCCACGCCAAAAGGCGAGCGTCGTGTCGAAGAGCTGCAAGTTGGTGATCGTGTGATCACCCGTGACAACGGCATTCAGGAAATCCGTTGGACCGGCGCCAAGCCAATCGGCTGGCAGGAACTTCAGGCCAATCAACACCTGAAACCGATCTTGATCACCGCGGGATCGCTGGGCAATGGTCTGCCCGAACGTGATATGCTGGTCAGCCCGAACCACCGTGTTCTGGTCGCCAATGATCGCACGGCTTTGTACTTTGATGAACGTGAAGTTCTGGTGCCCGCCAAACATCTGGTGGACAACAAAGCGATCATGCCAGTTGAGCTGCGCGGCACGACCTATCTGCACTTTATGTTCGACAACCACGAAGTGGTTCTGTCGGATGGTGCCTGGACGGAAAGCTTCCAGCCCGGTGATTATTCGCTGAAAGGGATCGGAAACGCACAGCGCAACGAAATCTTTGAACTTTTCCCAGAGCTGGAAACAGCCGAAGGGCTGGAAGATTTCTCGGCTGCGCGTCGGACGTTGAAAAAGCACGAAGCTGCTTTGTTGAAATAACCGGATCGACCCGGTGTAAATCGGGTCTTTTTGTTTCAACGGGGGCTGAAACCGAAGGCTTCGCGCTATCTGGCGCGGAGCCTTTTTGCATCTTGTGGGCCTGTGTGGTGGCCCGTCATATGAGGGGATTTATTTACACGCAGGTAAGGTTTCAGGCGGAAATGGGGCAAAAATCCTAGATCTAGACAATTTTACCAAAATTCACTCTCTTTTTTCTGCTTCTGTTCATAATCCGAACAAGTTTAATCGTTAACAGTAAGGGACAGTGTCAATATTTAGTAGCTTGAGGACTGCGTATGTTTGTTTTGCGTGAAGCACAGTCAGAAATGGATACCCCCGCCGCGTTCCAGGATTTTTCCCTGGAACTTGGCCAAAACACCCCAAACCGTCGACATGCGTCCAACGCCTTTAGCACCTCTGGAATATCCTCCAACGCGCCAGTTCATACGGCACGTGGCACTGTCTTGGCGCGTGATTTGCGGGCAGGGGATCAGGTGCATAGCTATGATAATGGCCTGCAAACTCTTTTTTGGGTTGGGTTTTCTCGTGTAGATGCCGTTGATGGACCGCTTATTCGCGTAATGAAACCGGGTGGTGGCCGCAGCCAAATGTTGCTGACGTCAAACCACCTTGTGCTTCAACACTCCGCGACTTCAGAAATGCTTTTTGGAGAACGTGAAGTGTTATGCCCGGCCAAAACGCTGACCGGGCAGGACCAGTTTGAGGTCGCAAATTCCGCAACACCAACATTGGTTCATCTGTTGTTTGATCAGTTTCAACTGATCCAGGTTGGCGGCTTGTGGGTCGAAAGCCACGTGCCCGATATGGCACGCACGCGTCTTACCGCGCCGGAAACGGCTGATGAAATTGTGTCGGCCCACCCAAAGCTGGCCCATGATGGCGGATTGGCAAATTACGTCCAAAGCCGGTTGGTGTTAGAAGAACGCGAAGTGGCCTGTTTGGCGGGTTAAGGCGCGTTTTGCTTGGGGTTTGCGAAGGCATCCCAGTCGCCCGGCGTATCAATATCAATACAGGCATGGTTGTCGGGAAGTTGGATCTGCAGGGTCTTTTCGCGCTGCAGAATTTTTTGCGCACCGACATCCCCAGATAATTTGGCCATCGGTTGAAACAGCCTTTTGGGAATGATAACCGGGTGCCCGATGGCGCCATCCTGTCCTGTCGCCCGAAGGGGCTGCCCGTGTTGAAAGGCGTGTATCATCGTGCTGAGGTCGTCGGCATTCAGTGCGGGCATATCAGCTAGAAAAACAAGGGCGGCGTCATAATAGTCTGGAAGCTGGCGAAAGGCACAGGCCAAACTTTCCCCGATACCTTCCGTGCTATCAGCGCTTTCGACAAGAGTTGCTCCTGAGCCTTTTACCGCCGACCACCTATCCGAAAAAACAGCTTGCCTGGGCAACACAACATAGACGTCTTTGCCCGTTTTCAATGCCACCTCAACGCGGTCCTTCAACAGGGGACGGCCTTTGACGGGCAACAATAATTTGTCAACGCCCCCCATCCTTCGTGATTGACCAGCAGCCAAAACCACAATGCATAGGCGGGGGGCGCTCATGTTTCAGCGTTCAGGAACCAACCCACGCGGGCTGAAACGCAAGACAAGTAACAGAACAATTCCCATTGAAAACAGTCGCATATGGGCGGCGGAATTCAAAAGATGAGTTTTGAGGCCCGAGCCGTCTTCCATGCCAGAGGTGACAACCATCATCAGCCAGTTGCCGATCGGTTCCACTTTGATCCAGAAAAACCAGATCATTAAACCACCAAGAACGGCCCCAAAATTGTTTCCGGAACCGCCAACGATCACCATCACCCAGATAAGAAAGGTAAACCGCAGGGGCTGATATGAAGTGGGGGTAAGCTGCCCGTCCAAAGTTGTCATCATTGCACCGGCAAGGCCACAGATGGCGGATCCAAGAACAAAGATTTGCAGGTGACGTTTGGTAACATTCTTGCCCATAGCGCGGGCTGCCACTTCGTTGTCGCGAATGGCCCGCATCATGCGGCCCCAAGGGGAGTTTAGTGACAATTGTGCAAGCACCAGAAGAACCACAAGGACAGCGGTGAACAGCAGACCATAAGACAGTTTTACGGCGATGGTTGAGGCGGTTGTCACATCGGTTCCCCAAGCCTCAGCACGGGCCACAAATTCAGCACTTTTTTGCAGATCAACCTCATACGGAACGGGACGGGGCAGGCCGACAACGTTTTTCACGCCGCGCGCCAACCAATCCTCATTCTTCATAACGGCGAGGATAATTTCGGCAATGCCAAGGGTAGCAATCGCCAGATAATCCGAGCGCAGCCCAAGGGCCGTTTTGCCAACAATCCAAGCAGCGCCAGCGGCCAGTAAGCCGCCAACAGGCCAGGCCAACAGCGTCATGTAACCATGTGCCTTGTAATTGTCCGGCCCGCCGGGATTTAACCCGCCCAAGTTGCCAGTTTGCGCAGGGTTGATCGCCTCAATCGCTTCGACACCCGCATCAAAAACAAAGCGGAACGCAAAGAAGCCAAGCACCAAAAGGGCGACCATCAAAAGCCCTCGGTTACGGCCGGGCGCCATTTTTTTGCGGATTTGCACGGCCCCTAAGATGGTGCCAACCCCAACGATCATACCCAAAACGATGCGAAGTCCACCGGCGCTCCACGCCCCCGGTGTGGCCGGCATTGAGATTAACACAGTGGCAAGGCCACCAAGCGCCACGAACCCCATCACACCGACGTTAAAAAGCCCGGCATAACCCCATTGAAGGTTCACCCCCAAAGCCATAATCGCCGAGATCAGCGCCATGTTCAAAATCGCAAGCGATGTGTTCCAGCTGCCTGAAAAGACCCAGAAATTTGTGCTGCCTTCCAAGATGAACAGCACGGCCATGATCGCAAATAAAAGTGGTGTACGGATGTTTTGGGTCATACCGATTGTCCTTTGAAAAGCCCGGTGGGCTTGAACAGCAACACCACGATCAGGATCACAAAGCTGACCGCAAATTTATAGTCAGTCGAAAGAAGTTGCACGAGGCCAGAGGGTTCCAACGCATCGGGCAGCAAATAGACGGCGACTTTTTTCCACGCATAGGTCACGGTGACCTCTGAAAAGGCAATCACAAACCCGCCCGCAATGGCGCCCAATGGGTTGCCCAGACCGCCGACAATCGCCGAGGCAAAAATGGGCAGCAAAAGCTGGAAATAGGTGAAGGGTTTAAAGCTCTTGTCCAAGCCGTAAAGCACACCGGCGATGGTGATAAGTGCGGCCACAATGATCCAAGTGACCATCACAACCCGTTCCGGGTTGATGCCAGACAGCAACGCCAGATCTTCGTTGTCTGAAAAGGCACGCATGGATTTTCCGGTGCGCGTATGGTTCAGGAACCAAAACAACACCGCAACAATCAACACAGCGGCGATGATCGTGATCCCCTGGCTTGTCTTAAAGGCCAAACCTTCGCGAAGGCCGGTCATCTCTTTGAATTCACGTGCTTTCATGATGAAGCGCGCGCCATCTGCAAAGCGTTGTTCGCCGGGTCCGATGATGAACCGGACGATGCCATTCATAATGAACATCACCCCGATTGAGGCCATCACAAAGACAATCGGTTTGGCTTTGACCCGCCGATAAAACCGGTAAACCACGCGGTCGGTGGCCAATAACATCAGTGATGTGGCCGCAATCCCAAACGGCAGGGCAAGCAGTGCTGTCGGCAAAGGATGAATCGACACGCCGAGGCTTTGCATCCACCACGTCACCAGGATCGTTACCATTGCTCCAAAGGCCATGCTATCGCCATGGGCAAAGTTGGAAAAGCGCAGGATGCCATAGATCAGCGTGACCCCAAGCGCCCCAATCGCGAGCTGCGAGCCGTAGGAAATGGCGGGGATCAACACGAAGTTGGCCAACGCCACAATTGCATTGAGGAAATCCATGATCACCCTCCTAAAAAGCTTTGGCGAACTTCGGGATCCGCCAGAAGTTCTTTACCTGTGCCGGTATGGGCGTTGCGCCCCTGAACCAACACATAGCCTTTGTCTGCGATCTCAAGCGCTTGCCGCGCGTTTTGCTCCACCATCAGGATGGAAATCCCGGTGCGGGCCACCTCGATAATCCGGTCAAACAGCTCATCCATCACAATCGGGGACACCCCCGCGGTGGGTTCATCCAGCATCAGGACCGAGGGTTTGGTCATCAATGCGCGCCCCACGGCGACCTGTTGACGTTGCCCGCCAGACAGTTCCCCCGCTGCCTGAAGACGTTTTTTGCGCAGGATCGGAAACAGCTCATAGACTTGTTCAATGGTCTCAGAAATATCATCGGTGCGGATAAACCCACCCATTTCGAGGTTCTCTTCAACGCTCATCGAGCCAAAGATATTATGCGTTTGCGGCACAAACCCCATGCCCTTGCGCACGCGCGCCTGTGGGCTGAGTTTGGTGATATCTTCACCGTCCAGCATGACCGACCCCTGACGCAGGTTCAGCATCCCAAACACGGCTTTCATGCCCGTCGATTTACCCGCCCCATTGGGGCCAACAATCACGGCAATCTCGCCTTTTTCAACGGAAATGGTGCAATCGTGCAGGATGTCGGGGCCATTTTTGCCATAGCCGCCGGTCATCCCGTCGCCGATCAGAAAAGGATCTGCCATTATGCGTCCTCTTTCTTGTTTTTAAGACCGGTGCCCAGATAGGCTTCGATCACCTGTTTATTGGCTTTGATCTCGGCCAATGTGCCTTGGGCAAGCACTTTGCCCTCGGCCATACAGATGACCGGGTCGCAAAGTTTCTCAATGAAATCCATATCGTGTTCGATCACGACAAAGGTGTATCCGCGCTCTTCGTTCAGGCGTTTGATGGCGTCCGCGATGGTGTACAGAAGGGTGCGGTTTACGCCGGCGCCCACTTCGTCAAGGAAGACGATTTTGGCGTCGACCATCATGGTGCGGCCAAGTTCCAACAGCTTTTTCTGACCACCAGAAATTTCACCGGCACGCAGATCGGCGATATGGGAAATGGTCAGGAATTCAAGCACTTCGTCCGCTTTTGCGCGCAAGGCCCGTTCTTCGTCGGCAATGCGTTTGCGCCCAAACCATGTGTTCCACAGCTGTTCCCCTGATTGGCCACCGGGGACCATCATCAAGTTTTCGCGGCAGGTCATCGACCCAAATTCATGGGCAATTTGGAAGGTGCGCAACAGGCCCTTGTGAAACAGTTCATGGGGGGGCAGACCGGTAATGTCCTCTCCTCCCATTGTGATCCTGCCGGATGTTGGTTTCAATACCCCGGCGATCACGTTGAACAAGGTTGTTTTGCCCGCGCCATTGGGACCGATGAGACCAGTGATTGATCCATCTTCGATCCGCATGCTCGCCCCATCGACAGCCCGAAACCCGCCGAAATGTTTGTGAACGTCTTCTATGACGATCATATCTTCCCCCTCACAACCTTAGATTGGCTGTGTAACTTAATGAAAAAGCCCGGAAAAATCCGGGCTATCTCGTTTGATTTGTTAAAAGATTAGTGGAACTTCACAGCCGCGATAGCACCATCTTTGATTTCAATTTCACGATAGCTTCCTTGGCTTTCACCAGGTCCAACAAGCTCAACATCAGAGCCGCCGGAATAGTCAATATCGCCGCCATTTGACAAAATTTCCAACCCTTTGGCCAGCTCTCCGGGACCAATGGGTTCTCCGGGGGCATTGGCTACGTCAAGAACGGCTTTTGCAAGGGCTTCGCCTTTGGTTTCACCAGACGCATGCATGGCAAGAAGCATGACCGCAGCAGAATCGTAGCCTTCTTTTGAATAGGGGGATGTCCCATCAATTCCGGCGTCTTTCAACATCGTTTCAAGTTTAGCTGCCCCGTCGTTTTTAGAGCTAGGATGTTGGCCAAAGCTACCGTCTAGATCAGATCCAAAATTTTCAGTAATGACGTCCGATACCATGCCATCTGGCAATACAAATGTATCAAATGCGCCACTATCCAATGAGGCCTGAATCATACCAGAGCCACCTTGATCCGAATACCCAACAACAACCAATGCATCACCGCCGGCAGATGCAAGTGCACCAACCTCAGCAGCGTAATCCCCTTTTCCATCTTCATGGGCCGCAACGATGGTCACCGAACCACCCGCTTCAGCGAAGGCACCTGCAAAGCTGTCGGCCAATCCTTTGCCATAGTCATTGTTTGTGTAAGTAACGGCAACTTCGTTAAACCCACGACCTTTGACGATGTCAGCCATCAGAACACCTTGACGCGAGTCAGACGGCGCGAGGCGGAAAAACAGACCATTGTCTTCGATCGTGCTCAGTCCGGGTGATGTCGCCGAGGGGGAAATTTGCACCATTCCTTTAGGAAAAGAAACATTTGCAAAAACAGCACCCGTTGCACCGGAGCACATCGCGCCAATGATTGCGTCAACACCCTCGCCGCTGATCATTTGCTCTGCAGCTGCCGTGGCAGCCGAGGCGTCAACACAAGTTGAATCCCCACGGATTGCCGCGACGGATTTCCCGCCCATGAACTTTCCGCTGTCATTAACTTCTGTAATCGCCAGCTCAGCGCCCCCAGCGATGGGGGGGGCAAGGCTTTCGAGCGGGCCGGTAAACCCAAGCAAAACACCGATGTTAACATCGTGACCGTCCGCGAATGCAACGCCGGACATAAGAGCAGTGGCAGCCGAGGCCATCAGCAGCTTTTTCATATTACTTTCTCCCAATTGGAAAATTCTCCCTGAGCCACATTAGGGCTGATAAAAACAAATGAAAAGACCCGCATGCGAAGAAATCTGCCTGAAATCCACCGATTATGCACCCGTTAGTTGGTGCGAATGTAGCGTGTCAGATATGTGATTGGGGACAGGGCGCTTGGTTTTTGATCTGTGGCGGTCAGCTCATTCATACTGGTGATGAGATCAAGGGTCTCATTGGGGACAGATGATTTTGGCAGGTGGGTTCCGGTCAGAAGCTTGGGATCGCGATAGGCCAGCAAGGGGGCGGTCAGATCAATCGCCCCCATCTTTGCGCAAAGCCCTTGTTCACATTGGATGGTCAGGCGAGGGCGCAAAATGCGCACCGTTTCATCAAGGCGCAACACCGTATTATCCTGTGCAATCGCATGCGACGGGGGCAGCTCGCGTTCGGAATTATTGGTGTCCCACGTCACAACGGGGACAACTTGCAACGATAGTTGCAATGAAACCTGCGCAGGTGATGCACCACTTTCTGACAGGACAATTTGGCTGAGCGTTTTTGTCAAAGCGGCAATGTCTGGCGTCTGTTTGGCCGTATTTGACCAGACATATGGCAGCACGATGACCTGCTGATGGGTGAAATTCGACATATTTTGGGGTCGTGTGACCCAAAAGGAATTTGCATCGGCGTCAACATCTGGAACAAGCGCCTCGACCTCTGCACGGCTTAATTCAGCCGCTTCCATGTCCCCCGGTTGGGCAAGCATGCGCAGGCTAGCAAGATCCATGCGGTCGCTTTTGCAAAAGGCCAGCGCATCCGCCACGCGATCATCGCGAATGACCCATAGAATTTTCGATGTCTCTGAACTGCAATACATCGGTTGATGCGATGAGGAAAAGAGGTTTTCAAAGAACCGCGGACCGAAGAACCCAATCTTTTCTTGTGCGATGTCACGTGGGGAGGGGGCGAAAAACCACCCTTTCCGGCCATCGCGAAACACAATGTGATCTGCGTTTTCAACGTCAACAAGCCGGCCCACTTGGGACCGTTCAAGATGCGACAGATCCTCGCCAACCAACCACGCAATGGGCCCGCCACCGAACACCGTTTGCAAGATCACCCATAAAAGCAGGGCAATGCCAAGGCAAACGCCGGTGATGATAAAAAGCAGACGCGACATTATACTGTGGGCGACCCCGATTGGCTGCCCCGTTCGCGGTACGGCGTGGTGTCATAATGGGATCTGTAGCATTTTGAGAAATGTGACGGGCTGGAAAACCCGCAGGCAAGCGCCACGTTAATCACACTCATATCCGTTTGCATCAGAAGGTTGCGGGCCTTTTGCAGCCGCAATTCCATGTAATAGCGTTTGGGCGAACGGTTCAGGTACCGGCGAAATAGGCGTTCAAGCTGTCGGGTCGACATGCCAACTTCGGTGGCCAGAACCGAAGGCGAAATAGGCTCTTCGATATTGGCTTCCATCCTTTGGATCACTTCGCTCAGCTTGGGGTGTCGCACTCCGATACGGGTGGGAACCGACAGGCGTTGACTGTCACGATCGGTCCGGATCGAGGTGTAAATCTGTTGGTCGGCCACGACATTTGCGATTTCTTCGCCCTGCTGTTGGGCAATCAGCTTGAGCATCAGATCCATGGAGGCCGTGCCCCCCGCGGCGGTCATCCGATTGCCATCAATCACAAAGATCCGCTTGGTCAGATCAACATCGTCAAATTCTTCGGTAAAACTGTCGTGGTTTTCCCAGTGAATCGTCGCACGTTTGTGTGTCAGCAATCCCGCGCGCGCCATAATATAAGACGCGGTGCACAATCCCGCGATTTGCACCCCCCGGCGCGATTCCCGGCGCAGCCAATTCAAAAGCTTTGGCGAACAATTGCTCTGAACCCGAACGCCCGAACACAGAACAACCGTGTCATCCCGGCGCAGCTCTTCCAGGTCACTGTCGACATTAAAGGAAGCACCAACCGACGAAGCAACGGCGTCGCCACCTTCGCCCATCAGCGTCCATTCATACAGTTCACGCCCCGCCGCGCGATTGGCAATACGAAGGGCATCCACCGCGCCCGCAAAGCTGAGCAGTGTAAAATCGTTGACCAAGACAAACACAAACCGGCGGAGGGTTGTGTCCTGCTTCTGGGGTTGGACCATGCGCGACTCACTTCTGTTCGAAGGTTTTCTAAGGTGAAGAATACCACACCAGCTTTACTTTACCGCATCAAGCAAATTTGCAATTCCGCTGTCATATTCTTCTGTCACAACTTTGTTTGCACCCTTGCGATGTTAACGCTAGAAAGGGGGCCTTATTCCCCGAAATGGGGACGTTACATAGAGTGGAGCAAAGAAATGACGGATTGGGAAAAGTCGGCCTGGAGATCGAAACCTCGGGTTCAGATGCCAGACTATACCGACCCGGCTGCGTTGGCCGAGGTCGAACGGCAGCTTGGAAAGTATCCACCGCTGGTCTTTGCGGGCGAAGCGATCCGGTTGAAAAATGAACTGGGCAAAGCCGCACGTGGCGAAGCGTTTTTGCTGCAAGGCGGCGATTGCGCCGAAAGCTTTACAGATTTTTCTGCCGACGGCATTCGTGACACATTCAAAGTCATGCTGCAGATGGCGATGGTTCTGACGTTTGGCGCCAAGGTTCCCGTGGTCAAAGTAGGCCGTATGGCGGGGCAATTTGCCAAACCGCGCTCGGCACCCACTGAGACGGTGGAGGGGGTTGAGCTGCCCAGCTACCGCGGTGACATCATCAATGAACTTGGCTTCACACCCGAGGCGCGGATCCCGTCGCCACAAAAGATGTTGCAGGCCTATACGCAATCGGCCGCGACCGTGAACTTGCTGCGTGCGTTCTCAACCGGTGGTTTGGCGGATGTGCATCAGGTGCATAGTTGGACGCTGGGCTTCACCGCCTCGGATGAAGCCGAAAAATACCGTGCGATGGCGGAACGCATCCAAGACACGCTGGACTTTATGAAAGCTGCCGGTGTCACCTCTGAAACAGCACACAGCCTTGCGTCTGTGGATTTCTACACTTCACACGAGGGGTTGCTGCTGGAATATGAAGAGGCGTTGACCCGTCTGGATGCCACCACCGGAAAAACCGTGGCCGGTTCTGGCCATATGATCTGGATTGGCGATCGCACGCGTCAGCCTGATGGCGCGCATGTTGAATTCTGTCGCGGTGTGATCAACCCGGTTGGTCTGAAATGCGGCCCAACAACAACGGCTGAAGACCTGAAAGTTTTGATGGGTAAGTTGAACCCAGAAAACGAAGCGGGCCGTCTGACGCTGATTGCGCGCTTTGGGGCGGGCAATGTGGGTGATCATCTGCCGCGTTTGGTTCAGGCCGTGAAGGAAGAGGGCGCCAATGTGGTGTGGTCCTGTGATCCGATGCATGGCAACACAATCAAATCCCCATCTGGCTATAAAACACGTCCCTTTGATGCTGTGCTGAAAGAGGTTCAGGATTTCTTTGCCGTGCATCAGGCCGAAGGGACAATCCCCGGCGGCGTGCATTTTGAAATGACTGGCGCGGATGTGACCGAATGCACTGGTGGTGTGCGGGCTGTGACGGATGAAAACCTGTCAGATCGTTACCACACCGCCTGCGATCCACGTCTGAACGCTTCGCAATCGCTTGAATTGGCGTTCCTTGTGGCGGAAGAGCTGTCCGCCCTGCGCCTGCCGCAGAACGCGCGCAAAGCCAGCTAAAGATCGTAGCAGAAACAAAAAAGAGAGCCCGAGCAATTGCTTGGGCTCTTTTCGTTTGAACATTGAAGATCAGTCAGTGAGTGCCTTATACATCACTCCGTCTCAACCACCCGAAGATGCGCGCGTGCGGATTTTGCGCTGGTCCCAAGCGGCGCGCGCAGGTCAGATCCCGTTGCATGCTCTAAATACCCCGGAATTTCTGCTCCGGTACTGGCCGGGGTCACATCTTTTGGCTGAAGATGGGGGTGCTTTGTCTGACTGTCAGCTGCGGTATCCGTCTCGCGGTAGGATGACACATCATCGGTCAGAATTTCCTTCACATCCATTTTTGTAATGTTGAAACGACGGGGGGCGCGGTCGATGCCGCCTTTGATCTGGATCACCCCAAGCGCGCGCGTGGCGCGCCCGTGATCATCGCGTAAGGGCGCCAGAAACATCTGTGCATCAATGCGTGACCGCGTAAAGCCGCCGTCACTTTTTAGGGTCATGTGCACCGTTGCAGGCCCGTCAAATAACCGTTCCAGTGCCGTTCGCATGTCCACGCGCGAATCCGGTAACAAAAGCGACGTGATTGGCATTCCGCGCATTTCCATACCCAAAATGTCATTCATATCTTGGCCCGCCAACCGGATCTTTGCCATGCCCGGTGCGATTTTTTCTAAAATAAACGATTGCTCAAGGATGTTTGAAATTCCGCGCGGGTCCACATCGGAACGCGGCGGCATGACACGGCCATTGCGCAACCCTTCCCAGTACGCTTCTGCTTGTGAAACCGCAGGATATTTCATCCCTGTCCGGGCTGAATCGATAGAGATCACGTTTCCGTTTTTCACATATTCGATCTTCATGGCGGTTTCCTTCGTTCGGCGAAATGAGACTTCTTGTTCCTACGTTAACCGTCTGTTAACTGAACTTTAGGTCTTCCTTACTATAATCTTAATATGCCACATTCCGTTAAAATGTGGTGACAAATCTTATCAAATGGTTAACTGCTCATGCCCCAATCAATGACAGGTTTCGCAAGTGCCACCGGAGAAGACGGTGTTTATAGCTGGAGCTGGGATGTTCGCTCGGTCAATGCGCGCGGCTTGGATCTGCGGATCAGAATGCCCGATTGGGTCGAAGGGATCGAAGAAGCCTTGCGCGCTGCGATCAAAGCCCAGGTGGCGCGTGGCAATGTGACCGTTGGATTGCGGGTCAGCCGTCGGGACGATGTCGCCCGTGTGGCTTTGAACCCCGAAGGATTGGCGCAGGCCCTTAGCCTGTTGCAGCAAATATCGGCGGAAGCCGAAGCGCAAGGGGTGCGTGTCGGCCCCATCGCGCCGTCAGAGATTGCCAATATGCGCGGCGTGGTGGAACAGGTTTCCGGGGCCGAGGAAGACACCAGCGCGCTCAGCGCCGCCCTTAAGGCGCAGCTGCCCGACCTGATCCAGCAATTTGTGGCCTCTCGTACCCGCGAAGGCGAGGCGTTGATCACCGTTTTGCGCGGCCAAATTGCCGAGATTTCACAGCTGACACAGACAGCCGAAACGCTGTTGGCGGGCCGGGCCGAGGCGCAAACCCAACATTTGAAAGACAGCCTTAACCGCGTGCTCACCGCAACAGATGAGGTTGATCCAGAGCGGTTGACGCAGGAATTGGCCTTGATCGCAGTGAAAACCGATGTGCGCGAAGAATTGGACCGTTTGGCGGCCCATGTGGACGCCGCACAAGCGCTGTTGGCAAGCGAAAAACCAATGGGGCGCAAGCTTGATTTTCTGATGCAGGAATTCAACCGCGAGGCAAATACACTGTGTTCAAAAGCGCAATTTAACGCCCTGACCGCTGTTGGATTGGACATGAAACATGTTATTGATCAGATGCGAGAACAAGTTCAAAACGTGGAGTAACCCCATATGAATCAACCCAAAAAACGCCGTGGTCTTTTGATCATCCTGTCGTCTCCTTCAGGGGCTGGAAAGTCGACCTTGGCAAAACGGTTGATGGAATGGGATCCAAGCCTAAGCTTTTCGGTCTCGGCCACAACACGTGCCCCCCGCGCAGGCGAAGTGGACGGAACGCATTACCATTTTGTTGATGAAACACGGTTCCGCGGCATGGTGGCAGATGGCGAGATGCTGGAACACGCGCATGTGTTTGGCAACTTTTACGGCTCGCCTGCCGGCCCCGTTCGCACCGCGATTGAGGATGGGTGTGACGTGCTTTTTGATGTCGATTGGCAGGGCGCGCAGCAAATTGGCCGGTCTGCTTTGCAAGATCACGTCTTGTCGATTTTTGTGCTGCCGCCTTCTATTGGCGAATTGCGCCGCCGGCTTGAAAGTCGCGGGCAGGACGCGGAAGATGTCATTCAAAAGCGGATGCAGAAAAGCTGGGATGAAATCAGCCACTGGGATGGCTATGATTACGTGTTGGTGAACGACGATCTTGATGCCAGTTTTGAACGGCTCAAAACGATCGTGTCCGCCGAACGCCTTAGATTGGCGCAACAACCGGGGCTCATGGATTTTGTCCGTGGCCTGCAATCAGAATTTCAGGAAGATGAAGCATGATTTATGAACTCGACGGATTGGCGCCAGAAATAGCCGAGGACGCTTGGGTGGCCCCGGATGCAAATGTCATTGGTCGTGTGAAACTGGGCGCGCGCGCGTCCGTTTGGTTCGGCTGCACCATTCGCGGGGACAATGAACAGATCGACATTGGGGACGGCACCAATGTTCAGGAAAACTGTGTGTTTCACACGGATCTTGGGTTTCCACTGACGCTTGGGGCGAATGTCACCGTTGGCCACAAAGCCATGTTGCATGGCTGTACGGTGGGTGAGGGCAGCCTGATCGGTATGGGGGCAACGGTTCTGAACGGTGCCAAGATTGGCAAAAATTGCTTGATTGGGGCAGGGGCCTTGGTGACCGAAGGCAAAGAGATCCCGGATGGCAGCATGGTCATTGGTGCGCCGGGCAAAGTTGTGCGTGACTTGGACGCGGCGACGATCAAGGGGCTGTATGCATCGGCAGAGCATTACCAGCAAAATGCGGCGCGTTTCGCCAAAGGGCTTAAGCTCATCTCTGAATAAGAACGAAAAAGGGCCACCCGAATGAGTGGCCCTTAAGATTTTATTTCAACGGCTTACCCGTTACTTTTCAACCATTCCAGAACGGTTTCTGGCGAGCTGACACCATAAGGGTCTTCGCCGTGGTTGTCTTCGCGGCCGGGCTCTTCGAACCAGGCTTCGACAACACCATTGTTGATCACGGCGGCATAACGCCAGCTGCGCACACCAAAGCCGATGTTGGATTTGTCGACCAACATGCCCATCTGACGGGTGAATTCACCGGCGCCATCGGGGATCACTTTGACGTTCTTCAGCTCTTGGTTGCGGGCCCAGGCATTCATGACAAAGCTGTCATTCACGGACATGCAGTAAATTTCATCTACGCCATTCGCGCGGAATTCATCTGCGCCGTTTTCATAGCCGGGCAGCTGAAAAGTTGAGCAGGTTGGGGTGAACGCGCCGGGAAGCGAGAACAGCACAACGCGCTTGCCTTTGAAATAATCGTCCGATGTCACATCCTGCCAGCGAAACGGGTTGTCGCCGCCGATGCTTTCGTCACGGACACGGGTGTGGAAGGTAATGTTGGGAACGTGTGTGCCTGCGTGCATGTCTAGATCCTTTTCATCTTTGGGATTTGTTGATGTCTTGGCAGGTGGGGAATCACTTCCTCACCAGGGCTTATGCAGCTTTAGAACCATTCCAAAACACCCACAATATTTTTCTTTGAATGTCGGATTTATTCAGCATGATTTCGCCTTTTGATGAAATTCTCACAATCCTTTCCCCCGTTTGATCCAACCCCGTGACACGCCCCGCCACAGCCCCTATATACTGACCCAATCGGAGGATGAACCATGCGTGATCTCAAATTGCCCGAAGAGCGGCACCCGGAAAAAGCACACCGCAAAGACAATGCTCAGCCGAAAAAGCCGAGCTGGATTCGCGTTCGTGCCCCCGGTGGGAAAGGCTATGCCGAAACCCACAAGATCATGCGGGAAAACAAGCTGACAACCGTCTGCGAAGAGGCCGCTTGCCCCAATGCCGGGGAATGTTGGAGCCAAGGCCACGCCACCATGATGATCATGGGCGAAGTCTGTACCCGTGCGTGCAGCTTTTGCAATATCGCGACAGGTAAACCCCCAGAAGATCTGGATCTTTTTGAACCGGGCCGGGTTGCGGATGCGGTCAAGAAATTGTCCTTAAAGCATGTTGTGGTCACCTCGGTTGACCGGGATGATCTGGAAGATGGCGGGGCTGAACATTTCGCCCAGACCATTCGCGCGATCCGTCACCGCTCGCCCGAGACCACAATTGAAATCCTGACACCCGATTTCCTGAAATGTGATCCATCGGTTCTGGAAACGGTTGTTGAGGCCAAGCCAGATGTGTTCAACCACAACCTTGAAACCGTGCCCGGCCTTTATCCAGAGGTGCGCGCCGGTGCGCGCTATTTCCATTCTTTGCGGCTGTTGCAACGGGTGAAAGAGCTTGATCCCTCGATGTTCACCAAATCGGGCATCATGGTTGGTCTTGGCGAAGACGCTTTGGCCGTGCGTCAGGTGATGGATGATATGCGTGCCGCTGATGTGGATTTCCTCACCATCGGTCAGTATTTGCAACCGACCCCAAAACACCACGCGGTGGAACGCTTTGTGCATCCGGATGAGTTTGCGGATTATGAAAAAGCGGCCTACGGCAAAGGGTTTTCGATGGTTTCTGCCACGCCTTTGACCCGGTCATCCTATCACGCGGGCGATGACTTTGCGCGCCTGCGGGCCAATCGCGAAGCAAAACTCGCGGCCAAAACCTAAGGTATCAAACGACTTAAATACAGCGCGTCAGTATTTGATGCGCTGTATTTTCTCAATTTTGGGCAACCACTCTGGCATGCCCCAGAAATACTCATATCCCCCCAGCGCAAGGCAGATCGCCAAGATCGCCAAAAACAGCTTTACCCGCGCGGGCGAGGGCGGGTTGCGCGCCCATTTTGACATGCGCCAAAGCCAACGCGGGTTCATCATTTAGCTGTCCTCGGTAAAACGAACTTTTCCGATAAAGGGCAGATTGCGATTTCGCTGGGCATAATCGATGCCGTAGCCCACCACAAATTCATCTGGAATTTCAAAACCGGTCCAATCGGCCTTAATGTCCACCTCGCGGCGCGACGGCTTGTCCAAAAGCGCGATGGTTCTAAGCTTGCGTGGCCCCTTAGCCTCAAGCAGTTTCACCACTTGCGTCAGCGTGTGACCCGTATCAACGATGTCCTCAACCACCAACACATCTCGCCCGGCAATCTCACCACGCAAGTCCTTGAGAATACGCACTTCTCGGCTGCTTTCCATCGCGTTCCCATAGGAAGATGCCTCAAGAAAATCAACCTCAACCGGCAAATCCAGCTCGCGTACAACGTCTGCAATAAACACAAAAGACCCGCGCAACAGGCCGACCACAATCAACTTGTCCGTATCCGCAAACTCGTCGTGAATATCATGGGATAATTGTTCGACCCGCGCCGCAATTTGCTTGGCCGAGATGAGCGTATCAATAACATATGGCTTATCAGACATGGTGTTTCCTCGGGCTTCCCTCTTGATTTCCGCGCGTATACCTAGGACATGTGCACGCGCGAGAGAAGGGAAAAAGCACATATGCCAACACATGGTGAAAAACGCGTTCTGCCATATAGCCCGCATCAGATGTATGAATTGGTTGCGGATGTGGCAAAATACCCGCAATTTCTGCCTTGGAATTCCGCCGCACGGGTGCGATCACGCGCGCTACAAACGGATGGCACCGAAATCATCGAAGCCGATTTGGTGATCAGTTTCAAGGTGTTCCGCGAACGCTTTACCAGCCGGGCGGTGTTGGACAGCACCACACCGCGTCTTGATATGGAATATCTGGACGGGCCGTTTAAATACCTCAAATCCCATTGGCAATTTCATCCGCATGACGCCGGCTGTGAGATTGAGTTTTTTGTGGATTTTGAATTTAAAAGTGTCGTGCTGCAAAAAGTCATTGGCTTGGTGTTCAACGAGGCAATGCAACGTATTGTAAAGGCGTTTGAAAATCGGGCGATTGACCTGTACGGGGCTTCCTCTGGCTGATCAGTCTTTGGCCAAGGGGTGATGCGTTAAGACAAGCTCTTTCAGGCGTTCATCCAAGACATGTGTGTAGATTTCCGTGGTGGACACATCCGCATGACCCAACAGGGTTTGGATCGTGCGAAGGTCGGCCCCGTTTGCCAGCAAATGCGTGGCAAAGGCGTGGCGCAATCTGTGCGGTGTGACCGTATCGGGTGACACCCCGGCCACAACGGCAATTTCTTTGATCAATCCAAAAAAGCGATGGCGGGTCAGATGGCCCAGTTTTCCGCGTGACGGAAACAGGAATTTTGAATGTTCAGCACCGGTTTCCTTTTTCGCAAGATCCGCATCGCGGTCCCGAACCTTTAACCAATCGGCAAGTGCAGAGCGGGCAGGCGAGGATAGCGGCACCATGCGTTCTTTGCCGCCTTTGCCTTTGACCAGCAGCATCCGGGGATCCCCGCGCGCGGCAGAAACGGGCAGGCTGACCAACTCACTGACGCGCATTCCGGTGGCGTATAAAAGCTCCATTAGGCAAGAGTTACGAAGGCGGTCTGAGGCCGTGCGCCCATGTTGCGGTGCAGCCGTTAAAAGTGCATCAACATCCGTTTCGCTGATGGTTTTTGGCAGGGACTTTTTGCGTCCGGGCCCCTTGATTTTCAGGGCCGGATTGTCTTTGCGCCAGGCCTCTTCATAGGCAAAGCGGTAAAGGCCTTTCACCGCAGACAGGCGCCGGGCGCGGGTGGCTTGTGCCAGCCCCAGGGCATCACAAGCGACCATGTAATCTTCGATATGACCCCGCGTAACACGGTCAAAAGGCGTGCTGCCAAGATGCTCTGCAAAAGCCTGAAGATCCCGTCCATACGCCAGCAATGTGTTTTCTGATGCGTCTAGCTCAGCCGCTTGCGCATCAAGAAAGGCGGAAATCCAGCGGGCCTGATCGGGGGTCATCCACGCCGTTCCAAAATCAGATATTCAAGCGCCGCTTGGCGGGCTTCTTTTTCCAGACCAATGTGGCGGAAAAAGGAAATCGCATCAGACAGTTCATCCAGATCGCCCAAAATCCCGTTGGAATACAGGGAAATCGCCCGCAATATCGCCTCGCCTAACCGATTTTGATCTGCCAAAGACTGTAGGCGGATGGGCATTTTGGACGCGGCGAACCCCTCAAGCACAGCGATGCTGGCGGCATCATAAGCTTGCACATCATCCGTGACCCCCAAGGCAATCGCCCGCAACACGGAGGATTTGGCGGACGCGGGCGCTTTCACTTTGACCGCGATCTCTTCGTATTGATCAGACAAAAGCCCCATCTGAAAGGCGATCTGCGCGGCATCACCGTCCAGTTTTAGCCGTGCCAATTCAGGCCCGAAAATGCGCGAAAACGGCATCTCTAGCTCGGCCAGTTCCAGCCGGTCCCACAGATCAGGCAACAGGGCGGAAAGGGTTGTAAGGTCATTTGCTTTCAGGGCTTTGTCCAAGGCCTGAACCGCGGCGATACGGTCCCAAACACCGCCCGAGGCGGCGGGTTTACGTTCGGAATAAAGGCCAAAAATCTGATTGTCGCTGACGGCGCCAACACGCACCAGACGCTCGCCAGCCTCGACACGTGCCTTCCAACCGATATTGGCGCGCAGGTCCGCTTGGGCAAAAGCCAGGGGCAAGCCGGTGGTGGGAATATGCTCTCCGATGGCTTCAAAAAGCCGGAATGTCAGCGGGGTTGGATGGGGTGGTTTGGCAAGATGGGGCTCCCCTTCGAACAGATCAGGGTCGAGAAACCGTGACAGCAAGGCGTCTTCTGCCTCAGACACATATCCCAATGCGCGCCCCGTGCCCAACGACAGAACCGCAGCATCCCAATCACCCGCGCGCGCAAGGCAAAAGATACGGGCCGGGAAGGTGGGGCTTAGATCCGGGGCGGCACTTAACCTTTGGCACGGCGTGTCCTCTTCGCCAAGCAGCAGCGCCGTGTCAAACCCCCTGCGAAAACTTGCAGGAGTCTGAGAGCCTGATCGGGCAATCAAAGCATCCGCCTGGTCCAAAGCACCGGTGGCCAGCAAACGATCGACCCTGGCAAGAAACAGCCGGTCATCGGTGGTGTTTGTGCCCGTGGGTGGGTTCAGCTCTGCCAACAACAACCGTGTCAGCAAAGATTGCATTGCTGGCCTTAAATCCAGCGGCATAGACAGGATGCGCCGCGCCAAATCATCAGGGCGCGATGCCCCCCAAAGGTCCCGCGGAAAACCGGTGACATTTGGGGGTAATAATCCAATAGCATCAGTTGTTTGCGCCCCCAAAGGTGAGACCGAAACATTTTCAACGGATGCAGATTGCGTGACTGATTTTTCAGTAAGTTGCGGTGGCGACACTGTTGCTGGCGTCGCGATACTGTCGGACAACCAATCGATCGCTGACAATGGATCTGACGTCGCCCCGGTCGCAGGTTGGCCGCCCGTAGATTGCGCCGCCAATTGAAGCGGTGCACAGGCCAAAATCACCCAAATTGATAGGGGAACCGCTTTACGAAAGTTAGGTTTCATTCAACGTCACTGAGATACTCTGTGGACTGGCATTGGGCGACATATCGCCCAGATACGCATAGCCCAAAACACCAAAACCGGTGAGAACCACCAACAACACCAAAAGCTTGATTAAACGGAGCGCCATGGTTTTCCCTTTTTTATTGCCTCTCGGCTGCCTCATGTCACTTTATATATGGATTTTTCGACGAGATCACGCCATTGAAGTAAAAACTTTGTAATTCGGCAAGTGGGCGCCAAATTGGCATATACTGTAAAGAAATCCATTGTCTTGATTGGCATGATGGGGGCCGGGAAAACCGCCGTGGGCGTGGCCGTGGCGGACCGTCTTGGTGTGGCCTTCATGGACAGCGACGAAGAGATCGTGAAGGCGGCAAATATGTCGATTTCCGAGATCTTTGAACGTGATGGCGAGGCGTTCTTCAGGGCGCGGGAAAGCGAAGTCATCGGGCGTCTTCTGGACACGAAAAAAGCGGTGTTATCAACAGGCGGCGGCGCCTTTATGGCCGGTGCAAATCGCGGCATGATCTCTGATCGCGGCGTATCTGTTTGGCTTAAGGCCGACCTTGATTTGTTGTGGAACCGGGTGAAACACAAAGACACACGCCCTTTGCTGCGCACTCCAGATCCGAAAAAGACGCTGACCGATATTTATGAGGCGCGCGTGCCGATTTATGCGCTTGCGGATATCTCTGTTCAGGCCTGCCCTGAATACTCAATTTCTGACATGGCAGATGCGGTGATCGAGGCGCTTTTGAAGCGCCCGGATGTGCTGGAAGAGGATTGATATGACAATAGTTCACGTACCACTGGATAGCCGTGCTTATGACGTACGAATTGGGGCCGGGCTGATTGACCGAGCGGGGGCGGAAATCGCGCCTTTTCTAACCCGGCCAAAGGTGTGGATTGTCACAGAGGAAACGGTGGCGGGATTGCATTTGGACGCCCTTAAGGCGGGGTTGGCAACAGGCGGTATTTCGGCCGAGGCCTTGATACTGCCCCCCGGCGAAAGCACCAAAAGCTGGCCTTACCTGATGCAAGTGGTTGACTGGCTGCTGGATCAGAAAGTTGAACGAAACGATATGGTTGTCGCCTTTGGTGGCGGGGTGATCGGTGATCTTGTTGGCTTTGCTGCGGCAATTTTGCGCCGTGGCGTGCGTTTCGTGCAGATCCCGACCAGTTTACTTGCGCAGGTCGACAGCTCGGTTGGCGGAAAAACCGGGATCAACACCCCGCACGGAAAGAACCTTGTGGGGGCGTTTCATCAGCCATCGTTGGTCTTGGCCGACATCGCTGTGCTTGGAACGCTGAAACCACGGGATTTTCTGGCAGGTTACGGCGAGGTCGTGAAATACGGCGGCCTTGGGGATGCGTCCTTTTTTAAGTGGCTTGAAGAAAATGGACCTGCTTTGGCGGCAGGGGATGCCGTGTTGCGCCAAGAGGCCGTGCGCCATTCGGTACAGATGAAAGCCGACATTGTGGTGCGCGATGAAACCGAACAAGGGGACCGCGCGCTGTTGAACCTTGGCCATACTTTTGGTCACGCGCTTGAGGCCGCCACCGGCTATTCTGACCGCCTGTTGCACGGCGAGGGGGTTGCCATCGGTTGTGCGCTTGCGTTTGAAACCTCGGCGCGGATGGGGCTGATCAGTCAAGAAAGCCCGTCACGCTGGCGCGCGCATTTGGCGGCGATGGGCATGAAAAAAGACCTGTCTGATATCGCGGGTGATTTGCCAGATGTGGACGGGTTGATCGCGCTGATGGGGCAAGACAAAAAGGTGCAGGACGGCAAATTGCGCTTTATTCTGGCGCGGTCCATTGGTGACGCCTTTGTCACGTCAGACGTGGATATGGCTGTTGTGCAGTCCGTCTTAATAGATGCGATGTCAGATAGGTAACTATAGCAGCAGGCCCACTCTAAACGAAAAAAGCGCCCCTAATGGGCGCTTTTTGTGTGTGGGGGGTAAGGGGAAAACAGCCCTTAGAATGGGATCTCGTCGTCAAAACCACCGCCCGCGGGGGCTTGGTTTTGGCCTTGACCTTGGCCTTGATCACCACCGTAACCGCCTTGGTCGTTGCCATATCCACCAGATTGACCGCCACCGTAGCCACCGCCACCTTGGCCACCACCGCCGCCTTCACCGCGCCCGTCCAGCATGGTCAGCGTGCCACCATAGCTTTGCAAGACAACTTCGGTGGAATAACGGTCATTGCCCGACTGATCCTGCCATTTCCGGGTTTGCAATTGGCCTTCGATAAAAACCTTGGATCCTTTGCGCAGATATTGTTCACACACGCGCACCAGACCTTCTGAGAAGATCGCAACAGAGTGCCATTCGGTCTTTTCACGACGTTCGCCGGTATTGCGGTCTTTCCAGTTTTCCGATGTCGCAATGCGCAGGTTGCACACTTTACCACCGTTCTGAAATGTACGGATTTCGGGGTCACGGCCCAAGTTGCCGATCAGCATTACTTTATTGAGCGAGCCCGCCATGGCTGCGTCCTTTCGATTCTTCACGTTGCGCGTATGGTTACACATTCACGCGGCAAGGGGGAAATGGATTTCTGTGGATGAAATTATAGGTTCAGCCCGAAAAAACACTGTGATTAAAGCAAGATGCACAAGAAAATGCCGCCCCCATTGCCTGCGCCCACTTTCTTCCTATATTGTCGTTAACATATTGGGGAAGAATGATGTCTCGCCTAAATTTTGTTTTTGGAATTGGATTTGGAGCTTTTGCCTGTGTTGCCGCGGTTTTGCCGGCGATAGGTCAGGGGCTGTTTACCAGTTCCGGCGGTGGGGCCGCCTTTAAATCCCAGCTGCAGGTTTTGGACACGCGCGCCGCACAGCAATATGCGGGATCATCGCGTTTGCTGCCCAAGGGCGCTGCTGTTGAAACCTCTTATGGAATTCCGTCCTACAACGGGAAATACCGTGGGGAATATATGCAAATGGCGCGGTCCGCTGCGCAACGGCATGGGATTCCAGAGAACCTGTTTTTGCGATTGGTTCAGCAAGAAAGCGGTTGGAATCCACGGGCGAAAAGCCATGCTGGCGCTATTGGCTTGGCGCAACTTATGCCCTTTACCGCCAAAAAGCTTGGTGTAAATCCGCATGATCCCTATCAGAACTTAGAAGGCGGCGCGCGTTATCTGCGCACGCAATATGACCGGTTTCGGTCGTGGAAGCTTGCGCTTGCGGCCTACAATGCGGGGCCGGAAGCGGTTAAGAAATATTCAGGCGTCCCGCCCTACAAAGAAACCCGTGGTTATGTGAAAGCCATTTTGGGGGGCTAGGTCCCTTGTTTCAAAGGCCTAGTGCATAAGCATAGGTCAGAATGATAAACCCGCTGAGCAGCAACGACCAAATCACGCTGTCGCGCGGGGCACGCCCGGCGAGGATGCGAACGATCATCGTGCTGGGTGCGGCAGAGGCTGCGCGAAATCTAAGGGTTTGGTTGCCCAGATGCCCTTCGATCAAGATAAAAAGCGAAAAGACCATCGACGGCAAATAGACCGTAATAAAGATGCTTGTCAGCCATCCATCGGGGCGAGCCAAAAGGCCAATTGCTGCGCTGGCGATCACACAGGCCGACAGGGAAACGAATTTTCCAAGCTGGATAGACCGATTTCGGGCGTGCGCCAATCGGTCTAGCAGAAGTGGCAGATGCGCCAGTTTGCGTTCTAAAGCTGTGCGCCGAAGAAGACGGTAATTCCGCTTGAAAAAGCTAGGATGGGTTTCCCTTGCCAATTTATCAAATTCTGCATGAAGATCGGGGGCATAGCTTTGTATTTCGTGATTGATATCAAGAAGCAAGGCCTCTTCGCGATCGGATTGTGATGCAATCTGGCGCCAGCCTTCGGATAAGATCACCACAAAGAAAATGCTTAGGATGGCAATCGCATCAAAATAATGGGTGCTGTCATAGCTGGGCGGTATGAAATAACAGACCGATCCCGTGCCAAGGGTTGTCAGGATCAGCGCTTTGAATGATCTGGACGTATCTGCGGCGATGGTCAGCAACAGGTTTGAGGACAGGATAAAGGTCAGGCCGATCAGCTCATGCCCTTTTAACGCTTGCCCGGTGTAGATCGAAAACAACAGCAATGAGAAGGCAGGGGTGAAAAACCACACAAACCCATCCGAGGCGCGCACCAATTTCAACGTGGCAAACGAATAAAGCACAGAGGATGTAAAGTTAAGAAATACAATCAACCCGACCAGCGGCAGCGAGGCCGCGAGAACCCCAAGGGGCAAGGCGTTTGCGGTGCTGTCTGCCGCAAAGACATGCTGATAGGCAATGAAAATTGGTAAGGCCGGCAGGAAAAAGAACTGCAACAGAAAAAAGCTGAGAAAAGGGCCGATGTGATAGGCGCTTTTCATACGCCGCACCGCGCGTGCTTTTAGGGCCGAGGACAGGCCCATTGTCGCGGCAGAGGCCAACGCAAGCGCCGCCCCAGTCCATGTGCCTTGGGTGATTTTGTCAAGTTCACCGGGAAGATCCAGCACCAGGATCACCCCGACAAAGGCAATTGTCCCCCAGATCAGCTCGCTCAGATTAAGCCGCTTAAGCTGATCGGACATTAAAAGGCCCATGGCGATTGCGGCGGGAATGGGCCAGGTTTCGGCAATGACAATCGCCACCGGCACATCAATTTTGCTAAGCGAGAGGGCGAGGAACAGCAGACTTAGCACAAAAAACAGGGCTTGGGTTGAGGCCAGCCAGAACACCTCCCAGTCGCGGATGGATTGCAAAAGCTTTGCCCGCCCAGATCGGCGCAGGACAACGGGCAAGGCAATCAAAACCTTTAGGCCAATCATCACAACGGGAAAGCTGGATACCAATTCTGTATCAAGTTCTGATAACACCACAGGGATCGCCGCATAGACGATGGCTGACAGAAGGATAAGTTCGATTGTAGACGCCCGCCGGTTTGCCATTACAGCTCCGTTTTTGTGTTTCTTTGCAGAAGTCTAGCGGGCAGCGGCGTTGCTGTCAGGTGTTAATGTGAGGATCTGAACTGTGATGGGGTTTGGCCGGTGTTGTTTTGGAAAGCCCGTGTGAAATAGGCCGCCGAGGCAAAGCCGAGGGTTTTCGATATGTCTTTGATGGGAAGATGTGTTTCGCTCAGCATGCGGCGCGCTTCATAGTGGATGCGATCCGCCAAAATGGCTGATGCGGGGCGGCCGCAGGTTTTGTTGCACACCCGGCTAAGATGTGTGGCGGTCACACCCAGTTCACTGGCGTAATCGCGCACGGTTTTGGCGCTGTGAAACTCTTGCTCAACCAAGGCGGCAAAGGCATTGGCCAGTTTTGATGAGGTGCTAGAGGGTTTCGCGTGCGGCTGCATGTCAGACAGGCGCCGGTCCATCCAGACCGAAATCAACCCGGCATGGCACATCATCGCGCGCTGCGCCCGGTCGCTGTTTTTTTCCATTTCGCGTTGCAGATCGTCAATCATACGGCCCATTTCCATATGATGTTCCGCATCGCGAAGGCGCAGGTGAACCGGGTCGTCGGGCAGGCCCAATTGCATTTCGCTGCCTTGTGGCAGGACCACCAAAGTGCCGGTCACCTGTGATGACATTTCAAAGCCATGCATGATCCCGGCGGGCACAAAGATGCAATTATGCGGGCCATATCCCGCCGTGACACCATTGACGGTGATGCGCCCTTGGCCCCGCGTGAACCAGATCAAAACCGGCGCACCGTAAGATCGCATCGCTTCGGTGCGCCAACGGCCGCCTTTGCTCATGCGGGCAAGCGGGACGACGCGAAACGGGGATTTCAAAGGGGGCAGATGGGTCATGATGATCGTGTCTATTAAGCGAAGGTTGCCCTTTTCCTAACGCAAAACCGCAAATTTGTCGCCGGGCAAATTGGTCAAAACCAAGTTATCCACAGGTTGACCCACAAGAAATCAACAGATCTGTGGGTAAGTTTGGGGATTTCCGCGCTGCAGCATCAATTGCTGCGGTTGCATGTCAGGCGGGCAGAGGAATCGCTTTCCAGTCTGACATGCGTTTGCGAAACCACGTGCGTTGTCGTTTGGCGTATTGCTGGCTGGCGACAATTGCGCGGTCTTTTGCCTCTTCAAGAGTGCAATTCCCGTTCAGATAATCCATCAATTCCGGCGCCCCAATGGCCTTGGAACTGGGGGCTTTGGGGTCCCAAGACGCCAAATTGTCCTGAGCTTCCTCAATGGCGCCGTTTTCAATCATCAGGTCAAAGCGCGCCTCAATACGGGCGCGCAACCAATCGCGATCAGCGTTCAAGACAATCGCACAGGCGTCTGACAGGGAAAGCAGAGGGGCAGGGGTGTCATCCTGCCACTGGGCCAACCCGCGACCCGTTGTGCGCTGCACTTCCCACGCACGTGAAATACGGGCGGGGTTTAGCGTGTCGATGCGGGCCAGTGTTTCTGCATCCAGATCGTTCAGCAGCGCCTGAGCGCCCTGGGTCTGCAAAATGGCTTCGCAGTCGGCGCGAACTGCTGGCGGCGTCAGTGGGATGTCCGCCAGCCCCTCGGTCAACGCGCTCAGGTTCAACCCGGTGCCGCCGACAATGATCGGGCGCAGATCACCATTCAGATAAGGGGTCACATCACGCAGCCAATGCCCCACAGAATAGGATTGATCGCCGGGGATATGCCCATAAAGCGCGTGTGGGGCCTGCGCCTCTTCTTCTTTCGACGGGCGGGCGGTCACAATGCGCCAATTGGCAAACACCTGAAGCGCATCGGCGTTCACAATCACCCCGCCACCTGTCCGCGCGATCTCAAGCGCCAGCGCGGATTTTCCCGATGCCGTTGGCCCCGCAATCAAAACGGGCTGATCTGTGGGGATATCAAATGGAAGCATGCTCACGTCTGGATACACCGCTTTGTTGTTTTTTCTTGCTATACGAGGTTATCGCATTGAATGTTGTGCTTGTTTGAGCCATTTTGCGCGCCAAGACAATCACCCTTGTTCAGGAAGCTGATCCCATGAGCGACACCCGCGCCGAGACCCCCGCCGACACCCCTGAAACCGCCTCAGACGCCACGTTTAACCGCGTCATGTTGAAAATTTCAGGCGAAGCCCTGATGGGGGACCAAGGGTTTGGCCTGCATCCGCCCACAGTGGAACGCATCGCCCGCGAAGTGAAAACCGTTCACGATATGGGGGTCGAAATTTGCATGGTCATCGGCGGCGGCAATATCTTCCGTGGCCTGTCGGGAAGCGCGCAAGGGATGGAGCGTACCACCGCGGATTACATGGGCATGCTGGCGACCGTGATGAACGCGCTGGCGGTGCAATCTGCGCTGGAAGGTCTGGGTGTGTTTACCCGGGTGATTTCCGCGATCCGCATGGATGAAGTGGCCGAACCTTATATTCGTCGCCGCGCCGTGCGTCACTTGGAAAAGAAACGGGTTTGCATCTTTGCAGCAGGCACCGGGAACCCCTATTTCACCACCGACACAGCCGCCACATTGCGCGCCAATGAAATGGCCTGTGAAGCGATCTTTAAGGGCACCAAAGTGGATGGTGTCTATGACAAAGACCCGGTTAAATTTGACGATGCGGTGCGTTATGATCATGTGTCTTATGACGATGTTTTGGCCAAACGCCTTGGTGTGATGGATGCCTCTGCCATTGCGCTGGCCCGTGACAATAACCTTCCCATTATTGTCTTTTCTTTGGATGAACCCGGTGGGTTCCGCGGTATTCTGGCCGGCGAAGGCACCTATACCCGCGTCAGCGATTAATCCTCGCGGGTTTCCGCCCAGATTTATTGGGATTAGTGTCCAAACGGGCGCCACACTATACAAGGCCCCATTCGGGGCGTTATACGAAAACAAAGATGCTCGAACACAAGAGCAAGCAGGAAAAAGGGGACGTTTCGCAATGTCTGACGAAGAGTTTGAACTGGATCTAGGGGATCTGGAACGCCGTATGGAAGGCGCCCTTGGCGCGCTGAAAACTGAATTCGCATCCTTGCGGACTGGCCGCGCATCGTCATCGATGCTCGATCCGATAACGGTAGAGGCTTATGGTCAGCGCACCCCTTTGAACCAAATCGGAACCATCAACGTGCCAGAACCACGTATGGTTACCGTGAATATTTGGGACAAAAGCATGGTTCAGGCTGCGGAAAAAGCCATTCGCGAAAGCGGCCTTGGCATCAATCCACAGCTAAACGGCACCATCATCATGCTGCCGATACCCGAGCTGAACGAAGAACGCCGCCGTGATTTGACCCGCGTTGCCGCGCAATACGCCGAAAGCGCGCGTGTGTCTGTGCGCAATGTGCGTCAGGATGGGATGCAGCAGCTGAAGCGCGCCAAAGACGGCATGAGCGAAGATGACAACAAAATGTGGCACGATGAAGTGCAGGAAATGACCGATAAATATGTCGCTGTCGTTGATAAGGCGTTGGAAACAAAGCAAGAAGAGATCATGCAAGTTTGATCCGTCAAAATTGAGAGGAGTGCGTGCGTGGGTAAAGAGCAAAAATCCCCCAACCATGTTGCCATCATAATGGATGGCAATGGGCGTTGGGCACAAAAACGCGGTCGTCCGCGGCTCTTTGGCCACCACGCGGGGGCCAAGCGGGTCCGCGAAATCGTTGAGGCATGCCCTGATTTCGGCGTGAAATACCTGACGATTTTTGCGTTTTCAACAGAGAATTGGAAGCGCACGCAGACCGAAGTTTCCGGATTGATGAGCCTCTTTCGACGTTACATCACAAAAGAAGCCCGTGCGCTGCGCGATGAAGGCGTTCGGGTCCGGTTTATCGGCGATCGCCTGCGTCTGGACAAAAAACTTCAGGCTCTGATGGATGAGCTTGAAGTGCTGACGCAGGAAAACGACAAGGTTCACCTGACCATCGCGTTGAATTACGGGGGCCGTGACGAAGTTGCGCGCGCTGTAAAACGCTTGGCACAAGATGTGGCCGCGGGGCGTTTGGATTCAGAAACAGTGGATGAAGAAACGCTTCCAAGGTATTTGGATACTTGCGTTTTGCCCGATCCTGACCTTGTGATCCGCACCTCTGGCGAAGCGCGCATTTCAAACTTTCTTCTGTGGCAATCCGCCTATGCCGAGTATGAATTTATCGACACACTTTGGCCAGACTTCAACGCAGAAGTCTTTGGTCAAGTTATGGGCCGATATGCGGGGCGCGACCGTCGTTTTGGGTCGGTTGACACGGCGGCAGAATAAAACCTGATTGGGTGACACCCAAGTTCGGGCAGAAAAGGATCATCATGGGACAATCGACAGCCGGTTCAAACTGGACGGATCTTGGACCGCGCGCAGGTGCTGCGCTGGCGATGGCGGCCGTTGCCGGTGTTGCGATATGGCTGGGGGGCATGGTGTTTGTGACCCTTATTTCAGTGGTGATTGGCCTGTGTATTTGGGAACTGACGCGTTTGCTGCGCCCTGACACGCCAATGGTTCCTGTCATGCTTGGGGTTCTTGCTGGGATTGCGGTTGAGCTGTCAGGTTTCCGCATTGAAAGCGGAAATGGTCTGGGGGTCTGGTGGCTGACGCTGATGATCGCGCCTTTGCTGGGCTTTGTGCTGATCGCCAAAGATCGCATGCTGTTTTTGGGTTATGCGGCGCTGATTATGTTGGCCGCACTTGGATTTTTGCACCTTTCGCACTTCCATCTTGTCATTTGGCTTGTGCTGGTGGTGATCACCTCTGATATCGCGGGGTATTTTGCTGGTCGGATGATGGGCGGGCCCAAATTCTGGCCGCGGATCAGCCCGAAAAAGACATGGTCTGGCACCATCGCCGGATGGATTGGCGCGGGCGTCATTGGCTATGTGTTTGCGACAGACGGCAACACAATGTTTTGGGTCGTCGGCTCTGTAATTGCAGCGTTTTCCGGCCAGATGGGCGACATTATTGAAAGCGCGATCAAGCGTTATGTGGGCATCAAAGACAGCTCAAACCTGATCCCGGGACACGGGGGCGTGCTGGACCGGTTTGACGCGATGATCGGCGCCGCCGCTTTGGTTTACGTGCTGTCCGTCCTTCTTGCCGTTCCGGTGTTTGTAGCGGGATGAGCATGCGGAAGATTTCTATTTTTGGGGCGACAGGCTCTATCGGCCAATCCACGATTGATCTGATCGCGCGGGATTTGGACAGCTACGACGTTGTGGCGCTGACGGGCGGTCATAACATTGATTTGCTGGCACAGGATGCCATTCGTCTTAAGGCCGATGTGGCCGTCACCGCGCATGAGGAAAACCTGCCCGCGCTGCGCGATGCCCTTTTGGGAAGCGGGGTTGAGGCGGCCGCTGGCGAAAACGCGCTCGAAGAGGCCGCACAACGCCCCGCCGATTGGGTGATGTCCGCGATTGTCGGCGCCGCCGGGTTGTTGCCCGGCTTGCGCGCCCTTGAAAATCGTGCGGCCTTGGCGCTGGCAAACAAAGAAAGCCTGGTGACCGCCGGGCCTTTGATTATGGCCACCGCACAGGCACATCACGCCAAGATCTTGCCGGTCGACAGCGAACATTCTGCGGTGTTTCAAGGCCTTGTGGGCGAAGACATGGACGCGGTTGAGCGGATCATTATCACCGCCTCGGGTGGGGCCTTTCGCGATTGGCCGATGGAAAAACTGGCCACGGCCAGTTTGGCACAGGCCAGCGCGCATCCGAACTGGGACATGGGGCAGCGCATCACAATCGACAGCGCGTCCATGTTCAACAAAGCCCTTGAGGTCATTGAAACAAAAGAGTTCTTTCAGGTTGACCCTGACAAGGTCGAGGTTTTGGTACATCCGCAATCTTTGGTGCATGCCTTGGTGGGCTTTAACGACGGCGCCTTGATGGCACATTTGGGCGCGCCGGATATGCGCCACGCGATTGGGTATGCGCTGCATTGGCCCGAGCGGCGTGATTTGCCGGTGGACCGGCTGGACCTGGCCAAAATCGGTCAGCTTGATTTTCGCGCGCCGGATGAGACCCGCTATCCTGCTTTGCGCCTTGCACGCGAGGTGATGCAGGCGGGTGGTTTAACCGGGGCGGTGTTCAACGCCGCCAAAGAGATCACGCTTGACGGGTTTATCGCAAGCCAAATTGGTTTCATGGACATGGCGGGCATTGTCGAGGACACGATGAACCGCCTTTCTGCCGACAGCGCGTTGATCCACGCCTCAATGACCTTAGATAACGTAAAAGCCGCAGACCAAATGGGTCGCATCACAGCGCGCGAACTGATTGACGCTTCACACTAAGCGGGGCAGGGTGCCGGGCTGATTGCCCCCCCTGATCGCCAAAAGGACTTACTATGGATCTCTTTTCGCTTTTGCCTGATTTTGGCAATCTGGCCTTCACCATCCTCGCGTTTCTCGTTGCTTTGACGGTGATTGTGGCGGTGCATGAATATGGCCATTACATCGTTGGGCGCTGGTCGGGGATTAAGGCGGATGTGTTCTCAATCGGCATGGGGCCTGTGCTGGCGTCACGCGTGGATCGCCATGGAACACGCTGGCAAATTGCGGCCTATCCCGTTGGTGGATATGTGAAATTTGCAGGGGACGCCAATGCGGCCTCTGGTGGTGCGGATGAGGATGCTTTGGCGGAGCTGTCCGCAGAAGACCTTCGCCACACCATGCCCGGCGCCCCCCTTTGGGCACGTGCGGCAACGGTTGTGGCAGGGCCGGTGTTCAATTTCATTCTGTCCACCCTCATCTTTGCCGGTGTGTTGATTGGCACGGGCGTTGCCACCGACCCTTTATCCGTTGCCAAAGTCAAACCCGTGCCCGGGATCGAAGGCGTGTTGCTGCCAGGTGACGAGGTGTTGGCCATCGCGGGCAATGACACCCCCGAATTGTCCGAATTCTATGAGTTCATCACCAATTTGCCCAACACGGCCGAGGTCGAATATCGCCTGCGCCGCGACGGACAAGAGGTGGTCGCCACCGGCCGTCACCCATACCCCGCTTTGGTTGGGTCCGTGACGCCGAAATCGGCGGCAATTGATGCGGGGCTGATTGCGGGTGATTTGATCGAAACCGTGAATGGCCAACCCGTTGCGACCTTTGAAAGCCTGCGCGACATTGTTGTGGCTGGTGATGGCGCGGCGATGACGCTTGGTATCTTGCGAGATGGTGCACAGATTGAGGTGACCCTGACCCCGCGCCGTCAGGACCTTCCAAAAGCGGAAGGCGGTTTTGAAACGCGGTGGCTGATTGGCATCACATCCGGCATGATTTTTGAACCCGCCACCCGCACACCGGGGGTCTTTGAAAGCCTCAAAAACGGCGCGGACCGCGTGATTTATATCGTGAATTCAAGCCTGTCTGGCTTGTGGCATATGATCACCGGGGCAATTTCCAGCTGTAACCTGTCTGGCCCCATTGGCATTGCGCAAGTGTCAGGGCAGGCGGCGTCACAAGGCGTGGTCAGCTTTATTGCCTTTATCGGCATGCTGTCGACGGCGGTTGGCCTTTTGAACCTGTTCCCAATTCCGGTGCTTGATGGCGGACATCTGGTGTTTTTCGCGTATGAGGCCGTGACAGGGCGAAAGCCAAGTGATCGGGCCATGAACGCCCTGTTGATTGTCGGGCTGTCGCTGGTGCTGTTTTTGATGGTGTTTGGCGTGACAAACGATCTTTTCTGTTAATGATCTCAAAGCGTTGGGTCTTGGTGTTGGGACTTCCTAGACCAAGAACCACAACGCGCAGAATTGAAAATGCCGCATTCTTGCCACAATTCCCCTCATCTCTTGCCTTAATTGCCGCGTAACACTGACCTTAGCCGATCATGAACGGTGTGGTTAAGGAGAGTATCATGGACCATATTCAAAGCGGATATCGCGGTTTGTCATTGCTGGTCGATCTGAATTTTGATCGCTTTATCTATGCGGGTGCTATCGTGACAGCACTGTCCAGTGCTGTTGTACTGGTGAACATGCTGTTCTGACCAATTGGTCAAAGCCTAATCAAACTATTTAGATGTTTAATGGCGCTCCCTTCCCGGGGGCGCTTTCGTGCTTTGACATGACCCGCGTGACCCTTTATCCACAAGGGAATTGGGTTGTTTGAGCGGAAGATAAAAAAATGAAAAATTTGGGTGATCAGAGCAGCACCTTGTTGCGGCGAAAAATCAATGCCACATCCTTTGCGAAACGCAGTTCTGTTGCGATTTTCCTTGGGATTTCAGCGGTTTCCGTGGTGCCAGCGACACCGGTTATTGCACAGGCGTATTCCTTTTCTTCTGTCGAAATCCAAGGCACACAGCGCATTCAGGCCGACACAATCCTAAGTTATTTGGGAATCAGCCGCGGTGAGACAGTTCCAGCCGCAGCCTTAAACGATGGCTATCAGCGCTTGGTGGGGTCTGGCCTTTTTGAAAAGGTGGAATTGTTGCCGCAGGGCAACAAACTTATCGTTCGCGTTCAAGAACACCCAACCGTCAATGTCGTGTCCGTCGAGGGCAACCGCCGATTGAAAGACGATGTCTTCGCGCCGCTTCTCAAAAGCCAACCGCGCCGCGTCTACAGCCCAACCGTTGCCGAACAAGATGCGCAGACCATCATCGAAGTGTACCAAGAACAGGGGCGGCTGGCGGCCCAAGTCACGCCGCGCATCATTCGCCGCGCAAATAACCGTGTAGATGTGGTGTTTGAAGTCGTCGAAGGTAAAACGGTTGAGATTGAGCGTCTTTCCTTTGTGGGCAACCGTAAATTTTCCGACCGACGCCTGCGCCGCGTACTTCAAACCAAACAAGCCGGCTTGCTGCGTCAATTCATTCGTGCCGATAGCTATGCGCCTGACCGGATTGAATTCGACAAGCGCGTCTTGACAGATTTTTACATGTCGCGCGGCTATGCCGATTTCAAAATTCAGAACGTCACATCCGAATTCGCGCGTGAACGGGATGCGTTTTTCATCACCTTCAATGTTCAAGAAGGTCAGCAATTTCTTTTTGGCAAGATCACAACCACCAGCGACCTTCCAGAAGTGAACGCAGATGAATTTGCGGCTGTGTCAAAGCTGCGCTCGGGTGTGGTTTACAGCCCTGGCCATCTTGAAAATACGATCGCCCGGATGGAGCGTTTGGCGCTGCAAAAAGGGATGAACTTTGTGCGCGTTGAACCGGTGATCACCCGCAATCCGCGCGATCTGACGCTGGATGTGGAATTGGTGATCGCCCGTGGCCCGCGTGTGGTGGTTGAACGTATCGACATCGAAGGCAACGCCACGACACTGGACAGTGTTGTGCGCAGCCAATTCCGGATCGCCGAAGGGGACCCGTTTAACCCACGCGAAGTGCGTGAAGCCGCGGAACGTGTGCGCGCGCTTGGGTTCTTTACCACGGCTGACGTCCAAGCCCGCCAAGGCACCACGCCCGACCGCGTTGTGGTGGATGTTGACCTTGAAGAGGCCCCAACCGGAAGTCTGAGCTTTGGCGGCGCTTATAGTCTTGAAAACGGCTTTGGTCTTAATCTGGCCTATACCCAAAAGAACCTTTTGGGGCGCGGTCAATATCTGAATTTGGCCTTTGCAAATACCAGTGACACCACAACCTTCTCGTTCAAGTTTATCGAACCCCGGTTCTTAGGGCGCGATTTGGCGTTTGGTTTGGAAGCGTTTTACAACGAAAGTGAGCAGGCCTCGTCTTTCTTTGACAGCCGTGAATATGCCTTTAGACCTTCGCTTGATTTTCCAATCAGTGAAAACGCCCGCCTCGGGGTTCGTGCCTTTGTCAGCGGCGCTGATATGTTCAATTACAATGTGGACAGCTCAGAAATCGTCAGAAAAGAAGTGGCGCGTGGGTCGCAAATTGGGGGCGGTTTAGGGCTGACCTATAATTATGACACGCGCCGCACAGGGTTGAACCCAAGCGCGGGTGTTCAGCTTAAATTCAGCGCCGATGTCGGTGGGTTTGGGGCGGATTACCAATACGTCAAAGCCGAAGCTTTGGCGCGCGCGCAAACAAAAATCATGAACGACGAAGTGACCTTATCTGCCACATTCGAAGGTGGGTATTTGGCGTCGATCAACGATGGCGTGTCGCGTTTTTCCGATCGCTTTCACCTGGGTCCATCCCAGTTGCGCGGCTTTGCGTCCAACGGGCTTGGGCCACGTGATCTGAATGCGGTGAACCAAGATGCGCTTGGCGGTAACATCTATGCTGTGGCGCGGTTGGAAGCACAATTCCCAATCGGGTTGCCCGAAGAATATGGCCTGTCGGGTGGTGTTTTCCTTGATGCTGGCGCCCTTTGGGGATTGGATGACACTGCGGGAACGGGGGGTGCCGTTGATGATGGCGCGCATATCCGTTCGTCCATCGGGGCATCGCTGTTTTGGGCGACCCCCATCGGACCGCTGCGCTTGAACTACTCACATACGATTGCCAAAGAAGAGTATGATAAAGAGAATGCGCTTGAACTTACGATCTCAGCGAAATTCTGATCCTCACGCCGGTGGTTTTTTACACACCACTGGCGTGATCCGCTCACTTTCCATTGCCGCTTTTTGCGTTGTGATAGGTGCCGGAAGCAGCACACCGATGCTGGCCCAACAGTCGTCAGGTGACGGCTTGTCTGGGCCGAGTTTGGGGATCGCTCAATCTGACATTCTGACAATTGATCGGGATCTTTTGTTCCGGCAATCGCTTTACGGAAAACGCATTTTGGCGGATCTGGAAACCGAGCGCCTCCGTTTGGCGTCTGAGGCGCGCAAAGTGGATGCGGCGCTTGCAGCCGAAGAAAAAAGCCTGACGGAACAGCGCGAGACACTCACGCCAGAAGCGTTTCGTGCCTTGGCCGATGCGTTTGATGAAAAAGTACAAGCCCTGCGTGAAGGCCGCCCCGTTCAGGAACAGGAATTCACAAACCGATTTGAACAAGAGCGCGTGGCTTATTTTGAAAAAATCGGCGCGATCCTTGGTGAAATTGTCCGTGAACGTGGGGGCGTGGTGATCGTAGATCGGCGGGCCATTTTACTGACCACCCAAAACATCGACATCACAGATGCTGCGATAGCGCGCATTGATGCGCAGCTTGGCGATGGGCAACCTGTCAATCCACCGGGCCCGGAACCTGTGGGGCCTGACACGGGATCCGAGAATTAACCCGCTTTCCAAGGCCCTTATGTGGATTCACGTTGTTTCAGACGCGCCAAATTGGTAATCAAAACAACAAGTATAAAAACATTGCCACCGAAGAACGGCGGCGAAGACAAAGGACGTGACCATGGTTGATGTGCCCGCCACCGCCGATATTCAGCTTATTCAGGAATGTATCCCACACCGCTACCCGTTTTTGCTGGTCGACAAGGTCGAAGACATCCGGGCCAAGGAATATGCCAAGGGCATCAAAATGGTCACGATGAATGAACCGCATTTTCAGGGTCATTTCCCCGGATTGCCGATCATGCCCGGCGTGACAATTATCGAAGCGATGGCGCAAACCTCGGCTGTCATGGTGTCTTTGTCGCTGGATCTTGTTGGCTCTGGCGCAGTTGTTTATTTCATGGGCATCGACAGCGCCAAGTTCCGTCGCAAGGTTGTGCCGGGTGATAAGCTAGAGCTTGAAGTGACCACTTTGCGCGGCGGCGCCAAGGTTTGGAAATTCCACGGTGTTGCCAAAGTGGACGGCGAAGTGGCCTGTGAAGCGACCTTTATGGCGATGATCGACGTCACCGCCGGAAAGGGCTGACCATGGCGGTTCAAGGGCGCATTGATCCATCAGCCAAGGTGCATGCCAGTGCGATCATCGACGAGGGGGCCACAATCGGCGCCAATTGCGACATCGGTCCGCTGTGTACTGTTGGGCCTGATGTGACGCTCGGCGATGGCGTGGTTCTGAAATCTCATGTGGTCGTCACCGGGGATACCACAATTGGCGACGAGACGATCGTGTTTCCCTTTTCCGTGATTGGTGAAATCCCACAGGATCTTAAGTTTTCTGGCGAAGACACCAAGCTGGTGATCGGCAAGCGAAACCGGATCCGGGAACATGTGACCATGAACACCGGGACCGCTGGCGGGGGCTATGTCACGCGAATTGGCGATGATGGCCTGTTCATGGCGGGCTGTCACGTGGCCCATGACGCGCAGATCGGCAACAACGTCATTTTGGTGAACAATGTTGCGGTTGCCGGTCATGTGATCATCGAAGATGACGTGATTGTTGGCGGTCTGTCGGGTATCCATCAATGGGTGCGCATTGGACGTGGGGCCATCATCGGCGCCTTGTCGATGGTGACCGCAGATGTCCTGCCGTACGCGCTTGTTCAGGCACCACGCGCCGAACTTGACGGTCTGAACCTTGTGGGGCTGAAACGCCGCGGCGTGGCCCGGTCGGACATCACCGCCCTGCGTGCCGCGTTCCTGACGCTCAAGCAAGGCGAAGGCAGCTTTCAAGACCGCGCCAAACGCCTGTCAGAAGAGACCGACAGCGAATTTGTACGCGAGATGGTGGGCTTTATCATGGGCGAAAGCGATCGTGGCTTTCTGACGCCAAAGTGAGCTTGATCGGATCTTCCGACCGGCTTGCGATTGTTGCGGGGGCAGGGCAGCTGCCCCTGACCATTGCCGCTGCCAATCCTGATGCGCTTTTTCTGGTCCTAAAAGGCGCAGAGGTGACCCCGCCTGCGGGGATGGAACAGGACACCGCCACCTATGAAAAGCTCGGTGCGCTGTTTAAACGGTTGCGCAAAGCGGGTGTGACCCATGTGGTGTTTGCGGGCAAAGTCGATCGCCCCAAACTTAACCCCATGCGCATGGATATGACGACCCTTGGGCTGTTTCCGCGCGTGAAAGCGGTGCTTGGCAAAGGGGATGATGCCCTTTTGCGGCTTGTGGCGCAGGTGTTTGAAGAACAGGGGTTTAAAGTGGTCTCGGCCAAAGAGGTCACCGATGGGTTAAGCCTTGAAGCCAAGGTGATTGGGCGCATGCCCACAGACCAAGACCAAGCGGACGCCACGCGCGCCATTCAGATTTTAACCGCCTTAGACGGTCAGGATGTGGCCCAATGCGCTGTGGTTGCGGGCGGGCAATGCCTTGGGATCGAAAGCATTCAGGGCACAGATGCGCTTTTGTCTTACGTGGCCACCACGCCCGAGCATCTGAAACGCGGCGCCGCCGGGGTTTTTGTAAAACGTCCCAAACAGGGTCAGGATACCCGCATGGACACGCCAACCATCGGCCCCGAAACCGTCACCTCGGTTGTGACGGCGGGCTTGGGGGGAATTGTGATCCCATCGCGTGACATCATCGTGCTTGAGCCTGATGAAGTGGAGCGTTTGGTGCTTGAACATAATTTGTTTCTGGAGATCCGCGGATGAAGGTGTTTTTGATCGCGGGCGAACCGTCAGGTGATCGCCTTGGGGCCGCTTTGATGGCAGGACTTAAGACGCTGAACCCAGAGGTCACATTCTGTGGCGTTGGCGGGGACGGCATGGCCAGCGAAGGGCTTATCTCGCTATTTCCGATGTCGGAACTGTCGATCATGGGCATCGCCGAAGTTGCCCCGAAGTATTTCGACCTGAAACGCCGCATCCGTGAAACCGCACAGGCCGTGATCCGCGAACAACCAGATGTTCTGGTCACCATCGACAGCCCGGATTTTTGCCTGCGCGTGGCCAAGATCGTGAAAGAAGAAGAGATCGAAGGCCAGACATTTGGTCAGGATATTCCCATCGTGCACTACGTGGCGCCTTCGGTTTGGGCATGGCGTCCGAAACGGGCGGAGAAAATGGCGCAATGGGTGGATCATGTGCTGGCGCTTTTGCCGTTTGAACCGAAATACATGCAGGCGGCGGGCATGGGGTGCGACTTTGTCGGCCATCCGGTTGTGTCAGACCCCCAAGCGACAGAGAAGACGGCGCAGGAGTTTCGTGACGTTCACGGGCTGGGCGAGGGGCCAGTGATCCTTGCATTACCTGGCTCGCGCAAAGGCGAAATTTCGCGCCTGTCAGAGCGTTTTGGTGACGTCATAGGCCGCGTGCAAAAAGCCCATCCCAACACGCGCGTTGTGGTGCCCATGGCGCAGGGGGTTGTTGATGTGGTGCGCGCACAGACCGCCAATTGGCCGGTGCAACCGGTGTTGATTGCGCCAGAAGATCGTGATGCCAAACGGGCGGCGTTTAAGGCTGCTGACGTGGCGCTTGCCGCATCTGGCACCGTATCAATTGAGCTTGCCGCCGCTGGCACGCCGATGGTGATTGCCTATGACATGAACTGGCTTAGCCGTATTTTGATCGGGCGATTGCTAAAGGTGGACACGGTGACGTTGGTCAATTTGGTTTCAGAAACCCGCGCGGTGCCTGAGTTCCTTGGCGCTGATTGCCAGCCGGACCTTATTGCGCCTGCGGTTTTGGATCTGCTTAAGCACCGCCAGTCGCAAGATTACGCCATGGCGCTGACGATGCAGCGTTTGGGGCAGGGTGGGGATGCGCCGGGCCTAAGGGCGGCCCGGGCTGTGATGGCGATGGTTGCGGATCAGAATGCCCGCGAGCTTTAATTATTGGGCCTCGACACCCTGTGCCAAAATCTCTTGAATTTGCGGAATGATTTCGGGCAATTTTTCCTGAACCATTTTTAAGACCATGGGCGTTTGACGTTCTGCGATTTGTGGCAGTTTGCTCATTGCCGCACGCCCCAGGTCGGTTGCGTAAAAGTCGCGAATGGCTTTGATCTCATCAAACGTAAACACCTCTGCCATCACCACGGATTGCCCCCGCATGATGGTCAGCATCGGTTCGGTCATTTCGTCCTGATACAGTTTTGAGATTTGCGCAATTTGTGCGTCACTTAAGGGAATGTCTTTCGATCGGATATCGGCGACAATCGGTTGCCACATGGTTTCGATCATTGCGGGCATGTTGATGTCTTGTAATGTGGCCTCGATATATCCTGTGGCGACGGCAAGCCGCTGTTCATAGGTCTCTTCCGCTAAGGCGGGTGTGCTTAGGGTGGCCGCGATGGCGAGGGCAGAGATGAGTTTACGCATGAAATTTCCTTTCGGTTCGTTTGCCCGGATCATCCTTGACCCAATCCAGCCGCACAACGACATTGGTCAAGTCAGGATGAAAGAACCCGGCAATAGGACGGTTTTGAAAAAGGCCGGTTGGATTGGGTGGTCTTAGCCGCGCCAAATCCATCCGCCGCCAAAAATACGCGAGCTTTCGGTGTCGTAAAACACGCTGGCCTGTCCGGGGCTGACACCCTCTTCTGCGGTCAACAGCTCTACTTCGGCTTCTGTTTCCGAAATCGGTCGCACAATGGCATCGCGTGGGGGGCGGGTTGATCGGATTTTTACCCCCATGTGCCATTCCTTGCGCGACATAAAGGGCTCATCCCCCAGCCAGTTGATCTCGCGGACAGGCACCGTGCGCGTGGCCAACAGCTCTTTCGGGCCAACGACAACCTGTTTGCTGTCCACGTCCAGTTTGACCACGTACAGCGGGTCAGCAAGCCCGCCAATGCCCAATCCGCGTCGTTGCCCAATGGTATAATGCAGCACGCCGTGATGTTTGCCCAAAACGCGCCCATCAGTATCCACAATGTCACCGGGTTCCGCCGCCCCTGGGCGCAGCTTTTCAATCACGCCTGCATAGTTTCCGTCTGGCACAAAGCAAATATCCTGGCTGTCAGGCTTATCTGCCACTTCCAACCCATATTTGCGCGCCAAAGCACGGGTTTCATCTTTGGTTTTCAGATGCCCCAATGGGAAACGCAGGTAATCCAGCTGCTCGGGCGTTGTTGAAAACAGGAAATAGCTTTGATCCCGCATCGGATCCGCGGCGGAATGCAATTCAGCCCCACCATCTCCGGTCATGCGCTGAATATAGTGACCGGTTGCCATGCAGTCGGCCCCCAAATCCCGCGCCGTTTCCAACAGGTCTTTGAACTTCACCCGCTCGTTACAACGAATACAGGGGACAGGCGTGGCCCCCGCCAAATAACTGTCGGCAAATTCCTCAATCACCGCTTCCTGAAAGATGTTTTCATAATCGAGCACATAATGCGGGAACCCCATGCTTTCCGCGACACGGCGCGCATCATGGATATCAACACCCGCACAACAGGCCCCTTTTTTGGCCAAAGCCGCCCCGTGATCATAAAGCTGGAGCGTGACACCAACCACATCATACCCTTCTTCAGCCAGCATCGCCGCCACAACGGAACTGTCCACGCCGCCCGACATCGCAACCACCACGCGGGTGTCTGCGGGGGGCTTGGCGAATCCAAGTGAATTTACGGTGGTTTCGGTGGTCATTACTAATCCCTTCCAAGAGAGAACCAAAATATAGGAAAATTCGAACGAACAACAAGGGTCAGCTTCACCTCTCTTTAAGTCTGTCACGGCAAAGTGTCGAGCAGGAGCAATTTGAGGGATGTTTTGATGTATCTGAAAAAAGTTGAGGGACCGCGCGCGGTGACCCTGCCAGATGGAACCGTCATGACGCGCGCCGATCTTCCCCCGGCCGAAACACGGCGGTGGGTCGCAAGTCGCAAATCAGCGGTGGTAAAGGGGATCGCCTATGGGTTGATCGGAGAAGATGAAGCCATGCGGATGTATGGATTGTCACGAGATGAGCTGATTGAGTGGCAATCTGCGCTAAAAATACACGGTGAAGCAGCTTTAAGGGCCACAGCGCTTCAAAAATATAGACAACCCTAGGGAGAATTCGCTAAAAGTTCTCTTAGGGTAACGGGTGATTAACCATTTGAAGGGATGCTGCTTGCAATCGGAAAGTTAGTTTAAAGCGGAGAATCCCGATATGCGAATTTTACTGGTGGAAGACGACCCAACAACGTCTCGCAGTATTGAGCTTATGCTCACACATGCAAACTTGAATGTTTACGCCACAGATATGGGCGAAGAAGGCATCGATCTTGCAAAGCTGTATGATTATGATTTGATCCTTTTGGATCTAAATTTACCCGACATGAACGGGCACGAGGTGCTGCGTCAGTTGCGGATGTCTCGAATCGAAACTCCTATTCTGATTTTGACCGGTGCAGATGATACCGAAAACAAAATCAAAGGCTTTGGCTTTGGTGCCGATGATTACATGACCAAACCCTTCCATCGCGAAGAATTGGTGGCGCGTATTCATGCCATCATCCGGCGCTCAAAAGGTCATTCCCAATCTATCATCAAGACCGGAAAGATTTCGGTCAATCTTGATGCCAAAACTGTCGAAGTGGACGGTCGAACCGTGCATTTAACGGGCAAAGAATATCAGATGCTCGAATTGCTCTCGCTTCGTAAAGGGACAACCCTGACCAAAGAGATGTTCCTAAACCATCTCTATGGTGGGATGGATGAACCTGAACTTAAGATTATCGATGTGTTCATCTGTAAGCTTCGTAAAAAATTGTCGAATGCGACCAGCGGTGACAATTATATCGAGACCGTTTGGGGCCGTGGCTATGTTCTCCGAGATCCAGAACCCGCTGAGTATGATGCGCAGCTTGCAATGGGTGCGTAAATAATAATCGCAGGATTCTCTTAAACCTGGTGACTTCACGGTCATCAGGTTTTTTTAGGCGTTGCACTGGACGTTTGTGTGAACTCAGGACTATCTGTTAACGCAAGAAAGCGTGGAGAGATCGATGGTCCGGCACCTGTCAGAAGTCAAAGTAGAAGACCTTAGTAAAGACGATGCGAAAGCTGAATTGGGGCGTTTAGCCACGCTTTTGTTAGTTGCAAACAGGCAATATCACACTGAAGATGCGCCAGAACTGTCAGATGCGGATTACGACAGGGCAAAGCTGCGAAACACGGCAATCGAAGCCCGCTTTCCGGATTTGCTGCGCGCTGATAGCCCATCTTTTCAAATCGGTGCGGCACCAGCATCAGGCTTTTCGAAGATAAAACATGAAAAGCGGATGATGAGTTTGGGAAATGCGTTTTCCAACGAAGATGTGCAGGAGTTCGATACGCGCACCAGAAGTTTCCTAGGTCTCAAAGAAAATGCCCCCATCGCCTATACGGCTGAACCGAAAATTGATGGGCTTTCCTTGTCGGTTAGATATGAGAATGGCAAACTTGTTTCAGCCGCCACACGCGGAGACGGTGCAGTCGGCGAAAATGTCACCGAAAATGCAAAAACAATTGGCGACATTCCCCATATTATTGAAAATGCACCGAAGGTTCTTGAGGTCCGTGGTGAGGTGTATATGTCTCACTCGGATTTCCAAGCACTCAATTCCCGCCAACTTAGCCAAGGCGATAAGGTGTTTTCTAACCCAAGGAACGCTGCAGCGGGATCTTTACGCCAACTTGATGTGTGCATCACGCGCGCTCGGCCACTTCGATTTTTTGCATATGCATGGGGCGTGTTGTCGGCGCCACTTGGTCCAACACAAATGGCGTCAATAGATGCGCTAAGATCCTTTGGATTTCAAATCAATGACCTGACAAAACGCTTTGATAACATTGATGACCTTCTTAAGCATTATCAGTTGATTGAAAGTCAGCGTGCAATCCTAGGATACGACATCGACGGTGTGGTCTATAAAGTCGACAACCTTGATTATCAAAACAGATTGGGCTTCCGATCAACCACACCGCGTTGGGCAATTGCCCATAAGTTCCCAGCTGAAAAAGCATGGACACGTCTGGAAGGAATTGACATTCAAGTTGGTCGAACCGGCGCGTTAAGCCCGGTCGCCAGACTGTCGCCGGTCACTGTTGGGGGTGTTGTTGTGTCTAATGCAACCCTGCACAACGAAGATTACATTCAGGGTCGCGACAACGCAGGCGAAGAAATTCGCGATGGAAAAGACATCCGGGTTGGGGACTGGGTGGAGGTGTACCGTGCAGGCGACGTTATACCCAAGATTTCGGATGTAGATCTTTCAAAGCGTGATCCTGATGCAATCCCATTTGTCTTTCCAAAAACGTGCCCTGAATGCGGTTCAGATGCTATAAAAGAGCCAGAGGATGCGGTCAGAAGATGTGTTGGTGGGATGATATGCCCGGCGCAAGCCGTTGAAAAACTAAAGCATTTCGTATCTCGTGGGGCCTTTGATATTGAGGGGCTAGGAGCCAAGCAAATCGAATTATTTTACAATGATGACACGCTTTCGATCCGAGAACCTGCGGATATTTTTACACTCGCAAAGCGCGATGCACGGTCGCTTGCAAAACTTCAAAACCGGGATGGTTGGGGCGCGAAATCTTCAGAAAAACTGTTTTCAGCGATTGAAAGCCGCAGTGAAATTCCATTGAACAGGTTGGTCTTTGCCTTGGGAATTCGACATGTTGGTGAAAACTCTGCTAATCTTTTGGCGCGAAACTATGGGTCGTGGGACGCCTTTGAGCAGGCCATGACACACGCCAATGACAAAGGCGCCAGTTGGGAAGAATTGCTTGCGATTGACGGAATTGGCGAAGTGCTGGCGTCATCTTTGGTTGCCGCTTTTGCCCAAGATTCTGAACGTGCATCCATTGATCGATTGGTTGCGCATCTAAATGTGACGCCTGTTGAAAGCACCGAAAATTCAGACAGTCCAGTGGCCGGAAAAACCGTTGTTTTCACCGGAAGTTTGGAAAAAATGTCTCGCGCAGAAGCCAAGGCGCGGGCCGAAAGCCTCGGGGCAAAGGTCTCTGGGTCCGTTTCCTCAAAGACAGACCTTCTTGTGGCGGGGCCGGGGGCTGGATCAAAAGCCAAAAAAGCCGCCGATTTGGGAATAGAAACCTTGGATGAAGATGGTTGGTTAGACCTTATCGGAGACGCCTGATATGTCCGCGCGTCCCGAAATTTTATTTCCTCTGTTTGCTGAATTGGAAAGCCTGTCGGGCGTTGGTGCAAAGACCGCCAAGGCGTTTTCAGGCCTCAAGGTCGAGGCGCCAAGAGATCTGTTGTTTTCGCTGCCATACGCGGGGGTTGATCGTAAATTTAGGGCCTCAATTTCCGAGGTTGATCCTGGGCAGGTGGCGACTGTTGAAATTGAAGTGATCTCACATCATCCGGGGCGAAGCCGGCAGGCGCCGTACCGTGTTGTTGTCCGGGATGCGCTGATCGATTTTACGCTGGTTTACTTTCACGCACAGGCGTCTTGGTTGTTGGAAAAACTACCCGTCGGGGCCAAGCGTGTTGTGTCTGGAAAAGTTGAAAGCTTTGATGGTCATTTTCAGATGGCGCACCCGGATTTTTTGGTTGCAGCGCAAGATGTTGGCCAAATTCCAGATTATGAGCCGGTGTACGGGCTAACTGCTGGTGTGACGGCAAAGCTGATGGTGCGCGCGATTGGTGATGTGTTAAAGCGTGCGCCCGTTTTGAAGGAATGGATCGACCCCGAGCTTAAGAAACAAGAGCATTGGCCAGATTGGGTGGATGCCTTGCGTTCGGCGCATACGCCTTTGGGTCCAGATGATTTATCCGCAAATTCGCCAGCGCGCCGACGGCTCGCGTATGACGAGCTTTTTGCCCATCAGCTGACATTGGCGTTGGCTAGGTCGCAGCTTCGCAAGGGGCAGGGGGGCGTAAGCTTGGCAACTGGTGAACTTCAGTCCAAGGTTTTGAAGGCGCTTCCCTACAGGCCAACAACGGCCCAGCAGCGCGCAATTGAAGAAATTTCCGCGGATATGGCGTTGGGCACCAGAATGAACCGCCTGCTTCAAGGGGATGTTGGGGCCGGGAAAACGCTGGTTGCACTGATGGCGATGCTTGTTGCTGTTGAAGCGGGCGGGCAGGCGGTGATGATGGCGCCAACTGAAATTCTGGCGCGGCAACATTTGGCGGGTCTTCGTCCATTGGCGGATCAAGCCGGGGTTGTGGTTGAGATTTTGACAGGACGGGACAAAGGCGCTGAGCGTCGGAAAAAGCTGGAAGCCTTGGCCAATGGGCATATTCACATATTGGTCGGCACCCATGCTGTGTTTCAAGATGATGTTGTTTTTCAGAACCTTAGGCTGTCAGTCATAGATGAACAGCACCGATTTGGCGTTGCCCAACGCATGCAACTTGGCGAAAAAGGAAACGCAGCTGACGTCTTGGTTATGACGGCGACCCCCATCCCCAGAAGCCTTTCGCTGGCGCAATATGGCGATATGGATGTGTCAGTTCTTGATGAAAAACCCCCGGGACGGCTGCCTATCAAGACCGTTTTAATCTCATCCAATCGGCTTGATGAAGTGGTTGATCGCCTGCGTGTTGTCATCAAAGAAGGCGCGCAGGCTTATTGGGTGTGCCCTTTGGTGGATGAAAGCGAGGTCATGGATTTGACCGCGGCGGAAGAACGGTTCAAATACCTACGGTCAGAGCTGGGCGAAGATGTTGTTGGGTTGGTTCACGGTCAGATGCCATCATCTGACAAAGATGCCGCGATGCAATCTTTTCAAGTGGGTGACACGAAGGTTTTGGTGGCAACAACCGTGATTGAAGTCGGTGTGGATGTCCCAAATGCGACGATTATGGTGATTGAGGGTGCAGAAAACTTTGGTCTTGCGCAATTGCACCAACTTCGCGGTCGTGTTGGGCGGGGGCAGGCGGCGTCAACCTGTTTGCTGATGTATCAATCCCCTTTGACATCGGGTGGCGAGAAACGTCTTCAAACCATGCGCGACACCGAGGATGGGTTTGTTATTGCAGAGGCTGATTTGGCAATGCGGGGTGCCGGTGACCTTATTGGAACCGCGCAGTCGGGGCTCCCGCATTTTTGGGTAGCTGATTTGGAACAACAAGCTGGCCTGATGGCGATTGCCCAAAAAGACGCGCGGGTCTTGCTGTCCCTGGATCCGCAGCTTGAAACGGAACGTGGGCATGCCGCGCGCGTTCTTCTTTGGCTTATGCGTCAAGATCAGGCAATTCGTTTGATTTCAGTAGGTTAATCCGGTCGCTCACACTTTGTTCACAAATGTTCTTAAAAAGTTCTTTACACATCAGGCTCAATATGAGAACAAAGTGGCAACTAAGGTTAACGCAACATAAAGCTGAGAGCAGGAGCAAGGAACATGATGAAACAAGTGAAAGATGTTTTGAACCGTTCCTCGGCCACGATCTGGCAAGATGCAATCGGCGGCATGTCCCTTTTGGTCGCTCTTTTTGCCGCTCTTCACCTGCCTGGAATTTTGTAATGTTTGCCTGAGTTTCTGTCCTGCGGCCGGTCCGGTTGTGCATCCTGTCCCAACTTTGATGCATCGACGGTTCACTGCCCGTCTTCTGTCCTAACTTCAGGGTGATTGCCTCATTCCCACCCTGAGACCGGAATGATCCGATCCGCAACTTCCGCCGCCTCCTTTTCGGAGTGCGGCGGTTTTTTTTATCCATCTGCGCGATAACAACAATATCCGCCAGCCGTGAACCCCATTTCGCAAGTTCAGACGATTGTGGCTTGTTTCTGCGAGCGCAGTAAAATCTTGGTTTTCGATCACGAGATGGCGTTTAGGATAGGGATGTGTCCCCAGCCAATTTTGAAATCAACTAAGTGGCGCCCGCATTATCAATCGCTGCCAAGGCGGCATCAAAGGCCAGTAGAATCGAGGCATGGCGGTTTTTATATTCGCGTGCTGGCGACAGGACCACGTATTCTTCAAAAGGTTCCGTGGGGGTGGGGCCGCTGTCTTTCAGCATCATTGCCAACTGATCCCGCCCAGATTGTAGTTCTGATCGGGTTAACCCGATGATAGATTTACCTAATATCGCCGCCGAGGCTTGTCCAAGCGCACAGGCTTTTACGTTCTGCGAGTACTGTGAGACTGTCCCATCCTCAAGCACCACACTTGCCGATACGGTTGATCCACATAGGGGCGCACGCACCTTAGACTCGCCTTGTGGGGCGCTTATGGGCTGTAGATGCGGGATCTGCGAGGCCAAGCCAAGGATTTGCTTGGAATACAGTTTGATCAGATCGGTCTCGCTCATGTCTCGCTGCCTTTTTGCAGGGTGGCGCTTGCACTGTTAGATCCCTAAATAGGATGGTGTCAGGGAAATGAAAAGGACGCCAGATGAAATTCGACGTAGACAGCCTGAAATTTGATGACCGCGGCCTGATCCCTGCCATTGCACAGGATGATGTGACGGGTGAGGTGCTGATGATGGCGTGGATGAATGCAGAGGCTGTGACGCGCACGCTGCAAACGGGTCGCGTGACCTATTGGTCGCGCTCGCGTCAGAATTTTTGGGTCAAGGGCGAAAGCTCAGGCAATGCGCAGGAATTGGCGGATTTTCGTTTTGATTGTGACCGGGATTGTTTGTTGGTTCGGGTTCGGCAAACGGGGCCAGCGTGTCACACAAATCGTCGGTCGTGTTTTTACACAGCGGTTCGCAACAAGGTAGAGGTCGAGCTGATGGCGCCGGTGGCGTAACACAGCTGGGGCTTTTGCACCCCCAGACCCCCGCAGGATATTTCTGGCAAGAAAAAAAGCGTTATTTCAAATGGTTGTGCTGATCAAAGCCCGACCATTTTTCGAATGTCCGAAGGGGTGGCGCCCTCTGTGCGGAATTTTGATATGGCGCGTGCGTCGTCACGTTTGGCAAGGCGTTTGCCATGCTCATCCCGGATCAGATGGTGGTGGTGATAGATCGGTGAGGGCAGCCCCAACAGGTTCTGAAGCAGGATATGAATAGGGGTGGCTTCAAATAAATCCTGCCCACGGACAACATGTGTGACGCGCTGAAATGCATCATCCAAAACCACAGACAGATGGTAAGAGGTACCAAATCCCTTGCGGGACAGAACCACGTCACCAACACGATGGATTAAGTCATCCGGAGTGAACTTTACCCTCTCGGTTTCCCCATTGGGGCCTTCACCTGTTTCTTTGAAATATCCGTATGATGCGAATGGGTTATCGGGTTCTATTCGCGGATTGAATAGGCTAGATTCACGTGTTGCACGGGCCATATCCAGACGTAAAGCGCGCCCCCTTGGGCGGGGGTGGTTTTCGCGGAAGAACCCAGCAGGAAGCCCCTGACATGTGCCGGGATACACAAGCCCATCGGGCCCCATCAGCGGCGCACCTTCTTGTGGGGCAGACAGGGCCTCTTGAATATCACGTCGACTGCAGGTGCAAGGGTAGAGTAAGCCCAAGTTCCACAGTCGATCCAATGCGGTGTCATAAGCCGCTTGCCGAGTCTGTTGCCGCAGACACGGGCTGGGCCAGCAAAGGCCAAGCCAGGTCAGGTCTTGGTAAATCTGTTCTTCCCACTGGGGTTTTGCGCGTTCTCGGTCGATATCCTCGATCCGAAGCAGGAATTCCCCCCCATTTTCAACCGCCATATCATGCGCCAAAAGCGCGGAATAGGCGTGACCAAGGTGTAAAGGTCCGGTGGGGCTGGGTGCAAATCTCGTAATAAAATCAGACATTTGCACCCAATCCTTTAATCGAAATTAGCAAGCCATGCTGCCCAGTCGGATTTTGCTCGGTCCGTATAGGCTTTATAACGATCTTTGCGACCGCGGCGCCCGCCTTTCAACCCTTCAACAGGTTGAAACAGGCCAAAATTCACATTCATCGGCTGAAAGGTTTTCGCCTCAGCACCGCCGGTGATGTGGTGGATCAGCGCGCCCATCGCGGTGTCTTGCGGCACCACGGGAAGGTCGCGCCCCAGGATTTCGGCGGCGGCCATACGGCCCGCGATCAACCCCATCGCGGCACTTTCCACATAGCCTTCCACGCCGGTCACTTGCCCGGCAAAACGCAAATTGGGACGGGATTTCAGGCGCAATTGCTGATCCAACAGGGTCGGAGAGTTCATAAATGTGTTGCGATGGATGCCGCCAAGCCGTGCAAAATTCGCATTTTCCAAACCGGGAATTGATTTAAAAACAGTGGCTTGCGCGCCGTACTTCATCTTGGTTTGAAAGCCAACAATGTTGAACAATGTGCCAAGCGCATTGTCGCGGCGCAGCTGCACCACCGCATAGGGTTTTTCATCCGGTTTATGGACATTGGTCAGCCCAACCGGCTTCATTGGCCCAAAGCGAAGCGTCTCGCGGCCGCGTTCGGCCATCACTTCAATTGGCAAACAGCCGTCAAAATACCCTGCGGTTTCACCTTCATGAAACTCGGTTTTGTCAGCGGCCAAAAGCGCGTCGATAAAGCCTTCGTATTGGTCTTTTGTCATTGGGCAATTCAGGTAAGCTTTCTGCTCTTCCTCGGTGTCACCCTTGTCATACCGTGACTGTGCCCAGACCACATCCATGTCGATGCTGTCGGCGTAAACAATTGGCGCGATGGCGTCGAAAAACGCCAGCGCATCCGCACCGGTTTCCGCCTGAATGGCGTCACCAAGGGCAGGGCTGGTCAGCGGGCCAGTTGCGAATATCCAATTGCTTTCATTGGGTAATTCAGTGATCTCGCCATATTCAACCGACACATTCGGCAGCGCCATCAACTGTGCGGTCACATCCGCCGCAAAGGGGTCACGATCCACCGCCAATGCCCCCCCAGCGGGCAGTTTATGCCGGTCTGCCGTTGTCATAATCAAGCCGTTGGCGGCGCGCATTTCCCAATGCAACAGGCCAACCGCATTCTGTTCATCATCATCAGAACGGAAGGAATTTGAGCAGACCATTTCCGCAAAATCCCCGGTGCGATGGGCAAAGGTTTCCACCTTGGGCCGCATCTCATGCAGTACCACATCCACACCCATATGCGCCGCTTGCCAAGCCGCCTCGGAGCCGGCCATTCCGCCGCCGACAATATGCAAAATCTTATCAGTCATCTGTTCTTTCATGGGGGTCAAATAAGTGAAAATCAGCGAAAAGAAAAGCCCGCGTGGGGCAATCAACGTGCCGTCCAAAACTTTAAACAGTTTAAAGATTTGAAACCGAAAACTTTAAACTGTTTACAGGGCAAAATGACAAAACTGTAAACTCTTTAAAGGGGGCAAAGCCGAAACTTTAAAGAGTTTAATGTTTTCGACTCACCGAAATTCGATCAGATCCCAGGGGTTGCCGTGAAGGTCTTCAAAAACCGCAACTGTGCCGTACGGCGCGTTTCGCGGATCTTCACGAAACCGCACACCAACAGCCAGCATATGTGCGTGCATTTCGGCAAAATCATCGGTCTGTAAAAAGTGACCAACACGTCCGCCAGCTTGCCGCCCAATCACATCCGCCTGATCCCCTTTGGCGTGCGCAATCAGAAATGCGGTTTCCGCATCTGCATGCGGTGCCATGCGCACCCAGCGTTTGCCGCCCCCCATATCGGTGTCTTCGAGAAGCTCAAACCTCAGAGCTTCTCGAAACCAATTTATCGCCCGATCATAGTCATCGGTAAGATAGGTGATCAGCGCAAGGCGGTTCACTCGGAACCGCCTGTTGCCTCAGCTGTCTCGCTGGCATCGACTTCCGTGGCCTCGTCGTCGCTTTCCACAACGCGGGCGACCGATACAACGCTTTCGCCTTTGCCGGTGTTAAACACTTTCACACCGCCAGCGGAACGGGACCGGAAGCTGATGCCATTCACAGGACAGCGGATTGATTGGCCTTTCGACGTCGCCAGCATCACCTGATCACTCATTTCAACCGGGAAAGACGCCACAATGTCGCCGCCGCGCATCGCGCCAACCCCTTGGCCACCACGACCGCGCACGGGGTAATCATGGCTGGACGAGATTTTGCCAATACCGCTTCCGGTGATGGTCAACAGCAGATCCTCGGCGGCCTGCATTTCCTCAAACCGTTCTTGGGTGATCGCGCCCGAAACCTCTTCTTCGTCGTCCTCATCCGCATCTGCACCGGCTAAAGCGCGGCGCATTTTCAGATAGGCGATACGCTCATCCGAGGTGGCATCAAAGTGGCGGATCACCGACATGGACACAACTTCGTCGCCGTCATTGACCAGCTTAATGCCGCGCACCCCGGTTGAGGCGCGCGAGTTGAACACGCGCACATCGGTGACCGAAAAGCGGATTGCGCGACCGGACGAGGTGACCAGCATGACATCGTCATTTTCATCACAGATCCGCGCGTTGATCAGGCGGGTGCCTTCATCGTCGCCCTCAAACTTCATCGCGATCTTGCCGTTGCGCATGACATTTGTGAAGTCTGACAGACGGTTACGACGCACGGACCCCTTAGAGGTCGCAAAGATCACCTGCAGATCATCCCATTCGCTGTCATCACGATCGACCGGCATAATCGCGGCAATCGACACACCGGGCGGGATCGGCAGGATGTTCACAATGGCTTTGCCTTTGGCGGTCCGGCCCCCTTGGGGCAGACGCCAGGTTTTCAGCTTGTAAACCATGCCTTCGGTGGTGAAGAACAGCAGTTGCGTGTGGGTGTTGGCCACAAACAGCTGTGTCACCACATCTTCGTCTTTGGTCGACATGCCCGACAGGCCTTTGCCGCCGCGTTTTTGCGCGCGGAAATCAGCCAGAGGGGTACGTTTGATATAGCCGGTTTCCGTGACCGTCACGACCATGTCTTCGCGTTCAATCAGATCTTCGTCGTCCATATCACCGGACCAGTCGACAATCTCGGTGCGACGGGGCACGGCGAAGGCCTCTTTGACCTCATTCAACTCAGTTGAAATGATCGACATAATGCGTTCGCGTGAACGTAGAATATCCAAGAAATCCCGGATCTTACCGGCCAATTCTTGAAGTTCATCTGTAACTTCTTTCACACCCATCGCGGTCAGGCGTTGCAGGCGCAATTCCAAGATCGCACGGGCCTGAGTTTCTGACAGATAATAGGTGTTATCGTCGTTCAGTTTGTGGGTCGGATCGTCGATCAGCTGGATGTATTCGGCGATGTCATGGGCAGGCCAGCGGCGCTCCATCAATTTCGCGCGCGCGTCGGCCGGATCATGTGAGGATCGGATGGTCGCAACCACCTCATCCACGTTGGACACAGCCACAGCGAGACCACAAAGAATGTGGCTGCGTTCGCGGGCTTTGCGCAGTTCAAATGCGGTCCGCCTTGTGACAACTTCTTCGCGGAAGGTCACGAAATGGCTCAGAAAATCGCGAAGGGTCAGCTGTTCAGGACGACCACCATTCAGCGCCAACATATTACACCCGAATGAGGTTTGCATCTGTGTGTGACGGAACAGTTGGTTCAGCACCACTTCGGCGGTGGCATCGCGTTTCAGCTCTACCACAACCCGCACGCCAATCCGGTCACTTTCATCTTGCACAGAGGAAATGCCCTCAAGCTTTTTGTCGCGCACACCTTCGGCAATACGTTCAACCAGCGTGGCTTTGTTCACCTGATAGGGAATTTCATCCAAAACAATGGCGTAGCGGTCTTTCCTAATCTCTTCAACGCGGGTTTTTGCGCGGATCACCACGGAACCACGCCCCTCAAGATAGGCTTTTTTGGCACCAGTTCGCCCCAGCATAATCCCACCGGTTGGGAAATCCGGGCCGGGTATATATTGCATCAAGCCTTCGGATGTCAGGTCCGGGTCTTCGATCAGCGCAAGGGTGGCATCAATCACTTCGCCCAGGTTGTGCGGCGGAATATTGGTGGCCATACCAACCGCAATACCGCCCGCGCCATTGACCAGCATGTTTGGAAAACGTGCAGGTAAAACAGTGGGTTCAAGGTCTTTGCCGTCGTAGTTGTCTTGAAAATCAACGGTGTCTTTTTCGATATCCGCCAATAGCGAGGCAGACGGTTTGTCCATCCGAACTTCGGTATAACGCATCGCGGCCGGGTTATCCCCGTCCATCGAGCCAAAGTTACCTTGCCCGTCCAAAAGCGGCAGCGACATCGAAAACGGCTGCGCCATCCGCACCAGCGCGTCATAAATCGCGCTGTCACCATGGGGGTGGTATTTCCCCATCGTGTCGCCCACAGGGCGCGCTGATTTACGGTACGGCTTGTCGTGCCCGTTGTTGGTTTCATACATGGCGTATAAAATCCGTCGGTGCACAGGTTTCAGCCCATCGCGCAGATCAGGGATCGCCCGGCTGACAATGACCGACATCGCGTAATCGAGGTAAGAGCTTTTCATCTCATCCTCAATGGTGATGTTTGGCCCGTCGTATACGGGGCGTTCAGGCGGCATTTCGCCTGTGTTTTCGGGAGTTTCTGGAGTGTCGCTCACGTTGTCCGCCGTTTTGGTGCGTTTCACACAATATCTTGATTGAACCTCTATATCATCGGGGGGGGTGTAGGGGCAACCAAAAGGGCAGATTTCGGCAGGATTTCCCGCGGGTTTTTGCCGTTTTTGCCCTGGTTATCTTATTCGCTAACATCTGCACAAAGGAGGATGCCGATTTCCGCCTTTTTCGCCTTGGCTTTCGGCCAATCATAAAGGACTATCGCGGCCAAATTGAAACGGAGAGCCAAATGTCCAAGCCTCGTAGTATTTTTGAGGAAGTGAGCGGGGATGCCGCCAAACCCATCGCCCAAACCGGCGGGATTGAGCGTGGCGGGGCCGGGGGCGGCAGGCGCGCTTGGGTGCGGATCTGGTTGATGATGCTTTTTGTGCTGGTGGCCGCAATGGTTGTGGTTGGCGGGCTGACGCGGCTCACGGATTCGGGTCTGTCGATCACCGAATGGGCGCCTTTTAGCGGCGCGATGCCGCCGCTTACGGATGCGGATTGGGCGTTGGAGTTTGAGAAATACCAGCAAATCCCGGAATTCCAGTTGCAAAACAAAGGCATGGATCTTGCCGCCTTTAAGGGCATTTACTGGTGGGAATGGGGCCATCGTCAGTTGGGGCGCTTTATTGGCCTTGTTTGGGCGATTGGTTTTCTGGTGCTTTTGGCGACAAAAAGCATCCCCACAGGCTGGGCGCCGCGTCTGATCGGACTTGGCGCATTGGGCGGACTTCAGGGGGCGATTGGCTGGTGGATGGTCTCGTCTGGGCTGACCGGTGAAATGGTTGACGTGGCGTCTTACCGTTTGGCGACCCATCTGGGGTTGGCGTTCATCATTCTTGGTCTGATCACTTGGTATTTGCTGACACTTGGGCGGGACGCAGCGGGCCTGATGGCCGCACGGCGCGCGCGCGAAGGGAAACTGTTTGGCATGGGCACCGGGCTTTTGCATCTGGCGTTTCTGCAAATCCTGTTGGGCGCGCTTGTGGCGGGCATTGATGCGGGGCGCAGCTTTGTGGATTGGCCGTGGATGGCGGATCAGTTTTTCCCGCCAGAAGCCTTTGACCTGACGCCGATCTGGCGCAATTTCTTTGAAAACGCAGGTTTGGTCCAGTTTATGCACCGGATGCTGGGCTATACGCTGGTGGTGTTTGCGCTGGTGGTTTGGCGCGTCTCGCGCCGCTCGCCCAATGCCACCACCCGCATGGGGTTTTCGCTTGCGGTGGTGATGATCCTGGCACAGGCGGTGCTGGGCATCACAACGGTTTTGCAAGCCTCCCCCTTACATGTGGCGATCACCCACCAAGTGGGCGCCATTCTGGCCTTTGTCCTTATTCTGAACGCACGCTTTTTGGCGGGGTATCCCACCGAGCAATCCGTAAGAGGTTGATATGACTGCATATGATGAACTGATGTCTTTCCAACGCGACACATCTGCCTTGGGTCAAGTGGCGGGCCGTTTGGGCTGGGATCAAGAGGTGATGATGCCGCCGGGGGCGGAAGATCAGCGCGCCGAAGAGATGGCAGTGATGGAAAAAATGCTGCATCAACGCCAGACCGATCCGCGCATTGGCGACTGGCTGGCGGCGATCAATATCTCTGATCTGGACGAGGTCGGACAGGCCAATATCCGCCACATCACCCACAGCTTCACCCGTCGATCACGTATGCCAGAAGCTTTGGCGACCGAAATCGCTCGCGTGACCTCAAAGGCGCAGCGCCAATGGGCCGATGCGCGCGCGGCCGATGATTACAAAGCCTTTCAGCCGGTGCTGGAGCAGGTGGTTGCCTTGAAGCGCGAAGAGGCGGCGGCGCTGGCGGATGGCGGCGATCTTTATGACGCGCTTTTGGAGGATTACGAACCCGGCACCACCGGCAATGACATCCAAAAGCTGTTTGATGCGCTGCGGCCCCGGCTTGTGGCGCTGCGCGATGCCGCTTTGGGGGCAGAGAAGCAACCTGAGAAAATCATCGGCACCTATCCTGCCAAGAAACAGATGAAACTGTCGCGCAAACTGGCCAAGAAATTTGGCTATGATTTTGAACGCGGGCGGTTGGACAAGGCGGTGCATCCGTTCAGCTCTGGCTCTGGTCAAGACGTGCGCATCACCACGCGGACCTCTGCGGATGATCCGTTCAACTGCATTTATTCCACCATCCATGAGGTGGGCCATGCCTGTTACGAGCTTGGCATTGATGACGCACATCTGCTGACCCCGCTGGGGGCGGGCGTGTCGATGGGCGTGCATGAAAGCCAATCGCGCATTTATGAAAACCAATTTGGCCGCTCGCGCGCCTTTACCGGTTATTTGTATGAACAGATGGAACAGGTGTTTGGCAAAGCGCCTGCCACCTCGGCCGAGGCGTTTTACGGCACCGTGAACCGGATCAACAAAGGTTATATCCGCACCGAGGCGGATGAGGTGCAGTATAATCTGCATGTCATGCTGCGCTTTGATCTGGAACGGCGTTTGATCGATGGTCAGCTGGATGTGGCGGATCTGGAAGAGGCGTGGAATGCGCGGTTTGCGGCGGACTTTGGCTATGAGGTCGATAAAGCCTCAAACGGGGTGCTTCAGGATGTGCATTGGTCGGTGGGCCTGATCGGATATTTCCCGACCTATGCGTTGGGCAATATCTATGCGGGCTGTCTGAACGAGGCGCTGCGCGCAGATTTGCCGGATCTGGATGCGGAACTGGCGCGCGGCAAGGCGACCTATGCGACCAAATGGTTGGGCACGAAATTGCAGCAGTTTGGCGGCTTGCGTGAACCGATCGCGACCATTGAACATGCCTGCGGCAAGCCGGTGTCGGTTGAGCCGATCTTGTCGTATCTGGAGCAGAAGTTTGGGGATATCTACAAACTTTAAAATGACCTGTTAACTATAAGAAAAGGCGGGGAATTCCCCGCCTTTTTGATTTCAGAACTCAAGCGATCCGTGGCTATTTTGCCGATCTGGAGTCTGCGATCTGTTTTAAGGCGTCACGCGCCCGACCTTCGGCCCGGCGCACCCGAACGGCGGTCATGTAAGCCTCGCCCAAGGTGGCGGAGGATGCGGTGATGGTTTTGTTGATCTGCATGATGATTTCCTCATCATCCAGCGCATCCACCACCTTCAGCACGTCTTTGGCCAAATCATCGGCAACCTGTTCGAGAAAATCCATAACGCTTGTCCTCGTTTTCCGTGCTTACCGTGTGTTTTCGGTCAGGCGACGGCGCACATAGTCATCCACACAGGTGATCATCGTGTCCATATGCGGCTCTTCAAAAAAGTGGCCGGCCCCTTCGATTTCAGTGTGGGTGATGGTGATGCCTTTTTGCTCGTGCAGCTTGTCGACCAGCGCGTGGGTGTCCACGGGCGGGGCGACGCGGTCGGCGGTGCCGTTGATCATCAGGCCAGAGCTTGGGCAGGGCGCCAAAAAGCTGAAATCATACATGTTTGCAGGCGGAGACACCGAAATAAATCCGGTGATTTCCGGGCGGCGCATCAACAGTTGCATGCCAATCCAGGCGCCAAAGCTAAAGCCAGCAACCCAGCAATGTTTGGCATTGGGGTTCATGGATTGCAGATAATCCAGCGCCGAGGCCGCATCAGACAATTCGCCCACACCCTGATCATATTCGCCTTGCGACCGACCCACGCCGCGAAAGTTAAAGCGCAGCACGTTAAAGCCCATTTTGTGAAAGGCGTAATGCAGGTTATAGACCACCTTGTTGTTCATCGTTCCGCCAAATTGCGGATGGGGATGCAACACGATCGCAATTGGTGCGTCTTTTGTTTTTTGCGGGTGATAGCGGCCTTCAAGCCGGCCTTCGGGGCCGGGAAAAATGACTTCGGGCATACGTCTCGATCTCTCCTGTCACCTCACCGGTCCGGCTTTTCTTGACGGGTCCGGGTGAGCGCCATAATACGGTGTGCGTGTACAAAGCCACAATCGGCCTTTGCGCGCGCATCCTTAGTGACCTAGTGGCCCAAGCGGGCGAGGTCAATGATTTTGGCAGTTTAGCGAGGCGGCAAACATGAAACTCTCAACCAAAGGGCGGTATGCGATGGTGGCGTTGACCGATTTGGCGATGATGCCCGAAGGCGAGCTGTTGTCGCTGACGGATCTGTCAAAGCGTCAGGATATTTCGCTGCCCTATCTGGAACAGTTGTTTGTTAAACTGCGCCGGGCCGAGCTTGTGGAAAGTGTGCGCGGGCCGGGTGGTGGGTACCGGTTGGCAAAATCACCCAGCGACATTCGCGTGGTTGAGATCCTGTCCGCCGTCGATGAAACCGTCTCGGCGATGCACAAAGGGGCAGGGGCGTCTGGCGGGCAATCGGGGTCGCGCGCGCAAAGCATGACCAACCGTTTGTGGGAAGGGTTGTCGGCGCATGTCTATGTTTTCCTTCATCAAACCCGCCTGTCGGATGTGGTGAAAAACGAACTGACGCCGTGCCCCGCCGTGCCGACATTGTTTTCGGTGGTGGACGAAGAGTAACCCCAGCTGACCCGTTTTTCTGAGCAAAGGATCCTATGATGGCGCGCGTATACCTGGATTGGAACGCCACAACACCGCTGCGCGATGAAGCGCGCGTGGCGATGATGTCTGCGATGGATGTGCTGGGCAATCCGTCTTCGGTGCATTCCGAAGGGCGGGCAGCCAAGGGGGTGATTGAACAGGCGCGCAAGGATTTAGAGGTCTGTTTGGGCGCGGAAGGTGCGGATGTTATCTTTACCTCTTCCGCGACTGAGGCCGCGGCTTTGGCGTTAATTGGCCAAGATGCGCGGTGTTCCGGGGTGGAACATGATGCGGTGCGATCATGGTGCGCTGAAGATCTGGCGGTGGATGACAACGGTTTGATTTCTACCGATGCGCCCGAACGATCAGCGATCCAGCTGGCCAATTCCGAAACCGGAGTGATCCAAAAATTGCCCGAGGGGCTTTTGCTGACCGATGCCACGCAGGCTTTTGGAAAAATCCCCTTTGCGTTCAACTGGTGTGGGGCGCAGATGGCGATGGTCTCGGCGCATAAATTGGGCGGGCCCAAAGGCATTGGCGCTTTGGTGGTCAAGCGCGGAACCGATCTGGCCGCGCAGATCAAAGGCGGCGGGCAGGAAATGGGGCGCCGGTCAGGCACAGAAAACGTGATTGGTATCGCGGGCTTTGCAGCGGCTGCCAAGGCGGCACAGCGGGACATTGAAGGGGGAAGTTGCGAACGGATCGCAAACCTTAGAAAGATTCTAGAAAAGACCATTGCGGAATCAGAAAAAGACACTATTTTTGTCGGGAATGCCGCGAACAGGCTTCCCAACACCTCTTGCTTCATCGCGCCCGGTTGGAAAGGTGCGACGCAAGTGATGGTGATGGACCTTGCAGGATTTGCCATTTCGGCGGGCTCTGCGTGTTCATCAGGGAAGGTCAAATCCAGCGCCGCTTTGCGCGCAATGGGTTTTAGTGAAGACCAATCGGCCTGCGCGGTGCGCGTGTCGATTGGTGCTTCGACAAGTGAGGAAGAGATCCTGGCATTTGCCGATGCCTGGGGTCGTGAATATGCGAAATTCCGTGCCCGTCAGGGGTGAGCGGATCGAAAGGGTGACATGGCTGGTTTGGATGATCTGAACGTCAAAGAAGGCGTCGAGGAAGAAACCGTTGAGGCGGTGAAAACGCTCGCGGGGGCTTACAAATACGGCTGGGAAACCGAGATTGAGATGGAGTATGCGCCAAAGGGCGTGAACCCCGATATCGTCCGGTTGATTTCCGAGAAAAACGAAGAACCCGAATGGATGACCGAATGGCGTCTGGCGGCGTTTGAGCGTTGGGAAAAGCTGGATGAGCCGTCATGGGCGCTGTTGAATTACCCCGAAATTGATTTTCAGGACCAGTATTATTACGCGCGTCCGAAATCAATGGAGAAAAAGCCTGAAAGCCTTGATGACGTTGATCCTAAGCTTTTGGAAACCTACAAGAAACTTGGCATTCCGTTGAAGGAACAGATGATCCTTGCGGGGGTTGAGGGCGCTGAAGATATGCCCGCTGAGGGTCGCAAAGTGGCCGTGGATGCGGTGTTTGACTCTGTGTCTGTGGGCACCACGTTTCAGGCTGAATTGAAGAAGGCGGGCGTGATTTTCTGCTCTATTTCAGAAGCGATCCGCGATCATCCTGAGTTGGTGAAAAAATACCTTGGGTCCGTGGTTCCGGTGTCCGACAATTATTATGCAACGCTGAATTCCGCCGTGTTCTCAGACGGGTCGTTTGTCTATATTCCGCCAAACACCCGCTGCCCGATGGAGCTGTCGACCTATTTCCGCATCAACGCAGAAAACACCGGCCAGTTTGAACGCACGCTGATCATCGCCGACAAGGGCAGCTATGTCAGCTATCTTGAGGGCTGTACCGCGCCGCAACGCGACACCGCCCAGCTGCACGCCGCTGTGGTTGAGATCATCATTGAGGAAGACGCCGAGGTGAAATACTCGACCGTTCAGAACTGGTATCCCGGTGATGAGAACGGCAAAGGCGGCATCTATAACTTTGTGACCAAACGCGCGGATTGCCGTGGGGATCGCTCAAAAGTGATGTGGACGCAGGTGGAAACCGGGTCGGCCGTGACGTGGAAATACCCGTCGTGCATCCTGCGGGGCGCTGAAAGCCAGGGCGAGTTTTACTCGATCGCGATCACAAATAACTATCAACAAGCGGACACCGGCACAAAAATGGTGCATCTGGGCCGTGACAGTAAATCGCGCATTGTGTCGAAAGGCATCTCGGCGGGTCACGCGCAAAACACCTATCGGGGCCTCGTGTCGATGCACCCAAAGGCGAAAAATTCGCGCAATTACACCCAATGTGACAGCCTGTTGATTGGCGATCAATGTGGGGCGCACACCGTGCCTTATATTGAGGTCAAGAACAACTCGTCCCGGGTGGAGCATGAGGCCACAACGTCGAAGGTGGATGAGGAACAAATGTTCTATTGTCGCCAACGCGGGATGGACGAAGAAGAGGCCGTGGCGCTGATTGTGAACGGGTTTGCCAAAGAGGTGCTTCAGGCGCTGCCGATGGAATTTGCTATGGAAGCCCAACAGCTTGTGGCAATTTCGCTTGAGGGGTCCGTAGGCTAGTGGCGCAGGAACGAACCCTTTTGGAAAAGATCGAAGCGGTCATTCCCTTTGTCATGCCGACATTGGGGGGGCTGGCCGGGGTGGTCATTGTGAACCTCAATCCACGCGAGCTTTTGAACCCGATGTATTGGATTGGTGGCGGGATTGTGCTGGGCTTTATCGCCGCGAACCTCATGCTTAAGGCGATGAACCGCTGGATGTAATTCGCTGAATTTGAAGGATAAACCATGATCATCACCACCACACCAAGCGTTGAAGGACGCGCGATTGCGACCTATCACGGCATTGTCGTGGGCGAGGCGATCATGGGCGCCAATGTGGTGCGCGATGTGTTTGCGTCGATCACCGATATCGTTGGCGGGCGCTCGGGTGCTTATGAAAGCAAGCTGCAGGATGCGCGCGACACGGCGCTGCGCGAACTTGAAGATCGCGCCCGTGAAAAGGGTGCAAACGCCGTTGTGGGCGTTGATTTGGATTACGAAGTTGTGGGCAACTCGATGCTGATGGTGTCAGCCTCGGGCACAGCTGTCACGGTAAAATAGGCTGTTAGATCAGCCCTGAAACAGGTTCTGGGGCGCGCCCCTGAAAGAGACACGAAGGAAGAAAATATGCTGAGCATCAAAGGCTTGGAAGTCAAACTTGAAGATGAAGACAAGCAAATCCTCAAGGGTGTGGATCTGGAAGTGCCTGCCGGGAAAGTGCATGCGATTATGGGGCCAAATGGCTCGGGTAAATCGACGCTGTCTTATGTGCTGTCGGGGCGTGATGGATATGAAGTGACCGGCGGGTCGGCCACGATGGATGGCGAAGATCTGTTGGATCTGGACCCGGAAGAGCGCGCCGCGGCGGGGCTTTTCCTGGCGTTTCAATACCCGGTGGAAATCCCCGGTGTGGGCAATATGACCTTTTTGCGCACAGCCGTGAACGCTCAGCGCAAAGCACGTGGCGAGGATGAGATGTCCGCCACTGATTTTCTGAAATTCATTCGCGCCAAAGCCAAAGATCTGAAAATCGACGCCGATATGCTGAAGCGGCCGGTGAATGTCGGCTTTTCCGGCGGTGAGAAAAAGCGCAATGAAATCCTACAGATGGCGATGCTGGAACCAAAGATGTGCATCTTGGATGAAACCGATTCAGGCTTGGATGTGGATGCGATGAAATTGGTGTCTGAGGGCGTTAATGCCCTGCGCGCCGAGGGGCGGTCGTTTCTGGTGATCACCCACTATCAGCGTCTTTTGGATCACATCAAACCAGACGTCGTTCACATCATGGCGCGCGGTCGCATTGTGAAATCTGGCGGTCCTGAACTGGCGCTTGAGGTTGAAAACAACGGCTATGCTGACATTCTGGCGGAGCTGGACGCATGAATAGCCCCGTAAATTCACCTGCACCACAACAAGACGGGTTGATTTCAGCCCAGATGCGCCCGGAATCTGGCGCGTGGTTGGCAAAAGCCCGCACCGATGCCGCAACGCGTTTGACCCAAATGGGTCTGCCAAAACGCCGTGACGAATATTGGAAATGGACCCGTCCGGACGCGCTGCTGGCGGATCAGGCCGCCCCTGCCGCTGCCTTTGATTACGGTGAGGAACAGCCCGTTTTTCATGCGGTGGACCGGTTGAAAATCGTCTTTGTTGATGGTGTGTTTGATGCGGACGCCTCGGATGACCTGTCTGGCGAAGGGCTTGAGATTGAACGCCTTGCGGAGGCCGCAAAAGCGGACATTCATTGGGCCAGCGGCCTTTACGGCGCACTTGAAACACGCGGTCACAATCCTGTGGATCGGCCTTTGGCAGCACATAATTCAGCCATGGCGACAGACGGCGTTTTGATCCGCGTGACCGGCAAAGTGTCGCGCCCCGTCAGCGTGATGTATCGCCATATTTCAGAAACCTCAGACGCCGTTTTGCACCATGTTGTGAAGTTGGAAGAGGGCGCGTCCTTGACGCTTTTGGAAAACGGCACCGCCGCGGCCCGCCTGTCGATGGTCACCGAAATCGACGTGGCCGATGGCGCGTCTTTCCACCATGTGCGCGCGCAGGGTCGTGATCATGGCCGCCACGTGCTGACCCATATCTTTGCGCGTTTGGGCCGTGAAAGCGTGTTCAAAAGCTTTACCATGGCGGTCAATGGCATGCTGACCCGCAATGAATGTGTGATTGAGATTTTGGGCGATGACGCCAAGGCCCATGTGGCCGGCGCCGCGCTTGGGGACGGCGCCGACGGCGAATTTCTGCACGATGACACGGTTTTTGTCACCCATGATGCGGTGAACTGCGAAAGCCGTCAGGTGTTTAAAAAGGTTCTGAAAAACGGCGCTACGGGCATTTTCCAAGGCAAGATCCTTGTGAAAGCGGGCGCGCAAAAGACCGATGGCTACCAAAAGTCGCAATCGCTTTTGCTGGATGAAGACGCACAGTTCCTTGCCAAGCCTGAGCTTGAGATTTATGCCGATGATGTGGCCTGTTCGCATGGGTCGACCTCGGGTGCGATTGACGAAGAAGCCCTGTTTTATCTGCGCTCGCGCGGTGTTCCGGAACGCATTGCCACCGACCTTTTGGTGCTGGCGTTTTTGGCCGACACCATCGAGGAAATCGAAGATGCGGACATCGCCGATGATATCGTATCGCGTCTGGAAGCGTGGCTGGAGCGTCACCGCGGCTAATCCCGGGACGCTGAGGAAAGGGCAGGCCCATGTCGGTCATGCAAGATGTGCTGAAAAGCTACCGCACCCCGCGTGAGGTGTTTGACCGCCGTTTGGGGCATGGGGTGCGCGAAGATCGCGCGCTGGCCATCCTGATCGGCGCCTGCCTTTTGGTGTTTTGTGCACAAATGCCACGCCTTGCGCGTGAGGCGTTTGAAACCGGGCAAGAGCTGAACATGCTGATGGGCGCGGCCCTTTTGGGCTGGGTCTTTATCATGCCGCTGGTGCTTTATGGTCTGGGCACGCTGACACATATTGTGTCGAAACCCTTTGGCAGCAAAGGCACCGCGTTTGGCGCGCGGTTTGCGCTGTTTTGGGCGCTTTTATGCGCCAGCCCTTTGTGGTTGTTGTGGGGCTTGGTCGCCGGTTTTATCGGGCCAAGCGTGCAGCTTCAGATCACCGGGTTGATCGCCCTTGTGGCCTTCATCGCCTTTTGGTCGCTGAATTTCCGTCAAGCAGAGTGGCCACGCTGATGCAATTTACCCCCGGATATCTGTTTGGCATGGTGCTGCAAACCATCCCTGAACCGCGCAAAGTGGCGCGTGATCTGTTTGACGTGCCGGTCGCGCGCAAGGTGCGCTGGTTGGTGCTGTTCTTGATGGTTGTTTTGGCAGCTATTCTTGGCGTGGTCAGCCACGCGGTTTACCCGGTTGACGCCGAAATGTTTGGCCCGATCCTGTCCAACCCAATGACCCTTGGGGTGCTCGAAGGGGTGTTCTTAAGCGTTGGCGTCTGGGCCATCTATCTGCTGGGCCGTATGGCTGGTGGACAGGGAAGTTTGGATGACGCGATCACCATTGCGATTTGGCTGGAGTTTGTGCTGCTTGGCTTCCAAACCGCCACTCTCGTCTTTTCGCTGTTTGCCCCTGCAATGGCGGGCATTTTGATGGTGATGAGCACGGTGCTGTTTTTCTGGATCCTCAGCCATTTCACCGCCGAAAGCCACGGGTTCCGATCTTCTGGGCTGGTCTTTGTTTCCATCATCACCATTTTGATTTTGGCAGTGTTTGCACTGTCGTTCCTGCTTGTCCTCATGGGTGTCGAACCCATCGAGATGGGAGTGTAGCATGTTTGATATCACAAAAATCCGCGCCGATTTTCCAATCCTGTCGCGCGAGGTAAACGGCCAGCCGCTGACCTATTTGGACAATGGCGCATCGGCGCAGAAACCGCAGGTGGTGATTGACGCGATCACGCGCGGTTACGCCGAGGAATATTCCAATGTTCACCGTGGGTTACATTATCTTTCCAACCTATCAACGGAACGCTATGAGGCGGTGCGTGGAATTGTTCAGCGGTTCTTGAACGCAGGGTCAGAGGATGAGATTATCTTTAATTCCGGCACCACCGAGGGGATCAATATGGTCTCTTACGCCTGGGCCGCACCGCGTATGAAAGCGGGGGATGAGATTATCCTGTCGACCATGGAACATCACGCCAATATCGTCCCGTGGCATTTTCTGCGCGAACGGCTTGGTGTGGTGTTGAAATGGGTAGATCCAGAGGCTGACGGATCACTTGATCCGCAAAAGGTGTTGGATGCGATCACCGATAAAACGCGGCTGATTGCGGTCACGCAGTGTTCCAACGTGTTGGGCACCGTGGTGGATGTGAAAGCGATCTGTTCGGGTGCCAAAGCACGTGGTGTTCCGGTGCTGGTGGATGGCTCACAAGGTGCGATGCATATGCCCGTGGATGTTCAGGATTTGGGCTGTGATTTTTACGCCATCACCGGCCACAAGCTTTATGGTCCCTCAGGGTCCGGCGCGATTTATGTCGCGAAAGACCGCATGGACGAAATGCAGCCCTTTATGGGCGGCGGCGACATGATTGATGACGTGCGCAAAGAGGTTGTGACCTATGCCAGCGGGCCGCTAAAGTTTGAAGCGGGCACGCCGGGTATTGTGCAAACCATCGGCCTGGGCGCAGCGCTTGAATATATGATGGGTCTTGGCATGGAAAACATCGCAGCCCATGAGGCTGATTTGGCGGCTTATGCGGCAGAGCGCTTTGCCGGGCTGAACTGGGTGAATGTGCAAGGGTCTGCGCCGGGCAAAGCGGCGATCTTTTCGCTGACCATGGACGGGGCTGCGCATGCGCATGACATCTCGACCATTTTGGACAAAAAAGGTATTGCCGTGCGGGCTGGGCATCATTGCGCCAAGCCCTTGATGGAGCATCTGGGCGTGGCCGCCACCGCGCGCGCGTCGTTCGGGCTTTATAACACCCGTGATGAGGTGGATACGCTGATCAAAGGGTTGGAGCTTTGCCATAAGCTGCTTGCGTAAGCGGCGCGGTTGGACTGAGGCTCTGCCTCAGGCCCCGGGATATTTTTCGAAAGAGGAAAAGCGTTAGGTGCAGTTTCCCATTGCGGCAAACCGATAGCGCAGGCTGCCATCTAACGTGCGTTTGCGAATGTCGACACAGGCGGTATCGGTGACCTGTTGTGCCTTTACCAAGCTGCGTGTGCCAATCTGTGCGTTTTGTCCTTGTGGGGTCTCGATCGTGAACCAATAGGAGGGCGGTTTGGATTCAGACGGCATCTGGAACGAAAAAAGGACCGGCATCAGCTCGTATCTGAGGTGTCTTGAATCTGTATGTTTCGCAGTCACATTCAATATGATGAAGTAAATTGCCCCACCCAAAGCGAACGCAATGAAGAGAAGCAGCGCGGTCGAGAGCTTTTCGTGATGGATCGCCCAAACAAAGATGATTTTCCGAAACTTCTGCAAATACACTGTGTCAGCTATCCGGTTTAATCAGGCCGAGGCCGCGCAAATAGATCCCGATGCCGGTTTCGAGTAAATCTTCCGGCGGGAAGGGGCTTTTTTGACCGGGGGAGCCGCGGCCGAAAAGTTCTACGACACCGTGGCTCATGGCCCAAATATGGGCGCTGACCATTTTGGCGGGGGGGCGTTTTTCGGCGGGGATGTTTTCGGCCAACGCCATCGCGGCCTCTTCTAAAACGGCCATGGCGCGGTTGGCGACGATGGCGAGTTCAGGCGATTGGTTCACCGACACGCTGCTTTCAAACATGGAAATATAGTGGCCGGGGTATTTGCGGGCAAAGGCCAGATAGGCGCGGCCGGTGGCTTCAAAGCTGGAAAGCGGTGAGGGTTGGCCATTGGCGTAGGCAAATTCCATCAAATCGGCAAAAATTTCATAGCCTTGTCGGGCGGCTTCGGCGATCAATTCTTCACGGCCTTTAAAGTGGCGATAGACGGCGGCGGGGGTCACGCCGGCCTGTTTTGCAGCCTCAGATAGGGTAAAGCCGGTGGGGCCTTTTTCCTCGATTAGGGCCAAGGCGGCCTCAACCAAAGCTTGGCGCAGATTGCCGTGATGATAGCCGCGTTTTGACATGTCAGCCTCCGGTCCAAAGGTCGGGGCCGCCACAGATTTGCGCATCGGGCGCACAGGCGACATTGCTGTCTTTTCCAGCGTAATCAATATCTTGCAAAACGGCGCGCAGGGCGGACAGACGCGCGCGGCGTTTGTCATCGGATCGCACAATGGTCCAGGGGGCTTGGGGCCGGTGGCTGCGCTCAAAGGTTTCACCGATGGCTTGGCTGTAGCTGTCCCAACGGTTCAGGCCTTCCACATCAATCCAGCTGAGTTTCCATTGTTTAAGCGGGTCTTTTTCACGGGCCAGAAAGCGGCGCAATTGTTCAGAACGGCCGACATTTAGCCAGAGTTTGACAAAATGAATGCCTTCATCGACCAGCATGTCTTCGAATTCCGGGAGCTGGCGAAAAAATGCCTCGCGTTGGGCGTCTTCGCAAAAGCCAAACACCTTTTCCACAACGGCGCGGTTGTACCAGCTTCGGTCAAACAGAACGATTTCACCGGCAGAGGGGAGGTGTTTGATATAGCGTTGAAAATACCACTCGCCTTGCTCACGATCTGAGGGTTTAGAGAGCGCCACGACATTGGCCACGCGCGGGTTCAGGTTTTCGCGAAAGCGTTTGATGGTGCCGCCTTTGCCCGCCGCATCACGCCCTTCAAAGATCACCACAACCCGTTTGCCGGTGTCTTTCACATCCGCCTGTAGCTTCACCAGTTCAAGCTGTAGGGCTTCAAGTTCGGCTTCATAGTCGTCCCGATCCATGCGTTCGGTGTAAGGATATGATTTTGAAAGGATATCCTTTTTGCCACCGGATTTAATCGCGTCGCGCACCTCTTTTGGTGCGGTCTTTTCAAAGAACTTGGAAATGGCACCGTCGAAGGGCAGGGACATGGAAAGTAACCTCCTGATTTCACGCCATTATGAGGGCGTGAAACCCTTATGTAAATGCGATTAACTAAGCTGTGGTGCGGTGCTAGCCACGAAGATCTTCGACCGTGGTCCCAATTTCATCCATATTAAACGGCGTGGTCAGGTACATTTCCGAAATCCAGTTGGCATAAAGCAGATGCGCGTGGCTGCGCCAGCGGTTTTCCGGGGCAATTGTGGGGTCGTTGTCGGGATAGTAATTCATCGGGATATTGATCGGTGCGCCCTTGGCCACATCGCGATCATATTCACCTTTCAACGTCTCATCATCATACTCAAAATGGTTGAAAATATAGAGCGCGCGGTGGGCGGTGTCTTCGATCAGACAGGGGCCAACGTCGTCCGAGGCCAAAAGAGTGCGAAGCGCAGAATGCTGATCCACTTCGTCTTGCAAAATCTCGGTCCAACGGCTGACAGGAACCACACAAGTATCTGAAAATCCACGCAAATACGGCGATGCCGAATGTTTGTTGGTTTGCGGGAAACAGCCAAAGGCCTTGGCCGCCAACAGGTGTTTTTGCACGCCGTGGAAGTGGTAAATCATCGCCATTCCGCCCCAGCACACGCCAAAGGTGGAATGAACATTGGTCTGGGTCCAATCCATAATCTGGGTCAGCTCGTCCCAATAGGTCACATCCTCAAACGGCATCTGTTCAATCGGCGCGCCGGTGATGATCAGCCCGTCAAATTTCTGGTCTTTGACGTCGTCCCAAGTTTGATAAAACGCGCCGATATGCGCCTCTGAGGTGTTCTTGGACACATGTTCCGCAGGGCGCAGCAGCGTCAGTTCGATCTGCAACGGATGTGCGCCAATCAGTCGCGCAAACTGCGTTTCGGTTTCGATCTTTTTGGGCATCAGGTTCAGCAAGGCAATGCGCATTGGGCGGATGTTTTGCCGCGCGGCCTGATCGTCCGACATGACCATCACGCCCTCATCCGTCAGCACGTCGAAGGCCGGAAGAGTAGAGGGCAATTTGATGGGCATGGGTCTGCTCCTGTTATGATTAGGGTGTCGTGATGTGAAAAGAGATGGGGCAATTCACCCCAAGATCAAGAGGTTACGCCGCATCAATTGCGGCGCCGATCATTCGGTCAAAATCCTCTGGTGTCTTGATTTGGGCCACGTCATGTGCGCAAAGCGTCACTCCATGTTGGGCCATTTTTTCATACAGCGGCTGGCGGTGCGCAAGCGCTTGGGCATAGGTCCAGCGGATGAAGGTGTCAGGATCAACTTCACCTTCTTTCTGATTGAATTCCTTAAGGTATTCATCCCAAACGCGCTCCAGAAACTCTGGCTGATAGGCCATCGGTTTTGGGGCACGATCAAAGCGGCGCACCAGTTCATTTGTGTGGCTGTCGTCGCCTTTAAGCCAGACCAACAGACAGTCGCGTGACAGTTTTTTCAGGATCGGATCCTCAGATCCTTTGGTGGGATCAATCCATTCACAAATCGACCCGCCGCTGTCGCAGATGAAATGTGGATAGTCATAGATATGCTCGGCCCGATCAATAAAGCGCGCCGTATCCAAAAGGGCCGAGACCTCGGCCTGTTTGAACTGTTCCTGACGCCGTTGATATTCCGCAATCGGCAGACCGCCACGGGACACATCACCGGGCTTTCCAAGATAGGTCGCCACCGGGCTGAGGTTGTCAAAGGTGATTTTTGACGAAATGCGGATGCTGTCGGTCAATAAAAGGTCGCGCAGGAACGGGACCTTCATCGCCTCGGACTTGAAATTATCGGCAATATGTTCGCCCATGTAGCGCGTGCCAATGCGGTAATCGACGGAATAGTGGAACCAATCGCCTGCATCGCGCAACAGGTTGGACAGATAGGTTTTTCCAAGGCCGGACATGCCGAAAAACAGCACGCGTTTGTGCGCTGCGTCCTGCCAATGCTGCTGTGTGGGGTAAATCATGCCCGCATCCTTACTGTCGTGCCATCCGCTGCGTTCCGAATGCTTTTGCCGTTTGTTCTTTCGTAAGGCGGTGCGGCGTGGGGGTCAAATGCTTCTGCGTTTGAAAACCCGTCCATCAAGGATGAGAAGCCCCAAAGCCAGAAGGCCAAGGCCGAAATAGGCCAGTGTCGGGATGGTTTCATCGCGCAGCCAAGCGCCCAGAAAAATCGCAATGGGTGGGATGATCAAAGTGACCAGCATCAGGTTTCCAGACCCCGCCGCCTTAAGGATCCGGTAATACAAGAGATACGCGAGAGCGGTCGCGACCAAAGCGTAATACAGCACGGCGCCCCATGTTGTCACGCTCATCATCATTGGTAAGGGGCCGTCGATCACCCAACTAAGCGGCAGCATGGTGAGGGCAGATGCGGTGACCATGCCCATGGCGGCCACCTGTGGCGTGAGATCCGACAGGAATTTCCGCGCCCAGACACCGGCAAACGCATAAGACAGCGTGGCGGCAATGGCGGCAAGTTGTGCCACGGAACGCAGGTCAAACTGGGTGATCGCGGCGGGGCCGATGGCCATGACCACGCCCAGAAACCCAACGCCGACGCCAATGGATTTGCGTAAGCTAAGCCGTTCGTCTTTCAGAAAAATTGCGGCCACCACCACGCCAAATAGCGCAGTGGAGGCGTTGAAAATCGAGGTCAGCCCGCTTTCAATCGACAATTGTGCCCAATTGAGCAACGTGAAAGGGATGATGTTGTTCAGCGCCCCCATGACCAGCAATGCCACCCAAATGCGCGGGGACCGAGGAATGCGGTACCCTTTCCAAAGCACGTAAACCCATAGGATCACAGCCGCCCAGATCAACCGATGCGTGACCGCATGCAGGACGGAAATCTCATCAAGCGCGATGCGTGTCGCCAAAAAAACGCCGCCCCAAATCAGGCCCAACAGGCCCAATTCAATCCAGCTTCGGGATGAGATGTTTTGAGTCATGAAAAGACCTTGCGTCCAATCGCTTTGGCGCCCAATCCGAAAATTGCGCATTGCCATAAAAAACGCCCCGCGAAGTGATCGCGAGGCGTTAAAATTTGTGTGTGTCTTCAGCTTAGAAGCTGAAACCGACGCTCATACCAGCGGCAATGGCATTTCCTTCGAAGGGAACGCCATTTACAACTTTTTCATCAAAGGCGATGTAACGCACACCGGCCGCGATCTTAAAGTTGTCTTGGGTATAAGTTGCGCCCAATCCAATGGATTTGCTGGTGCCTGTTGGCGCCAGGAAGGTGGTGCCTGTCGCGGCGCCTGCTTCATAGCCAGCGGTCAAAGCAACCGACCAATGGTCGTTCAGCTTACGACCCACACCCAATTCAAATGTGGTGCTGTCGTCAACAAATTCCACCCAATCGGTATCGGTGCCACCTGACGTTGTGGTCAGCTTTGTGCCGGCCCAGCTGACGTGACGGATCGACCCAAACAGCAACGTGTTTTCCGCGATGCCAGTTTGGAAATCCAAGTTGATGGATTGTGGAATGGTCACTTCACCGATGGTCGGTGCAAAGTTGTGCAAACCGGTCAGATCATGTGTAATTGCGGTGTTATAGGTCAGGGCCACGCGCAGGGCAATTTCGGGGATTTCATATGCCACACCTGCAACGCCGCCAAAGTCAAACTTGCTTTCTGCGGTCAGGAAGCCGTCGCCGGACAGGATTTCACCTTTGACCTTTTGTGCACGCACACCGCCGTGAACGCTAAAGCCGTTGCCCAGCTCATAGCGCAGCAAACCGGTGATGGCACGGCTGTCGATGATCGCCCGCGCATTTGGATCCGGCAGCGGCGCAAGCGCACTAAGCGCGCCATCGGAATAGCGGATGTCCGCCCCAAAGGGTTCGTCCGCGATCAATGCAAAGCTCAGCTTTTCATTCAGCTTCATTTTGACGGCCAGCGAAAAGGTGCTGAAATCAGCGGCCGATGTCGACGCAAAACCAGGCGCGGTGCTTGGAACATCTGGCGAGACATTCACAAAGCTTAGCTTGGCATAGTTGCCTTCTTCAAACAGGATCGAAACATCCTGTCCCGACCGATCAATACCACCTGCAAAACCTGCGGTAGCAGTGGCCGCAACGGCGGCGGCTGTAAGCGCAATACCCTTCATATTTCCTCCCTGAGAGATCTCAACTGCGCCGATCGGCGCAAATTGGCTTATACATGTTTTTTTCATTGCAGAAAACGTATGTGTCGCACAAGTGCCCGGTCAATCGTTACCTCGGGTCAGTTGCAGGCTTGCACCGGTTCTGCGTGCATTTTCAACTTTGGGGGCGTAAATTTCCCTTAGGGGATGCGGGCGCCTTGGCTTTTAGATTGATAAGGTTTGCGATGATAATCAGAACAGATCCCGCCCCCAACCCCCATGTCATAGGCTCTTGATAAAACATCGCGCCAATCAGCGCGATCAGCGGCAGGCGGGTGAAATCAATCGGAATAACAACGCTGGCGGGCGCAAGCGAAAGCGCCTGTGTCAGGCACAGATGGGCCAGCAAACCGGCCAGCCCAATCAACACAAACCAAGGGGCCAGATGCAGCGTCGGCAGCGCAATTTCCCCGTCATATCCCGCACAAATCAGCCCAAAGATCAGCTGCAATCCCGTCAGCCAAAAAAGGATGGTCAGCGTGCTGTCATGGCGGGTTAATTTGCGGGTTAAAATGGCGGTGAAGGCAAAGGCAATTGCGGCGGTGGCCGCGGCCAAAACGCCAACCGACAGGCCGGTGACACCGGGGCGGGCAATCAGCAAAATGCCGATAAATCCAAGGATGGCCGAGGCGGCGCGCCGGCGGGTCAGGGCCTCTCCCAGCAAAAAGGGCGCCAAGACCACCACCCAGAGGGGGGAGGTGAATTCTAGCGCGAACACTTGTGCCAGGGGGATCATGGTCAGCGCATAAAACCACAGATTCTGGCCGGAAAAATGTGCGATATTGCGCAAGACATGGGTGCCCAAATGGGCCCGACTAAGGGTGCGCAACCGTCCAGACAGCGCCGCAATGCTCAGGATCACACAAAACCCGATGAGCGACCGAAACAGCATCAGCTCAAACGTGTCATGGGCATGACTTACGGCCCGTCCCGCAATGGCCATCGCAGAAAACGAGGTGATGGCCCCGGTCATCCACAAGGCCGCGCACAGGGTTGCGTTTTGTGTGTCTGTGTGGGGCGCAGTCACGTTTTATCCCCTATATTATCAGTATCTTGCGGGGCTTCCGTAATGTTGTATTCACGGGGGATGCCCTTGGTGATTTCTGCCCAAGGCGAGGATTTCATCCGGGCCTGATGCGCGTCAAAGGCTGCGCGTGTGACAAAGGTTTCACGGACATTAAACCGACCGGTCACGCTGTCATCCGGGGTGACATCAAACGACAAACAGCCGGGTTCCAGACGTGTCAGTTCAATATGGCGCGGCAAGGCGGCGGCCACGGCGTCATGACGGTCGGCGGGCACATCCATATATCCGATGAGTTGAATTTTCGTCATGATGTTTTGTTGCTTTTTCGCGCAACACCCGAAATTTGCCAAAAAAAGTACCTCAGCGGCGTTTTTGACAATAGGTGATCAAGAGCAGTTGTTTTCTCACGTAGCCACTCTTTTTGATGAAATGCAGAAGCCAAGGAGAAAAAGCCAAACCAGCGCATATCGACCAAATTGAAATATTGGCGAAAAAGGCGCAAATCCGCAAATGTAAAAGGACGCTCATCTTCGGTGCGCGATGCGGGCGTTAACGAACGGTACAATTGGAACAACGGGTTGGTTCCAAGTGGCTCGCGATAAATCAAAACACCCTGAGCGTTTAGGACGCGGGAGATTTCTTCAAATGATGCTTTTAAGTCAAGGTGATGCAGAAGGGAGTTCACGATAACGACATCAAAGCTATTGTCGCCAAACGGCAAGGCATGCGCATCGCAACACTCAAATCTGGCATTTGGGATATCCCGTTGACGCGCTTTTTCAATGCCTTCATCAGAAATATCAACACCGGTGACATGAGAAGCCCGCTGACTGTATTTCGCGGCCATAACGCCTGATGAACAACCGATTTCCAAGACAGTTTTCCCCGCGATAACGCTTAGGCTTTTTTGGTCATGACGGTTTTTTTCAAGATCAGTGGCCCAGTAGAATTTTCCTTGTGCTTTACGAGGAGAGTTGCCGGAAACTTTCAAATTTTCAAAGGTTTGTTCGGCCTTGAGATCAATTTTTCGCATCTATTGCCCCCATAAATCATCAAAAAAAAGCCCGTAAAAAAGGAGCCTGAAAAGGCTCCTTTTCGCGTCTTATTCCCATTCGATCGTGCCCGGAGGTTTTGAGGTGATGTCATAGGTGCAGCGATTGATGCCTTTGACTTCATTGATGATCCGGGTGGATGTTTCGCCAAGAAATTCATGGCTGAACGGATAATAATCCGCGGTCATGCCGTCCACCGATGTCACCGCGCGCAGGGCGCAGGCGAAATCATAGGTCCGACCATCGCCCATCACGCCCACGGTGCGCACGGGCAGGATCGCGACAAAAGCTTGCCAGATGTCATCATACAGCCCGTGTTTGCGGATCTGATCAATGTAAACGGCGTCCGCTTCGCGCAGAATTTCCAGCTTTTCGCGGGTGATCTCGCCAGGGCAGCGGATCGCAAGACCCGGCCCAGGGAAAGGATGACGACCGATAAAACTTTGCGGCAGGCCAAGTTCACGCCCCAAGGCGCGCACTTCGTCTTTAAAGAGCTCGCGCAGCGGTTCAACAAGTTTAAGACCCATCTTTTCAGGAAGGCCACCAACGTTGTGATGTGACTTGATGGTCACCGAAGGTCCGCCAGAAAAGCTTACCGATTCAATCACATCCGGGTAAAGCGTGCCTTGGGCAAGGAACTCAGCACCCTCGATGGTGTCGGCGTGTTTCTGGAACACATCAATGAACAGTTTGCCGATGATCTTGCGCTTGGTTTCCGGGTCAGATTGCCCCTCGAGCTGGCCCAAAAACAGGTCAGATTCTTCCGCGTGGATCAGTTGCAGATTGTAATTGTCGCGGAACATGGTGACGACCTGTTCACCTTCGTCTTTGCGCAAGAGGCCGTGATCGACAAATACACAAGTGAGCTGATCACCAATTGCCTCGTGGATCAGGATCGCAGCAACTGAACTGTCGACCCCGCCGGACAGACCACAGATGACTTTTTTATCGCCAACCTGTTCACGGATTGATGCGATCATCTGTTCGCGGTACGCGCCCATGGTCCAATCGCCTTTGAACCCAGCCAATTTGACAAATTGCTCATAAAGCTTGGCGCCATTGGGGGTGTGGTGCACTTCGGGGTGGAATTGCACCGCATAAAAATGCCGGTTCTGATCAGCGGTGATCGCAAAAGGCGCGTTGGGCGAGGTGCCGTAAACCTCAAACCCCGGTGCAATCTCAGACACGTGATCACCGTGGCTCATCCAGACCTGTTCGTCACCCTCGGCATACCAGCCCTCAAGCAGGTCCAGTTTTTGCGTCTCGGTCACAAAGGCGCGGCCAAATTCTGCGGTGCCATGCCCGCTTTCCACTTTGCCGCCCAATTGGTGCATCATCACCTGTTGGCCATAGCAGATGCCCAAGATCGGCACGCCGTAGTCAAAGATTTCCTGCGGCACGCGCGGTGATCCTTCGCGGGTCACACTGTCGGGGCCACCGGAAAAGATCACGGCTTTGGGCGCAAGATCGCGCACAAAATCCATTGTGACATTCTGATAGGGGTGGATTTCGCAATAGACGTTTAGCTCGCGAAGGCGACGCGCAATCAGCTGCGTTACCTGGCTGCCAAAGTCGATGATTAAAAGGCGGTCGTGGCTCTGATCTGTCATGGCAACGCCTTAGGGCAGAGACGCGCCAAGGTCAATGTCCGGATCGGGCAAGGTGACGGAAATGTTCAAGAACGCGCGGGGATCTGTGGTTAGGGTGGGGCGAACGGCAAAACAGGAGAGCAGAATGAAATTCAGGTACACAATTCTTTATGTTGAGGATGTCGCGGGCAGCCTTGCCTTTTATGAACGCGCCTTTGGGTTGGAACGCGGTCTTTTGGTGGACAGCAATGATTACGCAGAACTGGTGACCGGCGAGACGAAATTGGCGTTTTGCGCAAAATCCATGCTGCAAGAGGGCGGGAAAACACCGGGGGCGGCGGATCAAGCACAGCCAACCTTTGAGCTTGGCTTTGAAACCGATGATGTTGAGGGCGCTTATGCCAAGGCGATTGGCGCCGGGGCCGTGTCCGTTCAGGCCCCGCGCGAAGAACCTTGGGGGCAAGTGACCTCTTATGTCTCTGATCCAAATGGGTTTTGGGTCGAGATCTGTTCGCCGGTGATGCCGCCTGCGTGAGTGGAATCAGCCACCTGTCGCCAAGCCCGTATGATCAAGCTGGCGATAAAGGTCAGCGGATTTGCGAAAAGCACGGGGGCTGTGGTTGAAAAACCGGTGAAAACTGCGGGTCAGATGGGCTTGATCCGCATAGCCAAATTCAAACGCAAGATCGGCCAGCGGTTGGTCTGGCTGCCCTGTCATTTGCCGGCCTGCACGCCGCGCGCGGGCCAATTGCAGCCAGAATTTTGGCGGTGGCAAACCGGCCCGACGCAAGACCCGTTGCAGTGTTTGTTCCTGAACACCCAAGGTGCGCAGCGCTTGGGGCAGGGTGGGCGCATGGGCAAAAACCGACAGGGCCTCTTCGACCCGGTTATCCAATGTCACCCGATCACAAATCGCGTCGGTCAGATCGTCGTCTGAATGTGACAGGCTTGTCAGCCGCTTGGGGTCAAGGCGCACGCCGGGGCGCATCCGGTATCCGGTCAGCATCACGCCTTTTTCCAGCCGCGAGGATAAAAGCCCTGTTTGTAAAGGCGATACCTCAATGTGGCTGGCCCCATTCGGGGTGCGGCGCAGCAAGACATCCACACATCCATCGGGCAAAATCTGCGCCGTCTTTTCACCCTGTGCGGTGAACGTCCAGCGGGTCAGAATCGGATCATTCATCGCTTACCTCAGCTTTGGTCCCACCACACAGCCGCCCCAACCCCACGGCAATGTCGTTTTTATGATCAACGCGCCGTTTCAGGCGGGATTTGCGCACATCCGCGCAGTAAAAACAATCTAACAGGATTTACTGAGAGTTCGGAAGGATTTGACATGACCGAAGCGCAGACACGCAGACGAGCACGTGGGGGTGGCGGGGCCGCGCGCCGTGCGGAACGCAATGCGGTATCGTTTGAAACGGCCAAGTATATTGAACGCAACATCCCGAATCTCGAAATTCTCAATGATGAAGCGATTGAGATCATCGAATACAATGCGGAAACCGTGTTGGAAGAAGTGGGGGTCAACTTTGTTGAAAACCCCGCCGCCCTAGAGCGGTGGCGCGAAGCAGGCGCGGATGTGAACGGCGAACGCGTGCGCATTCCGCGTGGATTGGCGCGTGAACTGTGCAAAACCGCACCCAGCCAATACACCCAACACGCCCGCAACCCCGAACGGAACGTGGTTGTTGGCGGACGCAACCTTGTGCTTGCCCCGGTTTACGGCCCCCCCTTTGTGCGCGACATGGAAGGTGGCCGTCGTTATGCGACCATGGATGATTTCAAGAAATTCGTAAAACTCGGCTATATGTCGAAATGGCTGCACCATTCGGGCGGCACCGTTTGCGAACCCACCGATATCCCGGTGAACAAACGCCACCTTGATATGCTGATGGCGCATATGGAGCTGTCGGATAAGCCGTTTATGGGGTCCGTGACCGCGCCCGAACGCGCGCAGGATTCGGTGGACATGTGCGGCATCCTGTTTGGCAAGGATTTTGTGCAGGAAAATACCGTGATGACCTCGCTCATCAACATCAACTCGCCGATGCAATATGATGACGTGATGATGGGCGCGATGGAGGTGTTTGCGGCCAACAACCAAGCGTCGATCATTTCGCCGTTCATTGTGGGCGGGGCGATGGCGCCCGTGTCTGTGGCGGGCACGTTGACGCAAGTGTTGGCCGAAGTGCTGGCCGGCGTGGCCTATTCCCAACTGATCCGCAAAGGCGCGCCAGTTGTGGCGGGCACCTTTGTAAGTTCAATCGACATGAATTCGGGGGCGCCGACCTTTGGCACGCCAGAGGCATCAAAAGTCACCTATGGCTGCGGGCAGCTCTTTCGCCGTCTGGGCCTGCCTTACCGTTCGGCGGGATCGTTCAACGGATCAAAACTGCCAGATGCGCAGGCGGCCTATGAAACCGCCAACTCGCTGAACGCGGGTCTGCTGTCTGGGGTGAACTTTATGTTGCACTCGGCCGGGTGGCTTGAGGGCGGTTTGGTGTCGAGCTTTGAGAAATTTGTGATGGACGCCGATCAGCTGGGCGCGTTGCACGGAATGGCGTCTGGCGTGAGCTATGATGAGAACGCCCAAGCCATGGATGCGATTCGCGAAGTGGGGCCGGGCGGGCACTATCTGGGCTGCGATCACACCCAATCGAACTTTAAATCCGCCTTCTGGCGCTCAGAACTGCTCGATTACAAGCCGTTTGAGACCTGGGAAGAGGATGGCGCGAAAGACACCATGCAACTCGCGTCTGAGCGGGTGAAAAAGCTGTTGGGGGATTATCAACAACCGGCGATGGACCCCGCAATTCGCGACGGTCTGAACGACTATATCGCGGCCAAAAAGGCGTCTATGCCGGATGCGTTTTCGTAAGGTTCACATCTGTTCTCAGAGTGTTCCAACTGGTTAACAGGTTGGTAAGGGGGGTTAACGGCCCCCCTTATACTTTTTCAACCTTACACCGACCGCAGCTTGTGCGGCAGCAGGCGGGCCTCGGCCATCAAAGCGATCAAAACCTCGACATGGCGCGAAACAGAATAGGTGCCATCGCCGGTTTTGCGGATTTGTTCCAGGCGCGCTTCTTCTTCCATCAGGCTATCAACCGCCCGTGTGGGGGTTGGGGTGGATGCTGATTTCATCAATCGTTTCAAGTCTCTATCACGATTATAGTCGACAATTCCAAAACGGGCGGCGCGGATTAACAGGCGTGGGCGGCGAAGTGTTTTGAGAAGATCAAGTGCGTCAGTCATGTGAATTCCTTTCATCGTGTTGCCACTAGGAATACTCAACCCTGAGAGGTGTTGCGTTCGAAAGTTCACCGTACGCAAGTTTTAACAATTGTTTCACATTTGGAAACAAAACTGGAGCATAGACTGGACAATTAACCATTCGGTAACCAAACGCGTGCTAGCTGGAGTGACGTAAAAACACAACCGCTAGTAGAGCGTCAACCGAGGCCGTGGCGATGGGACAGCGCACAGCCTTAAAGGGGGACATGCATGGAGTTCTCGAGCTCTTCACAGATCGAAATCGGAACCGGGGAATTGATCCCCTGGTTGCCCAACGCGGTGAAACTGTATCTGGATCACACCGAACGGGGCGAAACCATTCGCGCACTTGCGCGTCTTAAGGGGGTGCACGCGTCAACCGTGCTGCGCCAAGTACAGAAAACAGAAACGCGGCGCGATGATCCGCTGGTCGACAATCTGATCACTCAGATTGCACAGAACTGGTGTGATCATGAGGGGGTGCAAGCCGGCACAGACAAGGGCGACACCCCGATGAAAGACCTAGACAGCGACAATGATGTGATCGCCAAACATGCCGTACGGGTGTTGCGCACCTTGATGAAAGAGGGCGCAATCCTGGCCATTTCCAAAGGGGTTGATACGGCGGTTGTGCTTGATCTGCGCGACGGCGACAGCCCGGTGCAATTGTGCAAATCCCCCCGAGAAGTGGCCGAGATCCTGGCGCTGCGCGATTGGATTTCCGGGGCAAGCACCGGCACGGTGTCGCGGTACCGGATCACACCGGCGGGGCGCACGGCGCTGAATAAAATGATGGCCAAAGCCGAGGGACGTGCTCTTGGGTTTGCCGAAGCACAGGCCGGGTTTCTTGGTGCAAAGACGGTTGATAAAACAGGCGCGCACGGAAAAAAACGCCGCATGGTTGGGGCAGATACACCCATTCGCGTCTTGTCACGCGCGCGGGCGGCGGGGCAACCTTATCTTGGTGGAAATCTGGTCTCGGCGGCCGATCGTTTGCAGCGTGATTTTGCCTTGGCGCAACTTGAGGCCAGCCCACAGTCTGGGTGGTCCGGCATTATGTCTGGACTTCGCAAAACGCCGAAAGCGTCTGGGTCGCGCAATGATCGGATGATTGATGCGCGCAAGCGTTTCATTGATGCGATGGACGCCTTGGGGCCTGAGCTGGGCGAAATGGCTTTGGCCGTGTGCTGTCACGAAAAGGGGATGGAGCGGATAGAGGCAGAGCTGAACATGCCCGCGCGATCTGGGAAATTCATGTTGCGTGTGGCGTTAAAATACCTGCAACGTCACTATGATGAGATTGGTGGACATGACCATGATCTGATTTATTAGTCAGAACAAACACAGTCCAAACTGCGGTGAAATTAAGGCTTATTCGACCAGTTGCATATCACCGACGTTGGTGGTGATAATCTCAAAATCCAGCCCTGGCGTTTGGTTGCGAATTTCGGTTTTCACCATGTTTGGGTTGGTCAGCTTTGGGGCGACCACGCGGTATTTCCCGCCGTATTCCAATTGCTGCAGGCGTAAGGCCAGTTCAAGACAATCAAAGCTGTTGCACAACAGCGGCGACAGGATCAGCGCGGGGTTGATCCTGTCCAGCGTTTCGGATGTGACATCCAGAAATCCGACATAACAGATCTTTTCAAACTCGGGGAATTTCAGCGCCTTGGGATCCCCTTGCATCGTGTCACCCACCGCCAAAATCACGGTTTTTGTCGACACATCGAGCTTTTCCATTGCGCAGTCCCATTTCTTAAAACACCGTTTTTCGCATAGAAACCCAACATTTCTGCAGCGCGGCGATTTCCATTACTAAACAAGTATAGGAAGTGCATTTCAATCACCAATTCCCGATTTGCGCGTAATTTTTTGTTTGGTCAAATTTTTGCACTCTTTACAGAAATTGGTTTTCAACGCAGAAGATAATCAAGTGACATAAGGCCGAGCAGATGCTTTCTGCGGGGCGTTGTGATCCTCGTTCCATTGCTGTGTTAAAGCGAAAAAGGGCAGGGCCGCCGCCCTTTATCTGTGCCCATTGACTGTCTTTTGGCACCCGTTTTGATGGCTTGATCAGCACCTTTGCGCCGACGCCCTTTGTCCCTGAACATGAAAGCACCTAGCCAAAAGAGGAAGGTTTTTTCATTGGACATGACACACCGTTAGGTTGTTTACTTCGGCAAAAAATGTCGTTTTGTACCTTAACAGTGATTTGATCCATGAAAAAGCCGAAGCCGGTTGCATTATTCCCCATGTTGAACCGACAAAAGACGGGCTTTGGTGCGCATGTACCGGAATTCAGCCTGCCGCCGTTGCGGGCCTCAGAGCCATTGGCCCATTGGGTTGCTGTGGGGGGAGAGGTTGTATTGTTCCTGTTTGGGGTGCTTAACTTTGTGGCAGGGGAATATGTCGCCGCGGCGCTGACGCTCCTTCCGCTGTGCATGATCATCACAGATCAAATCTTTAATGTCATGGGGCGCGATTGGCCCTTTTCACCGGCGTTGATCCTGTTTGTGCTGGCCTTAACCCATCTGACTTTGGCGTGGATGTTGACGCCGATGGTGTTGTTATGGGCCTATCCGTCATTGGTTGGCGCATTTTTGGTGACCCAATCCCGGAATGTGAACATTTACGCCGCGATTATGCTGGTGGGCGGTACGGCCATTGCGGGGGGGCAGGGTGAATATGCGCTGGCGATCCGCTATCCTTTGGCGCTGACGTCTGTCTGGTTGTTTTTGTTCATCATGTTGCGTGTGGTCACCGATTTGCGTCTGACGGCATTTGAACAAAGCATCACCGATCCGCTGACGGGCTGTTTCAATCGGCGTTATCTTGACAGCTATATGATTGCGCCACATTGCCATGCGCGGGGGGCGTTTTTGCTGTTGGATATGGATCATTTCAAGGATCTGAACGACGAAAAAGGGCATGCCGCCGGCGATCAGGCCTTATGCCGTTTGACAATGATTGCACAGAAAAGATTTCCTGACGATGTGTTGTGCTTTCGCATTGGCGGGGATGAGTTTGTGCTGATGCTGCATCCGCCTTATCAACACGATCGCCCGGTTATAAGCCTGCGTGATCAGGATCGTCACCTGACACAATTGGCAAAAACGGTCCTTAAAACTCTAAACGCCGATGGCAGCTTTTCTGTATCCGGCGGATTGGCGCATTTTGGCTGGCCGGGTGATTTTGAAGACATTTACCGCCGGGCCGATGTTGCACTTTATCAGGCCAAAGACGAAGGCCGGGGGCGGTTGTGTGTCAGTGATACACCCTCGGCACAGACGCACCCGTTGCTGTCACAGAATGAATTTTCCACAGAAATCATGCCGCAACAACAAGCCGTTTAAGACGCTGCGCGCTGACACGATGGGATGTCTGTACTGTCATACGTTTGCGACGTTGCTTACGCTCCGCGCATTCATGGGCTTGCCCGAAGCAAGACCGGGTCAGAGCGGTCATTTTGCTGGTTATAGAGAAAGGCGGGGCTGGTTTATGAGGTTGAACCCTGCAGGCGAAAATCGCATAATCAGTATTATGTAATATTTAGTCAGAGGCGCATTGTCCTAAAAAGCAAAAACCACATAAGATCAACGACTAAAGCAGCACTCCTTATGTATATGTAAACTCTCGCGACAGCCAACACATAGATGACGTATTCAGACCGGCCCTTTCAATTCTCTCGACAAACTCTAGCTTTCTTGGCAAAGTTGATCTGGGAAAAGGGAAAATTGAATATGTCATCGATCTTGGTTCTTAACGGCCCAAATCTCAACCTGCTGGGCACACGCCAGCCGGACGTTTATGGGACAACAACGCTCAATGATGTTGAGACAATGTGCGTGACCCACGCGCAGTCTCGTGGTGTTGAGTGTCGCTGTCTGCAGTCTAACCACGAAGGCGCATTGATTGACGCCATCCATGCGGCGCGTGGTGTTCACGATGGTATCATCCTGAACGCTGGCGCCTATACGCACACCTCTGTCGCATTGATGGATGCCATTATGTCCACCGAAATGCCGGTGGTTGAGCTTCATCTGTCCAACATCCATGCGCGCGAAGAATTTCGGCACAGGTCTTATATTTCCAAAGTGGCCATCGGGCAGATTTGCGGATTTGGCGCTTATGGCTATCAACTGGCCATCGACGCGCTTCTTGATCATCTGGACAAAGGGTAACACATGCCCTGGATGGATCGCCTTAAGGACGTATGCGATTGTGCAAATCTACAGCAGGTTTGGCAGCACCAGCGCGACACATTCAAAAGCTATGGGTTTGATCGAATCATTTATGGGTATTCGCGGTTTTTCACCCCCAACAGTTTTGGACCCCGCGAAGACATATTGTTACTTTCAAACCACGATCCTGAATATTTAAAGTATTATACGAATGATGAAATGTACTTTCATTCCCCAATGGCGCTTTGGGCGGCTGACAACACGGGGGCCTGTTCGTGGCGCTGGATCCATGAAAATCTGGGTCTGATGGGCGAAAGCCAGAAGGCTGTTTTGGACATCAATCGCAAGATGCAGGTCACCGCTGGATATACCATCTCGTTTCCAACGGCGACCTCGCGCACCAGAGGCGTGCTTGCCGTGACCGGCCGGCGTGATATGGATCAGGATCAGGTGGATGAAATCTGGGCTGAACATGGTCGGGATTTTGAGGTGTTTGCCAACGTGACCCACCTTAAGATGATCTCGTTACCCATTGAAACCCTTAGACAACCTTTGACACCCCGTCAGCGAGAGGCGTTAGAGTGGGTATCTGACGGAAAGACCACGCAAGACATTGCCACAATCATGTCAGTCTCAACCGCGACCGTGGAAAAGCATTTGCGGATTGCGCGTGAAAAGCTGGGGGTCGACAGCACGGCCCAGGCTGTGGCCAAAGCATCGTTTTTCAATCAGATCCACGTCTTGCCTGGATGCATTCAGGGCGACCAACCCATCAAAGATTGAGACCATTAGCATAGGTATGGAAAACCCCACTACCCAAACGTGTTTTTTAGCGCAATACTTTAATGGTTCCGTGAGTGGTGGCTTTAGCCGTTAGGGACGTGGGGTGGTCGTGCTGTGATTTCAGATTTCGGACATTCTGTCGGGTAACCGAGGGGCTGGTGTTGATGGAGTATTGATCCCAAAGGCGCCAGTCTTTTCTACCCTTCCCTTAAGAGTGACGTATGTCCTACGGACACTCTTTGCGGCGTCGACCTCCCCGTTGGCGCCGCTTCCCTTTTTGGGGGGGTGATATGTGGGGGCTGTTCAGATGGCAATCATGACAGAAAAAGGGGCCGGAAAACCGACCCCTTTCATTATGTTCTAAAGCTGGGACAAAGCCCCTGCCCTGTGCGCTCTGATTAACCGCGAACAGCTGCGGCAACTTCTGCCGCGAAATCTGTTTCTTCTTTCTCAATACCGTCGCCAACTTCCATGCGGATGTAGCCAACGATTTCCGCGCCAGCTTCTTTCGCCGCCGCTTCAACAGTCAGATCCGGGTTGATGACAAAGTCTTGGCCCAAAAGGGTAACTTCGGCCAGGAACTTTTTCATACGGCCTTTGATCATGTTTTCGATGATGTTCTCAGGCTTACCGCTTTCACGGGCTTGCTCGGTCAGGATGGTGCGTTCTTTTTCAACAACGGCTGGGTCCAATGACGCTTCGTTCAACGACTGTGGGTTGGCGGCCGCAATGTGCATTGCAACCTGTTTGCCAAACGCTTCATCGCCGCCGTTCATCGCAACCAGAACACCGATTTTGCCCATGCCGTCAGCGGCTGCGTTGTGCACATAGCTTACAACGGTTTCGCCTTCGACCGACGCCATCCGGCGCAGTGACATGTTTTCGCCAATGGTGGCGATCTTGTCGGTGATCACAACCGAAACAGGCTTGCCACCCAGATCAGCCGCGGCCAGCGCGTCCACGTCCGACACACCCAAAGCGGTTTTGGCGATGCCGCCAACCATCTCTTGGAATTCAGCGTTTTTGCCAACAAAGTCAGTTTCCGAGTTCACTTCAACAGCGATACCCTTGCCGCCGGCAACCGCCACAGCAACCAGACCTTCAGCAGCCGTACGGCCCGCTTTTTTCGCCGCTTTGGCAAGGCCCTTGGTGCGCAGCCAATCTTGGGCCGCTTCCATGTCGCCATCGGTTTCAACCAGGGCTTTTTTCGCGTCCATCATGCCAACGCCGGTGGATTCGCGCAGTTCTTTTACGAGTGCAGCAGTGATTGCCATCTTAACTCTCCTTGGGGAAATTCCAGCCGGGCCTAGCCCATGCCGGTATCAAATCTGTGACAGGTCGCCCCGACGAAATGCCAGAGCTCTGCCGAACGATGAGACAGGCAGGGACGCGCCCTGCCCGTCTTCTAATCGTGTTTAGGCTTCTGCAGGTGCTGCTTCAGCGGTTGCTTCTTCTGCAACAGCTTCTTCAGTCATGCCGCTTTCCAGCTCGCCCAGGTCAACGCCAGCCGCACCCAGTTGGGCCGACATACCGTCCAAAGCAGCACGTGCCGCCAGGTCAGTGTAAAGCGCAATGGCGCGTGCCGCGTCATCGTTGCCCGGAATGATGTAATCAACACCTTCTGGTGGGCAGTTGGTGTCGACAACAGCCACAACCGGGATGCCCAGTTTGTTGGCTTCGGCGATCGCCAAGGCTTCTTTTTTCACGTCGATGACGAAGATAAGGTCAGGAACGCCGCCCATTTCGCGGATGCCGCCCAAAGACGCCTGCAGTTTTGTCTGCTCACGTTCCATGCCAAGACGTTCTTTCTTGGTCATACCTTCGGCGCCAGCAGCAAGCTTTTCGTCGAATTCTTTCAGGCGTTGGATCGATTTGGACACGGTCTGCCAGTTGGTCAGCGTGCCACCGAGCCAGCGGTGGTTCATGTAGTATTGTGCCGAACGCTCAGCGGCGTCTGCAATGGCGCCAGCGGCTTGGCGTTTGGTGCCCACGAACAGCACGCGGCCGCCCTTGGCAACAGTTTCACGAACAGCTGTCAAAGCCTGGTCCAGCATTGGAACAGTCTGTGTCAGGTCAAAAATGTGAATGCCGTTACGCTCACCATAGATATACGGACCCATGCGTGGGTTCCAGCGTTGTGTTTGGTGACCAAAGTGTACGCCAGCTTCCAAAAGCTGACGGAGTGTGAAATCAGGCAGAGCCATGTTCATTTCCTTTTCCGGTTTCAACCTTGGCGGAATGTATCAAAGGGGGTTCCCTTCAACCGGTGGACACATGAGGATTTCTCCCCCATAGGCCCGCATTCCGCCTGTGGATTAATGGCGCGCGTATATCGGGGGGATTGGGGGCTTGCAAGTGTAATCTGCACAAAACCCGATGTGACCCGGAAATGAACCGGCATTTTGCATTTCTTGGGCTTTGCGCCGCATAAAACCATGCCGCTGCGCATCGTTTTGCGCCGTTTGATGCCGACTTCATCTTGTCCTTTACTCTAAACATCGGCAAAGAGACAGCATGACACATGATATTCTTTGTATTGGATCGGTCCTGTGGGACGTGATCGGACGCACCAAAATCGAAATGCACATCGGGTCGGATCAGCCGGGGCGAATTTCCCGTTTGCCAGGTGGTGTGGCGATGAATATTGCCATGACCTTTTCGCGCTTTGGGCTAAAGCCTGCGCTGATCACGGCGATTGGCCATGATCACGAGGGTGATGACCTGATGGCACGCGCGCGCGAAATGGGCATGGTGACCGACTATGTTTACCGCTCGCCTGACTTGCCCACCGACCGGTATATGGCGATCGAAGGCCCCGCCGGTTTGGTCGCGGCCCTTGCGGACGCCCATTCGCTTGAGGCGGCAGGGGATGCGATTCTGACCCCGCTTGAGGATGGCACCCTAGGACGTGCGGATGCGCCCTATACCGGGATCATTGCGCTGGATGGCAATCTGACCGTGGATTTGCTGACGGAAATTGCCGCCCGGCCCAGTTTTACACGGGCCGATTTGCGTGTCGCCCCCGCCAGCCCCGGCAAAGCCCGCCGTTTGCGCCCCTTGTTGGCGCACCCCGGCACGACCCTTTATGTAAACCTCGAAGAGGCGGGGGTGTTGACTGAGACAACGTCAGAAACCGCCGTAATGGGCGCACATGCGCTGTTAGACGCAGGGGCCACGCGTGTCGTGGTAACAGACGGCGGCAATCTTTGCGCCGAAGGGCATAAGGACCGCGGTGTGATCACCGCCCCCTGCCCGTCAACCCGTGTGCGCCGCATCACCGGTGCCGGAGACACATTTATGGCCGCCCATATCGCCGCCGAACGCGATGGCCAATCGCCCCAAAACGCCCTTATCACCGCGCAGAATATCGCGGCAAAATATGTATCAGGAGAAGACGTATGACATTCCCCATCACCTATAGCCCCGAAGTTGCCAAAGCCCGCACCGAAGGCACCCCCATTGTGGCGCTGGAAAGCACCATCATCACACACGGCATGCCGTTCCCGCAAAATGTCGACACCGCGCGCGAGGTTGAGGCCGTGGTGCGCGAAGGCGGGGCAACGCCCGCGACCATCGCCATCCTTAACGGCCAATTGCATGTGGGGCTGACGGACGCGGAATTGAACGAGCTGGCACAGGCGAAAGACGTCGCCAAAGTGTCCCGCGCGGATATGCCGGTGTGCATTGCATCGGGCGGATACGGCGCCACCACCGTTGCCGCGACGATGATCGCGGCGCATCTGGCGGGCATCCGCGTCTTTGCCACCGGCGGCATTGGCGGTGTGCACCGCGGCGCCGAGGAAACCTTTGATATCTCAGCTGATTTGCGCGAATTTTCAACCACGCCGGTCACGGTGGTGGCGGCTGGGGCCAAGGCAATCTTGGACATCCCAAAAACGCTTGAAGTGCTTGAAACCCTTGGGGTTCCGGTGATCACCTATGGGCAGGATGAGGTGCCCGCCTTTTGGTCGCGCAGCTCTGGCCTGTCGTCGCCGTTGCGCCTGGATGACCCCGCCCAAATTGCCCGCGCCCAAGAAGTGCGCAGCGCGATGGGTCTGCCCGGTGGTCAGGTGATCGCCAATCCGATCCCTAAGGATGCCGAAATCCCACGTGAAGAAATCATGCCGGTGATCGAAGCCGCCCTGACGCAAGCCGAGGATGAAGGCATCACCGCCAAAGAGGTCACGCCGTTCTTGCTGGATGCGATGTATAAAGCCACCGAAGGGCGATCCTTGGTGGCCAATATCGCGCTGGTGAAAAACAACGCCACATTGGCTGCCCAAATTGCTGGCGCGTTCACAAATCAGGATAAATCCGCATAACCCTTTGACATCTCGTCATCACGCTATTGACCCGGCACACAAAGCCCCTAAGTTCCGTTAAGGCAATCCACAAAGGTATCACATGGACGATCACCCCCACCGCAGCCGCTGGCGCATGCTGTCCGGCCTTCGCAACAATTTCCTTGCGGGGTTGGTTGTGGTTGTGCCGATTGCGCTGACGATGTGGATGATCTGGACCTTTGTGGGCTGGATCGACAGTTGGGTGCTGCCGTTTGTGCCGGGTTATTATCATCCTGACGCGCTGATTGATCGGTTTTTTGGCGACAGCGCATGGTTCAAGATGATCTTTGGCGAAGACGTGCGCGTGAATGTGCGCGGCCTTGGTGTTGTGGTCTTTTTGATCTTTACCGTTTTTGTCGGTTGGGTCGCCAAAGGGCTGATTGGTCGGTCATTTCTGGCCTGGGGCGAGCGTATTGTGGACCGGATGCCGGTGGTCAGGTCGCTTTATAACGGTCTGAAACAAATCGCAGAAACTGTCTTTAACCAATCCAGTGAAGCCAAGTTCGACAAAGCCTGTCTGGTGGAATATCCGCGCAAGGGCATCTGGGCGATTGCGTTCATTTCGACCAAAGCCAAAGGCGAGATTGATGCGAAAATCCCGGTGGATGAGGATATCATTTCGGTTTTTTTGCCCACAACCCCAAACCCGACATCCGGTTTTTTGCTGTTTGTCCCGCGCCATTCGGTGATGGAATTGGACATGTCTGTTGAGGATTGCGCCAAATTGGTGATCTCGGCGGGTCTGGTTTATCCAAACGCGAAAGACCCATCGCAACCACTTGAAATAGCTTAAATATGCTTGCGGCGCTGACGGGATTTGCCACCGGGTTTTCCCTGATCTTGGCCATTGGTGCGCAGAATGCCTTTGTGCTGCGCCAAGGGCTGTTGCGTAAACACGTCTTTGCGCTCACGCTTTTTTGTGCCTTGTCGGATGCGTTGTTGATCGCGGCCGGGGTGCTGGGGTTTGGGGCTTTGGTGACCGCCTTGCCGGCACTGCCGATTGTTATGGGGCTTGCGGGTGCTGGTTTCTTGATTGTTTACGGGGCGTTACGTTTCAAAGCGGCCTTTAACGGTCAGTATGAAATGGAGCTGTCGGGGCAGTCTCGGTCGTTGCGTGCCACGCTTGCCATTGCCGCAGCGTTTACTTGGCTCAACCCGCATGTCTATCTGGACACGCTGGGTTTGATCGGCGCGATATCCACCAGCTATGACAGTTGGGCGGACCGTCTTTGGTTTGGTGCGGGCGCCGTGACATCCAGTTTTGTGTTTTTCTTTTCACTGGGTTACGGCGCGCGGCTGTTGGCGCCGATCATGCAAAAACCATCCTCATGGCGCGCGCTTGATGTGATCATTGGCGTCACCATGTGGTTGATTGCTTTTGGGTTGATCCGCGGCGTGATGACCGGGGCCATTCACTGAGTATTTCAGCCGAACATCTGTTCCAAATCGACGGTCGCGTTTACGCCCAAGTCATTTAAGTGATTGGACAAAAACTGATCTGCGGCGGCTTGCCCTGCGGCTTTCAGGCGCGACAGAACCACAGGGGACGGCGACAGTTTGGTGGCCACGCTCAGATCCCGCATCAGATCGTCGTCAGAGATCATATGCACCAAAACATCGCTCATCTGATCGCTGCTCATGTGCCCATCTTTGATCAGACGTTTGACAAAATTAATCGCGCGTAACTCTCGCAACAGCGAGGAATTAAAGCTGATTTCATTGATACGGTTTTGGATATCCATCGGTTCGCGCGGAATATTGTCGCGCCACAGCGGGTTGATGTTCACCACCATAATGTCGTCGGGCAAGTCTTTGTGGAACAACGGAAATAATGCAGGGTTTCCAGTGTACCCCCCATCCCAAAACGCGTCGCGTTGCCCCGTTTTGGGGTCGTCAATTTCCACCGCCTGAAACACGCTTGGCAAACAGGCCGAGGCAAGGATCACATCGGTGGAAATCTCATCGCCTTGAAACACCCGGATTTTGCCAGAGCGCACATTGGTAGCAGAGATGAAAAGCTTGGGACCGCTGTCGGCACACACCTTATTAAACGTAAATTTATCAACAACTTGCTGCAAGGGGTTCACGTAGAATGGTCCAAGATGATAGGGGCTGACAAACCGCGTGGCCATATCGGCCATCATATTGACCGGAGACAATTCCATCGTTCGGGCAATCACAGTGTTTGGCGCCGCAAAAGACGCCATCCAATTGGTCATGCGCAGGTCCTGAACCCCCGCCACATTGTGCCACAGATCATCCAAAGCGGCCTTGGCAGAGGCGCGATCATACCCAGAGCCATCGGCCAGCAACCCGGCCTTAAGTGCTGCGCCATTCAGCGCGCCTGCTGAGGTGCCGGTGATGGCGGCAATCTCGACATCTTTTTGGTCAAGCAGCCGGTCCAGCACGCCCCAAGTGAACGCCCCATGTGCGCCGCCACCCTGTAGGGCGAGGTTGATCCGTTTCACACTCATTACTCCAAGTTAACAATACGCGATCACAGCGCAGTCCAGCCGCCGTCCACAGAAATTGAGGTGCCAGTGATTTGCGCCGCCGCGTCTGAGCACAGAAACACAGCGGTGCCGCCCATTTGTTCAACGGTTGCAAATTCTTTTGACGGCTGACGGGCCAACATGACCTCGCGCACCACGTCATCGCGGCTCATGTTGTGGGTTTTCATCTGATCGGGGATTTGCGCCTCGACCAAGGGGGTCAGCACGTAGCCGGGGCAAATGGCGTTCACGGTGATCGGGTCCTCGGCAGTTTCCAGGGCCACCGTTTTGGTCAGGCCAATCACGCCGTGCTTGGCGGCCACATAGGCGGATTTAAACGGCGATGCGGTCAGCCCGTGGGCCGAAGCAATGTTCACAATGCGGCCCCATCCGGCTTTGCGCATCATTGGCAAGGCGGCGGCGGTGGTGTGAAAGGTTGAGCTTAGGTTAATCGCGATGATCGCGTCCCATTTTTCCACTGGAAATTCATCCACGGGCGCGACATGCTGAATGCCTGCGTTGTTGACCAGAATATCGCAGGCGCCGGCCTTTTCAATCAGCGCGCGGCATTGATCCCCTTTGGACATATCCGCCTGAATATAACGCACGTTCACCCCGTGGGCCGCCGCAATTTCCGCCGCGATTTGATGGTCTTCATCGCGGTCGGTGAACGAGTTCAACACAACATCCGCCCCGGCCCGTGCAAATTCTCTGGCAACCCCAAGGCCAATGCCCGAATTCGATCCGGTGACAATCGCGGTTTTGCCCGCAAGCGATGTGGTGATGGCCATGAGAATATCCCTTTGGGTTCTGATTTTCTGCTGTGCAGCATAACGCCGGGGCCGGGCATTTCCAGCCCCAATCTATGGGCGGTTTGGTCACAACACGTTCGGGCGCTTGGTGATGACCGCAAAGCCGCGCGTCGGGGTGGCTTGCCCAACCACAACCAGACCGATTCTCAGCCCGTCAAATCACAGGTTTAGGGGATGCTGCGCATGCAAATGCGCCATAAAAAAACGCCCGCACAAGGCGGGCGCAAGTTATTGAGGCAGGTTTCATACAGGCAAGAAACCTATCGAGCAGTGAGATCTTTATACCGCTAACCCCCGCCGGTTCCAAGCTAAAAGTTTGAAAAGACTATTTGACATGGTTAGGCTTTTCCCAAGCAAACGAGGGACATGAAGGATTGTTGCCGAAATGAAATCAGATTTATTCCAAAAACTGCGCAACACGATTTGGGCAGGCGCGATTGTGTTATCGGCGGGTCAAATGGCCGTGGCAGAGCCGCAACATGGCATAGCTATGTATGGTGACCCTGCCCTACCACCGGATTTTGTGTCCCTACCCCACGTGAACGCCGATGCGCCCAAAGGCGGTAAAATCGTCTTTGCCGAGGCGGGAAGCTTTGATTCGATCCATCCGCTGATTCGCAAAGGCCGCGCGCCCTGGCAGCTGAGATTTATGTTATTTGAGAGCCTGATGGGCCGCAGTTACGATGAGCCGTTTACGCTTTACGGCGTGCTGGCCGAATCGATTGAAACCGATGAGGCGCGCACCTGGGTCGAATTCACCCTGCGCGAGGGGGCGAAATTCTCAGATGGCAGCCCGGTGACGGTTGAGGATGTGATGTTTTCCTATGAAATCATCGGCACCCAAGGGCATCCCCGGTACCAAGGCGCGTGGAAAAAGATTGAGACGATGGAACAGACCGGGCCGCGCTCGGTCAAATTCACCTTTAACACCGAAGACCGCGAATTGCCGCTGATTATGGGGCTGCGTCCGATCATCAAAAAGGCCCAGTGGGAGGGCAAAGAGTTTGACAGCTCTGGGGTTGACCTCACGCCGATCGGATCCTCGCCTTACATGATTGGGGATTTTGAACCGGGGCGGTATCTGACCCTGAAACGCAATCCCGATTATTGGGGCAAAGACGTGCCGTTCATGCGCGGTCAGGCCAATCTGGATGAGATCCGGTTTGATTATTACGGTGACGGCGATGTGACGTTTGAAGCGTTCAAAGCGGGCGAAGCGTCGACGCACCGCGAAACCAACGCGCAGAAATGGGCCACCCAGTTTAACTTTCCGTCCGTGCAATCCGGCGATGTGGTGCTGTCAGATATTCCGCACCAACGTCCGACCGGCATCAAAGGCTATGTGATGAACACGCGGCGCGCTGTCTTTGCCGACATCCGCGTGCGCGACGCGCTGACCCATGCGTTTAACTTTGAGTTTATCAATCAGACCCTGAGTGGCGGCGCGCAAAAACGCATTCAGTCCTATTTCCACAACTCGGTTCTGGGGATGGAGCCGGGCGCACCTGCCAAGGGTCGCGTGGCAGAGTTCTTGTCCGCCTATGATGATCTGCCAGAGGGCGCGGTTGAGGGGTATACCCAGCCCATATCAGACGGATCTGAACGCAACCGCGCCGGGCTGCGCCGCGCGATGGCGTTGATGGAAGACGCCGGTTTCACGGTGCAGGACGGTGTGATGAAATATGCCGATGGCACGCCGTTCACCTTTGAGATTCTGTTGAAAAACGGCGCGACCGAGACCCGGCAAACCATTGATATCTTTGTCTCTGCTTTGGGGCGCCTTGGGATCAACCCAGAGGTCACCTCGGTCGATAATGCGCAATATAAAGAACGGGTGAACGCGTTTGATTTTGACATGGCGTATTACTGGCGCGGGCTGTCACTTAGCCCCGGCAATGAACAAAAGCTGTACTGGGGATCCGAAAGCGCCAGCCAAGAGGGATCACGAAATTGGATGGGGGTGCAGTCACCCGCCATCGACGGGTTGATCGACACCATGCTGACCGCCAAGGACCAAAGTGATTTTCGCGCGGCCACCAAAGCGCTTGATCGCGTGTTGACCGCGGGGCGTTATGTGATCCCGGTTGGTTACTCCAACACCTCGCATATCGCGCATGTAAAGGGGCTGAAATTCCCCGACCGCCTCCCGATGTATGGCGATTATCTTGGCTTCCAGCCCGAGATTTGGTGGTTTGAAGAATAAGCCGCAACAGCGCAACATCCAATGTCATGAACCCCAAGGCCGAGGCCCTTTTGGCCTCGGGCCTCGGGGCACGCCCGTCTTTGGGCTATCCTGGCGATAAATACGAGATGGGGCTTGAGGCCATCGAAGAGATTGAGGTCATCGCCGCCGCGCTTTGCGCGGAGGTGTTTGGCGCAAAATATGCAGAGATTGCACAACGTCTTGATGCGATTGCCTTTCCCGGAATGACCGCGAATTTTGACGCGGCAAGATCTGCGGCTTTGGCGGTGATTGGCACACCAGAGTTGGGTCGCTGGGGGATGACCGATGCGGATGCGGACCGCTTGGCCGGATATATCCACCGCGTCCTGAAAGGCGAAGACATCCTGTCAGAGGTCTCTGATTGGCGCAAAACCTTTACGACCCTCAGCTTTACGCATTAGGTCAACGCACCAGCGAGGCCGCTATGTCAGAGATGTGATCCACAGGATTGTTGCGTCTTCTTCGCTGATCGACACCACATTATGCCCCATTGAGGCATCATAATAGGCGCTGTCACCGCGTTTCATTTCAACGGGTTCGTAAAATTCCGTGATCAAACGAATGGCACCTGTCAGCACGTATAAAAACTCTTCCCCGTCATGGCGCACCCAACCGTCAAATTCATCAAAGGCGCGGGCGCGTACGCGGGCGCGGTAGGGCAGCATCGCTTTCTTGGTCAGCGCGCCGCCCAACAGTTCGTGTTCATACGTGGTGGTGGCATGGGCCGCGCCTTCGCCGGATTTGGTCACGGTCATCCGGCCGGACACTTGCGCGGTTTTGGGGGTGGTGAACAATTGCGGGACAGAGATTTCAAGCCCACTCGCAAGCTTTTTCAGCGCGTCATACGTGGGCGACATCTGACCATTTTCGATCTTGGACAAGGTGGATCTGGCCAAACCCGCCTGCCCTGCGGCTTGCTCCAACGTCCAGCCACGTGATTTGCGCAAGTCACGCACCCGTTCCCCAAGGTTTAAGGGAAGCGGATCGGGGCCTGTTTCACCGCTTTCGCGGGCCAATTGGATCAGGCTGGGGGTGCTGTTTTCCGTCATACCCCCTATTGGCACCAACACGGGCCTATTGCAACCGGGACAAAGGGTTGGCAGATGTGGGTTATGCAATCTGTCATCACACCAAACCCGCCCCATCCCAAAGCACCCTCGCCGTTTAATATGGCGCAATATGTGCTGCGCCATGCCGCCGATTTGCGGGACAAAACGGCGCTGTCGGTGATCACAGCGGATGGGAAGGATGACACCCATTGGACCTATGGCACATTGGCCCGCGCCGTTCAGGGCGTGGCCGGTGGGTTGTTGGCACAAGGGCTTGCCCCCGGGGATCGCGTGCTGTTGCGCCTTGGCAATGATGTGGATTTCCCACTGGCGTTTTTGGCGTGTATTGCGGCTGGTTTGGTGCCAGTGCCCACCTCATCACAACTGACACAGGTAGAGATCACCAAGATGTCGGCAATCATCGCACCAAGCTTGATTATCGCAGGCGACGACATCGCCCTGCCCGCGCCGCAACCTGATTTGCCCGTGCCGCCAGTCATGACGGCGGAGGCGCTACACGCTTTGGCAGATCACGCCCCCGCCCCTTACCATCAAGGCGATCCGGAACGGCCCGCCTATATCATCTTCACCTCGGGCACCTCGGGGCAAAGCCGCGCTGTGACCCATGCGCACCGGGCGATTTGGGCGCGGCGGATGATGTGGGAGGGCTGGTATGGTCTGCACGACAGCGACCGGGTCCTGCACGCAGGCGCCTTTAACTGGACCTATACGCTGGGCACAGGATTGATGGATCCTTGGACGGTTGGGGCCACGGCCTTGATCCCAGCGGCAGGCACCACAGCGGATCAACTGGGATCCCTTTTGGCCACGCATAACGCCACAATTTTCGCAGCTGCTCCCGGGGTTTACCGGCAAATGTTGAAACATGATCTGCCAAAGCTGCCCGATCTGCGCCACGGATTGTCGGCGGGTGAAAAGCTCCCGTCCGTCACGCGCGACATGTGGAACAACCGCACAAAAACCCGCATTTTTGAGGCTTACGGCATGTCGGAATGTTCCACCTTTGTCTCAGGAAGCCCGGACCGCCCGGCCCCAGAAGGCACCTTGGGATATCCGCAACCGGGACGTCATATCGCGGTGCTGGACAAAGGCGGAACCCCCGCCCCGATGGGGGAGACCGGCGTGATGGCCGTGCATCGGTCTGACCCCGGTTTGATGCTGGGATATCTGGGCGCAGACGTGGCCACCGCCGATCGGTTCATTGGTGATTGGTTCTTAACCGGCGACACGGTCAGCATGGATGAAACCGGCGCAATCACCTTTCAGGGGCGCGCGGATGACATAATGAACGCAGGCGGCTTTCGCGTCTCGCCGATTGAAGTTGAGGCGGCCATGACGCTTCACCCCGGCGTGCATGAAGCCGCCTGTGCTGAGGTTGAAATCAAGACGGATGCCACCGTGATTGCCTGTTTTTACACGCCCGAACACCGCCCCGTTCCAGATCAGGATTTAACAGATCACGCCCACGCCCGTCTTGCCCATTACAAATGCCCGCGCCTGTTTGTTCCGGTTGCTGTGCTGCCACGCGGGGCCAACAACAAACTGTTGCGCGCCAAATTGCGCGCGCAATATGAAGCGGGCCATAAGTTAACATGATAAGTAATTATCCCCACCACAGGCCCTGCCCCTTTTCATCAGGCAAAATCCACGATAAGGCGAAGGCATTGAAAAGGAGAGTGCGATGATCCGTTTGGATATTTTCTCAGACCCGATTTGCCCTTGGTGTTACATCGGCAAAGCCCGCCTTCAACGCGCGCTGGAAGCCAGGCCAAATCACCCGTTTCAGGTCCAATGGCACCCCTTTCAATTGAACCCTGACATGCCGCAAGAGGGCATGGATCGACGCGAATATCTTGAAGCCAAATTTGGCGGCAAAGACGGCGCGATCAAAGCGTATCTACCGGTCGCAACCGAGGCCGAAGGCAGCGGGCTTGAGATCAACCTTGAGGCCATCACCCGCACGCCAAACACATTAAACGCCCACCGGTTGATCCATTGGGCCGGGCTTGAGGAAAAGCAAAACGCCGTGGTGGATCGCCTGTTCAAAGCCTATTTTGTTGAGGGCAAAGATCTTGGTGATCCAGAGGTTCTGGCTGAACTTGCGGCTGAGGCGGGCATGGACCGCGATGTGACCGCACGGCTTTTGGCATCAGACGCGGACCGTGATGATATTTCCGCCCGCGATGCAGATGCACGGGTCAAGGGTGTGAATTCTGTTCCAACTTTTGTTATTTCAAATCAACATGTTGTTCCCGGCGCGCAGCCCGCTGATCTTTGGACCCGCGTGATTGACGAAATTCTGGAACAGATTGAAGCGGCCCCCGGTGAGGCGACTTGAGTTCCCTTTTCAGACCTAAAAAACCGCTGCCGCTGTTTGAATTCATCGCGCTTTTGGCGGCGTTGTCGTCGATGGTGGCGTTTTCCATCGACTCGATCCTGCCGGCCTTGCCCGAAATCGCCAGCGAAATGGTGCCCGACAATGTGAACCGGGCGCAATTGGTGATCACGGCGTTTGTGGTCGGCACGGGATTGGGGCAATTGTTCTTTGGCCCGCTGTCTGACGCCTTTGGGCGACGGGTGTCGATGGGGGCGGGATTTGCGCTTTATATGCTGGCCGCCGCCGCAGCGTTCACCGCCCAATCGCTTGAGGCGCTTTTGTTCTGGCGCTTTGTGCAAGGGTTGGGGGCCGCCGGGCCACGCACCAGCGCGATGGCCCTGACCCGCGATCTTTACGAAGGGCGGTTGATGGCCCGTGTGACCTCGATCGCGTTTTCGTTTTTTGTGTTGGTGCCAGCGGTCGCCCCGATGTTTGGGCAATGGGTGATCGTCTCATTCGGCTGGCGCCATATGTTCACGACCTACATCATTGTCGCGGTTTTGATCCTGACATGGTTCATGCTGCGTCAACCCGAAACATTGCCGCCTGAAAAACGCCGATCCTTGCGGTTAAAACCGGTGCTTGAGGCCTTTGGCATCGTGCTGAGCAACCGCGTGACCTTGCTTTATATGACCGTGATCACCTTTGCCTTTGGCCAATTGATGGCCTACCTCAGTTCCGCCCAACAGATTTTTGTCGATGTTCTGGGCACCGGCACCGCCTTTCCCTATTACTTCGCCTTGGTCACAATTCTATCGGCGGGTGCGGGATTTTTGAACTCGGCCCTGGTGGTGCGTTTCGGGATGCGCCGCCTTGCGATGGTTGGCTTTGCCACGCAAACCGTTCTGGCGGGAACAACGCTTTTGGTTTGGAGCGTGCTGTCCCCGGAAGGCACATTTGCGCTTGGGGTGTTTGTCGCTTGGTCCATCACGTTGTTTTTCTTAAATGGGCTGAGCTTTGGCAATCTGAATGCCCTGGCCATTCAACCCTTGGGCCATGTCGCGGGCACGGCCGCGGCAGTGATTGGCGCGCTTCCAACCATGCTTGCGGTGTTCATCGCGGGGCCGGTTGGATTGGCCTTTAATGGCACGCCCTTGCCGCTGTTGGTTGGGGTGACGATCTGTTCGGGTATCTCATTTATCTTGATCCAAATTGATCGTAAAAACCCGAATTAAACGCGAAGCTCCTGAACCAAGGCCAAGGCCGTTCTGGCCTTAGCCCTTTTGTTTTGCTGCCTTTTTGGCCTCTTTCACCTTAATCGCAAGATCCTGCGCAATGGCAAACGCCCCTTTGATCTTATCAGAGGTTTTACGCCAATCGCGTCGCACCACAATCTTATTGTCGCGCACTTTGGCCAAGCCATCTTGGGCCTGAATGAACTCAATCAACCCATGCGGCGAGGCGAATTTGTCGTTGTGGAACTGGAGTGTCGCGCCCTTTGGCCCGCCATCCAATTTCGCAATTCCTGCCCGTTTGCACATGCCTTTGATGCGCACAATCAACAACAGCGTGTTGACCTCTTTGGGCAAGGTCCCGAACCGGTCGATCAGCTCTGCTGCAAAGCCTTCCAATTCCACCTTGGTCGACAGGCCAGACAGGCGGCGGTAAAGCCCCAAACGCACATCAAGGTCGGGGACGTAAGTGTCTGGGATCAAAACGGGAACACCCAAATTGATCTGCGGCGCCCAACCTGTGTCGGCCTCGGACAATCCTTCCAGTTGCCCTGATTTGATCTTGGCAATCGCCTCTTCCAGCATCTGCTGATACAGCTCATACCCCACTTCGCGCATCTGGCCGGATTGCTCTTCGCCAACCAGATTACCAGCCCCGCGAATGTCCAGATCCTGACTGGCAAGGGTGAACCCTGCCCCAAGCGCATCCAAGGATCCAAGCACCCGCAACCGCTTTTCGGCGGTGGCCGTCAGCGGCACGCGCGGTTTGGTGGTCAGATACGCATAAGCGCGGGTTTTGGATCGGCCCACACGGCCCCGGATCTGATAAAGCTGCGCCAGACCGAACATGTCCGCGCGGTGCACAATCATCGTGTTGGCTGTTGGAATATCAATGCCGCTTTCAACGATACTTGTCGCCAAAAGCACGTCATATTTCCCGTCATAAAACGCGTTCATCCGCGTATCCAGCTCGCCCGCCGCCATTTGACCGTGGGCAATGACAAAGCTGACCTCTGGCACATGGTTTTCCAAAAAGGCTTGCAGTTCGGGCAAGTCTTTGACGCGCGGGGCCACGAAAAACGACTGCCCGCCGCGATAATGTTCACGCAGCAAAGCTTCGCGCAGGGTCACAGAGTCGAATTCTGAGACATAGGTGCGGATTGACAGACGATCCACCGGCGGCGTGCCAATAATCGACAGATCCCGCACGCCAGAGAGCGACATTTGCAAGGTGCGCGGGATCGGTGTGGCGGACAGGGTCAGCACATGCACATCTGAGCGCATTTCCTTAAGGCGTTCCTTGTGGCTCACGCCAAAGCGTTGTTCTTCATCCACAATCAGCAGGCCAAGGTCTTTGAACCGCACGTCTTTGGCGAGCAGGGCATGGGTGCCAACCACAATGTCCATCGTGCCGCGTGAAATGCCATCGCGGGTCAGTTTGACCTCTTTCTGGCCCACAAAACGGCTAAGTTGCCCAACATTGATCGGAAAACCACGGAAGCGTTCCGCAAAGCTTTTGTAATGCTGGCGCGCAAGCAAGGTTGTCGGTGCAATCACCGCCACTTGCTGGCCACACATCGCGGCCACAAAGGCGGCGCGCATGGCGACCTCGGTCTTGCCAAAGCCCACGTCGCCACAGATCAACCGGTCCATCGGGCGTCCGGTGGCCATGTCGTCAATCACATCCTCAATCGCCGCCATCTGGTCGTCGGTTTCTTGGTATGGGAAACGGGCGGAAAATTCTTCCCATGCGTGATGGGGCGCTTGCAAAATCGGAGCTTTGCGCAGTTCACGCTCAGCCGCCAGCCGGATCAGTTTGTCCGCAATCTCGCGGATACGTTCCTTAAGCTTGGCCTTTTTCGCCTGCCATGCCCCACCGCCAAGCTTGTCCAAAAGCCCGGTGTCTTGACCGAATTTCGACAAAAGTTCGATGTTTTCCACCGGAATAAACAGACGGTCCCCGCCCATATATTCTAAGAGCAGGCATTCATGCGGCGCGCCCATCGCGGTGATCGTCTCAAGCCCGATGAACCGCCCAACACCATGGTCCACATGCACCACCAAATCGCCCGCAGACAGGCTGTTGGCTTCGGTCAGAAAATTCTCGGCCCGGCGTTTGCGTTTTTGGCCACGGATCAGCCGGTCGCCCAGCACGTCTTGTTCCGAAATGACTGTGACATGTGGGGTTTCAAACCCATGTTCCAGCGGCCAGACCGCCAGATAAGTCCCACCGCCGCTGTCTGGCACATCGCGGAAGCTGTCAATGGGCGTGGCGCCGATCAGCCCCTCGTCCGCCAACAGCCCGGTTAGCCGCTCACGCGCCCCTTCAGAGTAGCTGGCGACAATCACCGGCGTGTTGGATTTTGTCTTAACGTGGGCGGCTAACGACTCAAATAGATTGACGTTTTCCTGTTGGCGCTCGGGTGAGAAATTGCGCCCGATGCGTCCGCCACCGTCCACAACACCGGGGCCAGTGGCCTGTGGCAACGCCGAAAGCTGAACCACACGGCGCGCTTTGATCGCCTCTTCCCAAGCGGCATCATCCAGATACAAAAGCTCTGCCGGACAGGGTTTATAGACCGTGTCCATCCGGTTTTTGGCTTTCATGGCAATTTTGCGGGTCTCATATTGATCATCAATGCTGTCCCACCGCGACAGGCGGGCGGCGGTCAGGTGATCATCAAGGACGATGGACGCATCCGGCAGGTAATCAAACAGCGTTTCCAGCTTTTCGTGGAAAAACGGCAGCCAATGTTCCACGCCCTGATGTTTACGGCCCGCTGAGACCGCTTCGTAAAGCGGATCATCCGATCCCGCCGCGCCAAATTCGATCCGATAGTTTTGCCGAAACCGGGTGATGGATGCCTCGTCAAACAGCACCTCAGACACAGGGGCAAGGTCGATGCCCGTCAGCTTGTCGGTGGTGCGTTGGGTGACGGGGTCAAAACGGCGGATCCCGTCCAAAACGTCGCCAAACAGATCCAACCGAACCGGGCCAGTTTCACCGGGCGGATAGATGTCGATGATCCCGCCACGCACGGCGAAATCTCCGGGTTCCATCACTGTCGGCGACTGGCTAAAGCCCATGCGCACCAAAAAGCTGCGCAGTTTGTCCACGTCGAGCTGATAATCCACACGGGCTGAAAAACTTGCCCCCTCAAGCACGGATCGCGCGGGCAGCTTTTGGGTCGCGGCATTCAACGTGGTCAGAAGGACAAATTTACCCGTCAAGGCGCCCGTTGCCAGCCCGGCCAAGGTGGCCATGCGGGTGGCGGACACATCGGCGTTTGGCGACATGCGATCAAAGGGCAAACAATCCCAACCGGGGAATTGCACCACCGTCACGCCGGGGGCAAAAAACGACAGCGCTTCTTGCATCGCGGCCATGCGTTTGTCGTCACGTGCGACATGCACCACGGGTGCCTCAGCGCGATCAAGTTCTTTCAGCAAAAGCTGCGCGTCAAACCCCTCGGGGGCGCCGGATAAAAGCACATGTGTCATAGGGGTGAGGTAACGAAGCCGCGCGCGGTGTCAAGCCCTGCGCGGGCTGGCGGCGGGTTAGCTCCAGGCATGAAGCGACAGGTTTTGATACATGCCCCACATGGACGTGACAAAAATAGACATCATACCAAGGACTTGCGTTTGAATGCGGTGGCGGTTCAGGCGGTCGCGCAGGTCAGACCCCGCCAGCATACGGTCTTGAATGATCCGCGCGGTGTTCAGCGACATCACCCCCACCAGCGTCATGGGAAAGACGATCAGCAAAAGTGCCTGTGCAAATTCAACCCCATAGAAAAAGCCAAGCAAAAACAGGCTGGTGATCCCCGCACAGGCAAAGCCAAGCAACCAAAGCCCGGAGGTGGCGGCGATATAGAGCATGCGGGTGGTGTAAATGCGGGTCAAATCTTCTAAATCAACTTGCGCCTGCCCCTCATGTCGGGCCGCGCGTTGCACCAAATCATAGGGCACACCAATCACCCAATGGCTGGTGGTGGACCACAAAACCGCAAGCGCAATCCAATACCAAAGGTTGGAAAAGGATCGCATGTCGATGATTTCAAATAGGGTTGAAAACCAATCCACTTTGTCTGCCTTCTATCGGGTGGCCGGCCCCCGGATGCCTGTGGGGATGCCTGTGGGAATGCGTGCGGCCAAATTCTTGGCGACCATACGCGCGCAGTTCGCCCATGAAAAGCGGTTTTCATAGGCGTGCGCTTGACCGCAGGACTTGCCCCACCGGCAATCCCGTGGCAAGGACAAGGGGATCAAGACAGGAGAGCCAGATGAGCCGCCCCATTCCGTCGCGCACCGTCGCCCCATTTCCCACCACACGCCTGCGCCGCACCCGATCCTCGGCTGCCCTTCGCGATCTGGTTCGTGAAAACGAATTGGGTGTGAATGACCTGATTTGGCCGGTATTTGTGGTTGAGGGCGATGGGGTAGAGCAAGAGATCCCTTCGATGCCCGGCGTGACCCGGAAATCCATCGACCGTCTGGTCGAGGCCGCCCATGAGGCCGCGGATCTTGGCATTCCGGCGATCTGCCTGTTTCCCTATACTGATCCCGCGCTGAAAACTGAGGCCTGCGAAGAGGCATGGAACCCGGACAATCTGTCCAACCGCGCCATTCGGGCGATCAAACAGGCGGTGCCGGACATTGCCATCATGACGGATATCGCGCTGGATCCCTATAACTCAAACGGGCATGACGGGATTGTGCAGGACGGCGAAATCCTGAATGACGAAACCAATGTGGCCCTTGTGCGCATGGCCTTGGCCCAGGCTGAGGCAGGGGCGGATATCCTTGGGCCATCCGATATGATGGATGGTCGCATTGGTGCGATCCGGGCCGCGATTGAGGGCGCGGGTCATCGCAATCTTACCATTATGTCTTACACCGCAAAATATGCGTCCGCCTATTATGGCCCGTTTCGCGATGCGGTTGGCGCGTCTGGCGCGCTGAAGGGTGACAAAAAGACCTATCAGATGGATCCCGCCAACACCGATGAGGCGATGCGCCTTGTGGAACGGGATCTGATGGAGGGTGCCGATATGATCATGGTCAAACCCGGCCTGCCCTATCTGGACATTTGCCGCCGTGTGAAAACCGAATTTGGCGTGCCGACCTTTGCCTATCAAGTGTCCGGCGAATACGCGATGCAAGAAGCCGCCGCCGCAAATGGCTGGCTTGATGGTGACAAGGTGATGGCGGAAAGCCTGATGGCGTTTAAACGCGCGGGCTGTGATGGGATCTTGACCTATTATGCGCCGCGCATGGCCAAAATGCTGTCAGACGCCTAGGATTTCGTCGGTTTTCAAAGTCGCGTAAGCGGTTGATTTTACGTCCAACAGCGATTTTCCGCGCGATCCTTTCAGGGTGCGTGACACAGCACCTTGATTGGGCTATATTGCATGCAGAAACAGGCATAGACCTGTCATGATAATCAGGCTTCAGCAACGCGAAACAGGTGCGCCCTTTTCGCACGTTGAATTGGCGATACGAGGCATAGAATGAGCAAATCAGAGAATTCCAAAAATCAATCCCGCCCTCTTTCCAGACGGGGTTTCATGGTTGGGCTTGGCGGGGCTGGGCTGGCTGTCGCAGGCTGTGCCAATGGTGTTGGATCGCAAGATGGCACCAAGATTGACGCCCGCGTGGATCAAACCCTGCGCTATCTTTACAACCGCTACCCCGACACACAGCAACTTGCCTCAAAAGCAACCGGGATGCTGGTCATGCCACTGGTGACCGAAGCCGGGTTTGTGGTGGGTGGCGCCTATGGTCGTGGGGCTTTGCGCGTGGGTGGCACCACCGTTGATTATTATCTGCAAACCCAGGCCAGCCTTGGGTTTCAGATCGGCGCACAGCAATACGCGCATGTGCTGTTTTTCATGACAGATCAAGCGTTGCAAGAATTCCGCACGGCCTCTGGCTGGGTGGCGTCCGCCGACATCAAATATGCGTTCCAGACGGTAGGCGATCGTCTGACGGCGGATACAATCACCTCATCCGACCCGGTTGTGGCGGTGGTGTTTGGTCAGGCTGGCGTGATCGCCGGTGCGGCGCTTGAGGGCGCGAAATACACACGCATCATTCCGTAAGTTATGGGTAAATAATTGAGAGAGGGAGGCTTTACGCCTCCCTTTTTTGTTTTAAAACTGGGCGTTACCCACCATCCTTCAACCGCTTAAACAAGCTTGAAGTGTCCCAGCGCGCGCCGCCCATTTTCTGCACATCTTTGTAAAACTGGTCGACCAGCGCCGTGACCGGCAGGCTGGCGCCATTTTCATCGGCGGTCGCCAGACAGATGCCCAGATCTTTGCGCATCCAATCCACGGCAAACCCGTGTTCAAAGTGATCATCCGCCATGCTCTCGTGCCGGTTGACCATCTGCCAACTGCCCGCAGCGCCCCCTTTGATCACGTCGACCACTTCGCGAATATCAAGACCTGCTTTTTCGGCAAAATGCAGCCCCTCTGACAGACCTTGCACCAACCCGGCGATGCAGATTTGGTTGACCATCTTGGTCAGCTGCCCGGCACCGCTTTCGCCAAGACGTTTCACGGTGCGACCATAGGCCTGCATGATCGGCTCAGCCGCGCTATAAGCCGCCTCATCGCCACCACACATGATCGACAGCACACCGTTTTCGGCCCCCGCCTGACCGCCAGACACGGGGGCATCGACAAAGGACACCCCGGCAGTTTTCGCGGCGGCATAAAGTTCGCGAGTCACCTTGGCTGAAACCGTTGTGTGATCCACAAAAATCGCGCCCTCATCCATGCCGGACAGCGCACCAATTTCGCCCAGCACCACGCCGCGCAGATCATCGTCATTGCCCACACAGCACATGACAAAATCGGCGCCCATTGCGGCCTCGCGCGGGGTTGAGGCCCATTTGCCCCCATGTTCCTTGGCCCAAGCTTCGGCTTTGGCCGTTGTGCGATTGTAAACCGTCACCTCATGACCTGCGGCAACCAAATGCCCCGCCATCGGATATCCCATGACCCCCAAGCCTAAAAATGCACATTTTGCCATGATGATCCCCTATCGTTGAATTCTTTTGTCAGGCACAGTAGTTACCGCTCAGGTCAGATACGTCAACATGAGGGATTTATGGCGCTCGTATTTAAGTGGTTGATCCGCATCGTCTCAGGTTTGTTGATATTTGCCGTGCTGGGCGTGTCGCTGGTGTATTATCTGGCCGCGCAATCGCTGCCGGATTATGATGTGACGCGCGAAACCAAGGGCATCACGGCGCCGGTGGAAATTGTGCGCAACAACGCCAATATTCCGCACATCTTTGGCCAGACAGATCAGGACGTGTTTTTTGGCCTTGGCTATGTGCATGCGCAGGATCGTTTGTGGCAGATGATGATGATGCGGCGCACCGCGCAGGGGCGTTTGTCTGAACTGTTTGGGGAACGCACCCTGAAGGTGGATGAGCTGATGCGCCGCCTTGATATCTACCGCCTCGCGCAAGAGGCCGTGGAAGATCAGGACAAAGACACCAAAGCCGCCCTTGGCGCCTATGCCTCGGGTGTAAATGCCTATTTGTCACGCGTTAATTCGGATGCTTTGGGCCGGGGCGCACCTGAATTTTTCCTTTTTTCCAATGACATATCCCCTTGGCAACCTGCCGACAGCCTTGCTGTTTTGAAGCTGATGGGCGTGCAACTCTCTGGTCAAATCGAAGACGAAGTGTTGCGCGCGCGGGTGTCCTTGGCTTTACCAGAAGAGCGCGTGAAAGACATCTTGCCCGATATGCCGGGGGCCGGTGTGGCCGCCCTGCCCGATTATGCAAGTTTGATGGATACAGCCCCCAAACAATTTGCCGCCCTTGAGGGGCGTCAGACGCGCCCAGATCTGTGGCCCTCCCCGCGTCGTGGGTTTGCCGGGGCGTCAAATGCTTGGGCTGCGGCCCCGTCCCGTTCCGCGGCCGGTGGATCGCTTATGGCCAATGATCCCCATCTTGGTCTGACCGCCCCAACCGTATGGTATCTGGCGCGGTTAGAGCTGTCGACCGGCGGCGTGATCGGCGGCACCATTCCGGGCATGCCAATTATGATGGTCGGGCGCTCTGATACGTTTGCCTGGGGCGTGACCTCATCCTATCTGGACGATCAGGACCTCTTTATCGAAGAGCTTAATCCTGACGTGGCAACAGGTGCAAAAGCCGAGGTGCGCACGCCCGATGGCTTCAAAGCCTTGCGTGAACGCCCAACAATTATTCGCATCAAAGACGCGCCCCCGGTGACAATTACGCTGCAATGGTCAGACAACGGGCCAATCCTGCCCGGCAGCATGTATGATCTGGCAACAATCACCCCCCCCGGTCATCTGGCGGCGCTCAGCTGGACACTTTTGGGCGATCAGGACCGATCAATGAGCGCGGGCATCCGGCTGATGCGGTCCAATTCTGTAACCGAAGGCATTGCGGCCGGCGTAGATTACGTGGCCCCCAGCCAAAATCTGACAATGATCGACAAAAGCCAGATCGCGATGAAAGTCATCGGTGCGATGCCCCGGCGCAACCGCAATCACCAAACCAAGGGTCGCATGCCCAGCCTTGGGGCTGTTGAAAGCAACCGTTGGATCGGGTTGGAAACCTACACCGCCAATCCAGAATTTGTGCAGCCTACGGGCGGTATCGTTGGCAACACCAACAACAAAGTCGTCGACCGGCCCTTCCCGCTTCATATGAGCTTTGAGTGGGGCGACAGTCAGCGCGTGCAACGTTGGAACCGCTTGATGCAGGCCCGCGCCGTGCATACGCGCGACAGTTTCATTGAAGCGCAGTTGGATCCGGTGTCTGTGACCGCGCGCAGCCTGCTGCCCTTGGTGGGCGCGGATCTGTGGTTCACCGGCGATGCCGCCCCCGAAGGGACGGCTGAGCGCGCCCGCCAACGGGCCTTGACGCTGTTGGCCAATTGGAACGGCGAGATGAACGAACATATGCCCGAGCCGCTGATTTATTCGGCTTGGATGCGGGCCTTACAAACGCGGTTGATCCGCGACGAAATGGGGCCCTTGGCCAGCGAGTTTCCGCATCTGGAACCGCTGTTTATTGAGCGCGTTTTTCGCAATATCGAAGGCGCTGGCGTTTGGTGTGATGTGATCCAATCGGCCCCGGTTGAAACCTGTACCGATGTGGCGCGCGCCGCACTGGATGACGCGCTGTTGTGGTTGGATGAAAACACAAGCGGGGAACAAGAAAGCCTGCGGTGGGGGGATTACCATGTGGCAATGCAAGACCACGCCACCTTGGGTAAGGTTCCGTTCTTAAAGCATTTTGTGAACATTCGCCAATCCACATCCGGCGGCGACAACACGCTTTTGCGCGGGCGCACTTCGGGCACGGGGCCTGACCCGTTTCAAAACGTACATGGGGCGGGCTATCGTGGGGTTTATGACCTTTCAGACCCTGACAGTTCCCTGTTTGTGGTGTCCACCGGGCAATCCGGCCACCCTTTGTCGCGCCATTATGATGACCTGGGCGAGCTGTGGCGCCGGGGCGAATACACCCCAATGTCTTTAGATCCAGATCTTGCGCGGGCGGCGTCGGTTGGCATTACCCATTTGCTGCCAAAAGCGAACTAAAGCGTTTCGAGAAAAACCTGAATCACTGGTTTTTTCTCGGAACGCACGAAACCTGTTGATGTTGTGGGCGTTTCAAAATCAACTTCTGTCTCAAGTTTATTCCGAAACGCTTTAACAAAGGCTGCCGGGAGAACAGCGGTTCGTTGTTCATATCCTTCGATCATTGCGGCATGTCCCTTCCTCGCGCGCTGAAAATGCTAGGGCTAAAAAGAAAAGACCGCCTTTCGGGGCGGTCTTTTTTGGTAGGTGCATTGACGTTTCAGACGGGTTACTTACAGCGCCGCATATTCCGATTTTTGCCGTTCGGTCCAGGTGACGGTCAGTTCCCATCCCTCTTCATTCTGCGCCTCTTCATCCACAATACCTTGGGCAAAAAGCCACGCGCGCTGTTTGCCTTGGGCAAATCCCAGTTTGATCACCAGCGTTTCACTTGGCACTTCAAGCTTGCTCTCAATCGCCTCAAGCAGCGCCTCAAACCCTTCGCCGGTCACGGCAGAGGAGGTCAGAATGTCATCCATCCGACCTGCTTCAACCCGGCGTGCATCGGCCTCATCAGGGCTGAGCAAATCAACTTTGTTCCAGATCTCAAGCATCGGGGTGTTTTCATCCAGCCCAAGCTCTTCCATGATGGTGGTCACGTCTTTGGCCTGCTCTTCGGTGTTCTCAGACGAGATGTCGCGCACATGCAGCACCAGATCTGCGGCAAGCACTTCTTCAAGCGTTGCGCGGAACGACGCCACCAATTGCGTGGGCAGGTCTGAAATGAAGCCAACCGTGTCGGACATGATGACTTTGCGTCCGGTTCCCGGAAGCTCAATCTGGCGCATCGTGGGGTCAAGCGTGGCAAAAAGCATATCTTTGGCAAACACGTCCGCGCCGGTCATCTTATTGAAAAGGGTGGATTTTCCCGCGTTGGTATAGCCGACAAGCGCCACGATAGGATATGGAACCTTAGCGCGCGCCGCGCGGTGCAGCTCGCGTGTTTTGACCACTTTATCCAGCTGTTTGCGCAGACGATTTAGCTGATCATCAATGGCACGGCGGTCAGCCTCGATCTGGGTTTCCCCCGGACCACCGACAAACCCCAGCCCGCCACGTTGGCGTTCAAGGTGGGTCCAAGCCCGCACCAATCGGGTGCGCTGATAGCTAAGCGCCGCCATTTCGACCTGCAACACCCCCTCGCGGGTGCGCGCACGATCCGAAAAAATCTCAAGGATCAGACCGGTGCGGTCAAGGATCTTGACCTCCCACATCTTTTCCAAATTGCGCTGTTGCACCGGGCTAACCGATCCATCCACCAGCACCAAATCGACCTCGGCCGCTTTAATCCGCTGACGCAGTTCTTCGATTTTACCGGTGCCAAACAGATGGCCCGCATGGGGTTTGGACAAGCGCACCACTTCGCTGCCTTGCACTTCAAGATGCGGCAGCGCGTGGGCCAGGGAAACGGCCTCTTCCAGCGCCGGGCCCGAGGCACGGCGGTTTCGGTCATTGGTAAGTTCGGGATGGATCACCCACGCACGCGTGGGCTGTTCCTCTTGATCTACGAGGTCAGTCAGCTTTCTTCGCCATCATAAAGGTTGATCGGAGCACCCGGCATAATGGTCGAAATCGCGTGTTTATACACAAGTTGCGATTGTCCATCACGGCGCAGGAGCACACAGAAATTGTCAAACCATGAAATCACACCCTGAAGCTTCACACCGTTGATCAAAAAGATCGTCACGGGGACTTTGGATTTTCGTACATGGTTGAGAAAGGCGTCTTGCAGGTTTTGCTTATCGGCAGCCATCGTTTTTTTCCTTTGTTATCTCGTGCTGTGTCTTATCCAGCCGGTTTCCCAGCGGTTTTTATGAACCTATCCAGCCAATATGGCGTGGCATGTGGGCAGTTTCCAGCCCCAAACGCGCCCTAAAAGCATGGTATGGCGACAAAAACACATATTTCCGCCTATCTGCGCCAGCTTTCTGGATTAAAGAGCGCGATAATCGCCAATGTTTCAAGGCGGCCAAGCACCATGGCGGCGGCCATGATCAATTTCGCGGCATCGTTTAATTCCGCGTAGGAAATCGGATCAACGGCTGCGATTTGCGCCAGGGGGCCGGTGGTGGTCAGGGCTGCAAGCGTCAGGATCATTGCACTTTCAAACCCCTGCCCGGTCAGCGCCAAAGCCGACATGACCAAGCCCACAGACATCGCAAGCAGCATGAAAAAGACCCAAGCCATATAGGCGCCGCGCCCGCGCATGTGCCGCGCAGCCATACCGCTTCCCCCAACCGAGGAGGGATGCACCAGTTTTTCAAGCTCACGCATTCCGTGCACATACAGCGCATAAACCCGCATCAATTTGGCGCCACCCGCGGTTGTGGCCACGCCTCCACCAACCAGCGCCACCCCCATCAGGATCAATCCCGGCGTTTGCAGCCCCGACCAATCGCGGCTGGCCGACCACGCGGCACTTTCAAAGCCTGTGGTGGTGAGGAAGGATAAAACCGTAAAGGTCGCCCCCCAAAGGGACGAAAGCCCGGTCAGCCAGGTCATTTCTTCGTCAACTTCATAGGCACCAATCCAATGACGCAGGAATAAAAACACCGGCACGATGGTCACAATCGCAACCGCCATGCGGATTTCTGCGTCGGACAAAAGCCCCTTTAGATCATCGGCTTGCATGTCTGTGGCAAAGGTCAGGCGCGAAATGGCAAAGATCAAAAACACCGCAATCATCACTTCGCCGCCATACCCCGCTGCGCTGCCAGATGGCCCGCCCACGGGGGAAATACCGCTGGTCGCCATGGTCGACATCGCGTGACACAGCGCGACAAACCCGGTGTCTCCGGCAAGGATCAGCCCGATCCACAGCACCAGCGTCAGGCCCGCATACACAGGGAAAAGGCGCACGCCGTACGCGCGAATTCGGTCAGAAATGTCCGCCACTTTTGTAATCTGCGAAAAGCCCGCGCCAAAACGCCCGGCATCCTGACGCGCCCCAAAACGCGCCCGCACTTCGAACCCGCCAAGTGCCATTGGGGCCAAGATCGCAATGGCGCCCACCCAGATAAACAGCCCCCCAAGCCAGCCCACCAACGCCCGCCACAAATGAGCCGTATTGGCAAGACGTCCGGGATCGTCAAACAGCGTGGCCCCGGTGGTGGTCAATGCCGACACCATTTCCACGTAAGCATTTAGAAAGCTTGTGTTATTCACCGCTTGATGGAAAGGAACCGCAAGCATAATGGGCAGTAGGACAAACAGACCAAGCAGGGCCAAAAGGTGACGGCGCGGGCGGTTTGAACGCGGCCGTCCAACCATGGCCAGCGCCAAGAAAGAGGTTACAAATCCAAACAGGATTGCGCCGTAAAGAAACACCCGCGCCTCAAAGAACTCGCCCGTGAACCAGCCAAATCCTGCGGGCACCAGCATTGCGAGCACCCCGATCCCCATCAGGATCACCAAAAGTGGCAGTTTGACAATCCAGTTCAGCATCAGAAAAAGTCGATTTGAACCTGCAACAGCCGTTCAACTTCGGGGATGTCATCCGCCAAGGCAAACAGCGTGACAATATCGCCTTCGTCAATACGGGTGCGGCCTGTCGGCTTGACCACCTCATTGCCTTTCAGGATGGCGCCCACAAGCACCCCTTCTGGAAAATCAATATCGCGGATCGCTTTGCCGGACACGGGCGAGGTTGGCAGAACCTGGGCCTCGATCACTTCGGCCTCAGCATCGCCCAAGGAATACACCTCGCGCACTTTGCCGTGACGAATGTGGCGCAGGATCGAGCTGACCGTTTGGGTGCGCGGGTTGATATAGGCGTCAATATTCAGCGGATCCATCAACCCCACCAGGGACGGGTCATTGATCAGACAGATCGACATCTGACAACCAACGGATTTCGCCCGAACTGAGGTCAGCAGGTTAACTTTGTCGTCATCCGTCACCGCAAGAATGGCATCGGCCCGCGGCACACCCGCCTCATTCATTAGTTCTAAATTCATGCCGTCGCCGTTTAGAACAACGGTGCGCTCCAAGGCATCTGCGGCGACCTCGGCCACCGAACGGTTCAGTTCAACCACTTTTGCACGGATCCGATCGGTGTGGGTTTCCAGCGCCTTGGCGACCGCCAGCCCTACATTTCCGCCGCCCAAAATCACCACGCGGCTTTGGCGTTTGGCCGACTTACCAAACACTTCCATCGTGCGATCCATATCGGTGGTTTTGGTGAAGACGTAAATCTGATCACCGGCGAACAGCTGATCGCCGGGTTCCGGGGCAAACAGCGACCCTTCGCGGCGGACCCCAACCACAATCACGGAGAGGGTTGAGAAAAGATCCGTCAGCTGGCGCAAGGGCGTGTTCAAAACCGGGCAGTCTTCTTCCATCTGGATGCCCAAAAGCTGTACTTTGTCGTCTAAAAAGCTTTCAATATCAAACGCAGAGGGCGCGCGCAGACGTTTCAACACCGCTTCCGCCACTTCGCGTTCAGGGCTGATCACCACATCAATCGGCAGGTGATCGCGGCGATAAAGATCGGCGTAAATTGCATCCAAATAGGACTGGCTGCGCAGGCGCGCGATTTTGCGTGGAATGGCGAAAACCGAATGGGCCACCTGACAGGTGACCATGTTCACCTCATCCGAATGGGTCGCCGCGATGATCATATCCGCGTCTTCCGCGCCTGCACGTTCCAGCACATCCGGATAAGACGCAAACCCCGCAATGCCTTGAACATCAAGCGTTTCTGTCGCGCGGTTCACCAATTCGGAATTGTTATCCACCACGGTCACATCGTTTTTTTCACTGGAAAGATGGCGTGCAATTTGCCAGCCAACCTGACCCGCACCGCAAATGATCACTTTCATGGCTGATCGACCCCTTGTTGATGTTCTGCGTCAAAGATCTGCGCCTGCTTTTGCGCCGACAACTGTGCAGGAACCAAAGATGTGACATTCAAAACGGTGAAGGTCAACTGCCCCTTGTCATTGCACGCAAGGGGGCACACAAGGGGCAGAAACAGGTGGTCCATCACAGGTCGCATGTTTTTATCTTAAACGGCGCCTTCCCCGCTTGCGTCCTCAGCCGCGTCATCCGCCACATAGGCCACCCGCGCCCCAGCTTTATTGCCGGTCACAACCCCCAAGGATTTCAGCTTTCGGTGCAAAGCACTGCGTTCCATGCCGACAAAGTTGGCGGTCCGAGAGATGTTGCCGCCAAAGCGGTTGATCTGCGTCAACAGATACTCGCGTTCAAAGGCTTCGCGGGCTTCGCGCAACGGCAATGTCGCCAAAGCGGTGGGCAGGGCAAGGGATTGTTCATCCGTGCCTTCATCGCCGCCGCCAAGATCCGTGCCCGGCAGTTCGCTGGATTGGATCGACCCGGTGCCATCGCCAAGGATCAGCACCCGTTCAATGACATTTTTCAGCTGTCGCACATTTCCGGGCCAGTTCATCGCCTGTAACATCGCCTCTGTCTCTTCGCTGAGATCGCGCAAGATCAAGCCTTGTTCGCGGTTGAACATTTCAAGGAAATGGCTCGCGAGTTCGGGAATGTCTTCACGGCGTTCTGCCAAAGCGGGCACGGTGATCGGCACCACATTCAGGCGGTGAAACAATTCTTCGCGAAAGTTTCCTGCATCAATTTCAGACTGCAAATCTTTGTTTGAACTGGATATAACCCGGATATCAACGCTTGCCTTGTCGGTGCCGCCAACCCGCTGGAACCGCTGATCCACAAGCACGCGCAGGATTTTGGATTGGGTGCCAAGGGGCATATCCGCCACTTCGTCAAAGTAGATCACCCCGCCGTTGGCTTCGTCCAACAACCCCGGTTCAATGCCGCGTTCCGCGCTTTCGCGCCCAAACAGAACCTCTTCCATCCGGTCGGCTTCGATCGACGCGGAATTGACCACCACAAAAGGTGCTGCGGCCCGGTCGGAATTGGCGTGAATATAGCGTGCGGCCAGTTCTTTACCTGATCCCGCAGGGCCGCTCAGCAACACGCGGCCATTGGATTTGGTGACTTTTTCAAGGTTGCTTTTCAAGGTCTTAAACGCAGAGCTTGACCCAATCATCTCGCTTGGGCCACCATCACGGCGTTTCAGCGCGGTGTTTTCGCGGCGCAAACGGCTGGTTTCCATCGCGCGGCCAATCACGACCATCAATTGATCAATATTGAACGGCTTTTCGATAAAGTCATAAGCCCCCTGTTTGATGGCTGCGACCGCAATCTCGACGTTGCCATGGCCGGAAATAATGACCACAGGCACCTCGGGATGTTCGCGTTTGACCATTTTCAGGATGTCGATCCCGTCCATGGCGCTGTCTTTCAGCCAGATATCCAGGATCATCAGCGCCGGCGTTTCCGCCTTTACTTGTGCCACCGCATCGTCGGATGTGCCCGCCAATCGCGTTGTGAACCCTTCATCTTCAAGGATATCCGAGATCAATTCCCGGATATCCCGTTCATCATCGACAATCAGAATATCGCCTCGCGTTTCCGTCATGTGATCCTCTTTCTTTTAAACATTTGGGGCCTTGGGTGGGGTGTCCACCGGCAGCCAAATAATTGCCATAGCGCCCACATAGGTCCCGTCGCCAAAGGGGGGCGCATCGTCCAGCACCAGGGTGCCGCCGTGTTCTTCGATGATCTTTTTCACAATGGGCAGGCCCAAACCTGTGCCCTTGTCGCGCGTGGTCACATAGGGTTCAAACAGGCGCGCGCGGTCTTCGGGAAGGCCGATGCCGTTGTCAGCAATGGTGATCCGCACACCGTCATCAGACCCTTGCATTTCAATGCGCACCTCTGGTTCATGACCGTCCGGTGCGCCACGTTCCTGAAGCGTTTCAATGGCTTCACCTGCGTTTTTGATCAGGTTGGTCAGCGCCTGCCCAATCATTGTCGCGTCAATATCCACCAAAACTTCGTCATCCGGCAGCTGGGCACGGATCGACACGCCCTCTTGGCCGGCTTGCTGTAACAACACCGCATCACGGGTGAGTGCCACGATATCCGTGCGCCGGCGTTCGGGTTCTGGCATGCGGGCGAACTTTGAAAATTCATCCACAATCCGGCGCAAATCCCCGGTCTGGCGCACAATCACATCGGTGTATTGTTCAAGGGCGGCCACGTCCAAGCCTTCGACCTTGCTGAACTTGCGTTTGATGCGTTCCGCGGACAGTTGGATTGGGGTCAGCGGGTTCTTAATCTCATGCGCAATCCGCCGTGCCACGTCGCCCCAAGCGGCCATACGCTGGGCAGACACCAGATCGGTCACATCATCAAAGGCCAGCACGTAACCCTCAAGCTCGCCGTCTTCATTGCGCCGCTTGGCGATGCGCACCAACAGGCTTTCTTGTTTCCCTTCGCGGGCCAAACGCACCTCTTGCTGAACACTTTCGCGGGTGGACCGGCTAAGCTCATCATACATCGGTTGAAATTCCGGCACGACCAGCGACAATTCATGTTCTTGCCCGGTTTCATCACGCACATCCAAAAGCTGTTCGGCCGCGCGGTTCAAAAAGGTCACCCGTCCGTCAGCATTTAGGCCAATCACCCCACCGGTGATTGAGCTGAGCACACTGTCAAACAAGCGCCGCCGTGCGTCAATCTGATGGGTATTGTCCAAAAGACGCACACGCTGTCCCTTAAGCTGTTTGGTCATTTGGTTGAAATAACGGCCCAGCATGGCAATCTCATCATCACCGTTTTCTTCCAGAACCTGAACATCCAAATCGCCCGCCCCAACCCGTTTGGCCGCCCCTGCCAATCGCCCCACCGGGCGCGCAAGGCGTTCCGCAAACCACATGCCCATCCAAACCGCCGCGAGGATCAGGATCAGGGCAAAGCCAAGGTAAATCAGCCCAAATTGAAACAGACGTTGGCCGCGCTGACTTTCCAATTGGGTGTAAAGACGTGCCGCTTCTTGGGTGTCATCCACAAGGTCAAGAATGGCGCCGTTCACCTCGCGCGTCAGATACAGCAGATGGTCGGAAAACCCTTGTAGCGGCAACAGCACGCGGAATTCATTTTGCGCCCAGTCTTCGATGACAACGGTTTCACCCGCCATAGCATCGGCAATCTGGGTTGCGGTGGGTTTGTCGAAGTTAAAAAGATACGAGCTGTTGCCGCGCACCCGGATTTCACCATCGGTGTTCAGCACAAACGCTTCGCTTAGCCCCCGTTGAATGCGGCTTTGCGATTGGATCAAAAGCTGCGACAGCTCGCCTTCGGTCAGCAAAAACTGACGCTGGCGTTCCAAGGCCAAAAAGGACGCAATGGCGCGGGCATCTTGCACCAATCCATCACGGCTTTCACCCTTATAGGCCTCGGCCGCGGCGCGAGAATTGCCCACCACCAGCCGCACCCGATCCGAAAACCACCCCTCAAGCCCCATGTTCAACGTCAACATGGCAAAGACGGCAACAAGCACCGTGGGGCTGAGCGCAATAAAGGCAAAGACGCCGGTCAAACGAAGGTGCAACCGTGACCCCGCGCTTTCCGTGCGCCGTGCGGCAATCATGCGCATGATGCCCGCCAAAACCAACCCGGCGACAATGATGATATATAGGATGTCGGTCAGAAGGATCAGGCGCAAAGATTGGCTCGTTGCGCCTTGGGCAAACGGGCCCAACACCAAAAATGTGGCCACGGCCAAAACTGGACCAAGCGCAATCAGACCAAAGGCGGATAATGTTCTTAGCCTACGCGTTTTGCGCAGGGCAAGATACCGCTCTAGGCTGGTTTTGCGCATCCTGCGCTCTGCCAACACATTGCCCCCCAAACAAAGCTGACCCGTACAAAACAACTCTGTGTCTTTTACGCACGTCTCAGCGTGGCGACCGAAACACCCGGCCAACATACATGGCGTGATTTGGCTGCGCCTTGACGCACACGGTGCCAAATTGCCACGCTTGTTGCCCTTTTACATCAACTTGCGGCGGCGTGTCACCTCAATTTCGAGGTCTGTGATCTTTTTACGCAAAGTATTGCGGTTGATCCCAAGTAAATCAGCACATTTAGCTTGATTGCCCCCAGTGGCATCAAGCGCAATCTCCAACAAGGGAAGCTCAATTTCCCTTAGAATTCGTTGATACACGCCAGAAGGCGGCAAGGCCCCCCCATGCAAATCAAAGTAGTGTTTCAAATGGCGTGCCACTGAGGCGGAAAGCCGCTCATCTGACACACCCGAGGGCGCCCGCGCGCCGATATCATCCGCCAAAGCACGGTCAATCTCTTCACCAGAGATGTCATTTTCGCCACCTGTAACCAGCAAACGTGTCATCAGGTTTTCCAATTGTCGCAGGTTTCCGGGCCAAGGTTGCGCACGCAACCGATCTTGCGCAGCCTCACTTAGCCGCCGCTCGGCCAACCCATCATGTGCTGTGCGTGCAACAAAGTGTTCTGCCAGCGCCGGGATGTCCTCCAGACGCTCACGAAGGGCGGGAACGGAAATGACCACGCCCGCCAAGCGGTAATACAGGTCTTCGCGGAAGGTGCCATTGTGGATCGCCCCGGACAAAGCCCCCTGCGATGTGGCAACAACGCGGGGGCCGGAATTGCCTAAGCCATCCAAAACCCGTGACAATCGCGCCTGTGCGTCGCTGTCCAAATCTCCGATACCATCAAACAAGATGGTGCCCTGCCCGGCCCGTGTCATCAAATCTGACAATGCGTCCGTCGGTCCCAAATCATCTGCGGTTGCGACAACAAAAGGCGCGTCACATCGAGAAGAGAAATCGTGGATTGCCTGCGCGATCAGCGATTTTCCGGTGCCACTTTCCCCGGTGATCAACACGGGTAAATCGACGTTCAACACACGGGCGACCAGACGGTACAGGTCCTGCATCGCGGGGCTGCGCCCAACCAAAGGAAGGTCAGAGCCTGCGGGTTTTTCAATGTTTTGACCCGTCTCTGACGTTTGGGACGGGCGCAACCGCTTGCGTTCCAGCGCCTGCCCCACCCGTTTCATCAGATCAGGAAGGTCAAACGGCTTGGGCAAATAGTCAAAGGCGTCAGCCTCGGCCGCTTGAATGGCGGTCATAATGGTGTTTTGCGCGGAAATCACGATCACCGGCAAATCCGGGCGCATTTTGGCGATTTTCGGCAGACTTTTCAGGCCATTACCGTCGGGCATAACGACGTCAGAGATCACCGCATCCCCGCGCCCCTCTTCGACCCATCTGAGCAGCGTGACCATCGACCCGGTGGCATGCACGCGGCACCCGGCCCGCGTCAACGCCTGTGTCAGCACGGTTCGAATTGTGCGGTCATCGTCAGCAATTAAGACGGTTCCATCCATCGGTCAGCTCCTTAAGCGTCGCTTGAGAATTGTGTTTTGGGCGCGCGTGGCGCAATGGGCAGCGACAGGCGAAACACCGTGTGGCCCGGTCGGCTGTTCACCGCAATTAATCCGCCGTGGTCGGTGACGATTTTGGACACCAGCGCCAAGCCAAGCCCGGTGCCGTTTTCTCGCCCGGACACAAAGGGGTCAAACACCTGTTCTGCAATCTCTGCGGGCAAGCCGGGGCCATCATCAATAATCTCGACCTGAAGCGGCAGGGTTGCGCGTTGCCCATCGGGTTTGCGAAGACGTACGCCCGGATCGTAAAATGTTTTGATTGTAATTTTACCTTTATTGCCAGAAGCTTCCGCTGCGTTCTTCAGGAGATTCAGAACCACCTGCATCAGTTGGTCTTCGTCCACATAGGTTAGGGGAAGCGACGGATCATAGCTTTCAGATATCTCACAACCGCCCGCAAATCCAACCCGCGCGGTCGCGCGGGCGCGTTCGAGAATGTCGTGGATGTTCACCGGCTGGCACGCAGGCGGGCGCAGATCTCCGAACTGTTCCACCTGATCCAAAAGGGCGACAATCCGGCGGCTTTCGGTGACAATCAGGTCCGTCAGTTCGCGATCCTCAGGGGATAACCCCATCGACAGCAATTGCGCAGACCCGGTGATCCCAGCCAGCGGATTTTTGATCTCATGGGCCAGCATTTCCGCCATGCCAATCGCCTGACGCGCGGCTTTTGATCCTTGAACTTGCCCCAGATGTTCGCCCTGTCGCGGCTGCAACAGCATCAAGACGCCATCGCCCATCGGCGAGATTTGCACTGTGACCTCGCGGGGGGCGGCGTGATGTGGGGTGAACTTCACCGCGTCCACATACAGCGGACCCTGCACCTGCATCACCCGTGTCACAGCGTCGGTCATATCCAAACCTAGCGACAAGGCCTCTGCACAGGTTTTGCCCCGCAGGCTTCGTTCGGACAGGTTCAAAAACGCCTCGCCTGCGCCGTTGACCCGTTGGATCGCCCCATCAGAGGACAGTTCAAGTGCGGGGACCGGAAGGGCGGACCACAAAAGATCGCTCATGCGGCGTCCCTTTCCATGAGGGACACCGGGATCAGGTCCAGCACCTCTTTTGGATCACGAGAGGACAGGATTTTACGGCGCAGATCTGGCGCGGTGCCGGCGTGATCCATGTACCACCCAAGATGTTTGCGAATGACCCGCGCGCCCAGATGCGCGCCGTAAAACGCAAGGCTGTTGCGGTAGTGATCTTGCACCATCTGCACAAGCGCATCGCCGGTGGGGATCACAGGCGCAGGGGCGCCAAAAAGATCATGTGCCACCTGTTGCAACAGCCACGGCTGCCCACCTGCGCCGCGCCCGATCATCACGCCATCAGCACCGGATTGCTCTAATGCCTTGCGCGCGCTTGCTGTGTCGATGATGTCCCCGTTGGCAATCACCGGGATGCTCACCGCGTCTTTCACCGCACGAATGGCCGCCCAATTGGCGTGGCCTTTGTAAAACTGGCACCGCGTGCGCCCGTGGATGGTGATCAGCTGAATGCCCGCCGCCTCGGCCCGCATGGCCAGTTCAGCCGCATTCAGGCTGTCATCATCCCAGCCAAGGCGGGTTTTTAGGGTCACAGGCACGGTCACCGCGCCCACGATTGCCACGATCAACCGCAGCGCATGATCCAGATCGCGCATCAAGGCCGATCCGGACATGCCGCCCACAACTTTACGCGCGGGACAGCCCATGTTGATGTCGATGATTTTGGCACCATTGGCTTCCACCATGCGCGCCGCCTCGCCCGCCCAATACACATCACGCGCCGCCAGTTGAACGGCGGTGTTTTCCAGGCCAAAACCCAGCTCAGCGCGTTCTCGCACGCCGGGTTTGGCTTGCACCATTTCCTGGCTCGCCACCATTTCAGAGACCACAAGACCGGCCCCAAATCCGCCCACAAGCTCGCGAAACGGCAAATCGCTGATCCCGGCCATCGGGGCCAAGATGACCGGGGCATCAAGTGTGATATGTCCAACCTTCAGCGTCATGCCTAATCCTTGTGCAGTCGGGAAAACATTGCGCGCGCCCTTGCAAATCCACAAGAATTCGCAGGGCGCGCGCGTCTTGAATTTCATATATGCACAATTTTTAGGCAGTTTCCATGCTGCAAATGCCCCCATTGTCACCTTTGTCAGCAGCCCCTAAACAGGAAGCATGGAAAAGAAACCTCTTAGAATTGCCGCTTTGATTGTGGCGGCTGGGCGCGGCACGCGGGCGGGGGCTGGTGTGCCAAAACAGTGGCGCCCTTTGGGTGCTGGCACCGTGGCCGCCCAGACCGTTTCGGTGTTTCAGGCCCATTCGCTCATCACAGATATTGCGATGGTCATTCATCCTGATGATCAAAACACCGCTGAAAAGGTCTGTGACGTGCGTCTGATCCACGGCGGGGCCACGCGCGATGCATCTGTTTTGGCCGGGCTTGAGGGGCTAATTGCCAGAAAACCCGACCTCGTGTTAATCCACGATGTGGCCCGCCCCTTGGTGAGCGCACAGGTGATTGATAACGTGATTGCGGCCCTTGGCACGTCACCGGGTGCGGCCCCAGCGATCGCCGTCACAGACGCCTTATGGCGCGGCGAAAACGGTCAGGTCACGGGGACGCAAAACCGCGATGGGCTGTACCGCGCGCAAACTCCGCAGGGGTTTCATTTCGACAAAATCCTAGCCGCCCATCACGCCCACCCCGGCGGGGCCGCCGATGATGTTGAGGTGGCGCGCGCCGCAGGGCTTGACGTGGCCATCGTGCCGGGCGAGGAGCGGAACATGAAAATCACCACGCCCGAGGATTTCGCCCGGGCCGAGAGCTATTTGAAAGGCTGACACATGGATATTCGGGTGGGACAAGGATACGACGTTCACGCGTTTGAGGCCGGCGATCATGTGGTGCTGTGCGGTGTGAAAATCCCGCACACACAGGCCTTAAAGGGCCATTCTGATGCGGATGTGGGTATGCACGCGCTGACGGATGCAATTTACGGTGCTTTGGCCGATGGCGACATCGGTCAGCATTTCCCCCCGTCAGAGGCCGCGTGGAAAGGTGCTGAAAGCCATATTTTCCTGCGCCATGCGGTAAAACGCGCCTTGGATCGGGGATACCGGATTTCAAACGTCGATGTGACACTGATTTGCGAGCAACCAAAGATTGGCCCCCACGCGGTTGCGATGCGCGAAGCGCTCGCGGGGATCATGGGGCTGGGTGTGGACCGCGTGTCGGTCAAGGCCACCACATCGGAACGGCTGGGTTTTACCGGCCGCGAAGAAGGCATCGCGTCGATGGCCATCGCCACGTTGATCAAGGATTAACGCATGCAGCATTCCACCGCGAAACTGATTGCGACCTTCTTTTATTCTGGGCTGTTAAAGCCCGCGTCCGGGACGTGGGGCACCTTGGCCGCCCTGCCCTTTGCGTGGCTGTTGCATTTGATCGGCGGGCCGATTGCGCTGACCGGCGCGACCATCGCCGCCTATTTGATCGGGCTAAAAGCCACCGAGGCCTATACCGCCGGGTCCGACGACCATGACCCATCCGAAGTGGTGATCGACGAGGTGGTCGGCATGTGGATCACGCTCTTTCCAGTGTCTTTTGGGGCGCAAATGATGGGCGCAGACATACTGGCGCTTTATCCCGGTTGGATTGTCGGCTTTTTGGCGTTTCGCTTTTTTGACATCACCAAATTTGGCCCAATTGGCACAGCCGACCGTCGCGGGGACGCAACGGGCGTGATGATGGATGATGTCTATGCGGGCATCGCCGCCGCGATCACCGTGGGCGCCGCCGCCTATCTTGGCCATGCGATGATGTGATCCATGAACGCTTTTGACCTTCTGAACCTTTGTCGCGCCAAGTCGCTGAAAATCGCCACCGCTGAAAGCTGTACCGGCGGCATGGTCGGCGCGTGGCTGACCGAAGTGCCGGGCAGCTCGGATGTGTATGATCGCGGGTTCATCACCTATTCTAATGGCGCCAAACAGGCGATGATAGACGTATCCCCCGACACGCTCGCGCAATTTGGCGCGGTCAGCGAAGAGGTTGCGCGCGAAATGGCGGCGGGCGCCTTGGCCAAGTCTGACGCTGATCTTAGCGTGTCAATCACAGGGATCGCGGGCCCCGGTGGGTCAGAGCATAAGCCCGAAGGTCGCGTGTGTTTTGGCATCGCTGGCGCCACAGGGATCACAACTGAGACTGTGGAGTTCGGTGCGATTGGCCGCGAACATGTGCGGATCAAAGCCGCACGCCACGCATTGACCCTGTTGGCCAAAGCCGCGACTGACGTCTGACCCCGCGTCATACCCACGCCCGCTATTGCACCTAACCCCGATGCATTGCGCGTATATTTTGGGCAGTTTGCAAAATCTTACCGCCACACCCCCACAAATACGGCTTTACCTTGCCCCCTTCGCCCCCTTTCGCGCCAGAAAACAGGCAGATGCGAAATTACCCTAAGGAGGGGATTATGAACGGGGCTGATACCGCCTGGATACTTACCGCAACGGCTTTGGTGCTGTTTATGTCATTGCCGGGTCTGGCGCTTTTCTATGGCGGATTGGTGCGTGCGCGAAATGTGCTGAGCGTCTTTATGCATGTCTATGCGATCGCCTGTTTGATGAGCGTGCTTTGGCTGGTCGTCGGCTACTCCATCGCCTTTGGTGGGGCAGATCACGGGGTTTGGGGCGGCTTGGGCAAGGCGTTTTTGAACGGGGTGACGGCGGACAGCCTGTCGGGCAGCTTGCCGGAAATTCTGTTCTTTGCGTTTCAGATGACATTTGCGATCATCACACCTGCGCTGATTGTTGGCGCGTACGTCGAACGGGTTGGCTTTGGCTTTGTGATGCTCTTTTCCGGCCTGTGGATGCTGATGGTCTACGCGCCTGTGGTGCATTGGATCTGGGGTGGCGGTATGATGTCGGATGGCGGCATTTTCGGCGCAGTGGGCACCAAGGATTTCGCAGGCGGCATCACGGTGCATGAAACCGCAGGGATAGCCGCCTTGATCATCGCTTATGTGCTTGGTCCCCGCAAACACCGCACCACGCCGCCACATGCGCCGGGCCTTGTGTTCATTGGCGCAGGCATGCTGTGGGTGGGCTGGTTCGGCTTTAATGGCGGCTCGCAACTGGCCGCAGATGGCGGGGCCGCGATGGCCATCACCGTCACGCATATTTCTGCGGCGACCGCATCCCTGACATGGGCGCTGTGGGAAAAGATCAAATACGGCAAAGCGTCTTTGGTGGGCATTGTGGCCGGCACCATCGCGGGGCTTGCGTCAATCACGCCCGCGTCTGGCTTTGTCGGCCCATTGGAAGCATTGATCATTGGCGCTGTGGCCGGGATCCTGTGCCAAGAAGCGGTCAATCTGGTGCGCAATAAGCTGCGAATTGACGACACGTTGGATGTCTTTGCGGTGCACGGCGTGGGCGGTATTTTTGGCACCATTATGATTGCTGCCCTTGGCCACGGGGCTTGGATTGCGCAACTGGGGGCGCTTGCGATTGTTGGGGTGTTTACCTTTGTGGTCACGCTGGTGCTTGTCAAATTGGTCGCCCTGATCACACCGCTGCGTGTGGATCTTGAGACCGAGACAAACGGGCTTGATTTGGCCGCGCACGGTGAACGTGCTTACGACTTTACGTCTTAATCCATTTGCCCTTCCGCTTACGCGGGTGGGCTTTTGTAACGCCACTCACACCCCTTGCCCATCTTACGCACGCAGATCACGCCAAGCGCAGCAACCGGGCGAGTTGCGACAGTTCAACCCCGGCCCCCTGCCCTTGGATCGCCGCCCACAAACGGTCCGCCTGAGACCCCAGCAAGGCGCGCGATTTGGCCCGCAGCTTGCGGCGGCGCGTGTCGATTTCAAACGGGATCCCCAGATCAAACTGCGCCTGCTTGCGCCCTTCGGTGGTGTCGATTTCAAGATGGGCTTCGGTCTCATTCAGGGTGTCATTGCCAACCACCTCAACCTTCTGCGCCAGCGCGATCAAGGCAGGATCCTTGGCAAGCGCATCGGTGAAACTGTCAAGCGCGGCGGTGTCGCGCCCTGAGATCACCATGGCCGCGACATGGGCATATGAAAACTTGACCTCAAGGCCCGTTTCGGGTGTGGGAATATTGCACACGGTTAACCATCTTGGATGGGTCTCAAGCTTAAGGTGCAAAATCGTCTCTGGTTTTAAAAACAGTGGCGAAAGCGCCTCAACCATCGCGTGGGTGCCATGGCAACAGGCGTGAAATTTATGCGAGATGGTTTGGATCTGCCACATGGTCCCCAGCCCGTCAAACGCATCAAGATTGCCTTCCCCAGCATGGGTGGGGCCAAAGCCCTGCGCCCCATCAAGCCCTTGTGGGGACGCGGTAAAACCGGCGTGCGCCGCGCGCGCAACCTCGACCCCGGTTTGCGCCGCCATGCCTGCGTGATAGGGTTTTCCCATACTGCCAAACTGGCTTTTCAACCCCGCCGCCCGCGTGGAACAAAGCCCAAGGGCGTGGGCGGTTTGATCGGCACCCAGCCCCATCAGGCGCGCCGCAGCTACCGTTGCCCCAAAGGCGCCCGCCGTTGCGGTTTGGTGAAATCCGGTTTGGTAATGCGCGCGCCCCAGCCAGATGCCGACACGGATAGAGGCCTCAACCCCCACCAGTGCCGCCTGCAACATCTCTACGCCAAAAAGGTCTTGTGCCTCAGCCACCGCCAAAGCCGCCGGGATCACCGCCACAGAGGGGTGACCGATATGGGCAAAATGCGTGTCGTCATAATCAAGCGCATGGCTCGTTGCCCCATTGATCAGCGCCGCCGCTGGCATCGGCAAGCGCGTGGCGGTCCCAATCACACTTGCAACAGGCGCACCCCCATCGGCCACCCCCAAGTCGCGCGTGATCTTGGCAACAGGTTCCCCCGCCCCCGCAATCGCCACAGACGCCCAATCCAAAAGCGAAAGACGCATCATTTCAAGCGCCTGCGCGGTCTCTGCGCCTTCATTCAGCGGCGCATGGGTGAATTTCACCAGCGCATCAATCACATCAGACATTGGGGCACTCCCTTGAAAACAACAGCTTTTGTCCCCATAAGACCTATCATGAAAACAAAAGGCAAACCGATATGATCGACGCGAGTTTTTGGGCCACTTCAGCCGCCATTTTGGCGCTTTTGGTGCTGTCTGGGTTCTTTTCCGGCTCTGAAACAGCCCTGACGGCGGCGTCACGGGGGAAATTGCGCGCGCGGGCCGACAAAGGCGATCGCGGGGCAGAGCGGGCTTTGGACATCACCGAAGACAACGAACGGCTGATCGGGTCGGTGCTGTTGGGCAATAACCTTGTGAACATCCTGGCCACCTCGCTGGCGACAGCTTTGTTTACGCGCATGTTCGGCGACAGCGGCGTGGCCTTGGCGACCCTTGTGATGACCTTGCTTGTGTTGATCTTTGCCGAGGTTTTGCCAAAAACCTATGCGATCACCCGCCCCGAAGCGGCCGCGGGCTATGCGTCTGGGCCGATTGCCGCGATTATCTTGGTGTTTTCCCCCATTGTGGCCGCCGTGCGCGCCATCACCCGTGGTGTGCTGCGCCTGTTTGGCGTGCAGATCGACCCCGACAGCCACATTTTGGCCGTCCGCGAAGAAATTGTTGGCGCGATCAATTTGGGTCATTCCGAAGGCACGGTTGAAAAGGAAGATCGCGACCGGATTTTGGGCGCGCTGGATCTGGGCGACCGTGTGGTGGAAGAGATCATGTTGCACCGCTCAAAGATCGAAATGATTGATGCTGATGCTGCCCCCCTGACCGTGCTGGAACAAATCCTGGCCTCGCCACACACCCGTCACCCGGTGTACCGCGAGGAAAAGGAAAACATCATCGGTGTGATCCACGCAAAAGACTTAAGCCGCGCCATGTATACCTTTCAATCTTCAGGGAAACCTCTGGATGACTTTGATGTGATGCAAGTGGTGATGGAGCCTTATTTCATCCCGGAAACCACCACACTTGACGATCAAATGCGCCAGTTTTTGCGCCGCCACACCCATTTTGCGCTGGTTGTGGATGAATATGGCTCGCTTGAGGGGTTGATCACGCTGGAGGACATTCTGGAAGAGATTGTGGGTGAAATTACCGACGAATTTGACCCCGAAGAAGAGCATGGGGTTGAGCGCGCCACCGATGGCCATTTCCTGATCGACGGCGCCATGACCATCCGCGATTTGAACCGCGCAACGGATTGGAACTTGCCAGATGAAGAGGCCAACACCATCGCCGGTCTGGTTATTCATGAGGCGCAAATGATCCCAAGCGAAGGGCAAGTGTTCAGCTTTCATGGCTTTCGGTTTGAGGTGTTGAAACGCGATGGCAACCGCATTGCGCAGCTGAAAATCCACCCGTTATGAGCCTTCTCATGAAACGATCCTCATGGATCATAGGGGGCTGCGTTATCGCCGCACTACTTGCAACCAACGGCGCAACCTATTGGCAAACAAGAGAGAAATGGTATGGTCTGGGTGTGACCTCTGGTCATATTTCAGGGCAAGCGAACGCCATGGAGGTTCTTGCCCCTTTTGCAACCCCCGGACCGCTTCCCAAAGAGTTTGATTTCTCAATCAGCGTGAAAGCATCCATGTTGGTGGGTAAAGTAATCGACAGGGGTGTGGCGCTTTACTACGTCCCATAACCCCCGACGATGCCCCCGTCTTAGCGCCCTTTAAAAAGCGACCCAAAGATACCCCGCACAATGCGCCGCCCGGTGGTGCCTTTCAGTTCCTTAATCACAACATTGGCCACAGCTTCGCCAAAGCTGCTGTCTGACTTACGCTTGCTGCGGCGTGACGTAGAGCGGCCCACTTTTGAACCGGAATAGCGGCGACCGGCGCGGTATTCGCGTTCTGCTGCACTTTCAATCTCTTCCTCGGCGCGCTCGGCCTCTTCGGCCTCTTTTGCGGCTTTATCTGCGCGGGCTTTCAGAACTTCAAAGGCGCTTTCGCGATCTTTCAGCGCTTCGTACTTGCCGGCAATGGGGGACGCGTTGATGACGTCTTGTCGCGTGGCTTTGTCCAAGGGACCAAGTTGCGAGCTTGGCGGGCGGATCAGCGTCCGTTCAACCACACCTGGCGCGCCTTTTCGTTCCAGAAATGAGGTCACCGCCTCGCCCACACCCACATCCCGAATGGCGTCTTCCGTTGAGAAGCGTGGATTGTCGCGGTATGTTTCCGCCGCCAATCGCAATTGCTTGCGGTCACGGGCGGTGAACGCACGCAGGGCGTGTTGGATGCGATTGCCCAATTGGCCCAAGATATCCTCGGGCACATCGGCCGGATTTTGTGTGCAAAAATAGACCCCTACGCCCTTTGAGCGAATAAGTCGGGCCACTTGTTCAACCTTATCCACCAATACTTTGGGCGCGTCATCAAACAGCAAATGGGCCTCATCAAAGAAGAAGACGACCTTGGGTTTGTCCGGGTCACCGACCTCTGGCAGTTCTTCAAACAGTTCTGACAAAAGCCACAAAAGAAATGTCGCATAAAGGCGCGGGGCGGCCATCAGTTTATCAGCGGCAAGGATCGAAATACGCCCCCGCCCGTCAGGATCGGTGCGGATGATATCGGACAATTCCAGCGCAGGCTCGCCAAACAATTTGGCCCCGCCTTGGTTTTCAAGCACCAGCAAAGACCGCTGAATGGCCCCGACAGAGGAATGGGAAACATTGCCATAGCGCAGGCTGAGATCTTTGCCATTTTCGCCGACCCAAACCAGCAAGGCTTGCAGGTCTTTCAGATCCAAAAGCGGCAGCCCCTGTTCATCCGCCACCCGGAACGCGATGTTCAACACACCTTCCTGCGCGTCCGTCAGCTCTAACAAGCGGGCCAGCAAAAGCGGCCCCATTTCGGTCACCGTGGTGCGGATGGGGTGGCCTTGTTCGCCGTAGAGATCCCAAAAGGTGACGGGGAACGCCTCGTATCGGTAATCGTCAAAGCCGATTTTCTTGGCACGAGAGGTAAAGGCGTCATGCAGTTTAAAGGCGTCTGAGCCAGCCGCAGCCAAGCCTGACAAATCGCCTTTCACATCAGACAAAAACACTGGCACGCCTTGGGCGGCGAAGTTTTCGGCCATGATCTGAAGCGTGACTGTTTTTCCCGTGCCAGTGGCCCCTGCGATCAAACCATGTCGGTTGGCATACTTCAGCAACAGGCCTTGTTTTTCGGCGTAGCCTTCGCCGCCGCCCCCAATGAAAATTGCGTCGCTCATCTGTGCTGTTGCCTCTGTTCTAATAACGTTCTCAAAAACAATACTTAATTAACCTATATACGCCAGAGTGAATTTATTCCCCAGTGGCTTCGGCCCGGGAATACTTCCTCCCTGTCAGACTGCCGCGCCTTTTGGGCGCGGCTTTTTTTTGATCCAGATCAAAAGGGACTTGACCGTTTGCCCCACGTGACTTAGCGTCGCACCTGAAGATGCCGGTCAGTCCGGCAGGGAGAGAATTGGAAAAGGATCTGCGTAAGACGGGTCCTTTTCTTATTTCTGGGGGCAACCTTATTGCCCTCGACCGGCGGTCTGAACGCCTCAAAACCTTTGCAAATTCAATTCACTTGCGCAAAGGCGGATTTCCCCACTTGTTCTCTTTTCTACCTGACAGCCCCTTTGGCGCATGATAAGCCAAAGACAAACGGTAACGAGACGTTGGACGATAGAACATGATGAAAGTTAACATGATTAAACCCCTTTCCATTGCCGCGCTGTTGGCCCTGACCACCCCTGTTTTTGCACAGGACAGCGGAACCGAAACCCCGGTCGAGGCACCCGCCGCGGAAGCCCCTGCCGTGGATATGGGCACCGAAGTGACCGGCGAAGAGCGCAAGCCCGGCCAGCCTTATGTGACCGAAGTGGTTGGCGACTGGGAAATGAAATGCCTGACCAATCCAAACGGTGACGACCCTTGCCAGATGTATCAGCTGCTTCAAGACGAACAGGGCAACTCGGTTGCAGAAGTGTCTTTGGGCAAATTGCCAGCAGGCGGTCAGGCGGCCTCGGGTGCGACCATCGTGGTTCCCCTTGAAACGCTGCTGACCCAACAGCTGACTTTGGCAGTGGATGGGGGCCAAACCCGCCGCTATCCGTTCCGTTTCTGCGCACAGCCTGGGTGTGTTGCAAACATCGGCTTTACGGCCGCTGAAATAGCCTCTTTCAAAAAGGGCGCCAAAGCAACGGTTTCAATCGTTCACGCCGCAGCACCTGGAAAGAAAGTGGCGCTGACCATGTCATTGAAAGGCTTTACTGCGGCTTATGACAAGTTGGTGGCACCGGTTGCGCCCGCTGCAGCTGCACAGTAATAAGTCTTTGAACATTAAGAAAAACGCCGCCCCTTGAGGCGGCGTTTTTTGTTGCTAATTCAATACCTACTAAGGGGCTTTTCGCAGTGCAAGAACCGCGTTCAGCCCGCCAAATGCGAAAGCGTTGGACAATGTGGCACCCACATTGGCCTCGCGCGCTTCATTGGGCACAACGTCCAGCGCACATTCCGGGTCGGCATCTTCATAGCCAATTGTGGGGGCAATCACCCCATCGCGCAGGGCCATGACACAGGCCAACAGCTCAACCGCGCCGGTTCCGCCAATCAAATGCCCATGCATGGATTTGGTAGAACTGATCATCAGGTCATCCGCGTGATGCCCAAAGGCGTCCGCCACGGCCGCGCATTCGGTCTTGTCATTGGCCGCTGTCCCGGTGCCATGTGCGTTGATATAGCAGATGTCTTCGGGGTTCAGCCCGCCATCTTGCATCGCGCCGGTAATGGCCCGTGCGGCCCCTTGTTTTGAGGGCATCACAATGTCAGACGCATCCGACGTCATGGCAAAGCCGACAATTTCAGCCAGAATTTCCGCGCCACGGGCTTTGGCGTGTTCGTATTCCTCAAAGACAAAGACTGCGGCCCCTTCGCCCTGCACCATGCCATTGCGGTTGGCCGAAAAGGGCCGGCAGGCGTCTTTTGACATCACGCGCAACCCTTCCCATGCTTTGATTCCGCCAAAGCACAACATGGCCTCGGACCCGCCGGTGACCATGACATCCGCCATGCCACCCCGGATCATCTGCATCGCCTGTCCCATCGCGTGATTTGAACTGGCACAGGCTGTCGCCACCGTGAAACTGGGCCCCTTGAGGTTCCATTCCATCGACACATGGCTGGCCGCAGCGTTGTTCATCAGCTTTGGCACCACAAACGGATGCACCCGGTTTTTGCCGTCTTCATAAACCGAACGATAGTTTTCATCGAGCGTGTTCATCCCCCCGCCCGAGGTGCCCAAAACAACCCCGGCCCGCGTGGCGACCTCCCCTGAAAAGCTCAGGCCGGATTGGTCGATCGCTTCTGATGCGGCCAACATGGTGAATTGGGTGAACCGATCAAAAAGCGCGATCTTTTGGCGGTTGAAATGCGCCTCAGCATCATAGCCTTTGACCTGCGCGCCAATACGGATCGACAGGCGTTCCACATCCTGAAATTCAAGCGCGCCAATGCCACAACGTCCTTCGCGCATCGCCTCAAGCGTTTCGGGCACGTTGCGCCCAAGGGCGTTGATGGTGCCCTGCCCGGTGATGACAACTCTGCGCATGGGATCAGCTGGCCTGTTTGGTCACAAGCGCTTTGACCGCCGCCACAATCGCCGCCACGGACGAGATGTCAAAATCGCTTTCCGAAGGGTCATTGGCGTTGAAAGGCACTGAGATGTCAAAGGCTTCTTCGATTGCGAAGATGCTTTCGACCAGCCCAAGACTGTCAATGCCAAGATCCTCAAGCGTTTGATCCAGGCTGACATCTTCAGGTTCCAGCACGGCTTGTTCAGCGATGATTGCGATCACGCGGGTTGTGATTGTGTCCGACATTTCTTTACCCATCTTTGGCCCCATATGTCGCCCCGATCAACGGGGCATTTTTAGGTCTTATCCACCAGGTTTGAAACAGTTTTTTGAAGGTCCCGCAGGGTTTGCGCAAGACGCGGCAAACGGCGCAATTCACGGCGAATGGCCATTTCCGTCTCAATCTTCACCGCGGGGCTGCCCAAAACGGCGCGCCCGGCGGGCACGTTGGTGTAAATATTGGTGCCACCACCGGCGATCACATCGTCACCAATAAAGATATTGTCGCTGACGCCAACTTTACCGCCCAGCACCACGCGGTTGCCGATTTGGGCCGACCCCGACACGCCCACATTGCCGCACATCATCACATGTTCGCCGACAACGGCGTTGTGGCCCACTTGAACCTGACAGTCGATCTTGGTGCCATTTCCGATACGCGTTGCGCGAATGGTGCCCCGGTCAATGGTGGACGTGGCGCCCACTTCGACATCATCGCCAATTTCAACGCCGCCCAGCGAATGCACCCGCGCCCAATGTGCGCTGCCTTCCACGGTGCTGGCGTCTTCGCCCTCGGCCATATTGCCGCGCAGGCTTTCCACGGCACTTTCTTTTTCAAGCGTGACAAAGGAAAAGCCGTCCCCGCCGATCACCGCGTTGGATTGCAGCGTGAACCGATCGCCAATGATACAGCCATGCGCAATCCGCGCGCCCGCATGAAGCGTCACATCTGCGCCGATTTGCGTGCCATAGCCGACCGAGACATGCGGTGCGATACGCGCGTTTGCCCCAATCACCACGTCTTTTTCAATCACCACAAGCGGGCCAATAGCGGCCCCGTCACCGATCACAGCCGTGGGATGCACAATGGCGCTTGGGTGAATGCCGGGGTCAATCCCCAATCCGGGATCCAGCGCCTTGGTCAAAAGCGGCATCGCGGTTTTGCCGCGGCTCAGGCACACAGCGCCCTCAAGCCCCAACGCTTGCCAATCGGCGCCTTGCCACAACAGGGCGGCGCGGGCCTGACCTTGGGCAAGCCCATCCGCGTATTTGGGATCCATCGCCAGCGCAATCTGATCTGCGCCTGCATCCGCAGGTTCGGCTGCACCGGTTAGAACAAGATCACCACGCCCAAGAACCTCGGTTCCAAGGGCTTTCGCAATATCGGCAAGTGTGAATTGCATTCCGCTCTCCTTGTTGGATGACCCGAGGCAAGGGGTCTTTCGCTGCCTCGGCATCTCTTATCCAAGGATTTAGCTGCCTACGGCGCGAAGCGCCACCCCGGCTTTGCTTAATGCCGACCATACCTTTGCGTCACGACCATAAACGTCGCGGCGATAGTTGGCCCTGCCCTTGGCTGGCATCACCGCTGTACGGTAGACCAAATGCACGGGAAGCGGTGTTTTCAGATCAACCCGCGTTTCCCGGCCCGTGTTCAACGCCTTGTGGAACGTGCCTTTGGGGTCCGAGGTTTGCTTGGCCAACAGGGCATAGGCAAATTCAAACGGGTTGCCCAAACGAATGCACCCGTGGCTGAACGCGCGCACTTCGCGGCTGAACAGGCTTTTTGATGGGGTGTCGTGCAAATAGATGTTGTGCTTGTTCGGGAACATGAACTTGACCAAGCCCAATGCGTTACGCTTGGACGGCGCTTGTTTGATGGCAAAAGGGAAGGATCGGGCGCTGTATTTTGTGAAATCAACAGACCCGCGATTCACAGTCCGGCCACGGCTGTCGATCAGTTTCAGATGCCCAACGGCATTGGGGTTCTTCTTTAACATCGGCAGGTATTCTTTGGTCGCAATCGAACGTGGTACATTCCAGGTTGGATTGATGACCATAAATTCCATCACGTCTGAAAATTCAGGGCTGCGACGATCGGATTGGTTTTTACCGATCACCGAACGGGTTTCAAACGTGACACGGCCACCATCAATGATTTGCGCAGTGAAATCGGTCAGATTGACCCAGATGTGGCGCTTGCCGCGCTCAATATTCATCCAACGCTCACGCTCCATCGCCACAAGGATCGAGGCCAGACGCTTTTCAACCTGGGTGTTGATCTCTTTCATCGTGCCAGCACCCACAACGCCGTCAGGCGACAGGCCGTGGTTCTGTTGGAACTGTTGCACCGCTTTTTGGATGGTGGCGTCATAGGTCTGGCTGGCAGAGCGTTTCAGATAACCCATCGCGATCAACCGGTTGCGCAGCGCAATCACCGCATTGCCCGATTGACCGGGTTTCAGTGACTTTGCCGGCACTTTGGCGCCCCACCCCCCTTTGGCGAGCTGTTTTTCAAGGCGCAGTTTCTCTTTCATCAACCGTTTGTACTCGGGTGACTTTGGCGGCAGGGATTTCAGAAACTTCGACGGGCTAGATTTGGCAAATGCCGCCAAAAGCTGCGCACGATCGCGAAGCGGGATTTTGCGTACGATCCCCGAATCCACACGCGAGGGTGTTAACACACCGGTCTGAACGTGGCGGGCATAGGTCAGCATCAATTTGGACATCTGCACTTCCAGCTTGCCCAAATCGCGCACAGATTTCACCTGACGCAGATTGGTTTTCAAAAGGTCCGTATCATAGGCCGCAATCGGCAACCCATGATCGCCCGCCCGCGCCATTGCTTTCAAAAGTGCCTGGCGGCGCGACCGATCTTTTGACCCTTTTCCGGTCCAGATCGCCTTGTACCCATTGGCTTTATAAAAGGCAGCGACGCTTTTATCGCGGGCCGCAGCCTCGGCCACAGCCTGCGCAAATGCAGAGGGTTGGCTTTGTGCGACACCTGTCGAAGACGTGGCAAATACGGTAAAAACGGCGGTCAGCGCCCAAACGAAAAGGAGGTGCAGGAAATTTGCACGAATCCGTGGCAGCGTGTTCGTTGTCATCTCAATCCCATGCGTAGTAAAATGTGAAGATCGGGCAATAATCGGCAATCTCATCTGGTGTGTCCATTCACAAATACGAAATACGCAGCGCATTTGAGCTTTCCTTGTGCTTTGCCACAAATCTGGAGCGTTTCGGACACGATTAACCAATTATTCGTCAATTTCAGCAAAATTTTGCCTATAACCCTTGAATTCATTAATCCCTCGAAAACTCCACTTGGCCTGCGATTCGAGATATGCCATAAAACAAGCGCACCGGGGGAGATGGTGACAACAATTTCTGTGTGAAGGACCGCATAGCCGGGACAGCGCAGTGACAGGCAAGCGACGGGACACGCTGGACGATGACTGACAACCTTTCGACCAAGCAGCATGACGGTATGCGGATGACGCGCCGTGGGCTGTTGGGTGCATTCGCAGCCACCACAGTGGCCGCAGCACCATTTCACGCAAACGCAGCAGGCTTTCTTCGCGGTGGCGGGGACGTTCGCCGCATTGCGATGCATTCTGGCCGCACCGGTGAGACGATCAATATGATCTACTGGGTGGAAGGCAAATACATCAAAGAAGCCTTGAAAGAGATCAATTACTTCATGCGCGACTGGCGTGTGGATCAATCCATCAAAATGGACACCCGTACCATTGACATTATGGCCGCCGCTCATGGCCTAATGGATGCAAATGAACCTTACCTGATGTTGTCCGGCTATCGTTCGCCAAAAACCAATGCAATGTTGCGCAGCCGGTCCGGCGGTGTGGCAAAGAATTCCCTGCATATGAAGGGAATGGCGGCTGATCTTCGTCTGAAAACCCGCAATGTTGGCCAAATCTTCAAAGCAGCCTCGGCCTGTCGTGCTGGCGGAGTTGGAAAATATTCCGGGTCGAACTTTGTCCATATGGATTGCGGCACTGTGCGCACCTGGGGACGGTAAGTTTTCAGCTCGCAAGCTTAGGTTACACCGACCTTAAATGACAAAGGCCCACCATTTGGCGGGCCTTTTTTTGTTGCAATCGCCATTGGTGTTATCGCGGCGTGAGCCGTTCGGGTTCATTGGCCTCCAGATAAGCTTCCTGTTCTTCGGTCAAATCCACCTCTTCATAGCCGTTGATCATCGGTTTCACATGCTCGCGAAAACCATGGCCAATTGTCAGCAGATAAACGTGGATCACCACAAAGGCCGCAATGACATAAGCCGCCAGCAAATGCAGGTTGGCAATCACATAAAGCGTGAACGAGCTGTCGCCCGCATCGGCCCAAAAATTATAGGACATATATAAAAGCCCCGTGCCCCAAATCAGCGGAAAGACAAACATCTTTAACCCGAAATAGGCAAAAACTTGCAGCGGGTTATGCTTGCGCCAATACAGCTTTTTGTACGGATGCGCCTCGCCTTTAAAAACGCCGTAAACGTAAAACCGCATCACCGAAATCATGCCGTCCAGCTGTGGGACAAACTGTTTCCATGTCCCCGTGGTGAACAGCCAAAAGGTGGCGAAAATCCAGACGGCCAATAACACAAGCGCCGCAATAGTATGGATCATCACCGCCGGACCAAAGGGCAGCAACCCATGCACCCCGTTCATTCCAAACCCGGACACCATCAGGATCATGATCAACAGCATTTGGGTCCAATGCCAGATCCGTTCAAACGCGGGATAGACTTTGACAAGACGCTTAGACATGGGTGCCCCCTTTGGGTTTTCGGCTAAAGATGCGCAGAAGTGCATGACCAATGACGCCCAAAAGCGTCAGCGCAAAGATCGCCATGCCCAACAGACCCACCGGTCCGCGGGGATTGGTACCGGGCAAATACACGCCTTCGATCCCAGAAAGCCGCCCGTCTGTTGCGTGACAGGCCGCGCATTCCAGCGCTTGATCTGACGGCGCCACCATGTGGGTGATTGGCCAATACATATAGGTGTCGACGAAATCGAAGTTCCCACCATAGTCCTGCCCCGCGGCTTTCATCCCGGCTTCAATCGCTTTGGGCCAGTCGAAATTGGTCCAAAACGCGGTGTCGGTGGTTGGTCCCCAAACATGGGAATAGGCCAGCTTGCTGCTGTCCGTGTCATAAGATTGCCGCCCCTCCATACGCTTAAAGGGCCAAATGCGGCTGTCTTTACCGCCGGGCGTGCCGTTCAGACGGTTCACTTCGACGGTTTGGCTGGGGTCAATCACCTCATCCGTGGCATATTCGACCTGACCGTTGAACCACGCATAATGCGGCGTGACGTCTTCGCCATACTCAAAGATGCCTTTGGTCGACAGATAGGTGTGCAGGCGTTTGCCATCTGATTGCACAAAATTATCCTCGTGCATCGGCTTGCCATCAGGCCCCATGCGGCCCGCCGCTGACCAATCCCAATAGGTTTTGGTCGCAATGCCACCCTTGGCAAATTCGGGAATGTGACAGGTCTGACAAGCGAGCTTATCCGTGTGGTCGTTCAGCTTCAGACCCTTGATGTTGGCCGGATGCGGATCGTTGGAATGACAGCTTTCACAAGACGCCGTTGCCCGCCCCGCCCCAGGTTTTGGCAGGGTCATATCTTTGGCGACCACGTCATACCGCGACCCGGCCCAGCTGTGCTTGTCCTCAACATGACAGGTCGAACAGGTGAAATTCAGCCCATCCGTCGCCATATGCACATCCACATCTTTGGTTGGATTATACAAAACCGAGCTGAGATCGCCGTGTTTCACATTGTCGCCGCCGCCGCCATAAAAGTGGCAATTGCCGCAGTTGTCCCGCCCCGGCATGCCCACCGACTGCGCCGATTTGGTCAGATCCACCGCCCAGGCCAATTGGCCGGTGATGGTTTTGGTCCCGGGTTTCACCGGATCCAGCGGCGGATGCCCTGCCCCGGTTGCCGTTTTTGTGTATTGCCCCGACCGGTCATGACACACCAGACAATCGGGTGCGACATTGGCCTCGGCCGGGGTTTGCCCCATGTCATCCCACCCATATCCCGCGTGACAGGATGTACAGCGGGCTTCATTGCCGGCCACATTACCGCAAAATGAATTGATCACATTCGACTTGCCAAGGCTCTGACCTGCTTGGCTTTTATAATCCCAAGTGAAATGAATTTCATGCATCAGCTGGTTGTCGGCCTCGGTGTGACAGGACAAACACGCCTCGGTCACTTCGGGGCCAGATGCAAAACTGCGCTTTAACGCATCAAACTGGCTGTGATCCGCCGTTGAACTGGTCGGAATAGCAGGTGGGGCGTTTGGAATTTTTGGGGCTTGAGTTGCCGTTTCGGCCCACGCAATTGGCGCAAGAGCAATCGAACACAGCAAGGCAAGCACCCAAGATTGGATGTGTTTCATGGCTTTTGTCTCCTCACCTCCGGTTCGCGCGGCGGAGGAACATATTCGCTAATTATTATATTATCAGATATTCATCCAAAAGAACAACCACCAAAATGCCGCAGGCCCGCCCAGACAATTGCTCTTGGCGCGAAATTCAGGCAAAGTTTTGAAAACGAATGAGGCGGTAATGAAACCCTTTTTGATTTTGCAATTGCGGCCCGAAACAGATGCATCGGATGATGAGTTTCAAGCGTTTCTCGACAAAGGACATTTGGCGCGGGGTGAGGTTCACCGCATTCGCCTTGATCAAGAAAAACTTCCACAAGACATTGATTTAAATGCCTATTCCGGTGTGATTGTTGGCGGAGGTCCGGGGTGCGTGTCGGATGCTGAGGACCAGAAATCCCCACAAGAGGCCAAAATCGAGGCAGAATGCCTGTCGATCATGCCCCGCATCACCGATCAGGATATTCCCTTTCTTGGCTGTTGTTACGGGATTGGCATTTTAGGGCATCATTTGGCGCCCGGTGCCGTGTCAAAAGAACGATTTGGTGAACCGGTGCGCGCGAACCCGTGTCAGATCACCAAAGATGGGCAAAATGATCCTTTGCTCAGCGGTATACCCACGCAGTTCCAAGCCTTTGTTGCCCATAAAGAAGCGATGCAAACCCTGCCCGAAGGCTGTGTGCATCTGGTCAGCGCGCCAGAATGTCCGTTCCAAATGATCCGTTTTGGCGAAAACGTCTATGCCACGCAATTTCACCCAGAGGCTGACGCCCATGGGTTTGAAACGCGGATCGGGATCTATAAACATCACGGCTATTTTCCGCCCGAAGAGGCACAGGAATTGATCGAGATGTGCCACGCGTCAAACGTGATCCATCCCGCAACAATCCTTGCCAATTTCGTGGAGCGGTATCGGCGGGCCTGACACACGATCAGAGCCGCCGGACTTTTATGCTGACAGCGCCTGAAGCAACACATGCGCGTGGCGAATGGGCAGGCCCTCCGCCATCAGTTTCTCATAGATAATAGCGGAAAATTTATCAGATATTTCAACGCCGTGGCGCAGGGTTGTGATCTGTTCCGCATCTTGCAGCATGTCAAACACATCGACCGGTGAGACACCTGTTGCCTCAGAAATGACCCGCTTAAGGGCCGCATTACGCACCCGCGCATCCTCATCCGACAACGCCTCGGATATATGCTTTGGATCCGCCAACACGGACACGCATTCCAGACGGACCATCGCGTCAGGATCGGACCGAAGAGCCATCAAAGCATCGCAAAGTGCTGGCTGTGCGGCGGCCATTTGGCAGGACAAAGTGCGCACAATTGCCGTGCGATCCATCAACCCTGCTGCGATACGCGGCAGGTCTTCTGCTGCGACCAATCCGGCCTGATGACGTTTGGCCATCGCTTGATAGGCTGCACTGCGCAGGTCATCTTTCACGCATTCCGTCATTGATCTGATCGCCTCGCCAATGCTTTCAGACGGCAGGTTCCCCATCATGCCAAGGGCCACACGCGCCACATCATGCGCCAAGTCTTCTGGCCCTTCGATGGCCTGACGTTTGCGTGCTTGTTTGCCCTTTTTGCCCGGCTCTTTTGGCGCCACGCGGTTGATCTGAATCGCCTCAAGCGTTGATCCGGTGCCGTCACCATCGGTTGTGGTGGCAATCTCACCTTCTTTGGTGATGTGAAGTCGGGGGATCGCCCCGTCATCAGCGCTCAGATCCTGAGTCTGTTTCGCACTTTCCACTGTATCCCGCGTCAGTTTGGGCGCAAGCAATGCCCCCTCGGCGGCGACCACCAAAGCCTCACAGGCGACCTCATCCCCCTGCCCGGCACGGGTGGCAAGATGCGTTAGAACAACGGTTCGAATCTGTTGGGCAGGGTTTGACAAAAGCGAAATCAGACGTTCGCAGCTGGCGGTGTCTTTAAGCTTTGCGACCCCTTCAACCGCCGCCAAGCGCGCCTCAAGCGGGCGGTCAGTGTCGCGGATCAGGGTGAGCAACGGATCATGTGGCGCATCACCTTGAAGACGGAACCAATTGCGCGCAACAGAAGTGGCCAAAGCGCCGTCATCCGTCAGCAACCAAGCGTGCATATTATCATTAAGCGCCTCGGCCAAATCATCCTCTAACGGCAAGGTTAAATGATCCAATGCCACCGCTTGCACATCCGTTGACGGATCAGACAGCGCCGCGACAACAAGGTCCGGACGGGCTGGCGCAATCTTTGCCAAAGCCACGGTGCGCAAACCGGCATCAACGTCTTTATGGGCAATATAAGCAAGCCGATCATCTTCAGCCGTCAAGACGTTCACTGCCAGACCACGCACCGCTGAATTGTCGTCCCCCAACAGGAAATCCACGTGTGGGCGCAAGGCATCCGGGTCAAGTTTTGTCATCGCCTCAAGCGCGCGTTTGCGGGCCAAACCATCTTCGGTTTGTGCAACCGCCAAAAGCCACACCATGCCTTCGCTGCCCATATTTTTCAGCGCGTCGAACACCGGCAGATCGAGGTTTTGGCCGTATTCATCATCGCGCGCAGCCAGAATATCTTTGATCGCATCTTCTGCCCCCAATTTGCCCAGGGCGCGGATGCAAGCGATCTGGATTTCCAGCCATTCGTCCCACATCCCGGCCTCATCTTCCCACTCGACCTCATCTTCTGCACGGCCAAGGGTGAGTTTTCGAAACAAGGGAACAGAGGCGTGGTCTTTTAGCGCGGTGAGCAGGTCGATCGCGGCGAGTTTCACCTCGCGGACCGGGTCCCCCATCAAGCTGTCGCGAATTTTTGGCGAGTCTTCAATGCGGGCAAAATGCACCAGCGCATCCATCGCATCAGATCGCACGTCTGGGTCCTGATCCAAAAGCGCCGCCAAAAGCGCCTCTCGGGCGCGGTCATCACCGGGCGCGCGTGCCGCAATGGCGCGGATGGCATCGGTGCGAATAACCTCATTTCCAGTCTTAAGGTGGGTCAGTAAGGTCGGGACAGGGTCAACACCTTCTGCCTTATTCGAAACCACATATTTTAGCATCTCAGACCTCGTCCTGTTCTGTTTAATGGTGCCAAGGCCCAAGGGGCCAAGGCAATATTCGTGAGTGGTCTTGCGGGTGCCCGGCGGATCGACCGGACACCTTGATGTTTTCACTGCGTGTTACGCGATATCGCGACGGGCAAAGGACATCGAACGGAACTGCGATTTATAGGGGCTTTCGCCCATTTTGCGCACTTTCCCGACACCCATTTTATAGTTGTAGTTGCCCGAAATCCAATCAACCACACGCCCCGACAAGGCATTTGCCGGCTGTGAGGTGTGCAAGAAATCCATGTATCCCATGTTTTCTTTCACCGCAGGGGTCACCATCGCAACCGCCGTAATCGACGCTTTTGTCAGCTCGATATGGCCGTTTTTCATCAGGCTGGCAAAGTCGAAATCATCGCCTTCCACCCCAACAATTGTGTCCTTCTGCACCGGGATCCGGTCGGAATAAACCTGAACGTAATCGCCGCTTTCAATGCCGTGTTTTTCGGCAAATTTCGGGTGGATTTCGATCCAGTTTTCCGGCCAACGCTGCACGATATAGGGGCGGCGCCGATCATCATATCCAGATTGCCAACGCTCGTTGATACGACCAGAGGTCATCCAGATCTCGCCTTCGTCCTCATGCGGCTTGAGCCATTCCCAATAAGAGGAAAACAGATCCCACGGCGCTTTTTGGATGTTGCACTTGCCGGTTTGGGTGTTGAAATGCGTCAACTTTTTGTTGAACATATTCTGACCCGCAGGGCCAGATGCTGGCAATTTCCGCGTGGTGTCATGCAGACGTTTGGTGCCTTCAAGTGTGCCATCGTCCAGCATCAGCACAGGGCCCTGAATGCCGGTTGTGCCGAACTCACCCAGTTTCTCATGCAGGGTTTTGCCTTCGCGCTTTGCCGCCACAAGAACCATATTAAAGTCCTTACGCGATCCGCGTGAATGGCGTGCGCCCTCTTCGATCACATCGTTTGAGTTTTGCCAATCGAACCCTTCAAAGCCCATTTTCTTCGACAATTCAGCAATGATCCACCAATCTGGTTTCGCTTCACCGGGGGCATCGTAGAACTTGGGATAGACACGCAGACGGCGTTCGCCGTTCGCGCGCGTAAAGGTGTCTTCGCCCCAACCTGATGCCGGGAAAACGATGTCGGCATAGCGCGCCCCGATGGGATCCACCAGATAGATATCCTGATCCCAAACCACGGTCCCGCCACTATCAGCACGGGCTTTCAGCGTGTCGATGATCTCTTGCTTATCAAAGGACATCACCTGATGCGGGTTGCGCACGGTCAGCTCTTCGAATTTGGCTTGCAAGGACTGCGATCCGCACATGGCCTGCACCCAGGTGGTGCCAATCACATGGGCCAAACGGGTGTGCCCGGCCATGAAATAGCGGTCACAATCCATGGCGCGCCGGCGACGACCCGGGAGTTTTTCCGGCGACTTGTTGCGCGGATAGCCCCCGCCACGAAGGCCCCCACGTTGGTGACCGCCTGCGCGACCAATGACCTGCCCCGGACGACCGCCTGCCCCAACAGTGATGCCCAACGCGGAAATCGCCTGTGTGTTGCCGGTGTTGTTGGACCAGTAAAAGCCCTTTTCGATCATCACGGATGTTTTTGGCCGTGTGCCGTCTTCGCGTGGTTTCGCCATCCATTCCGCAGCGGTGTAGATCTTTTCAACGTCGATCTGCGCAATTTCTGCAGCTTTGGTCGGTTCAGCATAATCCTGTGCCATCAGCCAGTCGACCCAATCGTCAAAGCCTTTGGTTTGGAATTTGCCCCAGGTTGTGCGCCACTGCCATGGGGTGTTTCGCGTGCCTTGGCCGAAGCCAGAGCTGCTTTCCCATTTGTTGTTGACCCACTTCTCAATCCACTCTTTGTCCTGCCAACCGTTTTCAACGATCACCCGGGCAATCGCCAGAACCACCGGAAGGTCGGTGCCGGGTTGAATGTCCAGAACCAGACCGCCATTGGCCTCGGCAAAGGCCGTACCTGATGAACGCCGTGGGATCATAAAGATCGCCTTTTGGCCGTTTTGGATGGCGGGCATGATGAAATCGGTAAAGAGGATCGTCTTGGTTTCATAGGGATCCGTGCCACACATCAACAGCGTGTCGGCCGATCCCCAATCTTCATAGCTGGGCCCAAAGTTATCAAAACCAGCATCACGGAAACCGGGGGTTGATGTCACATCCGATGGCGTGTCGTGGAACGTAAAGTTCGCCGTGCGTACATTGCCAAGCGCGTATTTCGTGATGGCATAGGTGTTTTCCATATAGCCATACGAGAAAGTTTTCACGCCATACGCGTTGGTGCCGTGTTTTTCCAGCACGTGCTTGCCGACCTCGGCTGCAATCTCGAGCGCAAAATCCCAGGTCACGGGCATCAACACGCCAAACATCCGAACCATGGGGGACTTTAACCGGTCACGGGTTGGGGTTTGCGGGTTATAGACCTTTTGCGCAATGGCACCGCCACGGATTGAACTGTTGCCCAGCGGGTTCACATGTTCTGCATCTTTGTCGGGGATGATCACCACGTGATGTGGCTCGCCTTTGTGCAGCACGATGTTGTGCTGGTTTGGCGCAACCCAAGCGCCCAAGGGGCTTACCGGGAAATCCTCGCCAAAGGCGTTTTGATCCGCGGCTGGGCCGCCGTTTTTGCCGCCACGCACCGGCCAGCGGTACACTTTATAACCACAAGCCACGATGCAGTAATCACAGGCTGTCGGGATCACTTCTGCATCAACCGGTGGCAGGGGCACGCTCTCTTCTGGGACGTAATATGGTGTAGACATTTGGTTTCCTCCTAGCCCTGAAGATTGTCAAAACGGCCGTAAATCAGGCCAAACATGCCGACGGCGTAAATGTCGTCGCCCTCCACTTCTAAAAGCACCTGTGGCAGCGATTGATAGGCTTGCCCGGCAATGAAAATACCGTGGCGTGTCAGATCAAAGGTGGTCAGGTGAAGCGGGCATGGCCCCAGCGCCTTGTCGGCAGCTTTATAGGTGCCCTGAAGCGGCCCGCCCTGATGCGTGCAGGTGTAATTGAACGCGACAACATCGCTGTCAGGCCCAATACCACCACCCGCTTTGGTGCCCAGTTTGACCAGAATGCTTTCCGCATATTGGCCCTCATCCGGGTATTCAAAGCTGGTGGGTTCATCCACTTTCAGCTCAGAAAGTTTGCCCACAAGCTTGCGTTCATAGGTCGACACAACGGCAGGGGTTTCCGCCTCGGACATGCCCGGAATGCCCACCATTACAACCGTGGTGGTCAGGCCCGACGACAACAAAAACTGGCGACGGTTCATCAAGCACTTGCGCGTGCCCGCCTTTGAGGCTTCGCCGTTTTCGCCATTGATGGCCGCAGCGATTTTGGTGGCAATTTTCGGATCAAGATCGTTCATCTTTTTCCCTTTCTTAGTTTGCAGCCATATTGGCAGGCAGCGGTTCCATAAGTGGCAATTCGGGCTCTTCGATCAGCAGCTCGTCACCAGAGAGGCTTTCAAGGAAGGCCACCAAATCAGCCTTTTCATCATCCGTCAGACCCAAAGGTTGGATCAGATCGCTTTTGTTGGCCGCAAATTCGTTTTCACCACCACCGGCGTTGTAGAAGTCCACAACATCCTCAAGTGTCTCGATCATCCCATTGTGCATGTAGGGATAGGTGTATTTGGTGTAACGCAAGGAAGGCACACGGAATTTTCCTTTGTCCGCGGTCTCTTTGGTGCGGAAGTAAAGGCCCGGGTCATCCTTGGTTGAACGGTACATGTCTTCGGTTGAGCCTTTGGCATACAGCTCAAAGCGGAAGGTGATCTGGGCCAGTTCATCCTCTTCCCAACCGGAATAAGGCGGCACCCCAAGGTTATAATAGGCCTCATTGGTCAACATCGGGCCCGAGTGGCATTGGATGCAATTTGCTTTGCCCGCAAACAGTTCCAACCCGCGCACTTGGCTGTCTGACAGCGCCGCATCATCGCCACGCATATAGGTGTCAAACGGCGTATCGGTTTGAACAATGGTGCGTTGATAGGCGGCAATCGCATCATAAGCATGACGGATGTTTGGCCAATCATCGCCAAAAACATCCGCAAAACGCTCGCGATATTCAGGGACAAACGCCAGACGGCTTTCCATCATATCGTCTTCGCCGTTGCCCGCGACACCCCCACGGGCAGCTGAACGTGCTTGGTGCTCAAGCGAACCCGACGCGCCCGCCCAAAAAAGCTTGCCGTAGTAAGCCGAGTTCACGATGGTTTGCGAATTGCGCCAGTGGGTTGTGCCCGGATAGCCAAAGCTGATCGGCGCCTGAATGGCCCAGCCCGCTTCTGGCAAGTGACAGGCCGAACACGGCATATTGTAATTGCCCGACAGGATCGGATCAAAGAACAGTTTTTTGCCCAGCTCAACTTTTGCGTCAGTCTGGGGGTTGGACGCGGGAATTGGTGCGTCGCCCAAAGGGGCCAACCCATCGGGGCGCGGCATCTCAGCCAAAGCTGGCGTGGCCAGAATGGCAAGAACAGGTCCAACTTTGGCGAGGATTGCGGTTGTGTGTTTCATGGTCCGTCTCCTCAATTTTTCACGTTGCGCCAGTCTTCGATTAACGCGTAATCGAAGTCATCTTCACGCCAAACATAGGCGTCTGTGTCGAAGCTTTCGCCAGACATGGCTTTGAGGTACTCCACCAGATCGGTTTTCTCCTCGGCGCTCAACCCAAGCGGGGCCAGAACGCTATCTTTCAACGGATCATCCCCGCCGCCTGCGTCATAGAAATCCACGACCTCTTCCAACGTGGCCATAGTCCCGTTGTGCATGTAAGGTGCCGTGTAGGTCAGCTCACGCAGGGTTGGGGTCAGGAACGTACGTTTCTGACTGTCATCATGGGTGCGGATATAGGCGCCCAGATCTTCGCGCAGGTTCATATAATTCTCGACACCCATGAATTTCGCGTAGGTGACAAAGGCGGAATGACGTTCAGGATCGGCAAAAATCTCTGGGTTTTGCGCAACACCGGTGTTGTGGGGTTGATCGTCGGTGTACCGAGGACCCGAGTGGCAGCTGACACATTGGCCTTTGCCCTCAAAGATCTCTTGGCCGCGTTTGGCCGCATCAGACAAGTCGCCAGTATCAACCGGTGCCCCGCGTGACACGATGGTTTTCATGAAATCCATCAACGCATTGCGCGCGCCACCGTTCGATGGTTCTGACATGCCTGCGGCTGCGAACATCTCAACATATTTCGGATCTTGCTTCATGCGTTCTTGCATGATGCGCATATCCATATTCATCAAATACGTCTCGGTGATCATCTCACGCGCGACATCATTAAGGTTGGTGCCCAAACGCCCGTCATGCATCCATGCGGCGCGGTAACCCACATTGGCAAGGGTTGGGCTATTGCGAAAATGCATCGCCCCCGTATAGGCCGCCGACAGCGCTTCGCCGTCGGTAAACGCCTTATCAGGGGCGTGGCAGCTTGCGCAGGCCAGGCTGGTGTCGCCTGACAGGCGCGGGTCATAGAACATGCGCTTGCCCAGCTCGGCACGCGCGGCATCCACATCCATCGGTTGGATGGGCACAGCATCCTGTGCCATGGCCGCGCTGCCCGCAAGCAACGCCCCTATGGCGGCCCCCAGAGCAGTTGTCGTTCGGATCATTTTTTGACCTCCTGTCCCGTTGCTCCGCATTTTTGCGAAGCAACCATTACAAAGTGACAAAGGCATGAAATGTCGCTGGCTGACGCATCAGATGCCTTTGCTCGCGCCCCGGTGCGACTCTTGTCCCCCAGGCTGTTCTCCGAAATCAGGATAGGATCCAGGCGTGCGACAAGTGTTGCGCACAGGGTGACCAAATGCCCTAAAGTGTGACGGTTTATGACGGGGTGCCGCCTTACCGCATGGTTTCACTCAGGAATTTACACCATCAAGCGCCGCTCTGATCCGCCGGGCAAGGCGGGCGGGGTCTACGGGTTTGTCCAGTATCACTGGGTCCGCGCCGCTGATGGAAATGGTCGCGGGCGCATAGCCCGTACAGATAATCACCGGCATTTCCGGGCGAAGCGCGCGCGCGTGATTGGCCAAGGCTTCCCCGCTGAGATCCGGCATCACCATATCCGTCACCAAAAGATCCACCCGCCCCGGATCCGCGGCAAGCTTTTCTGCGGCAATCACCGGCGAGGTATAGGCCTCAACCCGGTATCCCAAACGCATCAACAAGCGGCGCCAGGTGGCGGCAATTTCGGTTTCGTCATCCACCACCATGATCCGTTCTCGGCCACGCGGAATGGCAGAGGTTTCAGACAACGCCGCGTCATCCTCTAAAAGATCCGTTGAGGGCAGGTAAATTGAGAACTGCGCCCCCTCACCCGGCGCGCTGTCCACCTCAATCCGGCCACCCATTTCTTCAACCAACCCAGACACAACAACCAATCCAAGGCCCGATCCTTTGCCCATTGGCTTTGTGGTGAAAAACGGGTCAAACAAGCGCGCGCGTGTGTCCGCCGACATGCCCGGCCCGTTGTCCGACAGGGTCAAACACACCCAGCCATCGCTGCGTTCTGCAAGCCCGTCTGGGGTGCCAACCACATGATTGGCCGACACATGAATGACACCCTCGGTCGCCCCGATTGCCTCAGCCGCATTGCGGGCAAGGTTCATGACAATCTGGTGCAGATGCGTGTGATCCGCGAGCACCATCACCGTCTCAGTTGCGTCACAGGTTTCAATCCGCACCGTGGGCGGCAGGGATGCGCGCAACAATCGCGACACTTCATGCACGATGTCACAAAGGTTGACCGGCTGCGGTTGCCCCGGTTCGCGCCGCGCAAAAGTCAAAAGCCCATGCACAAGGCTTTGCGCGCGTTTGGCGGCTATTTCGATCTGTTCAATCTCACCCGCAAGATCACTGCCTTCGGGCGCATCCAGCGCGGCCAGATGGGTGGCGCCGACGATGGTTGTCAGGACATTGTTGAAATCATGGGCAATGCCACCGGCCAAAAGCCCGACCGCCTCAAGCTTTTGCGCCCGCACCACCTGTTCACGCGCCTGGCGCCGTTCGGTGATATCTTCGCCAATTCCGATAAAGTTCTGCACCGTGCCATCCGGCCCCACCAGCGGCAGGATCCGCGTGTCGGACCAATAGGTGCTGCCGTCTTTTTTACGGTTGCGAAACACCCCCTGCCATTCGTCGCCTGCCGCAAGGGCGGCACGCAATTCATTGTAAGTCCCCTCACTGGTGTCACCGGATTGCAGGAATTTTGGGGTTTGGCCTTCGACCTCTTGCCCGCTCCACCCCGTCAATTCGCGAAAGCGTTGGTTGGCATAAAGGATATGGGCCGAGGTATCGGTGATCACAATTGTCGCCGGGCTTTGTTCAACCACACTGGCCAAACGCTTTTCGCTGGCTTCTGCATCGCGCCGCGCGGTCAGTTCATCCGACAGGCGCACCAAAGTCAGGCGCATATCACGAAACATATAATAAAGCATCGCCCCAATCGCGGCGGCGGCCAGCACAAGCGCGACGATCGACACAAAGCCAACGCCAATCAGCGCCTGCCCCTGCCCCACAGCCGCAAATATCCGCCGGGTCGACAGGATGCGCGATTCCGTCCAGATCGTTTCCAACTGTGCCAAGGCAAGTTTGGCGGCGTTGTCATCCACCCGCACCAATTGATCGACGGCGGCGATCTCCATCCCTTGTTCTACGGCCTTGCGGGCCACCGCAATATTGGCGGCATATTCATCAATGGTCATTTTCACCGCACGCAGGGCTTTGTGTTCAACCGGATTGTCACTTTCCTGCAAATACAGTTTAACGACAGCATCAAATTGGCGCACCTGCACCTGGGCCCGATCCAGATACACCTGATCCTGACGCAGCACGTAGTTTTTAAAGTTGTGAATAATCCCGCCATAGCCCAAATGACCGCGAATTGAGCTGATCCAGACGCCTTTTTGCCCCACATCGCCGTTGTAATCCGTCCAGCTTGCTTCAATCTCGGCAAATTTGCGTTCGGTTTCCGTCCCGAGGTACAGACCAAGAAGAACAGTGACCAGTAAGAGAAAAAACGCTAAAAAACCAATTCGGTAAAAGCGGTTGGACGAGGTGATTTTGGCTGTCATACGGTCTGCACCTTGCGTCTTGTGAAATCTGCCGTCATGTTATCGCCAACACTGTTGGATGGAACATGAGATGGATCAAGCAATCCTTATTGTCGATGACGACATGCAACTGACCTCGTTTCTGTCACGCTTTCTTATCAAGCATGGATATAGGGTGCAGGTCGCCTCCTCTGGGACACAGGCGCGGGCAATGTTTGACGCTGACCTGACCAGTTTGATCGTCTTGGATCTTAACCTTCCGGACGCAGATGGCCTTGATATTGCAAAGGAAATTCGTGCAAAGGCGCAAACCCCGATCATTATGTTGTCCGCGCGGGATGAGGTATTTGACCGGATTGTAGGGCTGGAACTGGGGGCGGATGACTATCTGACCAAACCCTATGAACCGCGCGAACTTTTGGCCCGGATCAAGGCCGTTTTGCGCCGTCTTGACGCCCCATCTGAGGTGAAACCCAGCCCCGAGTATCAAAGCGCCCAATTTGTAGGGCTAGAGCTTGATTTCATCACCCGCGGGTTAAAAAACCTGAGCGATCAAAAGATTATTCCTTTGACGGGTGCTGAATTTACGCTTTTGAAAGCCTTGGTGCATAAAGCCGGGAAAATCCTTGCTCGGGACCAGATTATGTCTGAGCTTTACGGCAACTCTGTCGCCATTACAGACCGCGCCGTGGATGCCCATATTTCGCGTTTGCGTCGCAAAATCGACCCGGAAAATGCGGATAATTCCGTCATTCAATCCGTGCGCAGCGAAGGTTATGTTCTGGCGGCTGAGGTTGCGTTTCAATAGGTCATCATCCCGGATGCTTTTCTGAGCCCCGTATGATTTCTCGGCGCCGGCTGGCTGAAACCAAGGTCACTGACATACGCGGCCTTTCGGCGGCTTTGATCCGGTTTGATTTGGATGGCACCCGTCTGGGACACATACCGGCGACGGTTTTTCTTGTGTTTTGCAACGGACCCTATTGTAAACTGGGACATTTATTCTATGGTCAACTGGCGCGATCATCTTTTGGATTGATGGGAACATAAGGTCCAAAACAACAGGGAATTAATATGACACGTCTAAACACAAAAAAGAAAAGCACGATTGCGGTCACGATGGCGCTGGCCGTTGGCGCACTGTTTTCAGCTGGTGCGGCTTTTGCTGATGGCAAATATTACACCAAGTTCAATGCGCATACCTACTATATTTACGCAAGCTTAGGGAAATGTGAATCCGAGGCCGGAAGCTGTTATCAATCGAATTTCTGCGGCACCACATTGTATGCCCGTAAGGACGTGATGAGCCTTATTGCGGACGCTCTGAACCGAAACGATGACGTGCGTGTTTTACAGACAAGCAATTCTCAGGTGGCTTGCACGCTGAGCATGTGATTGCTGCCCTTGCGGCAGTGACCGTTTGGATGTCTGCAAAAGCCGCGAGGGTCATCACATACTATGGCATTTCTATCGGTCATGAACCCTTTGCGGACCCTTTGTGTGGTTAGGAAAAACAATGCGCCAGACACCTGCCCCCCACAGTGACACGCCCCGAAAATGCAGCCGATGTGACGGCGGTGTCTTGCGGTGCGTTTCGGTCACCACAGCGGGCATCGGCATCGAGAAGACTTACGAATGTGATCTTTGCCCCACCAAAGTAACAATCCCCGCTGAAGGGGTCATTGGCACCACTCTTTTCGTCTGGGGGATCGTCAGCGCGGGCTTGGCCTGGATGTTTCTGGTTCACGCGCGGTTCCCCGGCCTGTTTAGCTATCTGTTCGTCTTTGGCTGCACGCTCGCTGGCGGGTATTTTGCGTGGCGGGACTTATATAGGCATCTCAGGCATCCCTTCATCGCACATGACATGCGAAACGAAACTGACACCATTGAGCATCGGCCGAAATCAACTGGAATGGCACGGTTCTGGGATCTTGGGCTTGTCAAATCGCCGCTGATTGCCGTTGCAGGTCTGATTGTCATCCTCGGTTTGATTGCCTTTTTGGGTTACCTATTTGGCGACACCTAAGGGCAGACCGCCCCCTTAGGTCCCAACGCCTTCTAAGGCGATATCCCATTGTAAATATGGCGTTATCATTCACGCGCCATACCACCGGAGAAGATCATGCCCAAGCCAATCCCCTTTGTAATCATAGCGGCCTGTTTGGCCCCCATGTCATCCTTTGGCGCAGATTGGGTCAGCGCCCCCAATAGAGGGGCGCAAGGCGTTCAGGGCGCCTTTGCGCTGAATGCTCAGGACGGATTGTTTGACCTAGAGTTCACCTGCTCTGCGGCTGAGGGGGCAAACCGTGAGGTCTTTATGATCCTCAAAACCATGCCAGATGCCCCCTTGCAACACGGGAATGAGACCACATTTCCGATCACAATGTCCTATACGTTCAAGGATAACAGCCAGGAAACTTTTGAAATAGACGTGGGTTGGGCGCGCGAAGATCGCGGTGGCAATGTCTGGCACGCGACATTTCCTATGACCAAAGCGTTCCTCAACGCCTTCGCGCGCTCAGTAAAACTGCAATTGCTTTACGGGGGGGAAGACGGGCTTATCTTTACCTATTTCATGCGTGGCAGCGCAAAGGCGGCCAGAACGCTTATTGAATATTGCTATAGTGGCAACCATTCCTAAGCACGCAACACCCCGCTTCATGGGCATTGCAGGCAAGAAAAACGGAAAGGGCTCTGTCGCACTGCCACAGTGAGTGGCAACCAAGGTCACAGACGCCTTAAGCCATGGTTTCTCATGTTTGTGAGAAAATGGCGGAGGAACAGGGATTCGAACCCTGGGAGGACTTTCACCCTCGTCGGTTTTCAAGACCGGTGCATTCGACCACTCTGCCACTCCTCCGACG